>JADJVQ010000017.1 GCA_016710525.1 Burkholderiaceae bacterium
CGGCGCGCCGCATCCCGGTCGCGGGTGCAGAAGACCACCCGGTCGCCCTCGGCCGGCACGTCGGCCACCGCCAGCAGCCGGTTATGGGGATCGATGCCCACCACGTTGCGCACCAGGTAGTCGCCGAAACCCGGGCGGCGGGCGGCCCCGCCACCAGCCAATCCGACGAACAGTCCCTGGCGAAGACGCTCGGCCGGCAGGGCCTTCAGGATGGCCTGCCCGTCCGCGGCACTGTTTGCCGGCAGTCGCACTCCGAGGTCTTCGAGCAGCACGTCCAGCGCGGGACGGCCATCGAGCTGCTCCAGGAAGTGATCGCGGCAGGCAGAGATCACATGTTCGCCGGCCAGCGGCGAACAGCCCTGGGTGACCCGCGACAAGACGCGCACCGACGATGAGAACATCACGCCCGAAAGGCCGCCCGTGATGGCCTCGTCGGCGACCTGCGTGAAGGCCGGCGAGTCGCCGCTGGTGAGCGCGCCGAACAGGAACCCCGAGGCCGTGCGCCCGGAGAGTTCCTGGATCAGTTCCGCCAGATCCGGCAGGGCGGGGTCGGCATGCACCAGTGCGGTGTGCGATCGCGACGAGCCGTCGGGCGCGGGGTCGGATCCGGGCGGCGGGCGCAGGCGGCCCGAGAACACCTGGAAAGTGTCCGGCGCCAGCGCGGCGACCATCAGGGCGAGTGCCGGTTCGCCGTCGTACTCGACCCCGTTGGCGCAGACCGACGACGCGACGGCGCCGGTCCAGTGAGCGATGCCGGTTCGCTCGCGCAGCAGCGACACGATGGCCGGCAGATCGGCCCCGTACTGGTCGGACAGATAGACGAAACCGAGCGACGGCGCATCCGGCCCCTCGTCTTCGCCAATGCTGCCCTGGACCTGCGCCAGAGCCATCTCGAGTGCCATCGGCCATTGCGGATGAGTGGCGTGGCCGTGGCGAAACCGGGTCACTGACCGGCCTTGCCGCGCGAGGCTGGCTTGCGCGCGGCCGGTTTGCGCGCAGTGGCCTTGCGCGCGCCCGGCGCCGGGCCCGCTTTGCTGCGGGTGCCGGCCTTGCCGCGTGGCCTGGCAACCGCTTCGGACTTCGCGGGCTCGGCGGGCACCGCCAGGCCGGCGCCCGAGATGGCCGACTGGGCCACCTGGTTGAACTGGCTCTGCAGCAGGTTCCACCAGGTGGCGGGGTTCACCGCGGCGGCGGCGGCGCGCGACAGCTCGGCCGCCATCGACGCTTCGCCCTGCGGCTTTGCGGATGCAGCGCGCGCACGCGATGCCCGGCCCGGGGGGGGCTCGGCGGACGGATCGTCCGGCAGATCATCGGGCGGCGCGGCGTTTTCTGCCGCGCGCCCGGCCTCCTCGCGGGTCGCGGCCGACTCGCGCGCCGCCTGCTCATTGGCCTCGCGCGCGGCGGTCATGCCGGACTGGGCCGCCCGGGTCGCGGCGGCCGCTGCGGCGGCGGCCATGCCGGCCAGGCCGTCGGCGTTGGGCGCAACGGCCTGCCCGAAGGCTTTGATGGCGGCCAGCGTGCCCCGCTGGATCTCCATGCCCTGGATCGTGCCGTGCAGCATGCTCAAGTTGACGTTGAGCCATTGCTCGACGGTCTTGAGGTCGGCAATGCGCTTGTCGAGTTCGTCGATGTCCATGGTCGGTGCGAGGCTGCTGGGCAGGTTGAAGCTGGACCACGCCTTCTTCACCAGGTCGACCGATTCGAGCATATTGCCCAGCGACCCCAGTCCGAGCGAACCCATGCCGAATCTGTTTGTCATGATTGTCTCCCCCACCAGTGACCACGGTCGGCCGACGGCACGACGCGACCACGATAGCAGAGCGCTCCGACGCGGGCCAGCAGCGCTGCCGCCCGCGTCGGGTACGCTTGGGCGCCGGTAGCGCCGGTAGCGCCGGTTGCCCCGGCGCTCGGGCCAGGGTGCCTGAAAGCCTGGAACGGGCCGGCTTCATGGCATGCTTGGGCGACGCCTTGTCCTGAAACTGTTCGATCGATCCCAGGGGATGATGTCCGATGGTCCGCAAAGCGACTCGACCCAAGCCTGCATCCTCGCCCCTGCGCCTGGCGATCGCCTGTCAGGGAGGCGGCTCGCACACCGCCTTCACCGGTGGCGTGCTCGACGCTCTGCTCGAGCAGGTGGGCGACGATGGCCTGCTGCACCGGGGTGAGCTGAGCTATCGCATCGTCGCGATGTCGGGCACCTCGGGCGGTGCGTTGTGCGCCTATCTGTTCTGGCTCGAGCTGATGGCGCGGCGCAGGCCCGCGCGCTCTGCGCTGCGCGATTTCTGGGACCTCACCGCCGCGCGCCCCTGGCCCAGCGAGCCGATGCCCGGCATGGACCTGGTGTCCAACTGGATCAGCCTGTGGCTGGCCCGCTCGCAGGACTACCTGCTGATGCCCGGCGGGCGGCCCACGGCGCTGTCCAAGATTGCCCAGGACCGGTTGCGTGCCGACCTGTCGCGTTTCGATCACCTGCTGCCCGTGGCCGCGCGCACGGGCGACGAGCCCTGGCTGGTGATCGGCGCGGCCAATCTGCTCGACGCGCACAGCCGGCCCTTCGTCTTCTCGCCCGCGTGCCTGCCCTCGCTCGATGCGCTGCTGGCGTCCACCGCGGTGCCGCCGCTGTTCGACCCGGTGCAGGTCGGTCCCGACCCGCGCCAGTTGTACTGGGATGGCCTGCTCTCCCAGAATCCACCGTTGCGCGAGTTTTTCACCGGCCGCACCCGCGACGAGAAGCCCGATGTGATCTGGGTGGTGCGGATCAATCCGGTGCGCGTCGACAGCGCGCCCGACTCGCCCAATGCCCGGCGCGACCGCTACAACGAGCTGATCGGCAACCTGGCGCTGGCTCATGAGCTGATGAACCTGGACGACTACAACCAGATCGTGTCCGATCTCGCCAAGCTGCCCTCGCTGCCGCCCGGGGGACGCCTGGCGTCGATCAAAGCCGTGATTCCGGAAGAGATCGCCTTCGAGGAGGCCACCGATCCGGCCTACGATTACGCCTCCAAGCTCGATCGCAGCCCCGCGTTCATCGACACCCTGTTCGAGGCCGGGCGAGAGGCGGCCTCGCGCTTCCTGGCCCACGACCCTCGGCCGGTGCCTTGTCCGCCGCGGGCCGAGATCTGCCCGGCGTTCGCGCGCCGTTGAATCGATTGAAGGGACAGCCCCGACCGGGCACGTCCCCGAAAGGAGCCCGACCCGTGTCCGACATCGTCACCCTGCGCCGCATCCTGCACGAGAACCGCACGATCGCGGTGGTCGGCCTGTCGGCCGACTGGTTCCGGCCGAGTTATTTCGCCGCCAAGTACATGCAGGAGCATGGCTACCGGATCGTGCCGGTCAATCCGCGCTACCCCGAGATCCTCGGTGAAACCTGCTATCCCTCGCTGTCGGCCATTCCGTTCAAGGTCGACATCGTCGATGTGTTCCGCAAGACCGCCGACGTGCTGCCGATCGCCGAAGAGGCGGTGGCGATCGGCGCCAAATGCCTGTGGCAGCAGATCGGCGTGATCAACGAAGAAGCGCAGGCGCTGGCCCTGCGCAACGGCCTGGACAGCGTGGTCGACCGCTGCGTGAAGATCGAGCACGCCCGGCTGTTCGGCGGTCTTAACTGGGCGGGAGTGAACACCCGCGTCATCTCGGCCAAGCGGCCGCGCCAGCTGTCCTACTGAACCCGGGAATACTCCACATGGCCGATCGCGAATTCGGAATCGAAACCCTTTGCCTGCATGCCGGCCAGATCCCCGATCCGGCCACCGGCGCGCGGGCTGCGCCCATCTACCAGACCACGTCCTACGTGTTCGATTCGGCCGAGCATGCGGCCAGCCTGTTCAACCTGCAGACCTTCGGCAACGTCTACTCGCGTCTGTCCAACCCGACGGTGGCGGTGTTCGAAGAACGTGTCGCGGCACTCGAAGGCGGGCGCGCGTCGATCGCCGCTGCCAGCGGCATGGCCGCCGAGATGGTCGCGATGCTCACCCTGTGCAGCCAGGGCGACCACATCGTCGCGGCCAACACGCTGTACGGCGGCACCTGGTCGCAGTTCTCGGTCACCTTCGAGCGCTTCGGCATCAGCTGCACGTTCGTCGATTCCGACGACCCCGAGAACTTCCGGCGTGCAATGCAGCCCAACACCAAGGCGGTGTTTGCCGAGACCATCGCCAACCCGCGCCTGAACGTGCTGGACATCGCGGCGGTGGCGGCCATCGCCCACGAGCATGGCGTGCCGCTGGTGGTCGACAACACGCTGGCCTCGCCCTACCTGTGCCAGCCGTTTCGCCATGGCGCCGACATCGTCGTGCACTCGGCCACCAAGTACCTGGGCGGCCATGGCACGACCATGGGCGGCGTCGTGGTCGAGTCCGGCAAGTTTCCGTGGGACAACGGCAAATTTCCGGGCATGACCGAGCCGTCCAAGGGCTATCACGGCGTGCGCTTCTACGAGACCTTCGGCGACTTCGGCTTCACCATGAAGGCGCGCATGGAGATCGCGCGCACGCTGGGACCCACGCTGGCGCCGATGTCGGCATGGATGCTGCTGCAGGGCATCGAAACCCTGCCGGTGCGCATGGACCGCCATTGCCAGAACACCCAGCGCATCGCCGAATACCTCGAACAGCATCCCGCGGTGGCCTGGGTCAACTATCCGGGACTGGCGTCCAGTCCGTACCATGAGCTGGCCCGGCGCTACATGCCCAAGGGTGCCGGCGGCATCCTGTCGTTCGGCATCAAGGCGCGCGCCGACCAGCCCAAGGGCCAGCCGGCGGGCGCGGCCGATGCGCCCGCCGCGCAGCGCGCCGGCGAGCGCTTCATCGATGCCGCCACCTTCATGAGCCACCTGGCCAACATCGGCGACGCCCGCACGCTGATCATCCATCCCGGGTCGACCACGCACCGCCAGCTCTCGGCCGAAGAGCAGATCGCCGCCGGGGTCACGCCCGATCTCATCCGGCTGTCGGTGGGCATCGAGTCGATCGACGACATCCTCTGGGACCTCGAACAGTCGCTGGACAAGGCGAAGCCGGGCTGATCCGCGGCGCGGACTGCTTCAGGTCGCGACCACGCCGCGCCGGATCTGGTCGAGTTCGATCGACTCGAACAGCGCCTTGAAGTTGCCTTCGCCGAAGCCTTCGTCGCCCTTGCGCTGGATCAGCTCGAAGAAGATCGGCCCGATCACCGTCTGGGTGAAGATCTGCAGCAGCAGCCCGCCGCCCGGGCCGCCGTCGACCAGCACCTTGTCCGCGCGCAGCCGGGCCACGTCCTCGCCGTGCCCGGGCAGGCGCTTGTCGATCAGTTCGTAGTAGGTGTCGGGCGTGTCCAGGAACCTGATCCCGGCGGCCTTCAGCGCCTGGACGGTGGCGAAGATGTCGCCGGTGCCCAGCGCGATGTGCTGGATGCCCTCGCCGTGGTACAGGTCCAGGTACTCCTGGATCTGGCCCTGCTTCTCGGTGCCTTCCTCGTTGATCGGGATCCGGATCTTGCCGCAGGGGCTGGTCATCGCCTTGCTCTTGACGCCGGTGACCTGGCCTTCGATGTCGAAGTAGCGGATCTCCCGGAAGTTGAACAGCCGCTCGTAGAAGTCCGCCCATTCCTTCATGCGGCCGCGGTGCACGTTGTGGGTCAGGTGGTCGACGTAGGTGATGCCCGCTCCCGACGGCTGCAGGTCGGCATGCGCGGTGCTCGCGTCCAGCGGCTCGAAGTCGACGTCGTAGATCGAGATGTCGCCGATGCCGCCGTCACGTCCGCCCTTGCCGCGCCAGCGGTCGACAAAGTAGATCAGCGAATCGCCGATGCCCTTGATGGCAGGGATGTTCAGTTCCATCGGCCCGGACTTCGAGTCGAAGCCCCAGGCGCCGAGCTCCAGCGCGCGCCGGTAGGCGCTGGCCGCGTCCTGCACCCGGAACGCGATCGCGCAGATCGACGGGCCATGCAGGCGGGCGAAGCGCTGCCCGAACGAATCGGGCTCGGCGTTGACGATGAAATTGACGCCGCCCTGGCGGTACAGCGTCACCCGCTTGTGCCGGTGCCGGGCGATCGCCTTGAATCCCATCTGTTCGAACAGCCGGCCGGTGGCCGCCGGGTCTGTCGTCGCGTATTCGATGAACTCGAATCCATCCGTGCCCATCGGATTTTCCCATCCCGATTTGTCCATGCCGACCTCCTGGTATGTCGATCGGTCATTCTAGGAAGCAGGGGCGACAGAAACTGCCAAAGACTGCGTCGATTATGCTGAGAATTGGCATAATCTGCTCACAAATCTGATTCAGGAGACACGAATTGCCAGAGTCACTGGACCGGACCGACCTGCGCATCCTGGCCGAACTGCAGCGCGACGGCCGCCTCACCAATCAGGAGCTGGCCGAACGGGTGTCGCTGTCGCCCTCGCCCTGCCTGCGGCGCGTGCGCCAGCTCGAGCAGGCCGGGGTCATCCGGCAATACGTGGCGCTGCTCGATCCGCGCGCGGTCGGCCTGGGCGTGCTGGCCTACGTCAATGTGAAATTGGAGAAGCGAGCCCCCTCGCACGGCGGGCGCCTGCCCTCCGAAGACTTCCGCGATGCGGTGGCCAGCTGGGCCGAAGTGGTGGCGTGCTACGCAATGACCGGCGAGGTCGACTACCTGATGCGGGTACACGTCGGCGATTTCGACGACTTCGCCCGCTTCATCCGCGAGAAGCTGCTGCGCCACCCGGCCGTGCTCGATGTCAGCTCCAGCTTCGCGCTGGATGTATTCAAGGACACCACCGCGCTGCCGCTGCCGGCCTGCGCCGGCAGTGCCCGCTGAGCCGGCACAACCCGCAGAGCCGGCAGTGCCCCGCGCCCGCTGCGCGTCAGGCCCGGGCCGGCACGGGTTCGCTGGCCAGGAACCCGCCCGACTGGCGCCGCCACAGCATCGCGTAGTGGCCATCCAGGCCCAGCAGTTCATCGTGCGTGCCGGCCTCGACGATGCGGCCTTCGTCCATCACCACCAGCCGATCCATGCGCGCGATCGTCGACAGCCGGTGCGCGATCGCGATCACCGTCTTGCCGACCATCAGGTCGTCCAGCTGCTCCTGGATGGCGGCCTCGACCTCGCTGTCCAGCGCCGATGTGGCTTCGTCCAGCAGCAGGATCGGCGCGTCTTTCAGGATCACCCGCGCCAGCGCCACCCGCTGGCGCTGGCCGCCCGACAGCTTGACGCCGCGCTCGCCGGCATGGGCGTCGTAACCGGTGCGGCCCTTCCAGTCGCACAAGGCGGCGATGAAGTCATGGGCGTGCGCCTGGCGCGCCGCGGCCTGCACCTGCTCGTCGCTGGCCTCGGGCCGGCCGTAGCGGATGTTGGCGGCGATCGATCGGTGCAGCATCGAGCTGTCCTGCGTCACCACGCCGATCGCCGCGCGCAGGCTTTCCTGGGTCACGTCGCGCAGGTCCTGGCCGTCGATCAGGATGCGCCCGCCCTCGACATCGTAGAAGCGCAGCAGCAGGTTCATCAGCGTCGTCTTGCCCGCGCCGGAGCGTCCGACCAGGCCCAGCCGCTCACCGGGCGCCACCCGCAGGCTCAGCTCGTCCAGCACCCGCCGGCGGCCCGGTTCGGCCTGGCCGTAGGCAAAGCGCACGGCGTCGAATTCGATCGCGCCCCGGGTCACGGCCAGCGGCTTGGCTGAAGGGCGGTCGACCAGGGTGTGCGCGACCGCGATGCTCTCCATGCCTTCCTGCACCACGCCGACGTTCTCGAAGATGCCGCTGATCTCCCAGGAGACCCAGCCGGCCATGTTGGCGATCTGCCAGGCCAGCGGCAGCGCGGTGGCCACGGCCACCGTGCCGACATCGCCGCGCAGCCACAAGCTCACGCCGACCGCGGCCGTGCCCACGATCAGCAGCGAGTTCAGGCAGGACAGCGTGAACAGGAACCGCGTGGTCATGCGCATGTGCTCGGAAATGCGGTCCTGGTGCTCGACCATCGATTCGCGCACGAAGGCGTCCTCGTCGGCGGCCCGCGCGAACAGCTTGACGGTGGCGAAGTTGCTGTAGCTGTCGACCACCCGGCCCATCACCTGCGAGCGCGCCTCGGAGCTCAGGCGCGACAGGTCGCGCATCCGCGGCACGAAGTAGCGCAGAAAGCCCAGATAGCCGACGATCCACAGCAGCATCGGCAGCGCCAGGCTCGGCTCGGCGCTGGCCATCAGCAGCAAGGCCGAGACGCCGTACACGGCGATGTACCAGATCGCCCGGATGCTCGACACGACGCTCTCGCGCAGCGACCAGCCGGTGTTCATCACCCGGTTGGCGATGCGGCCGGCAAAATCGTTCTGGAAGAACGGCCAGCCCTGGCGGATGACGTGCCAGTGGCTCTGCCAGCGGATCAGGGTGGTGACGCCGCCGACCACCGCGTTGTGGCGCACCAGCGAGTCGATCAGGTGGGTCAGCGGTCGCAGCACCAGCACCGCGGCACCGATCGCGACCAGTTGCGGCCAGTGCGCGGCGAACTGGGCCTCGCGATCGCCGGAAGCCATCATGCCGACAAGCCGGCCGATGAACACCGGGACCAGGGTGTCGATTAGCGCCATGCCCAGCCCGGTCGCGAGCATCGCGACATACAGGCCCCGGGTCTGGCGAACGAAGTGCCAGTAGAACGCCGCCAGTCCGGGCGGCGGTCCGGATCGCTCGACCTCGGGCGGCGGTGCCGCGGTGGAGTTGCCGATCCGGCCTTCGAAGAAGCGGAACAGACGCTGCAGGCCGATCACCTCAGCTCTGCAGCGATTGCCACATCTCCATGTCGCGCTGCGCTGTCCAGATGCGCGGGTTCTTGATGCCGCTGGCCTCGTCGAAGGCGCGCGAAACGTCGAAGGGCAGGCAGTGCTCGTAGATGAACACGCCGCCGAACACCGGGTCCATCACCTTGCGGGTGTCGGCGAACACCGCCTTCAGGTCCTTGCCGGCGGCCACGCCGGCGCGCGCCGTCTGGTACAGATCGGTCACCCACTTGCGGGTGTAGTCGATCGCCTTCTCGCAATCGGCCGGGGTGGTCATCGCCGGACCGCGCCCCGGCACCAGCTTCTCGGCGCCCATCGCGCGCAGCCGCTCCAGGGTGGCCGGCCACTCCTCGAGGTGCGCGTCGCCGGTATAGACACCAGCCATGTACTCGACCAGGTCCCCCGAGAAGCAGATCTTCTGCGAGGGGATCCAGGCGATCGTGTCGCCGCGCGTATGGCCGGGCCCGATGTGCATCAGCTTCACTTCGAGCTTGCCCAGGTGCAGCGTCAGTTCGCGCTCGAACACCATCGTCGGCCAGGTCAGGCCGGGCACCGATTCGACGCCGGCGAACAGGCGCGGGAAACGCTCGATCTCCGACTTCATGTCGGCCTCGCCGCGCTCGACGATCAGGTCCCAGGTGCCGCGCGACGCGATGATCTCGGTCGCCCCCTCGTTGAAATAGGCCGAGGCGCCCAGCACGCGCACCGCGTGATAGTGCGACAGCACCACGTACTTGATCGGCTTGTCGGTGACGGTACGGATGTTGCGGATCAGGTCCTGGGCCATCAGCGGGGTGGCCGTGGTGTCGATCACCATGCAGGCATCGTCGCCGATGATCACGCCCGAATTCGGGTCGCCCTCGGCGGTGTACGCATAGGCGTTGGGCGAGAGCTGGATGAACTCGGTCTTCTTTTCGGCGAGATCGGCCTTCGAGGCGAATTGTTTGGTCATCGTGGTTTGCTCGTGATCGGTGGCGGGCGGCAGAACCGCGGGGAAGCCTTCGATTATGGTGGGCCGGCGGTGGCCCGGCAAGCCAGGGTCACCGCCAGGGCCGCCCGGATGCCGGTGCCGCTCATCGAGCGCCGCCGGACAGCCCGCGCAGGCTGAGCTCGAGCGCCAGTTCGCCGAACTCCTCGTAGCTCATCGGTCCGTCCGGGCGCAGCCAGGCGAACGTGAAATTGATCATGCCCAGCAGCGCCATCGCGACAGGCTTGCGGTTGCCCTCGTTCACGCGCTCCGGGAATGCCTCTTCGAGGGTGCGCGCGACCGCCTCGACCACCGCGCGCTGCTGGGCGACGATGTGCTGGTGCTGCGCCGGCGGCAGGAACTTCACGTCGTTGATCAGCGCCGCATGGAAGGCCCGCGAGCGCCGGTATTCGGGCATCAGCTTGCGCACCAGTGCCGCCCAGCGTTGCGGGCCCGGGGCCACTTCGCTGCGGGCCTCC
Organism: Burkholderiaceae bacterium; assembly: GCA_016710525.1. Classification (GTDB taxonomy): domain Bacteria; phylum Pseudomonadota; class Gammaproteobacteria; order Burkholderiales; family Burkholderiaceae_E; genus Quisquiliibacterium. Next base: position 10,175 of record JADJVQ010000017.1, read on the forward strand.
TCGATCAGCGCGAGCAGGCTGGCCGTATGCCGGTCGAGCGCCTCGAACAGCAGCGCTTCCTTGCTTTCGAAGTAGTGATACAGGCCGGCCTTGGACGTGCCGCAGGATTGCGCCAGCTGTGCCATCGAGGCACTGGGGTAGCCGATCCGCGAGAACGCCTCGACCGCGTTGTGCAGGATCAGGTCGCGCTGACTGTCGTAGCCGGCCGAGCGCGGGCGAGCCATGCGGGCCGCCTCCCTCAGCGCTCGTCGTAGCTGATCACCACGCGCGAGCTCACCGGGTGCGCCTGGCAGGTCAGCACGAAGCCGCGGGCCAGCTCCTGCTCCTCGAGCGAGAAGTTGCGTTCCATCCGCACTTCGCCTTCCAGCACACGGGCCCGGCAGGTGCAGCACACGCCGCCCTTGCAGGCGAAGGGCAGGTTCACGCCTGCGTGCAGGCCGGCGTCCAGGATCGCGGTGCCCTGCATAGGCACCCGCAGCCGGCGTTCCTTGCCGTCGACGATGAGCACCACGTCGGCGCGGGGCGTGTCTTCGGTCACCGCTTCGATCGGGGCCGGCGACGCGGCCGGGGTCCCGAAACGCTCGATGTGGATGTTCGCCCGGGCGACGCCCGCGGCCAGCAGCGAGCGCTCGACCGCATCCATCATGGGTGCGGGACCGCAGACGAATGCCTCGTCGATGCCCGCGGCCGGCACCAGGGTGCGCAGCAGCTCGGCGCAGCGCTCGTCATCGAGCAGGCCGCTGAGCAGTTCGATCTCCTGGCCTTCGTCGGACAGCACGTGGACCAGCCGCAGCCGGTTCATGTAGCGGTTCTTCAGCTCTTCCAGGGCTTCGATGAACATGATCGAGGCCACGGTGCGATTGCCGTAGACCAGCGTGAACTCGCTGCCGGCTTCGGTGGCCAGAATCGTCCTGATCAGCGAGAGCATCGGGGTGATGCCCGATCCGCCGGCAAAGCCCACGTAGTGTTTGGCTTGGGCCGGCGCCAGCGGCGTGAAGAAGCGCCCGTCCGGGGTCATCACGTCGATCTCGCGACCGGCAGCCAGCTGTTCGTTGGCCCAGTTCGAAAACCTCCCGCCGGCCACACGCTTGATCGCGACCCGCAGTTCGCCGGTGCGATCGTAGTCGGGCACCCCGACGCAGACCGAATACGAGCGGCGCAGCTCCTCGCCGTCGACCTGTTCGCGCAGCGTCAGGAATTGTCCCTGCACGAACCGGTAGGCCTCGCGCAGCGGCTGAGGCACCTCGAAGGCAACCGAGACCGAATCGTCGGTTTCAGGCCGGACCTCGCGGATCCGCAGTCGGTGGAATTGGGGTACGGCCATGGTGGGCATCAACCGGTGAAGGGTTCAGTACGGTTTGAAGTAATCGAAGGGTTCGCGGCAGGCCAGGCACCGGTACAGCGCCTTGCAGGCGGTCGAACCATGTTCGGCCAGACGCTCGACCCGCTGCGACGTGCAGCGCGGGCACGCGGGACCGGCGGGCGCGGTTTCCCGGGCTATCCGGGCGAGTCCGGTCAGACGGACCGGCACGTGCTCGCGGCTGACCGGTCCGGGCGGCGCGATCCCGTAGGCGCGCAGCTTTTCGCGCCCCTGCTCGCTGATCCAGTCCGTGCTCCAGGGCGGGCTCAGGCTGGTGCGGACTTGCGCGTCGGGCCAGCCTTGCGCCGCCAGCGCGTCGCGCACGTCCTGCTCGATCACCTGCGTGGCCGGGCAGCCGGTGTAGGTGGGTGTGAGCGTCACCTGCAGGCGCTCGCCGTCGAACCGCACGTCGCGCAGGATGCCCAGGTCGGCCAGCGTGAGCACCGGAATTTCGGGGTCGGTCACCGCACCGGCCGCCGCGCGCGCCGCGGCGACCGATTCCGCATGCGCCGCGGCGACCGATTCCGTGCGCGCCTCGGCGACCGATTCCGTCGCGCACGGCAGGGTTTTGCTGTCGCCGGACAGAGGGCTCATCGCCGCGCGCTACCAGCTCGCGCCGGGATGCTGGCGCGCCAGGCTCTGCATTTCGGCCAGCAGGAAGCCCAGGTGCTCACTGTGGCTTCCGAGCTTGCCCGTGGAGCGGAACTCGCTGGCGCGCGGCCGCACCAGTGTGGCGCGTGCCAGCACCTCGTCAATGGCGGCATCCCATGCCGGCCTCAGGCTCGCCGTCGCCACGCCGATCCCGGCGGCAGCCACCGTCTGTTCGACCGGATCCGGCGTCCAGAATTCTTCGGTATAGGGCCACAGCCGATCCAGGGCCGCCTGCATGCGCTGATGAGACAGCTCGGTGCCGTCGCCCAGCCGCACCATCCATTCGCTGGCGTGTCGCCAGTGCGCGCCGGCTTCCTTGGTCGCCCGGGCGGCGATCGCCGCGAGCTCGGGGTCGCTCGACTGGCTCAAGGCCTGCCACAGCAGCTTGTGCAGCGCGCCCGCCAGGAAGTTGCGGGTGATGGTGATCGCGTAGTCGTCGTGCTTGCCGACCCCGTTGGGCAGCTCCATCAGCGTCCAGTTGCGAAAGTCGGGCTCGTCGCGCTGGAAGGCGAGTTCGTCTTCGTTTCGTCCCAGGCCCTCCAGCGCGCCGGCGTGGGCCAGCAGCAGGCGTGCCTGGCCAATCAGATCCAGCGCGATGTTGGTCAGCGCCAGATCTTCTTCGAGCACCGGTCCGTGGCCGCACCATTCGGCCAGGCGCTGGCCGAGCACCAGGGCGTTGTCGCCCAGGCGGGTCACGTAGTCGATGTGGGCGGGGTCTGCGGTCATGGGCGGTCTCGCATCGGCATCACATGTGGTCGACTTCGTCGGGAAGCCGGTAGAACGTGGGGTGACGGTAGATCTTGTCGGCCATCGGGTCGAAGTCGATGGCCTTGTCCTCGGGCGCCGAGGCGGTGATGGCGGCCGACGGCACGACCCAGATGCTCACGCCCTCCATGCGACGGGTGTAGACGTCGCGGGCCATCTGCAGAGCCATCGCGGCATCCACGGCGTGCAGGCTGCCGCAATGCCGGTGATCCAGCCCCTGCTTGCTGCGCAGGAAAACTTCCCACAGGGGCCACTGGGTACTCTTGTCGCTCATCGTGTCGGCTCCATTCGTATCGGGTTCAGATCGCGTTCGAGAGATTCGACGCCGGGAACAGCTCTCGGTCGGGCCGGCGCGCCCATCGCCGCCGCCGCGTGCCCCGGGGCTGCACCGCAGGAGCCCGCCAACCGTGCCGCGGCGCCGACCGGGACCGCACCCCGGGCGCCCTGAACTTGCCTCAGGCGGCCCGCTGCTGGCTGCGTGCGGCCTGCTTGGCGGCGTGAGCCATCGCGGCCTCGCGCACCCAGGCGCCCTTTTCATGGGCCCGCACCCGGTCGCCCAGGCGTTCGCGGTTGCAGGGCCCGTCGCCGTTGACCACGCGCCAGAACTCGTCCCAGTCGATCGCGCCGTAATCGTAGTGGCCGCGCTGCGCGTTCCACTTCAGGTCGGGGTCGGGAATGCTCAGGCCCAGCAGCTCGGCCTGCGGCACGGTCGCGTCGATGAATTTCTGGCGCAGATCGTCGTTGGAGATGCGCTTGATGCCCCAGACCATGGTCTGGGCCGAGTGAATCGAATCCTTGTCGCTGGGCCCGAACATCATCACGACCGGCCACCACCAGCGGTTCAGCGAAGCCTGCGCCATCGCCTTTTGCGCCGGCGTGCCGCGCGCCAGGGACAGCATGATGTCGAAGCCCTGGCGCTGGTGGAACGATTCTTCCTTGCAGATCCGGATCATCGCCCGGGCATAGGGTCCGTACGAGCATCGGCACAGCGGGATCTGGTTCATGATCGCCGCGCCGTCGACCAGCCAGCCGATCGCGCCCATGTCGGCCCAGCTCGGCGCCGGATAGTTGAAGATGCTGGAGTATTTCGCCCGCCCGGTCAGCAGCCCGTCGATCAGATCGTCGCGCGCCACGCCCAGGGTTTCAGCCGCGGCATACAGGTACAGGCCGTGCCCGCCTTCGTCCTGAATCTTGGCCAGAAGAATGGCCTTGCGCTTCAGGCTCGGTGCACGGGTCACCCAGTTGCCTTCGGGCAGCATGCCCACCACCTCCGAATGCGCGTGCTGCGAGATCTGGCGCACCAGGGTCTTGCGATAGCCCTCGGGCATCCAGTCCTGGGCCTCGACCTTGCGGTCCTGGGCGATCGCAGCCTCGAACGCGGCATCGCGACCGCTGGCCGCTTCGGGCCGGGCCGGGCTCGCGCCGGGCGCCAGGTCGATTGCTTGTGTGTACATGGTGTGTCCTGTGAACTGTGCCTAGTTTATTCACCGACCGGTCGGACGGTCAATGGGAGATTTGCCGATGGGGGCTGACCCGTCCGGTACTTTCGCAAAATGCTCGACGCATCGAATATCTGCGCACAAGGGTTGACAGCTTGACGACACCCCACCATAATCAGCGGTTCCCTGGAGGGGTGCCCGAGTGGCTAAAGGGGGCAGACTGTAAATCTGTTGGCTTACGCCTACGCTGGTTCGAATCCAGCCTCCTCCACCAGGTTCCGTTGTCGATGCAAAGCGGCTGTTGTGGGTGATGCGGGTGTAGCTCAATGGTAGAGCAGAAGCCTTCCAAGCTTATGACGAGGGTTCGATTCCCTTCACCCGCTCCAGCAATCGGTGGCAGCGGAGCTGGCGTTAGTGGTTTGTATTGCCCATGTGGCTCAGTGGTAGAGCACTCCCTTGGTAAGGGAGAGGTCGCGCGTTCGATCCGCGCCATGGGCACCAATTCTTAGTTTTCGCTCTTCGACGAACTCGCTTTTCCAGATCAGGAGCCCGGCATGGCCAAAGGCAAATTTGAGCGCACCAAGCCGCACGTGAACGTGGGGACGATTGGGCACGTGGACCACGGCAAGACGACGCTGACGGCGGCGATCACGACGGTGCTGTCGTCGAAGTTTGGCGGCGAGGCGAAGAAGTACGACGACATCGACGCGGCGCCGGAAGAGAAGGCGCGCGGGATCACGATCAACACGGCGCACGTGGAGTACGAGACGAAGGCGCGGCACTACGCGCACGTCGACTGCCCCGGGCACGCGGACTACGTGAAGAACATGATCACGGGCGCGGCGCAGATGGACGGCGCGATCCTGGTGGTGTCGGCGGCCGACGGCCCGATGCCGCAGACGCGCGAGCACATTTTGCTGGCGCGCCAGGTGGGCGTTCCGTACATCATCGTGTTCATGAACAAGTGCGACATGGTGGACGACGCGGAGCTGCTGGAGCTGGTGGAGATGGAAGTTCGCGAGCTGCTGGACAAGTACGAGTTTCCGGGCGACGACACGCCGATCATCCACGGTTCGGCCAAGCTGGCGCTGGAAGGCGACAAGGGCGAGCTGGGCGAAGTGGCGATCATGAAGCTGGCCGATGCGCTGGACACGTACATTCCGGAGCCCAAGCGTGCGATCGACGGGGCGTTCCTGCTGCCGATCGAGGACGTGTTCTCGATTTCGGGTCGCGGCACGGTGGTGACGGGACGGATCGAGCGCGGGATCGTGAAGGTGGGCGATGAGATCGAGATCGTGGGGATCCGCGACACGGTGAAGACGATCTGCACGGGCGTGGAGATGTTCCGCAAGCTGCTGGACCAGGGTCAGGCGGGCGACAACGTGGGGCGTGCTGCTGCGCGGCACCAAGCGTGAGGACGTCGAGCGCGGCCAGGTGCTGGCCAAGCCGGGATCGATCAACCCGCACACGAAGTTCGAGTGCGAGGTGTATGTGCTGAGCAAGGAGGAGGGTGGTCGTCACACGCCGTTCTTCAACAACTATCGGCCGCAGTTTTACTTCCGCACGACGGACGTGACGGGGGCGGTGACGCTGCCCGAGGGCACCGAGATGGTGATGCCGGGGGACAACGTGAAGATGGTCGTGCACGCTGATTGCGCCGATCGCGATGGAGCAGGGGCTGCGGTTTGCCATCCGTGAGGGTGGCCGTACCGTGGGCGCCGGCGTCGTCGCCAAAATCCTCGAGTAATCACGCGACGGTGTGCCGGGTTCAAGGCGTAGGGGCATAGCTCAACTGGCAGAGCGTCGGTCTCCAAAACCGAAGGTTGGGGGTTCGATTCCCTCTGCCCCTGCCAATCACATTGGCGCCCGCAACCTGGCACCACCCAGCAAGTACCGACCGCATGGCTAATCAAAACATTGAAGTGGTCACCTCGGGCGCCGATCGCGCCAAGGTGGTCTTGGCTGTCGCGGCAGTGCTGGCGGGGGTCATTGGTTTCTATCTGCTCGCCGGGCAGCCGGCGATCTTGCGCATCGCGGTCTTCGTTGCCGGTCTGGGCGTCGGCGCGGCCATTGCCTGGTTCTCGGGCCCGGGTCAGCAGTTCTTCGCGTTTGCCAAAGACTCCTGGGCTGAAACCCGGCGGGTTGTCTGGCCCGAGCGCAAAGAAACAACCCAGGTCACCCTGATCGTTTTCGCCTTCGTGCTCGCCATGGCCTTGTTTCTGTGGCTGGTCGACAAATCGCTCGAATGGGTTCTTTACGACCTCATCCTGGGCTGGAAGAAGTAGATGAGCAAGCGCTGGTATGTCGTTCATGCCTACTCGGGCATGGAAAAGAGCGTGGCGCGTGCCCTGCAGGAGCGCGTCGAACGCGCAGGCATGCAGGAGCAGTTCGGCAAGATTCTCGTTCCCACGGAAGAGGTGGTCGAGATGAAGAACGGGCAGCGTGCCATCACCGAGCGCCGGTTCTTTCCGGGCTACGTCTTCGTCGAAATGGAGATGACCGACCTGTCCTGGCATCTGGTCAAGAGCACCAACAAGGTCACCGGCTTTGTCGGCGGGCATGGCAACAAGCCAGCCCCGATCTCCGAAAAAGAGGTCGCCAAGATCATGGCGCAGATGCAAGAGGGTGTTGAGAAGCCCAAGCCCAAGGTGCTCTTCGAGGTCGGCGAAATGGTGCGGGTCAAAGATGGCCCGTTCACCGATTTCAACGGCAACGTCGAAGAAGTCAACTACGAAAAGAGCCGTGTCCGCGTGTCGGTGACCATTTTTGGTCGGGCCACCCCGGTCGAGCTCGAGTTCGCGCAGGTCGAAAAAGTCTGAACACCGCCGTCGGGCTGCCCAGTCCGGCGGATCATGACAGTCGGCCCCGGGCCGGCTGCCGCACCGAGGAGCGTCAGTAGGGATACCCCGAACCCGCGTTAGCACTCAAACCAGGAGTAGCCACATGGCGAAGAAGATCGTCGGCTTTGTCAAGCTGCAGGTACCTGCCGGCAAAGCCAACCCCGCACCCCCGATTGGCCCGGCTCTGGGTCAGCGCGGCCTGAACATCATGGAATTCTGCAAGGCCTTCAACGCACAGACCCAGGGTCTGGAGCCGGGCCTGCCCATTCCGGTGGTGATCACGGCCTACGCGGACAAGAGCTTCACCTTCATCATGAAGACGCCGCCCGCGACGATCCTCATCAAGAAGGCTGCCAAGATCGACAAGGGTTCGCCCAAACCCCATACCGACAAGATCGGCAAGATCACGCGTGCCCAGGCTGAAGACATCGCCAAGGCCAAGATGCCCGATCTCACTGCCAGCGACCTGGACGCCGCCGTGCGCACCATCGCCGGTTCCGCGCGCAGCATGGGCATCATCGTGGAGGGTGTGTAAATGGCCAAGATCTCCAAACGCGCCAAGGCGCTTGCCCAGAAGGCCGACCGCACCAAGGTCCTGCCGCTCACCCAGGCCATCGAGCTCGTCAAGAGCTGCGCCACCGCCAAGTTCGATGAGTCCATCGACGTGGCCGTGCAGCTCGGCGTGGACGCCAAGAAGTCCGACCAGGTCGTTCGCGGCTCGGTGGTGATGCCCTCGGGCACCGGCAAGACGGTCCGCGTCGCGGTGTTCACCCAGGGTGCCAAGGTCGAAGAGGCCAAGGCCGCCGGCGCCGACATCGTCGGCATGGAAGACCTGGCCGAACAGGTCAAGGCGGGCAACCTGAACTTCGACATCGTGATCGCGACGCCGGATGCCATGCGCATCGTCGGTACGCTGGGCCAGATCCTCGGCCCGCGCGGCCTGATGCCCAATCCGAAGGTCGGCACCGTGACCCCCGATGTGGCCACCGCGGTCAAGAATGCCAAGGCCGGCCAGGTGCAGTACCGGACCGACAAGGCCGGCATCATTCACGCCGGCATCGGTCGTGCGTCGTTCGGGGCCGACAAGCTCGAGGTCAATCTGCGGGCGCTGATCGAAGCGCTCACGCGGGCCAAGCCGGCCTCGTCCAAGGGCATTTATCTGCGCAAGGTGGCTGTCTCCAGCACCATGGGTATTGGTGTCCGGGTCGATACCGCGGCGTTCTCCGCCACGAGCAATTGACCAGGGCTGAATAAGGAACTTTGGGCCGGCCGATCCGGCCCGGCGATCCACCCGGATCGCCAGGGCAGATCGGACGGGTTGTCAAAGACCACAGGGGGCGCAGATCGGCCCACCGGCCATGCCGGCTCCGATCGGGCACCTTAATCGAAGGCGCGTTCGCCGCGTCTTTGCCCTGTGCAGATGGCGGTCCCGAAGCGGTTTGTAGCGGTTCGTCAGTGGCGAATGCGGTCACAAAACGCAGGCTCGGTCGCCGTAACAAGGCAGGCGCGATGGCGAAAGCCGGAGCGTCTTTCACAGGAGCAGGACCATGGGTCTTAACCGCACTGAAAAGGCGGCAGTGGTTGACGAAATCGGCGCGAAGGTTGCAGCCGCTGGCGTCGTCATCGTCGCCGAATACCGTGGTCTGGGAGTTGCAGCGATCACCAACCTGCGCAAGCAGGCGCGAAGCCAGGGCGTCGTCCTGCGTGTTCTGAAGAACACGCTGGCCCGCCGTGCGGTCGCCGGAACGCCGTTCGAAGTGCTCACCGGCCATCTGGTCGGACCGCTTCTGTACGGCATTGCCGACGATCCGGTTGCTTGCGCCAAGGTGCTCAACGACTTCGCCAAGAGCAATGACAAACTGGTCCTCAAGGCCGGTGCCATGCCGAATTTCGTCATGGATGCCGCCGCCGTGAAGGCCCTGGCGTCGTTGCCCAGCCGCGATGAGTTGCTTGCCAAACTGCTTGGCACGATGCAGGCACCGGTGGCCACGTTCGTTCGCACCCTCAACGAGGTTCCCGGGCGTTTCGTCCGTACCCTCGCCGCGATCGAGAAACAGAAGACCGAAGCCGAACCCGCTGCCGCAGCGGAGCCGGCTGAAGAATCGGCCTGATTTCATCAGGCCGATCGGTCAGACGTTCGCCAAGACTTTCAGATACACGCAAACCGCTTAAAGATAAATTGGAGCTTTGAAATGGCACTGAGCAAACAAGAAATCCTCGACGCCGTCGCCGGCATGACCGTCCTTGATCTGTCCGATCTGATCAAGATGATGGAAGAGAAGTTCGGCGTGTCCGCCGCGGCTGCCGCCGTGTCGGTTGCTGCCGCACCGGCTGCCGCCGCCGCCGCTGTCGAAGAGCAGACCGAATTCACCGTGGTGCTGGCTGCCGTCGGAGAGAAGAAGGTTGAAGTCATCAAGGTCGTTCGTGCGGCCACCGGCCTGGGCTTGAAGGAAGCCAAGGACCTGGTCGACGGTGCGCCGAAACCCGTCAAAGAGGGTATCAACAAGGCCGATGCCGCCGCCCTGAAGAAGCAGCTGGAAGACGCTGGCGCGAAGGTCGAGCTGAAGTAAGTTGTACTCGGTCACCGAGAAGCACCCGGAACCCGTCTTGCCATCGGGCAAGACGGTTCCGGGTTTTCGCGTCTTTGCGGGGCCTGAGGTCTGTTGCGTGTCCGGAAATGCCTTATCCCTCCCTCCCGGGACTGTCGCGCCAGCCCCCAGTCTCTGCGTGAAACACGGAGTGTTCATGAGCCAGTCCTCCTCTTACTCATTCACCGAGAAGAAGCGCATTCGCAAGAGCTTTGCGAAGCGCCCGGTCGTTCTCGACGTGCCCTATCTGCTTACGACGCAGATCGAGTCTTACCAGCAGTTTCTGCAGGCCGAGACCAACCCCGCCGAGCGCAAGCCCGAAGGCCTGCAGGCCGCGTTCGGTTCGATCTTCCCGATCGTGTCCCACAACCAGATGGCGCGCCTCGAGTTCGTCAGTTTCGTGCTCGGCCACCCAGCGTTCGACGTCAAGGAATGCCAGCAGCGTGGCCTGACCTTTTGCGCGCCCCTGCGTGCCCGGGTCCGCCTGGTCATCATGGACAAGGAAGCCGTCAAGCCGACCGTCAAGGAGGTGAAGGAGCAGGAGGTCTACATGGGCGAGATTCCGCTCATGACCACCACCGGCTCGTTCATCGTCAACGGCACCGAGCGCGTCATCGTCTCGCAGCTGCACCGGTCGCCGGGCGTGTTCTTCGAGCACGACCGCGGCAAGACCCACAGCTCGGGCAAGCTGCTGTTCTCGGCGCGGATCATTCCCTACCGCGGCTCGTGGCTCGACTTCGAGTTCGACCCCAAGGACGTCCTGTACTTCCGCGTCGACCGCCGCCGCAAGATGCCGGTCACGATCCTGCTGAAGGCCATCGGCCTGACGCCCGAGCAGATCCTCGCCCACTTCTTCGTCTTCGACAGCCTGCAGCTGATGGCCGAAGGCGCGATGCTCGAGCTGGTGCCCGAGCGGCTGCGCGGCGAAATCGCCCGCTTCGACATCTCGGACAAGGACGGCAAGGTCATTGTCGCCAAGGACAAGCGCATCAACGCCAAGCACATCCGCGACATGGATGCGGCCGGCATGAAGCGCATCTCCATTCCCGAAGACTATCTGCTGGGTCGCACGCTGGCCCATGCGGTCATCGATGCCGATACCGGCGAAGTCGTGGCCAAGGCCAATGACGAGCTCACCGAAGAAGTGGTGGGCAAGATGCGCAAGGCCAACGTCAAGGACTTCCGCACGCTGTACACCAACGACCTCGACCAGGGTCCGTACATCGCCCAGACCCTGCGGGTCGACGAAACCGCCGACCAGACCGCCGCGCGCATCGCCATCTACCGGATGATGCGTCCTGGCGAGCCGCCCACCGAAGACGCGGTCGAGGCCCTGTTCCACCGGCTGTTCTACAGCGAAGACGCCTACGACCTGTCCAAGGTCGGCCGGATGAAGTTCAACCGGCGGGTTGGCCGCGACGAACTGATCGGCCCCATGACCCTGATGAACGACGACATCCTCGCCGTCATCAAGATCCTGGTCGACCTGCGCAACGGCAAGGGCGAGATCGACGACATCGACCACCTGGGCAACCGGCGGGTGCGCTGCGTCGGCGAACTGGCCGAGAACCAGTTCCGTGCCGGGCTGGTGCGAGTCGAGCGGGCCGTCAAGGAACGCCTGGGCCAGGCCGAGACCGAAAATCTCATGCCGCATGACCTGATCAACAGCAAGCCGATCTCGGCGGCCATCCGCGAGTTCTTCGGGTCTTCGCAGCTGAGCCAGTTCATGGACCAGACCAACCCGCTGTCCGAGATCACCCACAAGCGGCGCGTCTCGGCGCTGGGCCCGGGCGGCCTGACGCGCGAGCGCGCCGGCTTCGAGGTGCGCGACGTGCACCCGACCCACTACGGACGTGTCTGCCCGATCGAGACGCCCGAGGGACCGAACATCGGCCTGATCAATTCGCTGTCGCTGTATGCGCGCCTGAACGAGTACGGCTTCCTCGAGACGCCGTACCGCAAGGTGACCGACAGCCAGGTCACCAACGAGATCTCGTACCTGTCGGCGATCGAAGAAGGCCGCTACGTCATCGCCCAGGCCAACGCCGCGGTCGACGACCACAACCGACTCACGGGCGAACTCGTGTCGGTGCGGATCAACGGCGAGACGCAGTTGTCCTCGCCCGACCGTGTCACCTACATGGATGTGGCGCCCAGCCAGATCGTCTCGGTCGCCGCCTCGCTGATCCCCTTCCTCGAGCACGACGACGCCAACCGCGCGCTGATGGGCTCGAACATGCAGCGCCAGGCGGTGCCTTGCCTGCGCCCTGAAAAGCCCGTCGTCGGCACCGGCATCGAACGCACCTGCGCGGTCGACTCCGGAACGGTCGTCACCGCGCATCGCGGCGGCGTCGTCGACTATGTCGATGCCAACCGCATCGTGGTCCGGGTCAACGACGACGAAGCCGCCTCCGGCGAAGTCGGCGTCGACATCTACAACCTGATCAAGTACACCCGCAGCAACCAGAACACGAACATCAACCAGCGCCCGATCGTGCGCAAGGGCGACAAGATCGCAGGCAAGGACGTCGTCGCCGACGGCGCCTCGACCGATCTGGGCGAACTCGCGCTGGGCCAGAACATGCTGGTCGCGTTCATGCCCTGGAACGGCTACAACTTCGAAGACTCGATCCTGATCTCCGAACGCGTGGTCGCCGACGACCGCTACACCTCGATCCACATCGAGGAACTCTCGGTGCTGGCGCGCGACACCAAGCTGGGCGCCGAAGACATCACCCGCGACATCTCCAACCTGTCCGAATCGCAGCTGTCGCGCCTGGACGAGTCGGGCATCGTCTACATCGGCGCCGAAGTCGAGGCCGGCGACATCCTGGTCGGCAAGGTCACGCCCAAGGGCGAGACCCAGCTCACGCCGGAAGAAAAGCTGCTGCGCGCGATCTTCGGCGAGAAGGCCTCCGACGTCAAAGACACCTCGCTGCGCGTGCCCTCGGGCATGAGCGGCACCGTCATCGACGTGCAGGTCTTCACCCGCGAAGGCATCGTGCGCGACAAGCGCGCCCAGTCGATCATCGACGACGAGTTGAAGCGCTATCGGCAGGACTTGAACGATCAGCTGCGCATCGTCGAGAACGACGCGTTCTCGCGGATCGAGCGGCTGCTGGCCGGCAAGATCGCCAACGGCGGCCCGAAGCGCCTGGTCAAGGGCGCCGCGATCACCCCCGAGTACCTGACCGACCTCGACCGGTATCAGTGGTTCGAGATCCGCCTGGCCGACGAGGCGGCAGCCAATTCGCTCGAGGCCCTGAAGGAATCGGTCGAACAGAAGCGCCACCAGTTCGACCTGGCCTTCGAAGAGAAGCGCAAGAAGCTCACCCAGGGCGACGAACTGCCCCCGGGCGTGCTGAAGATGGTCAAGGTCTACCTGGCGGTGAAGCGCCGCCTGCAGCCGGGCGACAAGATGGCCGGCCGGCACGGCAACAAGGGTGTCGTGTCGCGCATCGTGCCGGTCGAGGACATGCCCTACATGGCCGACGGCACGCCGGCGGACATCGTGCTCAATCCGCTGGGCGTGCCCTCGCGGATGAACGTCGGGCAGATCCTCGAAACCCACCTGGGCTGGGCCGCCAAGGGCATCGGCCTGCGGATCGGCGCGATGCTCAAGGAGCAGGTCAGGCCGTCGATCATCCGGGCACTGCTCGAGAAGATCTACACCAGCGCCAGCCAGCGCGCCGGGCTGGACGAGCTGCAGGATCACGAGATCGTCGAGCTGGCCGAGAACCTGCGCAACGGTGTGCCGTTCGCCACCCCGGTGTTCGACGGCGCAACCGAGCCCGAGATCCGCGAAATGCTCGATCTGGCCTTCCCCGACGACGACCCCCGCACCAAGCTGCTGGGCTTCACGCCCAGCAAGACGCAGGTCACTTTGTACGACGGCCGAACCGGCGAGGCATTCGACCGCCGGGTCACCGTCGGTTACATGCACATGCTGAAGCTGCACCACCTGGTCGACGACAAGATGCACGCGCGTTCCACCGGCCCGTACTCGCTGGTCACGCAGCAGCCGCTGGGCGGCAAGGCCCAGTTCGGCGGCCAGCGCTTCGGCGAGATGGAGGTCTGGGCGCTCGAGGCTTACGGCGCGGCGTACACCCTGCAGGAAATGCTGACCGTGAAGTCTGACGACGTGAATGGCCGAACGAAGGTCTACGAGAACCTGGTCAAGGGCGAGCACACGATCGATGCCGGCATGCCGGAATCGTTCAACGTGCTGGTCAAAGAGATCCGGTCGCTCGGCATCGACATCGACCTCGAGCGCATTTGAACCCCGGCCCGACGACATCTAGGAGCACTCAATGAAAGCGTTACTCGATCTGTTCAAGCAGGTTCAGGAAGAGGAACATTTCGACGCGATCAAGATCGGGCTCGCATCGCCCGAGAAGATCCGGTCGTGGTCGTTTGGCGAGGTCAAGAAGCCCGAGACGATCAACTACCGCACCTTCAAGCCCGAGCGCGACGGCCTGTTCTGCGCCAAGATCTTCGGGCCGATCAAGGACTACGAGTGCCTGTGCGGCAAGTACAAGCGCCTCAAGCACCGCGGCGTGATCTGCGAGAAGTGCGGCGTCGAAGTCACGCTGGCCAAGGTGCGCCGCGAGCGCATGGGCCACATCGAACTGGCCTCGCCGACCGCGCACATCTGGTTCCTGAAGTCGCTGCCGTCGCGTCTGGGCATGGTCCTGGACATGACGCTGCGCGACATCGAGCGTGTGCTGTACTTCGAAGCCTTCGTGGTGCTCGAGCCGGGCATGACGCCGCTGAAGCGGGCGCAGATCATGACCGAGGACGACTTCCTCGCGAAGACCGAAGAATACGGCGACGACTTCCGCGCGATGATGGGTGCCGAGGGCATCCGCGAACTGCTGCGCTCGATCAACATCGATCGCGACATCGAGCAGCTGCGCAAAGATCTGGAAGCCACCGGCTCCGAAGCCAAGATCAAGAAGCTCGCCAAGCGCCTGAAGGTGCTCGAGGGCTTCCAGAAGTCGGGCATCAAGCCCGACTGGATGGTGATGGAAGTGCTGCCGGTGCTGCCGCCCGAGCTGCGTCCGCTGGTGCCGCTGGATGGCGGTCGTTTCGCCACGTCCGACCTGAACGACCTGTATCGCCGGGTCATCAACCGCAACAACCGCCTGAAGCGCCTGCTCGAGCTCAAGGCGCCCGAGATCATCGTGCGCAACGAGAAGCGCATGCTGCAGGAAGCGGTCGATTCGCTGCTGGACAACGGCCGCCGCGGCAAGGCCATGACCGGCGCGAACAAGCGCGCGCTGAAGTCGCTGGCCGACATGATCAAGGGCAAGGGCGGCCGTTTCCGCCAGAACCTGCTGGGCAAACGGGTCGACTACTCGGGCCGCTCGGTCATCGTGGTGGGCCCGCAGCTCAAGCTGCACCAGTGCGGCCTGCCGAAGCTGATGGCGCTCGAGCTGTTCAAGCCGTTCATCTTCAACAAGCTCGAAACGATGGGGATCGCCACCACCATCAAGCAGGCGAAGAAATACGTCGAGACCCAGGAGCCCATCGTCTGGGACATCCTGGAAGACGTCATCCGCCAGCACCCGGTGATGCTGAACCGCGCGCCGACGCTGCACCGCCTGGGCATCCAGGCGTTCGAGCCGGTGCTGATCGAAGGCAAGGCCATCCAGCTGCATCCGCTGGTCTGCGCGGCCTTCAACGCCGACTTCGACGGCGACCAGATGGCGGTCCACGTGCCGCTGTCGATCGAGGCGCAGCTCGAAGCCCGATCGCTGATGCTGGCCTCCAACAACATCCTGTTCCCGTCCAACGGCGAGCCGTCGATCGTCCCTTCGCAGGACATCGTGCTGGGTCTGTACTACACCACGCGCGAAAAGATCAACGCCAAGGGCGAGGGCATGTACTTCAGCGACATCGGTGAAGTGCAGCGCGCCTACGACAACCGGCAGGTCGAACTCGGCACCAAGATCACGGTGCGGCTGATCGAATATGTCCGCGAAGGCGATGCCGAAGAGCTGGTGCCGGTGCGCAATCGCGTCGAGACCACGGTCGGCCGCGCGCTGCTCTCGGAGATCCTGCCCAAGGGGCTGCCGTTCGAGTTCATGAACAAGTCGCTGAAGAAGAAGGAAATCAGCAAGCTGATCAATGCCTCGTTCCGCCGCTGCGGACTGCGCGAGACCGTGATCTTCGCCGATCAGCTGATGCAGAACGGGTTCCGGCTCGCCACGCGCGCCGGCATCTCGATCGCCATCGACGACATGCTGGTGCCGCCGCAAAAAGAAAAGCTGCTGGCCGATGCCGAGCACGAGGTCAAGGAAATCGAGCAGCAGTACACCTCGGGCCTGGTCACCCAGGGCGAGCGCTACAACAAGGTGGTGGACATCTGGGGCCGCGCCGGCGACGAGGTCGGCAAGGCGATGATGGACCAGTTGCGCACCGAAAAGACCAAGGATCGCAACGGCAACACGGTCGACCAGGAATCGTTCAACGCCATCTACATGATGGCCGACTCGGGCGCCCGCGGCTCGGCCGCCCAGATCCGCCAGCTGGCCGGCATGCGCGGCCTGATGGCCAAGCCTGACGGCTCGATCATCGAGACGCCGATCACCGCGAATTTCCGCGAGGGCCTGAACGTTCTGCAGTACTTCATCTCCACCCACGGCGCGCGTAAGGGCCTGGCGGACACCGCGCTGAAGACCGCGAACTCCGGTTACCTGACCCGTCGACTGGTCGACGTGACCCAGGATCTGGTGGTGGTCGAGGACGATTGCGGCACCTCCAACGGCGTGGCGATGAAGGCGCTGATCGAGGGCGGCGAAGTCATCGAGGCGCTGCGCGACCGGATCCTCGGCCGCACGGTCACCCATGACGTGATCCACCCCGAAACCCAGGCCACGCTCTATGAAGTCGGCGTGCTGCTCGATGAAGACATGGTCGACGAGGTCGAGCGCCTGGGCATCGACGAGGTGCGCGTGCGCACGCCGCTGACCTGCGCGACCCGCTACGGGCTTTGCGCCAAGTGCTACGGCCGCGATCTGGGCCGTGGCTCTCTGGTCAACGTCGGCGAGGCGGTCGGCGTGATCGCCGCTCAGTCGATCGGCGAGCCGGGCACGCAGCTGACGATGCGCACCTTCCACATCGGCGGCGCGGCATCGCGCAACGCGGTGGCCAGTGCGGTCGAAGCCAAGTCCAACGGCACCGTGCGCTTCACCCCCACGATGCGCTACGTCACCAACGCCAAGGGCGAGCAGATCGTCATCACGCGGTCGGGCGAAGTCATCATCGCCGACGACAACGGCCGCGAGCGCGAGCGCCACAAGATTCCGTACGGCGCCACGCTGCTGGCGCTGGACGGCAAACAGGTCAAGGCCGGCATCCAGATCGCCACCTGGGACCCGATGACCCGCCCGATCATCACCGAGTACGGCGGTCGCATCAAGTTCGAGAACGTCGAGGAAGGCTCCACCGTCGCCAAGCAGATCGACGAGGTGACCGGCCTGTCCACGCTCGTGGTCATCGACGCCAAGCGCCGCGGCACCGCAGCGCGCACCGTGCGTCCGCAGGTCAAGCTGATCAATGAGGCCGGTGAAGAGGTCCGCATCGCCGGCACCGACCACGCGGTGACGATCAGCTTCCCTGTGGGTGCGCTGATCACCGTGCGCGATGGGCAGGAAATCGGCGTTGGCGAAACCCTCGCCCGGATCCCGCTCGAATCCCAGAAGACGCGCGACATCACCGGCGGTCTGCCGCGGGTGGCCGAGCTCTTCGAAGCCCGTTCGCCCAAGGATGCGGGCATGCTGGCCGAGGTCACCGGTACGGTCTCGTTCGGCAAGGACACCAAGGGCAAGCAGCGCCTGGTGATCACCGATCTCGACGGCAACGCGCACGAGTTCCTGATCCCCAAGGACAAGAACGTGCTGGTGCACGACGGACAGGTGGTCAACAAGGGCGAGATGATCGTCGACGGCCCGGCCGATCCGCACGACATCCTGCGCCTGCTGGGCATCGAGTCGCTGGCCCGCTACATGGTCGACGAAGTCCAGGACGTCTATCGCCTGCAAGGTGTGAAGATCAACGACAAGCACATCGAGGTGATCGTTCGCCAGATGCTGCGCCGGGTCCAGATCGCCGATCCGGGGTCCGCCCCGTTCATCATGGGCGAACAGGTCGAGCGTTCCGAGCTGCTGGACGAAAACGACAAGGCCCGCGAAGAAGGCAAGGTCGAGGCCACTTACATCAACCTGCTGCTGGGCATCACGAAGGCGTCGCTGTCGACCGATTCGTTCATCTCCGCCGCCTCGTTCCAGGAAACCACCCGGGTCCTGACCGAAGCCGCGATCATGGGCAAGAAGGACGATCTGCGCGGCCTGAAGGAAAACGTCATCGTCGGCCGGCTGATTCCGGCGGGCACCGGTCTGGCGTATCACCGGGCACGCAAGGTCAAGGAGGCCAACGAGGCGCAGGAGCAGGCCGCGCTGGCGGCGGCGGAGGCCGAAGCACTGTTCACGATGCCCTCGACCGAAACATCCCAGGTCGGTTCGCCCGACGACGAGGTGTCGGACGCCCAGGGGTGATTCAGGGGGTCGCGAGGGGCGATGCCGAACAGCATCCCCCTTGCGGGCCTTTTAAACTGGTTCTATAATTTAAGGCTTTCCGCAATTTGCCGGCGCAATCGATCGCCGGGGTGATTGTGTCGCAATGACGAGTGCGCGCCGGGTCGACCGGTGGCCCGGGATGCGGCGCTTGGCACCGAAATGCGGAGCTGCTGGCTCAGGCCATCAGTAACCGATGGCCCAGGCCATACCAAGGAAGATTGAATGCCGACCATTAATCAGCTCGTCCGTCAGGGTCGTGAAACCGACCAGATCAAGAGCAAGAGCCCGGCGCTGCAGGACAGCCCCCAGCGTCGCGGCGTCTGCACGCGCGTCTACACGACCACGCCCAAGAAGCCGAACTCGGCGCTTCGTAAAGTGGCCAAGGTTCGCCTGACCAACGGGTTCGAGGTCATCAGCTACATCGGCGGCGAGGGCCACAACCTGCAGGAGCACTCGGTGGTGCTGATCCGCGGTGGCCGCGTGAAGGATCTGCCGGGTGTGCGCTACCACATCGTGCGCGGTTCGCTGGATCTGCAGGGCGTGAAAGATCGCAAGCAGTCGCGTTCCAAGTACGGCGCCAAGCGGCCCAAGAAGGCCTGATCGCGCAGCACCGTTTTGTCGGGCGCGGGGCCATCCGGCTAGTCCGGGTGCCCGCGCCCTTTGTACTGGCGCCGCAGGGTTGCGGCGTCGAGTAAGCGGCCATCCCGCCGGCACGCGCAGGCGTGCGGGTAGCTTGGATGGCCAGTCCGGCCGGGGCATTCGTCCCGGCGGCCAGCTGAAGCCAAGAGAGGTTGAACATGCCCCGTCGTCGCGAAGTACCCAAGCGCGAAATTCTCCCCGATCCCCTGTACAACAGCGTCGAGGTCTCCAAGTTCGTCAATGTGCTGATGCTCGCCGGCAAGAAAGCCGTCGCCGAGCGCATGCTCTATGGCGCGTTCGACCAGATCAAGACCCGTTCGGGCAAGGACCCCATCGAGGTGTTCTCCCAGGCGCTGCAGAATTGCCGCCCGATGGTCGAGGTCAAGAGCCGCCGCGTCGGTGGCGCCAACTACCAGGTGCCGGTCGAGATCCGCCCGATCCGCCGGATGGCGTTGGCCATGCGCTGGTTGCGCGAAGCCGCCAAGAAGCGTGGCGAAAAATCGATGGGCCAGCGTCTGGCCAACGAAATGCTGGAAGCCTCCGAGAATCGCGGCGGCGCAGTCAAGAAGCGTGACGAAGTTCACCGGATGGCAGAGGCCAACAAGGCCTTCGCGCACTTCCGGTTCTGAGGCGCACCGCAGCCCAATCCGTACGGATCCACAAGATCCGTCCCTGAAGCCCAGGAGCATTCATCATGGCTCGCAAGACCCCTATCGAGCGATATCGCAATATCGGAATTTCGGCGCATATCGACGCCGGAAAAACCACGACCACCGAACGCATCCTGTTCTACACCGGTGTCAATCACAAGATCGGTGAAGTGCACGACGGCGCGGCCACGATGGACTGGATGGAGCAGGAGCAGGAGCGTGGCATCACGATCACGTCCGCCGCGACCACCTGTTTCTGGAAGGGCATGGACCGCTCGTACCAGGAGCACCGGATCAACATCATCGACACCCCCGGGCACGTCGACTTCACGATCGAAGTCGAGC
This sequence comes from Burkholderiaceae bacterium, assembly GCA_016710525.1. GTDB lineage: Bacteria > Pseudomonadota > Gammaproteobacteria > Burkholderiales > Burkholderiaceae_E > Quisquiliibacterium. The sequence continues at coordinate 30,031 of JADJVQ010000017.1, forward strand.
GTTCGATGCGGGTGCTCGACGGTGCGTGCATGGTCTATTGCGCGGTGGGCGGTGTGCAGCCGCAGTCCGAGACTGTCTGGCGCCAGGCCAACAAGTACGGCGTGCCCCGTCTCGCGTTCGTCAACAAGATGGACCGGGTCGGCGCCAACTTCTTCAAGGTCTACGAGCAGATGCGCACGCGTCTGCGGGCCAATCCCATCCCCATCCAGGTGCCGATCGGCGCCGAAGAGAACTTCAAGGGCGTGGTCGACCTGGTCCGCATGAAGGCGATCTACTGGGACGAAGCCTCCCAGGGCATGACCTTCGACATGCGCGAGATCCCCGCGGAACTCGTCGACGAGTGCAATACCTGGCGCGAAAAGATGATCGAGGCCGCCGCCGAGGCCAACGAAGAGCTGATGAACAAGTATCTCGAAGAAGGTGACCTCACCGTCGACGAGATCAAGATGGCGCTGCGTCAGCGCACCATCGCCAGCGAAATCGTGCCGATGATGTGCGGCACCGCGTTCAAGAACAAGGGCGTGCAGGCCATGCTCGATGCGGTGATCGACTACATGCCCTCGCCGGTGGACATTCCCCCGGTCAAGGGAGCGGACGAAGACGAAAAAGACACCTATCGCAAGGCGGACGACGGCGAGAAGTTCTCGGCGCTCGCGTTCAAGCTGATGACCGACCCCTTCGTCGGTCAGCTGACCTTCATCCGCGTCTACTCGGGCGTCCTGAAGTCCGGCGACACCATCTACAACCCGATCAAGGGCAAGAAGGATCGCATCGGCCGTCTGCTGCAGATGCATGCCAACGAGCGCGATCAGATCGACGAAGTCCGGGCCGGCGACATCGCCGCCTGCGTCGGCCTGAAAGACGTCACGACCGGCGAAACCCTGTGCGATCCCGACAATGTGATCATCCTCGAGCGCATGGTGTTCCCGGAGCCCGTGATCTCGCAGGCTGTCGAGCCCAAGACCAAGGCCGACCAGGAAAAGATGGGCATCGCGCTGGGCCGCCTGGCCCAGGAAGACCCGTCGTTCCGCGTTCGTACCGACGAAGAGTCCGGTCAGACCATCATCTCGGGCATGGGCGAGCTGCACCTCGAGATCATCGTCGACCGCATGAAGCGTGAATTCAGCGTCGAGGCCTCGGTGGGCAAGCCGCAGGTGGCCTATCGCGAGACCATCCGCAAGCCGGTCGATGAAGTCGAAGGCAAGTTCATCAAGCAGTCGGGCGGCCGCGGCCAGTACGGTCACGTGGTCCTGAAGATCGAGCCGCTGCCCCCGGGCGGCGCCGGCTTCGAGTTCGTCGATGCCATCAAAGGTGGCGTGGTGCCCCGCGAATTCATTCCCGCGGTCGAAAAAGGCATCCGCGAAACCTTGCCGGCCGGTGTGCTGGCGGGCTATCCGGTCGTCGACGTCAAAGCAACGCTGTTCTTCGGTTCGTACCACGATGTCGACTCGAACGAAAACGCCTTCAAGCAGGCCGGCTCCATCGCCTTCAAGGAAGGCATGCGCCGGGCCAGCCCGGTGCTGCTCGAGCCGATGATGGCGGTCGAGGTCGAGACACCCGAGGACTACGCCGGCACGGTGATGGGCGATCTGTCATCGCGTCGTGGCATGGTTCAGGGGATGGAAGACATGGCGGGCGGCGGCAAGGCTATCCGCGCCGAGGTCCCGCTGGCCGAGATGTTCGGCTACTCCACCACGCTGCGTTCGCTGACCCAGGGTCGCGCGACGTACACGATGGAGTTCAAGCACTACGCTGAAGCGCCGAAGAACGTGGCGGAAGCCATCATCTCGGCCCGTACCAAATAAGCTGTCGTCTAGCGACGTTCTTTGAAAATCGGAGAAATAAATGGCCAAAGGCAAATTTGAGCGCACCAAGCCGCACGTGAACGTGGGGACGATTGGGCACGTGGACCACGGCAAGACGACGCTGACGGCGGCGATCACGACGGTGCTGTCGTCGAAGTTTGGAGGCGAGGCGAAGAAGTACGACGACATCGACGCGGCGCCGGAAGAGAAGGCGCGCGGGATCACGATCAATACGGCGCACGTGGAGTACGAGACGAAGGCGCGCCACTATGCGCACGTCGATTGCCCGGGGCACGCGGACTACGTGAAGAACATGATCACGGGCGCGGCGCAGATGGATGGCGCGATTTTGGTGGTGTCGGCGGCCGATGGCCCGATGCCGCAGACGCGCGAGCACATTTTGCTGGCGCGCCAGGTGGGTGTTCCGTACATCATCGTGTTCATGAACAAGTGCGACATGGTGGACGACGCGGAGCTGCTGGAGCTGGTGGAGATGGAAGTCCGCGAGCTGCTGGACAAGTACGAGTTTCCGGGCGACGACACGCCGATCATCCACGGTTCGGCCAAGCTGGCGCTGGAAGGCGACAAGGGCGAGCTGGGCGAAGTGGCGATCATGAAGCTGGCCGATGCGCTGGACACGTACATTCCGGAGCCCAAGCGGGCGGTGGACGGAGCGTTCCTGCTGCCGATCGAGGACGTGTTCTCGATTTCGGGTCGCGGCACGGTGGTGACGGGTCGGATCGAGCGCGGGATCGTGAAGGTGGGCGATGAGCTGGAGATCGTGGGGATCCGCGACACGGCCAAGACCATTTGCACGGGCGTGGAGATGTTCCGCAAGCTGCTGGACCAGGGTCAGGCGGGCGACAACGTGGGAGTGCTGCTGCGCGGCACCAAGCGTGAGGACGTCGAGCGTGGCCAGGTGCTGGCCAAGCCGGGATCGATCAACCCGCACACGAAGTTCGAGTGCGAGGTGTATGTGCTGAGCAAGGAGGAGGGTGGCCGTCACACGCCGTTCTTCAACAACTATCGGCCGCAGTTTTATTTCCGCACGACGGACGTGACGGGGGCGGTGACGCTGCCCGAGGGCACCGAGATGGTGATGCCCGGCGACAACGTGCAGATGACGGTGCACCTGATTGCGCCGATCGCGATGGAGCAGGGGCTGCGGTTTGCCATCCGTGAGGGTGGCCGTACCGTGGGCGCCGGCGTCGTCGCCAAAATCCTCGAGTAATCGAGTCCCCGTCGCAGCCGTGCCGGGGTGCATCCCCGGCCACTCAAACCCGGGCGTCCGTCAGGTCGCCCTCGCTCTTTGGAACGTTCATGACCAGCCAGAAGATCCGCATCCGCCTGAAGGCATTCGATTACAAACTGATCGACCAGTCCGCCGCGGAAATCGTCGAAACCGCCAAGCGCACCGGTGCTGTCGTGCGCGGCCCGGTGCCGCTGCCCACGCGAATCGAGCGTTTCGATGTGCTGCGTTCGCCGCACGTCAACAAGACCTCGCGAGACCAGTTCGAGATCCGTACCCACCTGCGCCTGATGGACATCGTCGAGCCCACCGACAAGACGGTCGATGCGCTGATGAAGCTGGATCTGCCGGCCGGTGTGGACGTCGAAATCAAGCTGCAGTAACTGAAACCTGGCGCGCCTCTTGCCTAAACGGGCGAAGCGCGCTAAACTCGAAGGCTTTCCTGCGTCGGGAGCAGTTCTCCCAGGCCGGTGCGCCCCCAGGGCGCCAACGCTGCAGGATCAATCACACCCGGCCAATCGCAGCCGGGATCGGAGAGCACAATGAGCCTTGGCCTTGTGGGACGCAAGGTCGGCATGATGCGCATCTTCTCGGACGATGGTGATTCCATCCCCGTGACGGTGCTCGACGTGTCGAACAACCGCGTCACCCAGATCAAGACCGTCGATACCGACGGTTACACTGCCGTTCAAGTCACCTTCGGCACGCGCCGCGCCAGCCGCGTCACCAAGGCGCAGGCCGGTCACTTCGCCAAGGCGGGTGTCGAGGCCGGCACCATCACCCGCGAGTTCCATGTGTCGCCCGAAAAGGCGAGCGAGCTCGCACCGGGCGAGGTCGTGAAGGCCGAGATCTTCGCGCCCGGGCAGAAGGTGGACGTTTCGGGCGTCACCCACGGCAAGGGTTTCGCGGGCACCATCAAGCGGCACCACTTCTCGTCGAACCGCGCGTCGCACGGCAATTCCCGCTCGCACAACGTGCCGGGTTCGATCGGCATGGCGCAGGATCCGGGTCGTGTGTTCCCGGGTAAGCGCATGTCGGGCCACCTGGGTGCCAATACTCGCACGGTGCAGAATCTGGTCGTTGCCCGAGTCGATGCCGAGCGCCAGCTGCTGCTGGTTCGCGGTGCCGTGCCTGGCGCCAAGAACGGCAGCATCGTCGTCACGCCCGCGATTCGCGTGCCGATCAAGGCCTAAGGAGCGACGATGGAACTGAACCTCCTCAACGAACAGGGGCAGGCGTCCGCCAAGGTCGATGCTCCGGACACCATCTTCGGTCGTGAGTTCAACGAGCCCCTGATTCATCAGGTGGTCGTTGCCTTCCAGGCCAATGCCCGCAGCGGCAACCGCGCTCAAAAAGACCGCAGCGAAGTTCGCCACTCCACCAAGAAGCCCTGGCGCCAGAAGGGAACCGGCCGTGCGCGTGCCGGTATGACTTCCAGCCCGTTGTGGCGTGGTGGCGGCAAGATTTTCCCGAACAGCCCTGACGAGAATTTCTCTCACAAGGTCAACAAGAAGATGTACCGGGCGGGCATGCGCTCGATCCTGTCGCAGCTGGCTCGTGACGGCCGCCTGTCGGTCATCGAGGGTTTGACGCTCGAATCGCCTAAAACCAAGCTGCTCGCCGCCAAGGTGAAAGCCATGGGCCTGGGTTCGGTGCTCGTGATCACCGACAACCTGGACGAAAACCTGTTGCTGGCGTCGCGCAATCTGCCTCACGTGCTCGTCGTCGAGCCCCGCCAGGCCGATCCGGTCTCGCTGGTGCATTTCGATCGCGTGCTGATCACCCGGCCGGCGCTCGCGCAAGTCCAGGAGATGCTGGCATGAACCAAGAACGTCTGATGAAGGTGCTGCTGGCGCCGATCGTTTCCGAGAAGGCGACGATGATGGCCGACAAGAACCAGCAGGTCGCGTTCCGCGTGATGCAGGACGCCACCAAGGCCGAGATCAAGGCCGCGGTCGAGCTGCTGTTCAAGGTCGAGGTCGAGGCTGTCCAGGTGCTGAACCAGGCCGGCAAGGCCAAGCGCTTCGGTCGCTTCGAGGGTCGTCGGCGCAACGTGCGCAAAGCCTATGTCTGTCTGGCCCCGGGCCAGGAGATCAACTTCGCGGAGGCACAGTAATGTCGCTGATGAAGACAAAGCCCACCTCTGCTGGGCGCCGCTCGATGGTGAAGGTGGTTCATCGCCATCTGCACAAGGGTGGTCCGCTGCAGGCGCTGATCGAACCCAAGATCCGCGGCTCCGGGCGTAACAACCTGGGCCACATCACCACCCGCCACAAAGGCGGTGGTCATAAGCAGCACTATCGGATCGTCGATTTCCGCCGCAACAAGGACGGAATTCCGGCGCGCGTCGAGCGCATCGAGTACGACCCCAATCGCAGTGCGCACATTGCGCTGCTGTGCTACGCCGATGGCGAGCGCCGCTACATCCTGGCGCCGCGCGACGTCGCAGTGGGCGCCACGCTGCAATCGGGCTCCGAAGCGCCGATCCGCGCAGGAAACACTCTGCCGATCCGCAACATCCCGGTGGGCTCGACCATCCATGCGATCGAGATGCTTCCCGGCAAAGGTGCGCAGATGGCGCGTTCGGCCGGCACCTCTGCCCGTCTGCTGGCGCGCGAAGGCACCTACGCTCAGGTTCGCCTGCGTTCCGGTGAAATCCGCAAGGTGCACATCGAGTGCCGCGCCACGATCGGCGAGGTCGGTAACGAAGAGCACAGCCTGCGCACGATCGGCAAGGCCGGTGCCAACCGCTGGCGCGGCATTCGCCCGACGGTGCGCGGCATCTGTATGAACCCGGTCGATCACCCGCACGGTGGACGCTCCAACGGTGGTGGGCATCCGGTATCGCCTTGGGGTACGCAGACCAAGGGCTACAAGACCCGCCGCAACAAACGCACTGACACGATGATCGTGCAGCGCCGTGGCCGCAAGTAACGGGCGAAGGACGAATTAGCTATGGCACGTTCAGTCAAGAAGGGGCCTTTCGTCGACGCCCACCTGATGAAAAAGGTCGACACCGCGCTCACCACGAAGGACAAGCGACCCATCAAGACCTGGTCGCGTCGGTCTACGGTGGTGCCCGAATTCATCGGCCTGACGATCGCGGTTCACAACGGCAAGCAGCATGTTCCGGTGTATATCAACGAGAACATGGTCGGCCACAAGCTCGGCGAGTTCGCGCTGACCCGTACGTTCAAGGGTCATGCGGCGGACAAGAAGTCGTCGGTCAAGCGCTAAGGACCCAGCAATGGAAACTCAAGCAATCCTGCGCGGCGTGCACCTATCGGCCCAGAAGGGCCGGCTGGTTGCGGACCTCGTCCGTGGCAAGCCAGTGGAGCACGCGCTCAATATCCTCACCTTCTCTCCGAAGAAGGCGGCCCGTATCGTCAAGAAGGTGCTCGAATCGGCCATCGCCAATGCCGAGCACAATGACGGTGCGGATATCGATGAACTGAAGGTCACCACCATTCACGTCGAGAAGGGTACGTCGCTGAAGCGATTCATGGCGCGGGCCAAAGGCCGCGGCGCGAAAATCGAGAAGCAGACCTGCCACATCTTCGTGAAGGTGGGCAGCTAAGCCCGCCCGGAAGGACACCATGGGACAGAAGATTCATCCGACCGGGTTCCGCCTCTCGGTCACACGCAACTGGTCGTCGCGCTGGTACGCCAACAGCAAGAACTTCCCGAAGATGCTCAACGAAGATCTGCGCGTTCGCGCCTATCTCCGCAAGAAGCTCAAGAGTGCCTCGGTCGGCCGGGTGCTGATCGAGCGCCCTGCGAAGAACGCGCGCATCACGATCTTCTCGGCGCGGCCGGGCGTGGTCATCGGCAAGAAGGGCGAAGACATCGAGCTGCTCAAGGCCGACCTTCAGCGTCTGCTGGGTGTGCCGGTTCACGTGAACATCGAAGAAATCCGCAAGCCGGAAATCGATGCGCAGCTGATCGCCGACTCGATCACGCAGCAGCTCGAGAAGCGGATCATGTTCCGCCGGGCATGAAGCGCGCGATGCAAAACGCGATGCGACTGGGCGCGCAGGGCATCAAGATCATGAGCTCGGGCCGCCTGAACGGCGCCGAGATCGCGCGGATCGAGTGGTATCGCGAAGGTCGCGTGCCGCTTCACACGCTGCGTGCCGACATCGAATACGGGTTCTCGGAAGCGCTGACCACCTACGGCATCATCGGCGTGAAGGTGTGGGTCTACAAGGGCGACACGCTGGGCCGCAACGACGCGCCGCGGCGCCGAAAAGGAAGCGGCGCCCCGCCCGAGCAGGACGACCGCCGCACCCGTCGCCTGCCGCCGGGGCCGGGTGCGGCGCCGCGCGGTGGCCCCCGTCGTCGCCCGAAGGTGAGCCGGATGCCAAGAGCGCGCCCGAGGCAAGCGCCGCCGGTGCCGATGCCCCCAAGATCCGCCGTCAAACGCGTGCGCAAGGCGGCCCGGTGCCGCGGCCGGCGGACGCCAGCGACGCGGCCGGAATGAAGGAGTGAGCGATGCTGCAACCCGCTCGACGCAAATACCGCAAGGAACAGAAGGGCCGCAATAAGGGCCTGGCCACGCGCGGCGCCGCCGTTTCGTTCGGCGAATTCGGTCTGAAGGCCACCGGCCGCGGCCGGCTGACGGCCCGCCAGATCGAAGCCGCACGTCGTGCGATGACTCGGCATATCAAACGGGGTGGCCGGATCTGGATCCGGATCTTCCCGGACAAGCCGATCTCGCACAAACCTGCTGAAGTCCGGATGGGCAACGGCAAGGGCAATCCCGAGTATTACGTGGCCGAAATTCAGCCGGGTAAGGTGCTCTACGAAATGGACGGTGTGAACGAAGCGCTCGCGCGCGAAGCGTTCGCACTGGCCGCCGCCAAATTGCCGATCGCCACGGTCTTCGTGACCCGGATGGTCGGGGCCTGATCAAGACCGGAGAAGGCAGATGAACGCCAGTGAACTGCGCGCCAAGGATCCCGAGGCGCTGAACAAGGAACTCGGCGAGCTGCTGAAGGCGCATTTTTCGCTGCGCATGCAGATCGCTACCCAGCAATTGAACAACACCAGCCAACTGGGCAAGACTCGGCGCGACATCGCGCGGGTCCGCACGGTGCTGCGTGAGAAAGCAGCCGCCAAATGAACGACTCCGTCGAAGCGACCCCGTCGCTCAAGCGCACTCTGGTCGGACGTGTTGTCAGCAACAAGATGCAAAAGACGGTGACCGTGGTGGTTGAGCGCAAGGTCAAGCACCCGGTCTATGGCAAGTACATCGTCAAGAGCACCCGTTACCACGCCCACGTCGAGTCACAGTTGAACGAAGGCGACACGGTCGAAATCCAAGAGAGCCGCCCCATCTCGAAGACCAAGGCGTGGAAAGTCACACGCGTGGTCGAGTCGGTCGGCTGACTCGTTTCGTAAGATGCCCGGCAGGGCTGGTCCGAACTTATTGAATATTCGGGCTTGCCAGATCTGCAGAGCCAATGCTATAATCTACGGCTTCGGTCTTGAAATGTACGCCGATCCAAGGACGCAGGTTTCCAGCGCTTCCGGAGTCGCGAGCCGGAATTCAACCCGAACCACGGGACCAAGACTGACCGCCGGGCCGGTGGTGCGCGGCACGCCGCTAGGCTCCTGGGCTGGGCGGATCAAGTTGGGACAGGAATAGCGATGATTCAGATGCAGTCGACGTTGGACGTCGCCGACAATACCGGCGCACGTTCAGTGATGTGTATCAAGGTGCTTGGCGGTTCCAAGCGCCGGTACGCGGGTATTGGCGACATCATCAAGGTGAGCGTCAAAGAGGCGCAGCCGCGTGGTCGCGTCAAGAAGGGCGAGATCTACAACGCGGTGGTCGTTCGGACTGCCAAGGGTGTGCGTCGGCAAGACGGATCCCTGGTCAAGTTCGACGGCAATGCTGCCGTTCTGTTGAACGCCAAGCTCGAGCCGATCGGCACGCGCATCTTCGGGCCGGTCACGCGCGAGCTGCGCACCGAGCGCTTCATGAAGATCGTGTCGCTCGCGCCTGAAGTTCTGTAACGGAGTCTTCGATGGAAAAGATCCGCAAGGGCGACGAGGTGGTCGTAATCGCCGGACGTGACAAGGGCAAGCGCGGCACGGTGCTCAGCCGTGTCGACGAGACCCACCTTCTGGTTGAGGGTGTCAACCTGGTCAAGAAGCACCAGCGGCCCAATCCGATGAAGGGGCTGACGGGTGGCATCGTCGAGAAGACCATGCCGATCGACCAGTCGAATGTGATGGTGTTCAATCCGGCCACCGGCAAAGGTGATCGTGTGGGCATCAAGACGCTCGAGGACGGCAAGAAGGTTCGCTTCTTCAAGTCCAACGGCGAACTGGTCAAGGCCTGAGAGGAAAAGCAGCATGGCTCGCCTCCAACAGATTTATCGCGAGAAGATCGTTCCGGGTCTGATCACCCAGTTCGGCTACACCTCGATCATGCAGGTCCCGCGGATCACCAAGATCACCCTGAACATGGGTGTCTCGGAAGCCGTGGCGGACAAGAAGGTCATGGACGCCGCAGTGGGCGACATGACGCGCATCGCCGGCCAGAAGCCGGTCGTGACCAAGGCCAAGAAGCCGATTGCCGGCTTCAAGATCCGGGAAGGCTATCCGATCGGCTGCATGGTGACGCTGCGCGGAACTCGCATGTACGAGTTTCTCGACCGCCTGGTGACGGTTGCGCTTCCCCGGGTGCGCGACTTCCGCGGCATTTCGGGTCGGGCGTTCGACGGCCGCGGCAACTACAACATCGGGGTCAAGGAACAGATCATTTTCCCCGAGATCGAGTACGACAAGGTCGATGCGCTGCGTGGCATGAACATCAGCATCACGACCACGGCCAAGTCCGACGACGAAGCCAAGGCGCTGCTGACCGCCTTCCGATTCCCCTTCCGTAACTGAGGTTCATCAAGTGGCCAAACTCGCTTCGATCAACCGCGACCTCAAGCGTGCGGCGACGGTCCAGAAGTTCGCGAAAAGCGCGCACTCCAGGCGATCATCGCCGACCAGTCCCGTCGGAAGAGGATCGCTACCAGGCCCGCCTCAAACTGCAAGCGCTGCCCGCGCAATTCAAGCCCGACCCGCCTGCGCAACCGCTGCGAAATCACCGGGGCGTCCGCGCGGCACCTACCGCAAGTTCGGGCTTGGCGCAACAAGCTTCGCGAAATGGCGATGCGCGGCGAAGTGCCCGGGCATGACCAAGGCCAGCTGGTAACGGGGCACCTAAGAAGCCGAATGAGCATGAGCGATCCGGTCGCCGACATGTTCACTCGCATCCGTAATGGACAGCGTGTGGAAAAAAAATCGGTGACGATGCCGTCGTCCAAGTTAAAAGTGGCGATTGCACAGGTGCTGAAGGACGAGGGCTATATCGAAGGCTACTCGGTCAAGAGCGAAGGCGTGAAGTCCGAGCTGCAGGTTCTGCTCAAGTACTACGCCGGGCGCCCTGTGATCGAACGCATCGAGCGGGTTTCCCCCCCGGGCTGCGGGTCTACAAGGGCCGCGGATGCGCTGCCCCAGGTGATGAACGGCCTGGGCGTGGCCATCGTCACCACGTCGCGGGGGTGATGACCGACCGCCGCGCGCAACCGGCGTGGGCGGCGAAGTCATCGCCTACGTCGCCTAACGGAGGCCGCCATGTCCCGAGTGGCAAAAGTCCCGGTCGCGGTGCCCGCGGGGGTCGATGTTCAGCTGTCGGACGGCGCGATCACGGTGAAGGGGGCCCTCGGAACCCTGACCCAGAAGATCAATCCGCTGGTGGCGATCACCCGCGAGGGCGCCGAACTGCTGTTCAAGGCCGCCGATGAAAGTCGCAGCGCCAGCGCCATGAGCGGCACGTTCCGTGCGCTGGTGGCCAACATGGTTCAGGGTGTTACCAAGGGCTTCGAGAAGAAGCTGCAGCTGGTCGGCACCGGCTATCGCGCGCAGGCGCAGGGCGCAAGCCTGAACCTGTCGCTGGGGTTCTCGCATCCGGTCGTCTACAAGCTGCCGGAAGGCGTGAAGGCCGAGACGCCCACGCAGACCGAGATCCTGATCAAGGGCGCCGACAAGCAGGTGGTCGGTCAGGTCGCCGCCGAGATCCGCGCGTACAAATCGCCCGAGCCCTACAAGGGCAAAGGGGTGCGCTATTCGGATGAGAAGGTGGTCCTGAAAGAAGTCAAGAAGAAGTAACCGGACCGCATTCAAGGACAGGATTACAGGCGATGGACAAGAAACAGGCTCGTTTGCGCCGTGCCCGTCAGACGCGGTTGAAGATCCGCGAGCTGCGGGTCAGTCGGCTCACCGTCTTCCGGACGAATCAACACATTTACGCCAGCATCATCGACGCCGACGGCGCAAGGTGCTGGTGTCGGCGTCGACGGTCGAGCAGGACGTGCGCACGCAACTGGCCGGCAAGCAGGGCCGTGGCGGCAACGTCGGTGCCGCGGCGCTGGTCGGCAAGCGCATCGCCGAGAAGGCCAAGGCCGCCGGCATCGAGAAGGTGGCGTTCGACCGCGGCGGCTTCGCGTACCACGGCCGCGTCAAGGCGCTGGCCGAGGCGGCGCGCGAAGCCGGCCTGCAGTTCTGAGCGGACGGATTCGAACATGGCAAAGGTTCAGGCACGGGTCGGCGGCGAAGAGCGCGACGACGGATTGAAGGAAAAGATGATCGCGGTCAACCGGGTGACGAAAGTCGTCAAGGGTGGCCGGATCCTCGGTTTCGCGGCGCTCACGGTAGTGGGCGATGGCGACGGCCGTATCGGCATGGGCAAAGGCAAGGCACGCGAAGTGCCGGTGGCTGTTCAAAAGGCGATGGACGAGGCGCGCCGCAAGATGATCAAGGTCACCTGAAGGGGCGGCACGCTGCAGCACACGGTGTACGGCCGCCATGGCGCCGCATCGGTGTTTCTGGCGCCGGCTCCGGACGGCACCGGCATCATCGCGGGCGGTCCGATGCGCGCCATCTTCGAGGTGATGGGTGTGGGCAACGTGGTGGCCAAGAGCCACGGCTCGACCAATCCCTACAACATGGTTCGCGCCACGCTGAACGCGCTGCAGAACATGAACACGCCGTCCGAGATTGCCGCCAAGCGCGGCAAGACGGTCGAAGAAATTCTCGGCTGACCCGAGCGCCAGGTCCGGCGACAACGCCGGGCACCGGCAGGAGAACGTAATGAGCAAGAAGACGGTGAAAGTGACGCTGGTTCGCAGTCCGAACGGAACGCGCGGTACGCACAAGGCGACCGTGTTGGGCCTCGGCCTGAAGAAGATCAACCAGAGCCGCGAACTGGAAGACACCCCTGCCGTTCGCGGCATGATCAACAAGGTCTCGTACCTTGTGCGCGTCGACTGAGGATAGGCCATGCATTTGAACGGCTTGAAACCTGCCGAAGGCAGCAAACACCCGCGCAAGCGGGTTGGTCGTGGTATCGGTTCCGGTCTGGGCAAAACCGCCGGTCGGGGACACAAAGGACAGAAATCGCGCTCGGGCGGCTTCCACAAGGTCGGCTTCGAGGGCGGTCAGATGCCGCTTCAGCGTCGGCTTCCCAAGCGCGGCTTCGTGTCGATGGCGGCTGGCGATGTCGCTGAGGTCCGCTTGTCGGATCTGCAGCGCTTCGATGGCGCCCAGATCGACCTGCTCGCGCTCAAAGCAGCCCGGATCGTGCCTCAGTCCGCCAAATCGGCCAAGGTGATCCTGTCGGGCAAGCTCGAACGCGCCGTCGCGCTGACTGGCGTCGCCGCGACCAAGGGCGCCAAGGCGGCGATCGAAGCGGCGGGCGGTTCGCTGGCTTGAGCCGGCGAATCTACGACGCATCCGGCTGCATCGGACACTGAACGTGGCAACGAATCCCGCCAACCAAGCCAAAGGCCGCTTCGGCGACCTCAAGCGCCGGCTCTGGTTCCTGCTTCTCGCGCTGGTCGTGTACCGCATCGGGGCGCACATTCCGGTTCCGGGAATCGACCCCGACCAGCTCGCGCAGCTGTTCAAGGGGCAGCAGGGCGGGATCCTGGGCATGTTCAACATGTTCTCGGGCGGCGCGCTGTCGCGGTTCACGGTTTTTGCGCTGGGGATCATGCCGTACATCTCGGCGTCGATCATCATGCAGCTGCTGACGGTTGTCGTGCCCCAGCTGGAAACCCTCAAGAAAGAGGGCGAAGCCGGGCGCCGCGCCATCACCAAATACACGCGCTGGTTCACGGTCGGACTGGCGACGTTTCAGGCGCTCGGGATTGCGGTTGCACTCGAATCGCAGGCAGGTCTTGTCATCGATCCCGGTATCCAGTTCCGCTTCACGACGGTGGTGTCGCTGTTGACCGGCACGATGTTCCTGATGTGGCTGGGCGAGCAGATCACCGAGCGCGGTCTGGGCAACGGCATCTCGATCATCATCTTCGGCGGGATCGCGGCAGGTTTGCCGGCTGCGGTCGCCGGGATGGGTGAGCTGGTCCGGACCGGCTCGATGAATGCGCTGGTGGCTCTGCTGATCGTGGTGCTGGTGGTGCTGGTGACGGCGGCAGTGGTGTTCGTGGAGCGCGGTCAGCGCAAGATCACGGTCAACTATGCCAAGCGGCAGGTCGGCAATCGCGTCTACGGCGGTCAGACTTCGCACCTTCCGCTGAAGCTCAACATGTCCGGGGTGATTCCGCCGATCTTCGCGTCGTCGATCATCCTGTTTCCGGCGACCTTGGCGCAGTGGTTCACGTCTGGCGATACGTCGAATCCGTTCGTCCGTGCACTGAAGGACCTTGCCGCGACCCTGTCACCCGGTCAGCCGGTGTATATCCTGCTGTACGCAGCGGCGATCATTTTCTTCTGCTTCTTCTACACCGCGCTGGTTTTCAACAGCCGCGACACGGCCGAGAACCTGAAGAAGAGCGGCGCGTTCGTACCGGGCATTCGGCCCGGCGAACAGACGGCACGGTACATCGACAAGATCCTGATGCGCCTGACGCTGGCCGGCGCGATCTACATCAGTGCGGTGTGTCTGCTTCCCGAGCTGCTGGTGCTCAAGTGGAATGTGCCGTTCTATTTTGGCGGAACCTCACTGCTGATCATCGTGGTGGTGACGATGGATTTCATGTCGCAGGTTCAGGCGTACGTGATGTCGCATCAGTATGAAAGTCTGATGAAGAAGGCGAACCCGAAGGGCGTTGGCGCCTGACGGCGTCCGTGCTCCTGAAGGGCGACCGGATCGGAGAACTCCCGGCTGTCAGCCGTGTGCAAATTCCTTTGGAATTTGCACCAGGCGGTCGGAGGGTCATTTAAGCGTTCAACGGCTCGAGGTAATCATGAAAGTAATGGCGTCGGTCAAAAAGATCTGCCGCAATTGCAAGGTCATCAAACGCAAGGGCGTGGTTCGCGTGATTTGCACCGATCCGCGTCACAAGCAGCGTCAAGGTTGATAGAGGACGAGCATGGCACGTATTGCGGGTATCAATGTTCCGGACCGTCAGCACACCGAAATCGGTCTGACGGCCATCTACGGCATCGGCCGTACTCGGGCGCGTCAGATTTGTGACGCCGCTGGGGTTCTGCACTCGAAGAAGGTCAAAGACCTCAGCGACTCCGAACTCGAGCGCATTCGCGATCTGATCTCGCGTCTGACGGTCGAGGGTGATCTGCGTCGCGAAGTGTCGATGTCGATCAAGCGCCTGATGGACCTCGGCTGCTACCGGGGCGTGCGTCACCGCCGCGGACTGCCAGTCCGTGGGCAACGCACGCGCACCAATGCCCGGACCCGCAAGGGCCCGCGCAAAGCCGGTGTGGCGCTGAAGAAATAATCGCCAGCACGAGGATCACATATGGCTACCAAGGGTCAATCAGCCGCCGCAGCCGCCGCCGCATCGCGGGTGCGCAAGAAGGCAAAAAAGAACGTGTCGGACGGCATCGCGCATGTGCACGCGTCGTTCAACAACACGATCATCACGATCACCGATCGCCAGGGCAATGCGCTGTCGTGGGCGTCGTCGGGCGGCGCAGGCTTCAAAGGCTCGCGCAAGTCGACGCCGTTTGCCGCCCAGGTGGCTGCCGAAACCGCGGGCCGGGCTGCTCAGGACTGCGGTATCAAGAATCTCGAGGTCCAGATCAGCGGTCCCGGTCCGGGACGGGAGTCCTCGGTACGGGCGCTCAATGCGCTCGGCATCAAGATCCTGCTGATCCAGGACGTGACGCCCATTCCGCACAACGGTTGCCGTCCGCCCAAACGCCGGCGCATCTGAGTTCCGGGCGTCGTTTTTCCAGAGGCTGTCGACCCGCAGCCTTCAGGCCGGCATCCGCCGGCCTTTGCAATGGGTTGATGAAGACCACCGTTCGCCGCTGAGCTCTCGGGCCAGCTACCGGAAGTGCGAACTAACCGCAGTGTGTGGCCCCGGGTGCCGCCCTGCGTATTTTTTTAAGGATGTACCGTGGCTCGTTATACCGGACCGAAGGCCAAGCTTTCACGCCGTGAAGGCACCGACCTCTTCCTCAAAAGCTCGCGTCGTTCACTCGACAGCAAGTGCAAGCTCGACAGCAAACCTGGCCAGCATGGCCGCACATCGGGTGCTCGCACGTCCGATTACGGTTTGCAGCTGCGCGAGAAGCAAAAAGTCAAGCGCATGTACGGCGTGCTCGAGAAGCAGTTCCGCCGTTATTTTGCCGAGGCCGAACGCCGGCGCGGCAACACAGGCGAAAACCTGCTGAAGCTCCTCGAATGCCGTCTGGACAACGTCGTCTATCGCATGGGCTACGCCACGACCCGCGCCGAAGCGCGCCAGCTGGTCAGCCACAAGGCGATCACGGTCAACGGGCAGTGCCTGAACATTCCCTCGGCGCTGGTGCGTCCGAGCGATGTGGTGGCGATCCGCGAAAAGTCCAAGAAACAGGCTCGGATCCAGGACGCGCTGACGCTCGCCGAGCAAAGCGGCCTGCCGGGCTGGGTGAGTGTCGACAAGACCAAGATGGAAGGCGTCTTCAAGGCGGTGCCGGATCGGGCTGACCTGTACTCGGATATCAACGAGAGCCTGATCGTCGAGTTGTACTCGCGTTAATCGAAGGGACTCCTCTATGCAGACTGCCATGCTGAAGCCACGGATCGTCGAGGTCGAGCAACTCGGGCCGTCGCATTCTCGCGTCGTGATGGAGCCGTTCGAACGCGGCTACGGTCACACGCTGGGCAATGCGCTCCGCCGGGTGCTTCTTTCCTCGATGGTCGGTTATGCGCCGACCGAAGTGCAGATTTCCGGAGTTGTTCACGAGTACTCGACGCTGGACGGCGTTCGTGAGGACGTGGTCGATCTCCTGCTCAATCTGAAGGGTATCGTCTTCAAGCTTCACAATCGGGACGAAGTGTTCCTGACTTTGCGCAAAGAAGGCGCGGGCCCGGTCACCGCCGCCGACATCGACTGCCCGCATGACGTGGAGGTGATCAATCCCGAGCACTCGATCGCCAGCCTGACGCAAGGCGGGCGGATCGACATGCAGATCAAGGTCGAGCGTGGTCGCGGTTATGTGCCGGGCACCGTGCGCAATCTGGGCGAAACCAAGTCGATCGGGCGCATCGTGCTCGACGCTTCGTTTTCGCCGGTGCGCCGGGTCAGCTACATGGTCGAAAGCGCCCGTGTCGAACAGCGGACTGACCTCGACCGGCTGATCATCGACGTCGAGACCAACGGCGTGATCGCCCCGGAGGAAGCGGTCCGCCAGTCGGCCCGAATCCTGGTCGAACAGCTGACGGTATTCGCAGCGCTCGAGGGCGGGGCCGAACCGATGGCCGAGACCGGAGCCGTCCGCGCGCCGCAGATCGATCCGATCCTGCTGCGTCCGGTCGACGATCTCGAACTGACGGTGCGCTCGGCGAATTGCCTGAAGGCCGAAAACATCTACTACATCGGCGATCTGATCCAGCGAACCGAGAATGAGCTTCTGAAGACGCCCAATCTCGGTCGCAAATCGCTCAACGAAATCAAGGAAGTGCTGGCCTCTCGCGGCCTGACCTTGGGGATGAAACTCGAGAACTGGCCGCCGGCCGGGCTCGAGCGTCCCTGAGACAGCATGCCCGATTGAGGACACCACGAGGACTGAACCATGCGTCACCGTCACGGACTTCGCAAACTTAACCGCACCAGCAGCCATCGCGAAGCGATGCTGCGCAACATGTGCAATTCCCTGCTTCGCCACGAGGTCATCAAGACCACGCTGCCGAAGGCCAAGGAACTGCGCCGTGTTGTCGAACCCCTGATCACGCTCGGCAAGAAGCCGTCGCTGGCCAATCGCCGTCTGGCGTTTGACCGGCTGCGCGACCGCGAGATGGTCGTCAAGATCTTCAACGATCTCGGACCGCGCTACGCCAATCGCAACGGCGGCTACCTTCGCATCCTGAAGTTCGGCTTCCGGATCGGCGACAACGCGCCGATGGCGTACATCGAACTGATGGATCGTCCCGACCAGGATGCCGCCGCGGCGCCTGCCGAGGCTGCGTGAACGCAGGGTGATCGGGGCAGCAGAGCGGGGCACAGGCCCCGGTCTGCGCACCCACGGGCGCCGGCGCGCGATTGCGCGTTACGGCGCCTTTTTTTTTGATGGGCGCTCGCCCATTCGCCGGCCACGCCGCAATGCGTGCCGCAGACTCGAGGAGAGTTCGTGCTGAGTGCGCAGGCGGCCCCTGTCATCGACGTGCAGGGTCTGGTGAAAATCTACGGGACTCATCGGGCGGTCGACGGCCTGTCTTTCCAGGTCCGTGCCGGCGAGTGTTTCGGCTTGCTGGGGCCCAATGGCGCCGGCAAGAGCACCACGCTGCGCCTGCTGCTGGGTTTGTCTCAGCCCCAGGGCGGAAGGATCGAACTGCTGGGCCTGCCGATTCCGGCCAGGGCCCGTGAGGCGCGGGCACGGATCGGCGTGGTGCCGCAGACCGACGCGCTCGATCCGGACTTTTCGGTTGCCGAGAACCTGATGGTCTTCGGCCGATACTTCGGCATGCGTTCGGCCGACATCGCGCGGCGAATTCCGGACCTGCTGGACTTCGCGGGGCTGGGCGGCAAGCGCGACGCCAAGATCGGTGAACTGTCGGGCGGCATGAAACGGCGCTTGACGCTGGCTCGCGCGCTGGTGAACGACCCCGAGATTCTGTTCCTCGATGAGCCGACGACGGGCCTGGACCCTCAGGCGCGGCATCTGATCTGGGAGCGGCTGAAGCAGTTGCTCAAGCAGGGCAAGACGATCCTGCTGACTACGCACTTCATGGACGAGGCCGAACGCTTGTGTGGCCGGTTGGCGATCGTCGATCATGGCCGCCTGATTGCCCAGTCAACGCCGGCGCAGCTGATTGCGCGGGAAATCGAACCCCAGGTCATCGAAATCGTCGGCGATGCCCCGCTGGCTTGGGCCGAGCGTGCGTCGCGCACTCCCGGGTGTGCCCGCGTCGAGACGATCGGCGAGACAGTGTTTGCCTATTGCACCGATCCGCATCCGCTGGCCGCGGCGCTGGAAGCCGATCCGGTCGTGCGCGGGCTCCAGCGGCGGGCCAATCTGGAGGACGTCTTCCTGAAACTCACCGGCCGGGACTTGCGGGACTGATGATGTCGTCACGATCGTTGTTCGCACTGCCGGCTCCCAGCCTGCGGTTTGTGCCCATCTACCTGCGTAACCTGCTGGTCTGGCGCAAGCTGGCCTTGGCCAGCGTGCTGGGCAACATCGCTGATCCTCTGATCACGCTGGTGGCCTTCGGTTATGGCCTGGGCGCACTGCTGCCGCGGGTTGAGGGGGTGCCCTACATCGTTTTCCTGGCCGCCGGCTCGGTGTGCATGAGCACCGCGATGGCGGCGAGCTTCGAGGCCCTGTACTCCGCGTATTCGCGCATGCAGGTCCAGCAGACCTGGGCGTCGATTCTCAATGCGCCGGTCGAGCTCGAGGATGTGCTGATCGCCGAGTGGCTGTGGGCCGCGACCAAGAGCATGTTCTCGGGCCTGGCGATCATCGCGGTGATGCTGGCGCTGAACATCTCGCGCTCGCCGACCCTGCTGCTGCTGTTGCCGGTGATCATGCTGACCGGGCTGGCCTTCGGGGGAATCGGCCTGTGTTTCAACGCGCTGGCCCGCGGCTATGATTTCTTCACCTACTACTTCACGCTGGTGATCACCCCGATGGTTTTCATCTCGGGTGTCTATTACCCGATGACCGCTCTGCCGGAGTGGCTGGCCACGCTGGCGCACTGGCTGCCTCTGGCGGCGGCAGTCGATCTGGCGCGCCCATTGGTGCTGGGCCAGTGGCCCGCCGACGCGGCACAGCGGTTCGCGGTGCTGGTGGCGTACTGCGTCGTGTCGTTCGTGGTCGCGCTGGCGCTGACCCGGCGCCGGCTCCGAACTTGACCCCGCTCCGGCTATGTGTCGGCTATGTGCCGGACCCGGCGCAGGCTTGGAGCCGGGCCCGCAAGCTCAGCCCGGAGGGAGCGCGGTTCGCGCCCTTGCGCCGCGCCTGCTCAGGCGATCGGGCGAGCTGAGAAACCGGCGCGCCCGGAAGTAGACCAGCAGACTCACGCTGATCGCGGCCATCGCCGCCATCGTCCACCAGAAGCCGGCCGGCGATCGCAGTCCGGGCATCACCTCGAAATTCATGCCGAATATGCCGGTGATCAGCGTCAGCGGCATGAAGATGGCGGTCAGCGTGGTCAGCGTGCGCATGATCTCGCTGGTGCGGTGTGCGGTCGACGAAAAATGCAGCTGCACCGCCGACTCGACCGAGGTCTCGAGTCGGCGCGCATGGCTGAGAACCCGCTGGATGTGCTCGACCACTTCGCTGGTGCGTACCAGCAGCGGGTCGGCGATTTCGGTGAAACCCGCAGCATGCCGGTGTCCGGCCTGGCCCGAGCCACGGCTGAGATCCATTCGTTCGTCGCGCCATTCCTGGAGGGCATCGAGCTGTTCTTCGCACAATTGTTCGAGTTTGCGGATTTCGCCGCGGGCTTCCAGCAGCGCGTACCAGTCGTGAAACGGGCGCCTGGGATCGAGCAGCAGACGCTGCCAGCGTTCGAGCTGCTCGGTGAGCGGCTGCCGCAGTTCCAGGTAGCGGTCGACCATGTTGTTGAGCAAGCGCAGCATCAGCTCTTCAGGCGATCCCGGCAGGCGCTGGCGGCTGCCCGCCGCCGCGAGCAGGCGCTTGCGCAGCGCCGGGACCGAGGTGCTGTCGGGTGAGCGGACTGTCACCAGGCAGCCGGGGAACAGGAAGACCACCGTCGGCCGGGTGCGGATGCGCATCGCCCGGTTGTCCTCGGCGGGCATTGTGGGGCGCCAGCCCGCGAAAGACGATCATCTCGTAGTCGCGGGTCGAGTCGAAGTACGACGGATGCAGCTGGTTCTCGGCATCGAGCAGATGATCCTCGAACACGCTGATGCCGGTGAGATGGCGGACGGGCTCGACCCAGCTGCGCGCATCGTCGTAGCCGCAGTCGAGCCAATACCAGCCCTCGACCGAGCCCACGTCCGGCGGGGCCGTCAGCACGACGGCCCGGTCGACCGTCACATGCAGGATGCTCAGCGACGATGCCTGCGACATGGGCGCCGCGGTCTCAGCGCTGCTCGGCGAGCCAGGCGGCGGCATCCAGCGCGTAGTAGGTCAGGATGCCATCGGCGCCCGCGCGGCGCATCGACATCAGGGCTTCGAGCGCCACGGTGCGCTCATCGAGCCAGCCGTTGGCGGCAGCCGCCTTGAGCATCGAGTATTCGCCGCTGACCTGGTAGACGAAGGTCGGCACTCCGAACGCATCCTTGACCCGGCGAACGATGTCCAGATACGGCATGCCGGGCTTGACCATGACCATGTCGGCGCCTTCCTGCAGGTCCAGCGCCACTTCGCGCAGGGCCTCGTCGGAATTGGCCGGATCCATCTGGTAGGTCTTCTTGTTGCTCTTGCCCAGATTGTTGGCCGAGCCGACCGCGTCACGGAAAGGGCCGTAGTAGCCCGACGCGTACTTGGCGCTGTAGGCCATGATCCGGGTGTGGATCAGGCCGGCGTCCTCGAGGGTCTTGCGCATCGCGGCCACCCTGCCGTCCATCATGTCGGACGGCGCCACGATGTCGATTCCGGCCTGCGCCTGCACCGCGGTCTGGCGCACCAGGATGTCGATCGTGGCATCGTTCATCACGTAGCCGGTGTCGTCGATCAGGCCGTCCTGCCCATGGCTGGTAAATGGGTCGAGCGCGACATCGGCCAGCAGTCCGAGCTCGGGAAACCGCTTCTTCAGTTCACGGGCGGCACGCGGCACCAGGCCGTCGGGATCGGTTGCAACGATGCCGTCGGGCGTCTTCAGCGAGGGCTCGATGACCGGGAAGATCGCCATCACCGGCACGCCGGCCTTCAGACACTTTTCGGCGACCTCGAACAGCTTGTCGATCGTATGCCGTTCGACTCCCGGCATCGAGGCCACGGCATGGCGCTTGTTGGTGCCATCCTGCACGAACACCGGATAGATGAAGTTGTCGGCGGCAAGCGATGTCTCCCGCATCAGACGGCGGGAGAACTCGTCGCGCCGCATGCGCCGCATCCGGAGTGAAGGAAATTGCTGGATGAATTGCGGTGTTCCGGCGCTCATCGAGTGCTCCTGTGGATTTTGTCAGGGGAGAGATTGACAAACGGTGTCCGGGCCGCGCCAGGAAGACAGGCGGGAGCTTGCCTCATCTGCGCGATGGCGGGTCGTGCGAAAGCCATGGGCAACGGATGATTTATACCCCCGAACCAGGGGCGCTGTCGGGGCAATTTCTGCCGATGTTCCGGCGGTCGTTCCAAGCGTCGCACGCCGTTCAGTTCTCGGGCGCAGCGGCTTGCGCGGGCTGGTCGGCGTCGTCGGGTGTCGGCGCCAGCCAGGCTTCGATCTTGGCGCGCGTTTCGTCCAAGCCCAGGCGGCCTGGCGCCGAAAACACGATGACCTCGATGCCGCGCCCAGGGAAGGCCTCGGCGAGTTGTTTGACCACCGCGCGCTTGACCTTGATCCGCTGCTCGAAGCCGAGCTTGTCGCACTTCGTGAGCAGCACCAGCAGGCCGACGGACGGATCGATCCATTCGAGCATCGCTGCGTCGGCCGCGGTGACTTCGCGACGCACATCGAGGGTGACCACGACGCCCTTGAGCGAGCGGCGCCCGCGCAGATAGGGGCCGGCGAGGGCGTCCCAGCCGGACTTGATGCCCAGCGGGACCTTCGCATAGCCGTACCCCGGGGTATCGACCAGCAGCGCGACGACCGTGTCGGCGGGGCCGAGCGCGAACAGATTCAGCGCCTGGGTCCGGCCGGGCGTGCGGCTGGCGAATGCCAGCCGGCGCCGTTCGCACAAGGTGTTGATGGCGGTGGATTTGCCCGAATTGGAGCGGCCGACGAATGCGACCTCGGGGGGCCCCTCGGCGGGCAATTGCCGGGGCTGTGCCACGGTAGTGGCGAATCGGGCGGTATTCAGCAGGCGCATGGAGACGCGGGTGACCTCGGGCATTGGGCTAAGGTAGAATCGAGAGTTTACGTGACTCGACCCTTCAATTTCCGTTCGTGAGCGCCGCATGAAGCTCCCTTTGTTTGATGGCTCGCGCGTACGCGCAGCCGGTGGCCAGGCGACTGGTCTTTCTGTTGCGCGCCTTGCGGGTTCCGGTGTCGGGCGACGCGCTGGCCTCGCGGCCTTGCTGATGGCGGGTCTGGCGGTCGGCAGCGTCCAAGCCCAGACCCCCGCGGCCAAGGACGCACCGGCACCGGCACCGGCCAAAGAGGCGCCGGCGCAGGCGGCTAAGATCGACCTGGCCAAAGGCCAGCAGATCGCCGGTCAGGTTTGCGCTGCCTGCCATGGCGCCGACGGCAACAGTGCCAGCCCGGCCAACCCGAAGCTGGCCGGCCAGCATGCCGACTATCTTTACAAGCAGCTGCAGAACTTCAAGGTGAAGGCCGGCGCAAAAGAGGCGGAACGGATCAATCCGATCATGGCCGGCTTCGCG
The DNA here is from genome assembly GCA_016710525.1 of Burkholderiaceae bacterium. GTDB lineage: Bacteria > Pseudomonadota > Gammaproteobacteria > Burkholderiales > Burkholderiaceae_E > Quisquiliibacterium. Next base: position 53,005 of record JADJVQ010000017.1, read on the forward strand.
GCCACCCTGTCCGACAGCGACATGCGCAATGTGTCCGCGTACTTCGGAGCCCAGAAGCTCAAGCCCTCTGCGGCGAAGAACAAGGACATCGTCGAACTCGGCCAGAAGATCTATCGGGGCGGCATCACCTCGAAATCCGTGGCCGCGTGCGCCGGCTGCCACAGTCCCAACGGGGCGGGCATCCCTGCGCAATATCCGCGTCTGGCGGGTCAGTACGCCGAATACACGGAAGCGCAGCTGGTGTCGTTCCGTCAGGGCGGGCGCAAGAACAGCGCCCAGATGGCGGCCATCGCATCGCGCCTGTCCGATGCCGAGATGAAGGCGGTCTCGGATTACATCGCGGGCATGCGCTGATCGGACCCCGGCGGGTGCTTTGGGCATCGTGGATTGGTAAGGGTTCGCCCACGGTCTGAACCGCTCGTCGCCCTCCGGAGAGTCGATCATGCTGTTTCGCATCGCCCAGTCCGACACACCCGCCAGTTCGGAGATCACGCCCCGCAGCACGTATGCCGACCGCCGTCGGCTGATGCTGACGGGAGCGCTCGCGGCCCCCTGGTTGGCGGGTTTGCCCGCGCGAACGCACGCGGCTGGCGCGGCGAAGCTGGCCGGACGGGCAAGCCCGCTGTCGACCACCGAAAAGCCCACGTCCTACAAGGACGCGACCTCCTACAACAACTTCTTCGAGTTCGGCACCGAAAAAGAAGATCCGGCGCGGATGGCGTCGATTCTCAAGACGCGGCCCTGGACTGTCGCGGTTGAAGGCGAGGTGCTAAAGCCGCGCAGCTTCGGGATCGACGACCTGCTCAAGCTGGCGCCGATGGAGGAGCGGGTCTACCGGCTGCGCTGCGTCGAGGGCTGGTCGATGGTGATTCCGTGGGTCGGCTATCCATTGGCCGAACTGATTCGCCGGGTCGAGCCCACCGGCAATGCCAAGTATGTCGAATTCATCACCCTGGCCGACAAAGCCCAGATGCCCGGATTGTGGTCGTCGGTGCTGGACTGGCCGTATGCCGAAGGCCTGCGGCTGGACGAGGCGATGCATCCGCTCACGCTGCTGACCCTGGGGATCTACGGCGAAGTGCTGCCCAACCAGAACGGCGCGCCGGTGCGGGTGGTCGTGCCCTGGAAATACGGTTTCAAGAGCGGCAAGTCGATCGTCAAGATCCGCTTCACCGAAAATCAGCCCGTCAGCAGCTGGACGCGGGCCGCCCCGCACGAATACGGCTTCTACTCCAACGTGAATCCGGATGTGCCGCACCCGCGGTGGTCCCAGGCCACCGAGCGGCGCATCGGCGAGGACGGTTTCCGGCAGAAGAAGCGCAAGACGCTGCCTTTCAACGGCTACGGCGATCAGGTGTCCTCGCTGTATGCCGGGATGGATCTGCGCAAGTTCTTCTAGTGGGTCAGGTCGTCCACCGGACCGGGCATCCGCCCGGGCACGCGGGCGCCCGGGACCGCTGCGCGCCAGGCCGCCGGACATGGCACTGAAGGCAGTGGCGTTCGGCCTCTGCCTGGTGCCGCTGGCGCGATTGCTGGCGCTGGCCTGGCTGGACCGCCTGGGCGCCAACCCGGTCGAATTCGTCACCCGCTCGAGCGGGACCTGGACCCTGGTGCTGCTGCTGGCGGCGCTGGCAGTCACCCCGGCGCGGCGCCTCACCGGCTGGAGCGGGCTGGCGCGGATTCGCCGGATGGTGGGCCTTTTCGCCTTTTTCTATGCCTGCCTGCATCTGTCCACCTATGTCTGGCTGGATCAGTGGTTCGACTGGGAGGCCATGGCCCTGGACGTGCTCGAGCGGCCGTTCATCGCCGCGGGCATGGCCACCTGGCTGGTGCTGCTGATGCTGGCGCTGACCTCCACCGACGGCATGGTGCGCCGCCTCGGCCGGCGCTGGCAGCGGCTGCATCGGCTGGTGTACCTGGCCGGCGCGCTGGCGATCCTTCATTACGCCTGGCACAAGGCCGGAAAGAATCTGCTGGGCGAACCGCTTATTTACGGGCTGATTCTGTCGGTGCTGCTTGGCCTGCGCCTTTGGTGGCACCTGAGGGCGGCGCGGCGGAAGAATCCGCCGGTTTCGGCAGCGTGAGCGGCCCGCGCTGACCGCAGCCGGCTACCATGGCGATGATCACGACGATCAACGAGGCGCGGGCAAGCCCGGGCCATCTCACCGCAGCATTCGCGAAGCATTTCATGAGGCCACTCTAGCATGACGGAACAGGACTTCCTGGGCGCCTGCGACCGGGTTCTTCTCGCCATCGAGGACGCGCTGGACCGCTGCGATTGCGACGTCCAGACCGGGCGCAGCGGACAGGTGCTGGAGCTGGAGTTCGACGACGATTCCAAGATCATCGTCAACGGCAACACCCCCGTGCGCGAGATCTGGGTCGCGGCCAGGGCCGGCGGCTTCCACTTTCGCTGGCAGGAAGGGCTGTGGCGCGATTCGCGCGGCGGCGACGAGCTGTTCGAATGCCTGTCGCGGCTGGTGAGTCAGCAGTCCGGCACGCCAGTGCGCCTGGCGGCGAAGGCCGCCAGGCTGAGGCCGCGGCGCCGCGCGCTCCGGGCACGGCTTCTTCACCGCGCGGCGCATGCGGGCTCTCGGTGTCGCCCGCGGCCTCGCCGGAGGCGGGCCGCTCGTCGCTCAGCCCCACGGATGACACGCCCTGTCCGGGCCGGGTTTCGGCGAAATAGAACTCGCCACCGACATCGACGACGCCCTCGGGCATCACGGCCGGCTGTTCCGGCACGCCGGCCAGCGCCCGGGCCATGTAGGCCATCCAGATCGGCAGGGCCAGGCCGCCGCCGGTTTCGCGTTCTCCCAGCTTGTGCGGCTGGTCGAATCCGACCCAGGTGACCGCGGTGATGTGCGGCGAATAGCCGGCGAACCAGGCGTCGTGGGAATCGTTGGTGGTGCCGGTCTTGCCGGCCAGGTCGGTGCGCTTGAGCGCCATCGCCTTGAAGGCCGTGCCGTTGCGAACGACTCCGCGCAACAGGCTGTCCATGATGAAGGCGTTGCGCCCGTCGATGGCGCGGTTGTTTTCGTCCCCGGCCTTCAGCGGCTTGGCCTGGGCCAGCAGCTTGCCGTTGGCGTCGGTGATCCTGGCCACGACATAGGGCTCGATCCGATAGCCGCCGTTGGCGAAGACGGAATACGCGCCGGCCATCTGCCAGGGCGTGACCGAACCCGCGCCCAGCGCCATCGTCAGGTAGGCCGGGTGCTTGTCCTCGTCGAACCCGAAGCGGGTGATGTAGTCCTGTGCGTAGCGCGGTCCGATCGACTGCAGGATCCGGATCGACACCATGTTCTTGGACTTGGCCAGCGCCTGGCGCATGCGCATCGGTCCATCGAACTTGCCGTCGTAGTTCTTGGGCTCCCAGACCTGGCCGCCGGTGATGGCGGCATCGACTGAGAACGGCGCGTCGTTGATCAGCGTCGAGGCCATGAACCCCTTTTCGAGGGAGGCCGAATAGATGAATGGCTTGAAGCTGGACCCCGGCTGGCGCCATGCCTGGGTGACCCGGTTGAACTTGTTGCGGCTGAAATCGAAGCCCCCGACCAGCGCCCGGACCGATCCGTCCTGGCTATTGCAGGCCACCAGCGCAGCCTGCACCTCCGGCACCTGGCCGATCTCGAAGGCGCCCTTGGCGGGCAGGATGCGAACCAGGGCGCCACGGCGCAGGCGCTTGCCGGCAGGAGCGCGCTCCGACAGGGCACTGGCTGCGAACTTCAGCCCGTCTCCGGTGATATCGACGACTTGCCCGTGCCCGCGCGAAACCCGAACGCGGCGCGGGTCCGCCTCCAGCACCACGGCACTCTGGAATTCGTCGACATCGGGATTGTCGTCGAGCGCGTCTTCGATGGCGGCGTCGGCCTTGGCGGTCTCTGCGGGCAGTTCGAGGAACTGTTCGGGGCCGCGATAGCCGTATTTCCGGTCGTAGTCGATGACGCCCTGGCGCACCGCAGCGGCGGCGATCCGCTGCTCATCCGAGCGGATCGTGGTGTAGACATTGAGCCCCGCGGTGTAGATGTCCTCCTTGAACAGCTCGTAGGCCATCATCCGCGCCATCTCGGCGACGTACGGCGCCTGGGCGCTCATGTCGTTGCTGGGCGTGGAGTAGCGAAGGGGCTGCTTGAGGGCCGTCTCGTACTCGGCGTCGGTCAGCGAGCCGATCTCGTGCATGCGCTGCAGGATGTAGTGCTGGCGCTCGGTCGCGCGTTTCGGATTGACGAGCGGATTGAACAGCGAGGGTGCCTTGGGCAGGCCGGCCAGCATCGCCGCTTCGGCCGGGCTGAGCTGGTTCAGGGTCTTGCCGAAGTAGATCTGGGCGGCCGAGGCGAATCCGTGGGCCCGCTTGCCCAGGAAGATCTGGTTCATGTAGATCTCGAGGATCTGATCCTTCGTCAGGTTCTCCTCGATGCGCAGCGCCAGCAGCGCTTCGTAGATCTTGCGGGTGTAGGTCTTTTCGCTCGACAGGTAGAAGTTCTTGGCCAGCTGCTGGGTGATCGTGCTGGCGCCCTGATCGCGCCCGCCCGACACGAAGTTGGACAACGCCGCCCGGGCAATGCCCTTGAAGTCGATGCCGCCGTGTTCGAAAAAGCGCGAGTCCTCGGCCGCCAGCACGGCGTTCTTCATCAGTGCGGGGACGTCGGCGATGCGCACGACGCTGCGCCGTTCTTCGCCGAATTCGCCGATCAGCTGGCCATCGGCGGTATAGACCCGCAGCGGCACCTTGGGCCGGTAGTCGGTCAGCGCGTCCAGCGGCGGCAGCCGGTCGTTGGCCAGCAGCACGGCGATCGACACGGCCAGCAGGGCGGCGATCGCCAGGCCGGCGGGCACCGCAATCAGCAGCACCGTGGCGCGCGACCACAGAGGCGACTTGGGGTGAGCCGGCGTGCGCTCTTTGGGGGTGGTTTTGCTCGGCATGGCGGCCCGTGCGGCGGGAAGGAGGAAGCCGCCTGGTTGGGCGACCGGATTATACGGGGCGCCGGTGCGCCGCGGCGGCGAGTGAGGCGGCTGGTCGGGTTTCTCCGCTCGTTCGCCCAAATCGACCGCGCAAACCGGCAAACAGTGCGACAAAAGTCACAAGACGCCGGATGGTCGCCGGCGCACGACGGAAGGGTGTCGCGCCATGTGTCCGGCCAGACAAAAGTCTTTACAGTAGGCAAACACGGTTGCTAGCATTTAAAGTACATTTGATAAAACCCACGTAAATCCTTTGTTTTTAAGGATTTTTTGGGTTTTCGAGAGGCTCAAGTGGGGCTCAATCTACCCAGTTTCGTCAAACGGTCGTCGTCAGCCTTGCTGGGGATAGACCTGAGTGCGTCCAGCGTCAAGGTGGTCGAGCTGGTGCCTGGCCAGAAGGCCAGCATGCGACTGCAGCGCTACGCGATCGAACCGATCGAACGCGGGGCGGTCACCGACGGCAACATCGAGCGACCCGAGCAGGTCGCCGAGGCGCTCGGCCGCGCGATGCGCCGCATGAGCACCCGGACGCGCGATGTCGCGATGGCCATGCCCTCGTCGGCGGTCATCACCAAGCGGATCGCGCTGCCTGCCGGACTGCCGGAGGAGGATTACGAACTGCAGGTCGAGTCCGAGGCCAGCCAGTACATCCCCTTTGCGATCGAGGAGGTGAACCTGGACTTTCAGATCCTGGGGCCCTCGGCGGCCGATCCTGACGAAGTCGAGGTGCTGCTGGCGGCTTCGCGCAAGGAAAAGGTCGAGGATCGGGTGGCTGTGGCCGAGATGTGCGGCCTGCGCCCGGTGGTGGTGGACATCGATTCCTACGCCTCGCGGATGGCCGTCGACCATGTGTCGGCCTTTCTGCCCAACGCGGGTCAGGGGCAGATCATCGCGGTCTTCGACATCGGTCAGATGGTGACCGGCGTGTCGATCGTGCTCAATGGCCAGACGATTTTCGAGCGTGAGCAGAGCTTTGGCGGCCAGCAGCTGACCCAGGATCTGATGCGCCTGTACGGCCTGAGCCCCGAAGAGGCCGAGGTCAAGAAGAAGACCGGCGAACTGCCGGAAAACTACCAGAGCGATGTGCTGCAGCCCTTCATCGAACAGGGCGTCGCCGACGTCGCGCGCGCGCTGCAGTTCTTTTTCACGTCGACGCCCTATGCCCGCGTCGACCGGATCTACCTGATCGGCGGCGCCTGCGTGGTCCCCGGCCTGTGCGAATCGATCGCCGAGCGCACCCAGGTGGCGACCGAGATTCTGAGTCCGTTCCAGGGCATGGAAATCGCCGATTCGATTCGTGAGCGGCAGTTGCGCCTCGACGCGCCGGCCCTGGTGACGGCCTGCGGCCTGGCTTTGCGGAGGTTCGACGCATGATTCGCATCAATCTGCTCCCGCACCGGGAGATGCGCCGCGAGCGGCGCAAGAAGGATTTTGTCGGGCTGGCGGTGCTGTCCGTGCTGCTGTCGGGCGCGGTGGCGCTGTCGGTCGCCTTCGGCATCAGCAACCGGATCGATTCACAGCAGGCGCGCAACGATTTCATCGTCAAGGAAAACGAGAAGCTGGACGCGCAGATCAAGGAAATCGCCCTGCTCAAGCAGGAGATCGATTCGCTGACCGCGCGCCAGCACGCGGTCGAGAATCTGCAGCGCGATCGCACGCTGCCGGTTCATGTGCTGGACGAACTGGTCAAGCACACGCCCACCGGCATCTACTACAAGCAGATGCGCCAGGAGGAACGCAAGGTGGTCCTGATCGGCCTGGCGCAGTCCAATGAGCATGTCTCGAGTCTGCTGCGCGGGCTGGCCAACGACACCCCCTGGCTGGAGCGCCCCGAACTGGTCGAGATCAAGGCGACGTCGATGCCGCAGGCCGGCAATCCGGCAGTGGCCGCGCTCGGCAAGGACGCACGGCGGGTCTTCGAATTCTCGATGACCGCGATGGTGAAGGCTCCGGTCGTGGCCGACCCTTCCAAGCCGGGCGCCAAGCCTGCGCTGAAACCTGTCGCCCAGGTCGACGGCGCGCCCGCGCCGCTCGCGGCGAACAGCGCTGGCAACAGCGCGGGCAAGTGAGGCGGTCATGGCCAAACTCAATCTGAAGATCGATTTCAGCCAGGTCGCCCAGCAGTTCCGCGGACTGCAGGGGCGCCACCCCGGACTGTGGCCGGCGGTGCCCCGCGGCGCGCTGCTGGTTGCAGCGTTCGCCGCAGTCATGGGCCTGGCGTATGGCGGCTACTGGCGCGGCCAGCTCGAGGAACTCGAGGCCGGCGAACAGCGCGAAGTCCAGCTGAAGAACCAGTACATCGACAAGCTCAAGCAGGCGGTGAACCTGGACACGCTGCGCAAGCAGAAGCAGCAGGTCTCGCTGTACGTCCACCAGCTCGAAAAGCAGCTGCCCAGCAAGGCAGAGATGGATGCGCTGCTCTCGGACATCAACCAGGCGGGCGTGAGCCGGGGGCTGCAGTTCGAGCTGTTCAAGCCGGGGCAGGTGGTGGTCAAGGAGTTCTATGCCGAGCTGCCGATCTCCATCAAGCTCGGCGGCGCGTATCACGACCTGGGCGCCTTCGCGAGCGACATCTCGAACCTGGCCCGGATCGTCACGCTGAACAACGTCAATCTTCAGGCCAATGAGAAATCCGGCCAGCTGACCCTCGAGGCCGTGGCCAAGACCTTCCGCTATCTCGACAAGGAAGAGATCGACCAGGGCCGTCGTGACGCCATCAAGGCCAACAAGGCGAAGAATCCCTCCGCTGCCGGGGGCGAGGTGGGCAAGAAATGAACGCAAGCAAACTGATCGGATTGGTCTGCGTCGGCGTGGCGCTGGCCGCCTGCGGCGACGAGCAGGACGAATTGCGCAGCTGGATGGACCAGCAGCGCGCGGCGACCCCGGTGATCAAGGACACGATTCCCGCGCCCAAGAAATTTCAGCCCTTCCGCTACGAGAACACGACGCTGGCCGATCCGTTCTCGCAGTCGAAGCTGGCGCTCGCGGTGGCGCAGGCCGCCCCGGCCAAGGGCAACGGCCTGAAGCCCGATGCCGCCCGCCGGCGCGAGACCCTGGAAAGCTTTCCGCTGGACAACATCAAGATGGTTGGCCACATGACCAATGGCAGGAACGATTTCGCGCTGCTGCAGGTCGAGGCCATGGTCTACCAGGCCCGGGTCGGAAATTACGCTGGCCAGAACTTCGGTCGGATCGTCCGTGTCACCGAAAGTGAAGTGACACTCAAGGAGCTGGTGCAGGATGCGGCCGGCGATTGGGTCGAGCGCGACAGCGCGCTGCGACTGCAGGAGGGCAGGAAATGACCGATGTTCGCGCGGCTGGCTGGTTGTCAGGTCGATTGTTCGGCGCAATCTGCGCCCTGTTCTTTGCAGCCTGGTGCGGCGTCTCGGCGGCTCAAACCAACGCGATCGAGGCGGTGACGAGTGCCACATCCGGCACGACCACCGTCTTGCGCATTCAGATGAAGGCGCCTCCGGCTGCCCAGCCCGGCGGCTTTTCGATCAACAATCCGCCGCGAATCGCGCTCGATTTCCCCAACACCGACAACAAGGCCGGCCAGTCGAGCGTCGACCTGCCGCAGGGCGATGTGCGCAACGTCGCCATCGTGGCGGCCGGCGGTCGAGCCCGGGTGGTGCTCAATCTGAAGCGGCCGCTGACTTACACGACCAGCATCGAAGGCAACACGGTGCTGGTTTCGCTGACGCCGGTGGCCATCGAGGGCACCAACTCGGCGGCGGCTGCCACCAGCTTCTCGGCGATCCGGACCGAGTCCAATGCGACCTTCGCGCTGCGCGATATCGATTTTCGACGCGGGCGTGACGGCGAGGGCCGGGTCGTGATCGACCTGTCCGGTCCCGGCGTGGGCGTGGACATCCGCCAGCAGGGCCAGACCCTGGTGGTCGACTTCCTGAAATCGCGCCTGCCCGACAACCTGCGCAAGCGCCTGGACGTGGCCGACTTCGGCACGCCGATCAAGGTGGTTCGCGCGACTCAGGTCGGCGACAACGCGCGGCTGGTGATCGAGCCCCAGGGCACCTGGGAGCACAACGCCTACCAGAGCGAAAACCAGTTCGTGGTCGAGGTCAAGCCGGTTCGCGAAGACCCGAACAAGCTGGGCGGCCGCCAGGGCTACCGCGGCGATCGCCTGTCGCTGAATTTCCAGAATGTCGACGTGCGCGCCCTGCTGCAGGTGATCGCCGACTTCACCAACCTGAACATCGTCACCAGCGACTCGGTCGCGGGCAGCCTGACGCTGCGCCTGAAGGATGTGCCCTGGGATCAGGCACTGGACATCGTGCTGCAGTCCAAGGCCCTGGACATGCGCAAGAGCGGCAACGTGATCCTGATCGCGCCGCGCGAGGAACTGGCCACCAAAGAGAAGCTCGAACTCGAAGCACGCCAGCAGATCTCCGAGATCGAGCCGGTTCGCACCGAGATCTTCCAGCTCAACTATCAGAAGGCCGAGAACCTGGCCAAGCTGCTGTCCGACGAGAAGCAGCGTGTGCTGTCCAAGCGCGGCAGCGCGGTGTTCGATGCCCGGACGAACAAGCTGTTCATCCAGGACACGCCCTCGCGCCTCGAGGAAGTGCGCAAGCTGATCACCCAGATCGACATCACCGTGCGCCAGGTGCTGATCGAGGCGCGCATCGTCGAGGCTGACGACCGCTTCTCGCGCAATCTGGGAGCCAAGCTGGGCTACAACGACATCTCGTCGACGATCTACCGCACGGTCGGCGCCACCGACCCGGTCACCGGAGCGGTCAGCGCGCTGAACGTGCCGGTGTATGGATCGGGCCAGAAACTGCTTGGCGCCTACAGCACGATCTCCGGCAATCTGCGCGGCGTGCAGGATCTGTCGTCCCAGAACGGCAGCGACCTGTCGGGCCTGAACGCCCAGGGCCTGGGCCGCCTGACGGCAGCCGACAACACCAACTTCATCAATCTGCCGGCACCGACCGTGGGCGGCTTCAATCCGGCCACCTTCGCGATCAGCCTGTTCGGCTCGAAGCTGACCCGGTTCCTGAACCTGGAGCTGTCCGCCCTGGAAGCTGACCAGCGGGCAAGGTAATTTCCAGCCCGCGGGTGCTGACCGCGGACCAGAGCAAGGCGATGATCGAGCAGGGCACTGAACTGCCCTTCCAGCAGGCTACGTCCAGCGGCGCCACGGCCATCCAGTTCCGCAAGGCCAGTCTGCGCCTCGAAGTCACGCCGCAGATCACGCCCGAGGGCAACGTCATCCTCGAGGTGGCGGTCAATCGCGACCAGGTCGGCCAGCTGACGCCGGCGGGCTTTGCGATCGACACCCGCGCGGTGCGCACCCAGGTGCTGGTCGAGAACGGCGGCACCGTCGTGATCGGCGGCATCTACGAGCAGTTCGAGCGCAATCAGACCAACAAGGTGCCGTTCCTGGGCGACCTGCCCGTCGTGGGCAACGCCTTCAAGAACAACCTGCGGCGCAACGACCGCACCGAACTGCTGGTCTTCCTGACTCCGCGTGTCATCAGCGACACCGCAATGACCCGCTGAGTTGCGGCAACCCCGGTCTCCAGCCACTGCGACCCCCAAGATTCGGACGAGATTCATGAACGACGACAAGATTTCCAAGCGACTGATGCGATGGATCGCCCTGGGCGCGGGGCTGCTGACGGCGGCCTTCGTGGCCGGCTGCGGCGGCGGCGGCGCCGGTGCCCAGAGTGGCGGCAGCGGCGGCACCAGCGCCACCGATCCGGCCTCGATGCAGCTGACCACCAGCGTGCCCTCGATCGGCTCGGATGGCCGCACCAGTGCCACCATCAGCGCCATCGTCAAGGATTCGGCCAATCGCACGATGGCCAATCAGCAGGTCGAGTTTTCCACCGCCGACACCGGTGCGCGGCTGCAGATCGTCAGTGCACGCACGGATGTCAGCGGCGTGGCGAGCGCCACGCTGTCGATCGCCGATCCGTCCAACCGGGTCATCCGGGTGAATGCGACGAGCGGGTCGCTGTCGCAAACCGTGACGGTCGCGGTGATCGGTACCCAGCTCACGCTGAACGGGCCGACCAATCTGGTCGCGGGCGCCGCCAACGAGTACACCGTCGGTTTGCGCGATTCCGCGGGCAATGTGATCGCAGCCAAACCGATCTCGGTCGCCTCGGCCGCGGGCAACACGGTGTCGGCGCCGATCGTCACCACCGACAGCGCCGGCCAGGCGCGGTTCCAGGTCACCGGCGTGAAGGCGGGCGGCGATACCCTGACGGTGTCGGCGCTGGGCGCCAACGCCTCGGTGCCGATTCAGATTTCGGCCACTCAGCTGACCTTCTCGAGCCCGTCCTCCGGCCTGGAGATTCCTGTCGCGACGTCGCAGACGGTCACCGTCAACTACCTGCTCAACGGCGCGCCGCAGGTGGGTCAGAGCATCGAGTTCCTGACGACCCGGGGCACCCTGAGCGCCACCACGGCCACCACCGACGCGTCGGGCAATGCCTCGGTCGCCCTCAGTTCGCCGACGGCGGGCGCGGCCACCATCACGGCACGGGCCGGCAATGTCACCAGCGGCCAGCGGGTCGAGTTCGTCAGCCGCACGCCGGCCAAGATCAATCTGCAGCCCAGCCCGTCCAACGTCGGCGTGAACCTGTCGAGCACCGGCAACAACTCGAGCCAGCTGATCGCTGTCGTCCGCGACGCCGCCGACAACCCCGTCAAGGGCGCGCTCGTCAGCTTCTCGGCCGTTTCGGACCCGAGCAACGGCCGTATCGAACCGGCCACCGCCACCACCGATTCGTCGGGGGTCGCTTCGGTGGCCTTCTTCCCCGGCCCGAACTCGACCGGCAACAACCAGATCCGGATGCAGGCGGCGATTCCCAGCGCCGGCATTGCGGCGATCACGACCCTGACGGCCTCCAAGCAGGAACTGGTGGTGCGGATCGGGACCGGCAATCTGATCGAAACGCCGGACAGCACCAAGTACGCGATGCCCTGGACCGCGGTGGTGACCGACGCCAATGGCAACCCGGTGGTTGGCGCGACGATCCAGGTGTCGGTCGTGGGCGTGCGCTTCTTCAAGGGCCGCTACTTCTGGAATGGCGTGGTCTGGGTTCCGCGCGGCGAGACGTCGTCGCTGTCGCCGTTCGCCTGCCGCAGCGAGGATGCCAACGAGAACCTGCGCCTGGACGCCGGCGAGGATCTGAACGGCAACGGCACGCTGGAGCCGGCGAACATCGCCGCGGGCATCGTGAATTCGGAAGGCAGCCGCACCGATTCGACCGGCTTCGCCAATCTCGAGCTGCGCTATGCCCGGGAGTACGCGAACTGGACCGAGGTCCGCCTGCGGGTGACGATCACCACGATCGCCGGCACCGAAGGCCGTGCCGACCGGACGATCGTCCTGCCGGTCCTGGCCGCCGACGTCACGACCGAGACCAATTCGCCCCCGGGAGCGATCTCGCCCTTCGGGCAGGTCGGCGACTGCGCCAAGGCGGACTGAGCCGGGCGGATCGGCCCGCCAGCCGACAACCGGGGCGCCCTGCGCCCCGGTTTGCATTTGCGGGTTGCCGTGTCGAGTGCTGCTAAGCTTTGCGCCCATGTCAGCGCCTGATGCCAAGAGCCCCCCACCGGTCCTGCCTGCCATCGAGCCGCAGCCGCCGGCCCTGCCGACTGTTCTGGGTCCCGGCACGCCAATCTGCCTGATCGGCATGATGGGTTGCGGCAAGTCGACCGTGGGTCGGCGCATTGCCAACTTGCTGGGCCGCGTCTTCATCGATGCCGATCGAGAGCTCGAAGCGCGCTGTGGCGTGCCGGTGTCGACGATCTTCGAACTCGAAGGCGAGGACGGTTTTCGCCGGCGCGAGTCCCATCTCATCGACGAACTGACGCGCCGTGAAGGCATCGTGCTGGCCACCGGCGGCGGCGCCGTCACGGTGGCGCAGAACCGCGAGTTCATGCGCGCACGCTGCTTCGTCGTTTACCTGCAGGCAGGAGCCGGCGAGCTGTGGCATCGCCTGCGCAACGATCGCGTGCGCCCGCTGCTGCAGACGGCCGACCCGCGGGCGCGCATCCTCGAGCTCGTCAGCACGCGCGATCCGCTGTACCGCGAAACCGCCCATCGTGTGGTGCGCACGAGCCGCCATCCGGTCGAGCGAACCGCCATCGATATCCTGGCGGTCCTGCCGCCCCCCCTTCAGCCCACCGACCCGCAGCCATGAGATCCATCCAGGTTTCCCTCGCCGAACGCAGCTACCCCATCCTGATCCAGGAAGGTCTGCTCGGCCAATGCGATGCCCTGCGCGCGCTGGCGAGCGGCCGTCAGGTGGCGATCGTCACCGACGAGACCGTGGGCCCGCTGTACGAGCCCCGGTTGCGCGCCGGCCTGGAACAGGAGGCTGCCTCCCTGCTGACCGTGACGCTGCCGGCCGGTGAAACCCACAAGACCTGGGAAAGCCTGAACCGCATCTTCGATGCGCTGCTGCAGGCGCGTTTCGACCGCGGGTGCCTGATCGTGGCCCTCGGCGGCGGCGTGGTCGGCGATATGGCGGGATTTGCCGCGGCCGTCTACCAGCGTGGCGTCGATTTCGTTCAGGTGCCCACGACCCTGCTGGCGCTGGTCGATTCGTCGGTGGGCGGCAAGACGGCCATCAACCACCCGGCGGGCAAGAACATGATCGGGTCGTTTCATCAGCCGCGCCTGGTGCTGGCCGATCTGGACACCCTGCGCAGCCTGCCGGCGCGGGAGCTCTCGGCCGGACTGGCCGAGGTGATCAAGCACGGTGCGATCGCCGACCCCGACTACCTCGACGCGGTCGACCGCGACATGGCGGCGCTGCGCGCCTGCGATCCCGCCGCGATGGCGCAGGCGGTGGCGCGCAGCTGCGAGATCAAGGCCGATGTGGTGGCGCGCGACGAGCGCGAAGGCGGTGTGCGGGCGATCCTGAACTTCGGCCACACCTTCGGCCACGCGATCGAGGCCGGCCTGGGCTTTGGCCAATGGCTGCATGGCGAGGCGGTGGGCGCCGGCATGGTCCAGGCCGCCGACCTGTCATGCCGGCTGGGGCTGCTGCCACGCGCGGCGGCGCAGCGACTGGACGCCGTCATCGAACGAGCCGGCCTGCCGGTGCGCGCGCCGCAATGGTCCTACGAGCATTGGCTCGCGCTGATGAGCGTCGACAAGAAGGCCGAGCAGGGCGCGCCGCGGTTCGTGGTGCTCGAGGGAATCGGCCGCGCCAGCCTGCGGCGGGTGCCCGAGGCGGCACTGCGCGAGACGCTGGCCGGGCAGGCGTGATGATCCCATCCGGCGCGACAGGGCTCGCATGACCCCGCGGCGCGCGACATCGGTGCCCGCCCGCCTGTCGCTGAAGGCGCCGAAATGACCGGCGGCGCGCTCGCGCCTTATGCCGCCAGGGCGGCCGCGAGCCTTGGGCGGCGCTTCGCCGAACCGCCGGCGGCACCGCGCAGCGAGTTCCAGCGCGATCGCGATCGCATCGTCCACTGCACTGCATTCCGGCGGCTCGAATACAAGACCCAGGTGTTCGTGAACCACGAAGGCGACCTGTTCCGGACCCGCCTGACGCATTCGATCGAGGTCGCCCAGATCGCGCGCTCGATCGCGCGCCGGCTGGCGCTGGACGAAGATCTGATCGAGGCGATTTCGCTGGCCCACGATCTCGGCCACACGCCCTTCGGGCACGCCGGCCAGGATGCGCTATCCGCCTGCATGGCACCCTGGGGCGGGTTCGAGCACAACCTGCAATCGCTGAGGGTGGTCGACGAGCTCGAGCAGCGCTACGGCGCCTTCGATGGCCTGAACCTGTGCTTCGAGACCCGTGAGGGCATCCTCAAGCACTGTTCGCCCGCCAACGCGCGCGCGCTGGGCGAGCTCGGGCGGCGCTTCCTCGAGCACCGCCAGCCATCGCTGGAGGCGCAGCTGGCCAACCTGGCCGACGAGATCGCCTACGACCACCACGATGTCGACGATGGACTGCGCTCGGGCCTGCTTAGCCTGGACGAGCTGGAGTCCGTCGATCTGTTCGCGGACCATGCGCGGGCGGTGCGGGCCCGGTTCGCGGACCTCGCGCCGCGGCGTCTGGTCCACGAGGTGCTGCGGCGCATGATCAGCGAACGGATCGAGGACCTGCTCGCACAGACTCGGACCGGCCTGGCGGCGGTCGCACCGACGGACATCGACGCAGTGCGCCTGGCCCCGCCGCTGGCGGCCTTCTCGGATGCGATGCTCGCGCGGGTGCGCCCGCTCAAGCAGCTGCTGCACAGCCGCCTGTACCGACATGCACGAGTGGTGGCCGTGATGGACGAAGCCCGAGCCGTCGTGCGCGAGCTGTTCGGGCGCCTGCTGGCCGAACCGACGCTGCTGCCCGACGAGCATCGGATCCGGAACAATGCGATTGGCCCGCGGGCGGTGTCGGACTATATTGCGGGCATGACCGATCGCTTTGCGATCCGCGAATACCTGCGGATCTCGGGTGATGGGCCGGCGGCGGCGGCGCTGCTGGCCTCACCGCTGGCGGCTGGCGCCCTGGCGGCCCGGCCGGTGTCCGCGGGCTGAGCGTCCCGCCAGGCATCTCGGGCCGATGGCGGGTCGATTCGTGCCGATTCACGGGTTGCATTCTGGAGGGTTCCCATGACGCCGACACGGGGTGTGGCCGCGCTGCTCAATATCGGGCACGCCATCGACCACATGTTCCTGCTGATCTTCGCGACGGCGGTCACCACCATCGCCACCGACTTCGGCCTGACCCGATGGGAAGACCTGATGCCCTTCGGCGCGGGCGCGTTCCTGCTGTTCGGCCTGGGCTCGCTGCCGGCGGGCCGGCTGGGCGATCTGTGGGGCCGGCGGGCCATGATGGTGATGTTCTTCTTCGGAATGGGCGCCTCGGCCCTGCTGGTGGCGACCACCCAGGGGCCGTGGACGATGGCCGCGGCGCTGACCCTGATGGGCGCGTTTTCGTCGATCTACCATCCGGTGGGCATCCCGATGCTGGTGCAGGGAGCTCCGAACCCGGGGCGGACCATCGGTTTCAACGGACTGGTCGGCAACCTCGGCATCGCGATTGCTGCCCTGGTCACCGGTTTTCTCGTCAAATTCGTCGGCTGGCGCCTGGCTTTTGCGCTGCCCGGCCTGGTATCGGTGGCCGCCGGCTTCGCCTTCATGGCGCTCGCTCCGCGCGAAACCGAACCGCCGGCCAAGCGGACCAGCAAGGTCGTCACGCTGCCGCGTTCGGTGATGCTGCGCATCGTCGCGATCATGACGGCCACCGCGATCACCGGCAGCCTGCTGTTCAACTTCACCACCAACGGCAATGGGCAGCTGCTGCGGGAACGCTTCACCGGCATCATCGAAGATCCCGCGACGCTGGGGCTGATGCTGGCGGCGGTCTATGCGGTGGCTTCGCTGGCGCAGATCGTGGTCGGCCGGCTGATCGACCGTTACCCGCTCAAGCGGATCTATGTCGGCATCGTCGTGCTGCAGGCGCCGCTGCTGCTGCTCGCGGCCAGTGCGCAGGGCTGGACGCTGTTCTTCCTGCAGATCGCCATCATGGTGTCGATCTTCGGCGCGATCCCGTTCACCGACGCGATGGTGGTGCGCTATGTCGATGACCGCATGCGCTCGCGGGTGTCGGGCATCCGGATCGCGGTGTCGTTCGGGGTCAGCTCGATGGCGGTCTGGGCGCTCGGGCCGATCGTGAAGGCGTCGGGTTTTCAGTGGCTGATGCTGCTGATGGCCGGCATCGCGGCGGTGACACTGGCCTTTGCCATGCTGCTGCCCGACGCGAGCCAGACCTCGCCGGGGCAGGCCAAGCCGGAAGCCGCCTGACGCGGCACCCGAACCATTCAGCACGGGCCCGATCGGCCTGCCAGGAGACTCGACATGGCGATATACGAACTGCGGACCTACCAGGTGATGGTGGGCAAGATGGCCGAGGTGGTCGCACTCTACAAGGCCGAGGGTTACCCGGCGCTGGAGCGCCTGCCTGCCCGGCTCGTCGGGTATTTCACCGGCGACATCGGCGCGCTCAATGAACTGGTCCACCTGTGGAAGTTCGATGACGATGCCGACCGGCGGGCTTTCTGGAGCCAGGTGTACGCCGACGAGGCCTTCATGGCTTTCGCCCGAAAGCTGCGCCCGCTGCTGCTGGCCCAGAACAACAAGCTGCTGATGGCGGCACCCTGGGGGCCGCACCCCTGAGGCCCGCCGGGGGGCTCCGATCCGATCGGCGCTCCCCGGGCTGGCGAGGGTTCAGCCGGCCGGCAGCAGCACCGCCCGACCCGGGAAGGTGCCCGCGTGGAGTTTGGCGATGACGTCGTTGACGTCGTCCAGCGCCATCGTGCGGACCGGCAGGGGCGGCAGCACGCCGGTATTGGCCAGCGCGATCAGTTCGCGCAGCTCGCCCACCGTGCCGACCATCGAGCCCATCAGCGTGACCGACTTGAAGACGATCATGGCCGGGGTGATCGGGGTGGCTCCGCCGATCAGGCCGACGGACACCATCTTGCCGCCCTTGCGCAGGGCATTCAGTCCCATCGCGAACGAATCGCCGGTCCCGACGAAATCGACCGCGCCGGCGACGCCGCCCGCCTTGGCGATGGCCTTGAGGGCATCGGGATCGCGCGGGTCGATCGTCTGGCTGGCACCCGCCTCCATGGCCAGCGGCCACTTCGCCTGATCGATGTCGGCAACGATCGGCGAGACGCCCAGGATCTGCTTGGCAAAGCGCACGCCCGACAGTCCGACGCCGCCGGCCCCGATGATCAGCAGCTTCTCGCCGGTGGGGAAGGGGGCGAGCTTCTTGAGCGCGGCAAACGCGGTCAGGCCCGAGCAGGCGTAGGGCGCGGCCTGCTCCAGCGGCAGATTGCCGGCGGGCACCAGGTATTTGGCCTCGGGCACCATCGCATACTGCGAGAAGCCGCCATCGCGCTGCAGGCCCAGGTTGCGCGGGTTCGAGCACAGCGGTTCCTGGTCGGCATTGCAGTAGAAGCAGTTGCCGCAGCCGATCCACGGAAACACCACCACCTTGTCGCCGATCTGGACGCCCTGTGCGCGGGCGGCCGCTTCGGCCCCTTCGCCGAACGCGACGACTTCGCCGGCGATTTCGTGGCCCAGCACCCGCGGCGCGGCCACGCCGCGCGACAGGTCGATCTTGCGTCCGGTGCCGGTGTCGACGAATCCTTCGTACAGCATGACGTCGGAATGGCAGACACCCGCAGCCAGGATGCGCACCAGGACTTCACCGGCGGCTGGCGGGCGGACGTCCTCGATGACGGCTTCCATGGGTTCGCCATGGCGGACCAGCTTGAAGCATCGGCAGCGGTAGGGGGAGGCGTTCATGAGATTTCCTCTGTCGGTATTCGGTCAGGAAAGGCGCGGGCCCTCGGTGGATGGCGCTGGCGCGGGCGCCCGGGCACGGCGGCGTCGGGACGCAACCGCGCGATGTTGCCACAGCGGCACGGGCCTGCGGACTGCCCGGCCCGGCCAGCGGGCAGCGCTGCGTGCCGCAGCCGGGGCCGGGGCCGGGGCCGGGGCCGAACTCGCGCGTCGGGGACCTGTTCGGCGCGGTCGTTGACGACACTTCAATTCCCGAAATTTGACCGGTATGATGCAAGGTTCGTCCGCGTTCGCTTCGCTGCACTGCCGCAATGATCGCCGGGTGGCCGGCTCGATGCCTGATGGCAGGAGCTCTCATCCGCGCCAGCTTTGAGTCACGCAGTAAGTGGGCGCTCATGTACTGAACTTGCCAGGGATTGCGCGGAGCGCCGAGATGCAAAGTACCGAAATGCAAAGTGGGCCTCTCCAGGGATCGGACACGGCCGCCGGCCTGACGCTGACAGCCCAGGGTTTGTACGATCCCGCCAACGAACACGACGCCTGCGGTGTCGGTTTCGTGGCGCACATCAAGGGCAAGAAGAGCCACAAGATCATCGAGCAGGGGCTGCAGGTCCTGTGCAACCTGGATCACCGGGGTGCGGTCGGGGCCGATCCGCTGATGGGGGACGGTGCCGGCATCCTGACCCAGATTCCGGACCAGTTCTTTCGCGAAGAAATGGCCCAGCAGGGCATCGTCCTGCCGCCGGCCGGCGAGTACGGCGTGGGCATCGTGTTCCTGCCCAAGGAGCACGCCTCGCGGCTGGCCTGCCAGCAGGAGGTCGAGCGGGCGGTGCGCGCCGAACGCCAGGTGCTGCTGGGCTGGCGCGATGTGCCGATCGACCGTGCGATGGCCATGTCGCCCACGGTCAAGGCCAAGGAGCCGGTGATCCGCCAGGTCTTCATCGGCCGGGGACCCGATGTCATGGTCACCGACGCGCTGGAGCGCAAGCTCTATGTGATCCGCAAGATGGCCAGCCATGCGGTGCAGGCGCTGAACCTGAAGCACGGCAAGGAATACTTCGTGCCGTCGATGTCGGCGCGCACCATCGTCTACAAGGGCCTGCTGCTGTGCGGCCAGGTCGGCCAGTACTACAAGGACCTGCAGGACCCGCGCTTCGTCTCGGCGCTGGCGCTGGTGCACCAGCGCTTCTCGACCAACACCTTCCCCGAGTGGCCGCTGGCCCACCCGTACCGGCTGATCGCGCACAACGGCGAGATCAACACCGTCAAGGGCAACTACAACTGGCTGCGCGCCCGCGAAGGCGTGATGCGCTCGCCGGTGCTGGGCGAAGACCTGGCCAAGCTGTACCCGATCGTGTACGCGGGCCAGTCCGATACCGCCACCTTCGACAACTGCCTCGAACTGCTGGTGATGTCGGGCTACCCCATCGCGCACGCGATGATGATGATGATTCCCGAGGCCTGGGAGCAGCACACGCTGATGGATCCCAAGCGGCGCGCGTTCTACGAGTTCCACGCGGCGATGATGGAGCCCTGGGACGGCCCGGCGGCCATCGCCTTCACCGACGGGCGCCAGATCGGCGCCACGCTGGACCGCAACGGGCTGCGCCCGGCGCGCTACTGCGTGACCGACGACGACATGGTCATCATGGCGTCGGAGTCCGGCGTGCTGCAGATCCCCGAGAGCAAGATCGTCAAGAAGTGGCGCCTGCAGCCGGGCAAGATGTTCCTGATCGACCTCGAGCAGGGCCGCATCATCGACGATGCCGAGCTCAAGAACCAGCTGGCCAACAGCAAGCCGTATCGTGAATGGATCGAGGCCATCCGCATCAAGCTCGACGAGATCGATGCGCAGCGCGCCGACATCCAGGTCGACCTGGCGGCCACCAAGCCGCTGGCTTCGCTGCTCGATCGCCAGCAGGCCTTCGGCTACACCCAGGAAGACATCAAGTTCCTGATGACGCCGATGGCCCAGAGCGGCGAAGAAGCCATCGGCTCGATGGGCAACGACTCGCCGCTGGCGGTGCTGTCGGACAAGAACAAGCCGCTGTACAACTACTTCAAGCAGCTGTTCGCGCAGGTCACCAACCCGCCGATCGACCCGATCCGCGAGCAGCTGGTGATGTCGCTGGTGTCGTTCATCGGCCCCAAGCCGAACCTGCTCGACCTGAACAACATCAACCCGCCGATCCGCCTGGAGGTGTCGCAGCCGATCCTCGATTTCGAGGGCATGGCCAAGATCCGCCACATCGAGCACTACACCGACAACAAGTTCAAGTCCTTCGAACTGGACGTCTGCTATCCGCTGGCCTGGGGCAGCGAAGGCATCGAAGCGCGCCTGGCGTCGCTGGCCGCGCAGGCCGAGGACGCCGTGCGTTCGGGCTTCAACATCCTGATCGTGTCCGACCGCAAGGTCGCCGCCGACAGCGTCGCCATTCCGGCACTGCTGGCGATGAGCGCCGTGCATCAGCACCTGGTCAACGAAGGGCTGCGCACCAACACCGGCCTGGTCGTGGAGACCGGCTCGGCGCGCGAGGTGCATCACTTCGCGCTGCTGGCGGGCTATGGCGCCGAGGCGATCCATCCCTACCTGGCGATGGAGACCCTGGCCAGCCTGCACGGCGCCAAGGGCGGCGAAGCGGCCGCCGAGAAGGCCGTCTATAACTACGTGAAGGCGGTCGGCAAGGGCCTGAACAAGGTGATGTCCAAGATGGGCATTTCCACGTACATGAGCTATTGCGGCGCGCAGATCTTCGAGGCGATCGGCCTGTCGCGGGCGATGGTCGACAAGTACTTCACCGGCACCGCCACCAACATCGAGGGCATCGGCGTGTTCGAGGTCGCCGAAGAGGCCATCCGGCTGCATCAGACGGCCTTCAGCGACGATCCGGTGATGGCGCACACGCTGGATGCTGGGGGCGAGTACGCCTACCGCATCCGCGGCGAAACGCATATGTGGACGCCCGACACCATCGCCAAGCTGCAGCACTCGACCAAGGCGAACAGCTACGGTTCGTACAAGGAGTACGCGCGCCTGATCAACGACCAGAGCGAGCGTCACATGACGCTGCGCGGCCTGTTCGAGTTCCGCACCGATGCCTGCACCCCGGTGCCGATCGACGAGGTCGAACCGGCCAAGGAGATCGTCAAGCGCTTCGCCACCGGCGCGATGTCGCTGGGCTCGATCTCCACCGAGGCGCACAGCACGCTGGCCATCGCGATGAACCGCATCGGCGGCAAGAGCAACACCGGCGAAGGCGGCGAAGATCCGATGCGTTATCGCAGCGAGCTGCGGGCCGGGCATTCGGTGATCAAGGATGGCGACACGGTCGGCAAGGTGATCGGTGCCGACCGCATCGAAGTCGACATCCCGCTGAAGGCCGGCGATTCGCTGCGCTCGCGCATCAAGCAGGTGGCCTCGGGCCGCTTCGGCGTCACCGCCGAGTACCTGGCCAGCGCCGACCAGATCCAGATCAAGATGGCGCAGGGCGCCAAGCCCGGCGAGGGCGGCCAGCTGCCCGGCCACAAGGTGTCCGACTACATCGGCATGCTGCGCTTCTCGGTGCCCGGCGTGGGCCTGATTTCGCCGCCGCCGCACCACGACATCTATTCGATCGAAGACCTGGCGCAGCTGATCCACGACCTGAAGAACGCCAACGACCGGGCCTCGATCTCGGTCAAGCTGGTGTCCGAAGTGGGCGTGGGCACGGTGGCTGCGGGGGTCTCCAAGGCCAAGGCCGATCACGTCGTCATCGCCGGCCACGACGGCGGCACCGGCGCCTCGCCGCTGTCGTCGATCAAGCATGCCGGCACGCCCTGGGAACTCGGCCTGGCCGAGACCCAGCAGACGCTGGTGATGAACCAGCTGCGCGGGCGCATCATCGTGCAGGCCGACGGCCAGATGAAGACCGGGCGCGACGTGGTGATCGGCGCGCTGCTGGGCGCCGACGAGTTCGGCTTCGCGACCGCACCGCTGGTGGTCGAGGGCTGCATCATGATGCGCAAGTGCCACCTGAACACCTGCCCGGTCGGCGTGGCCACACAGGATCCGGTGCTGCGCCAGCGCTTCCAGGGCAAGCCCGAGCACGTGGTGAATTTCTTCTTCTTCGTTGCCGAAGAAGTGCGCGAGCTGATGGCCAGCCTGGGCGTGCGCCGCTTCGACGACCTGATCGGCCGGGTCGACCTGCTCGATACCCGGCGCGGCGTCGAACACTGGAAAGCCCGCGGGCTCGATTTTTCGCGCGTCTTCCATGCGCCGACGGTGCCGGCCTCGCAGCCGCGCCGCTGTGTCGCCGAACAGGACCACGGACTGGCCGGCGCGCTGGACCACAAGCTGATCGAACTGGCCCGGCCGGCGATCGAGCGGCGCGAGAAGGTGTCGTTCATTCTGCCGATCCGCAATGTGAACCGAACCGCCGGCACCATGCTGTCGGGCGCGGTCGCGCTGAAGTACGGCCACGATGGCCTGCCGGACGACACCATCCACGTGCAGTTCAACGGCACGGCGGGCCAGAGCTTCGGCGCCTTCCTGTCGCGCGGCATCACGCTCGACCTGGTCGGCGAGGGCAACGACTACGTCGGCAAGGGCCTGTCGGGCGGGCGCATCATCGTGCGTCCGACCAACGATTTCCGCGGCAAGGCCGACGAGAACATCATCGTCGGCAACACCGTGATGTACGGCGCGATCGAAGGCGAGGCCTTCATCTCGGGGGTGGCCGGCGAGCGCTTCTGCGTGCGCAACTCCGGCGGCACCGCGGTGGTCGAAGGCACCGGCGATCACGGCTGCGAATACATGACCGGCGGCACGGTGGTCGTGCTGGGCGAGACCGGGCGCAATTTCGCCGCCGGCATGTCGGGCGGTATCGCGTATGTCTACGATGCCGACCATGCCTTCGAGCGGCGCTGCAATCTGGCGATGGTCACGCTCGAGCCGGTGTTGTCCACCGCCGAGCAGCTGGTACAGACCGATCCCGCCACCTGGCATCGCGGCGAGTGCGACGAGATCGTGCTGAAGACCCTGATCGAGCGGCACTTCAAGTTCACCGGCAGCGAGAAGGCGCGCGCCATTCTCGATGGCTGGGATGTGGCGCGCACGCGCTTCGTCAAGGTGTTCCCGGCCGAGTACAAGCGTGCGCTGGGCGAGATGCACGCGGCCCGTCAACTGAAGATGCAGCAGGAGCGGGCTGCGGCCTGAGCCCCGTGGCGCGCCGGCGCGGGGCCGGTGCGCCAACGACACGAATCGACCTCGGATATCGGGAAACAGAAGGCTAGAAGATGGGTAAAGTCACCGGATTCATCGAGTTCCAGCGCCTGCAGGAAGCAGCCGAAGACAGCCGTTCGCGCGTCAATCATTACAAAGAGTTCGTCATGCACCTGACGGACCAGCAGGCGTCCCAGCAGGGCGCCCGCTGCATGGACTGCGGCATTCCGTTCTGCCAGAACGGCTGCCCGGTGAACAACATCATTCCCGACTGGAACGACCTGGTCTACAACGGCCAGTGGCAGGCCGCGCTCGAGACCCTGCACTCGACCAACAACTTTCCCGAGTTCACCGGACGAATCTGCCCGGCGCCCTGCGAGGCCGCGTGCACGCTGAACATCAACAGCGACCCCGTGGGCATCAAGTCGATCGAGCACGCGATCATCGACAAGGGCTGGGAGATGGGCTGGGTGCTGCCGCAGCCGCCCGCGGTCAAGACCGGCAAGAAGATCGCGGTGGTGGGGTCCGGGCCGGCCGGGCTGGCCTGTGCCCAGCAGCTGGCCCGGGCAGGACATGCGGTGACGGTGTTCGAGAAGAACGACCGGGTCGGCGGGCTGCTGCGCTATGGCATTCCCGACTTCAAGATGGAAAAGACTCACATCGATCGCCGCGTCGAGCAGATGCAGGCCGAAGGGGTGACCTTTCGGACCGGGGTCTTCGTGGGCGACACCGCCACGGGATCTGGCGTGACCAACTGGGCCAAGGAGCGGATTTCGCCCCGCCAGCTCGACGAACAGTTCGATGCGGTGGTGCTGACCGGCGGCGCCGAACTGGCGCGCGACCTGCCGGTGCCCGGGCGCGAACTGGCGGGCATCCATTACGCGATGGAGTTCCTGCCGCTGCAGAACAAGGTGGTGGCCGGCGACAAGGTCCCGGGCCAGCTCAAGGCCACCGGCAAGCATGTGGTGGTGATCGGCGGGGGCGACACCGGGTCGGACTGCGTGGGGACCAGCAATCGCCATGGCGCGGCCTCGGTCACCCAGTTCGAGCTGATGCCGCAGCCGCCCGAGCAGGAGAACAAGGCGCTGACCTGGCCTTACTGGCCGGTCAAGATGCGCACCTCGTCATCCCACGAAGAGGGCTGCGAGCGCGACTGGTCGGTGACGACCAAGTACTTCAAGGATGACGGCAAGGGCAATGTCAAGGCGCTGGTCGGCGCGCGAGTCGAGTGGACCCGCGATCCGGCGACCGGGCAGATGCGCATGGGCGAGGTGCCGGGTTCCGAGTTCGAACTTCCTGCCGACCTTGTGCTGTTCGCCATGGGCTTCGTCTCGCCGGTGGCCTCGGTCCTCGCCGATTTCGGCGTCGACAAGGATGCCCGCGGCAACGCCCGGGCCGACACCGAAGGCGATAAGAGCTACTACACCAACGTGCCCAAGGTCTTCGCTGCTGGCGACATGCGCCGCGGCCAGTCGCTGGTGGTCTGGGCGATTCGCGAAGGGCGCCAGTGCGCGCGCTCGGTCGACACCTTCCTGATGGGCCGCTCGACGCTGCCGCGCTAGTACGGTGCGGGGGGCACCCCCCCCCCCCGCCCAGTGGGCTGCGCGGAAGCGGCTTGCGCGGCACCTTCCTCTTCATTGGCGACCGATTGCCGCGTTCCGCGACGCTGAGCGGGCTGCTCGTCGCAACTGCGGGGCGGCTCGCGCGCAGACCGGCACAGTGCCAGGCATCGACCGATCTACGGATGCCCGCCATGAACAGCCTGCCCCTTGCCACTCCCGCCCTGTCCTTGCCGATGACCATCCACCTGGTCGCGGCACTCGTGTCCGTCGCGCTGGGGGCCTGGCAACTGGTGGCGCCGCGCTTCGGGCAGCGCCATCGCGGCGTGGGCTACGCCTGGGTTGTCGCGATGGCAATGACTGCGATCTCGTCGTTCTGGATCAAGGGACGCCTGGGCTCGGCATGGCTGGACGGCTTCAGCTTCATCCACGGGCTGTCGCTCTTCACGCTGGTGTCGCTGACCTTTGCGGTGCACCTGGCGCGCCAGCGAAAGATCGTGGCGCATCAGCGCTGGATGCGCGCGACCTTCGGCAGCCTCGCCGTGGCCGGCCTGCTGGCAGCGGTCTCACCGGGCCGGGTCCTGCACACGCTGCTTTTCACGAGCGCCCCGCAATTCGTCGCCAGCCTCGCGCAATGAGGGGGGGGCCGGTCACCACGGCGCGCGGACGCTCCGGAGCGGCCGGCGCCGATTACACTGCGGCGATGTCCGAACGCAGCCTGATCCGCACCCTGTACCGGTCGCTGTCCACCGCCTGGACCAAGAACCATGAAGGGCCGCCCTGGGCGCCCTGGGCCTGGACCCTGCTGATCAACACCGTGATCGGCCTGATCCTGTCGCTGGTACTGACCGGACCGACCGGCGGAGTGGTCAACAATGTCGTTATCAGCCAGGGGATCGGCCTGTCGGTGCACTTCCTGTTCTGGGCGCTGGGCAACACGCTGAAGATCGAGATGTTCGGGCTGCCGATGCGCGTGCGGCTGGTCTACGTGACCACCGTGGTGGTGGTCGGCAGCTGGATCGGCTTCACGCTGGGGATGCTGGCGCTGAACCGCGATCCGCAGCTGGTCCTGTCCATCTTGCAGCGCCGCTGGGGCGGGCTGATCACATTCCCGCTGATCTCGGCGCTGGTGATGATCGTGATGCTGACCGCGGTCAGCCGCTATCGGGCGCGCCAGCTCGCCGCCGAACGCGAGAAGGGCGATCGCATCCGGGCCGACCACGAAGCCATCGCAGCGCGCCTGGCGCTGCTGAACGCCCAGATCGAACCGCACTTCCTGTTCAACACGCTGGCCCACGTGCGCGCGCTGGTCGGGCGCGATGCGCGGGCGGCGCAGGGCATGATCGACTCGCTGATCGATTACCTGCGGGCGTCCTCGCGCAACATGGCGTTGACCCTGGTGACGCTCGATGACGAAATCGCGTCGGTGCGCGGTTATCTGGCGGTGATGCAGTTGCGCCTGGGCGCGCGCCTGCGCGTCGCCTGGCAGGTGCCTGTGGAGGCGGGCGAGGTGGCGATTCCACCGGCAGCCCTGCAAACGCTGGTCGAGAATGCAATCAAGCATGGCATCGAGCCGGCGTCGCAGGGTGGCGAGATCCGCATCGAGGCGCGCCGCGCGGGCGCCGGCTGGGAGGTCGACGTGATCAACACCGGGGCCGCGTTTGACGACGCCGGGCCCGCCCGCGGCGATCGGGGCGGCACCGGCCTGGCCAACCTGCGCGAACGGCTGCGCCTGACCCTGGGCGCGCAGGCAACACTGACGCTGGAGAGCCTGCCCGAAGGAACCCGGGTGCGCCTGCATCTGCCCGCGTCGGCGCAAGATCGGACCACCCTGCAGTCGACCCCCGAGAGGGTGCCCACATGACCACCGCCGTGATTGCCGAAGACGAGACCCTTCTGGCCGAGACGCTGGCCGAACTGCTGGACAAAGTCTGGCCGGATCTGCGGGTGGCCGCGATCGCGCCCGACGGCGAGGCCGCCCTGGCGGCGATCCGCGCGCATCGGCCCGATGTGGTGTTCCTGGACATCCGGATGCCGCGCAAGAGCGGCCTCGAAGTGGCGCAGGCGCTGGCGCAAGGAGCGGGCGGCCACGCCGCGCAGGGGGAAGGTGCGCTGTCGACCGATGCCGAAACCGGTTACGCGCCCTTGGTCGTTTTCGTCACCGCCTACGATCAGTATGCGATCGATGCCTTCGAGTCGGCCGCGGCCGACTACCTTCTCAAACCGGTCAGCGAAGAACGGCTGGAGCGCTGTGTGGCCCGCGTCCGCGATCGCCTCGCGCAGCGTGAACGAGCGCGATCAGCAGTGGCCGGCGCGGCTGAGGCCGACGTGCGCGCCGGCGAAGCGCCACTCGCCAGCGCCGCGGAACTCGGGCAACTGCCGGCGCTGCAGCAGCTGATGCAGGCCCTGGCAGGGCAGCTGCCCGGCCGGCTCGATGCCGCGGGCACCCGGCTGCGATTCATCCGCGCCAGCCTGGGCGATGTGATCCGGCAGATCCCGGTCGACGAAGTGCTCTACCTGGAAGCCCAGGACAAGTACGTGGCGGTAATCACCCGCGACTCGACGGCTCTGGTGCGCACGCCGCTGTCGGAGCTGCTCGCGGCGCTGGACCCGGACCGCTTCGTGCAGATCCATCGTTCGACGGTGGTCCGCGTGGACGCGATCGACACCATCCGGCGCGACATCACCGGCCGGCAGTTCGTCCACCTGCGCGAGCGGGCCGGCGGCCGCGAGGTGAAACTGCCGGTGAGCCGCCAGTACGCAGGCCAGTTTCGCGGCTTGTGACCGGCGCCTCTCAGGTGATCGGGATCATCACGATCTTGCGATAGGCGGGGCGCGCGGCGAGCTGCTCGTACCAGCGCACGACATTGGGCAGGGCGGCGGGCGTATGGCCGGCCTGCGCCCAGGGCAGATTGCGCCACCGGTAGGTGTGGATGCCCAGCGTGATCTCGGCCAGGGACGGATGATCGCCCGCGATCCAGGGACGGTTGGCCAGCAGGGCGTCAAGCACGCCGAGCGCCTTGTCGGTCCTTTCGCCGCTGGCGCGGATGGCGGCCGGCTTGCGATCGGCCTGCGGCGTGCGGATCAGGCCCCAGAAGCCGTCGAAGGCCGCCGGGCCGAGCATCGAGGTGCTCCAGTCCATCCAGCGTTCGACATCGGCGCGCGCCCTGAACTCGGTCGGATACCAGACATGCGCCGAGTGGCGGTTGGCCAGATAGCGGCAGATGCTGTTGGATTCCCAAAGCGTGAAGTCGCCGTCCTGGATCGTGGGCACCAGGCCGTTGGGATTCATCGCGCGATACGCCGGTTCCTGGTTGCCCCCGAAAGGGCCGCCGATGTCGATGCGTTCGTAGGGCAGGCCGATTTCTTCGGCCAGCCAGGTGACTTTCTGCACGTTCGAGGACGTGGCGCGACCCCAGATTTTCAGCATGGTCGTTCTCCTGGCGATCGCGGCCTGGGACGGCGGCACGGAAAATCCGCGCGCGGCGTCGATCGCGCCGAAGTATGCCTAAAATCGACGATCACGCCCGATGCGAGCGATGCCAAACGACACATCCCGGCCGTGACCGGCCGGCCGGGTCCGGGCGCGGCTGCCGAAGTGCGTCTGGTGGACCTCGCGTCGCACCGACGGATCGATTTCGAGGGACACTGGATGCCTGGGCGCAACACGACCGATATGGGCCATCTGGAGGGCCGCTGATGAACGATGTGCGCATCGACAAGTGGCTGTGGGCAGCGCGCTTCTTCAAGACCCGCGGCCTGGCACAGGATGCGATCGACGCCGGACGCGTGCTGGTGGGCGAGGTGCGGGTCAAGCCTTCGCGTGCGGTGCATGTCGGCGATGTGATCACCCTGCGCACGTCGGAAACGCCGCGCACGGTCGTCGTGCAGGGGGTCTCTGGCGTGCGCGCGGCCGCGCCGGTGGCTCAGGCGCTCTACCAGGAAACCCCCGACTCGATCCGCCTTCGGGTGCAGGCCCAGGCCCAGAAGGCGCTGGCGCCCGAACCCGCGCAATCGATCGACGGCGGGCGGCCGACCAAGCGCGAGCGCCGGGCGATCGACCGCTGGCGGGAGGCCGGCTGAGGTGGAGAAGCCTGCTCCCGAGAGCAGCGGGCCGCCTTCAGGGGCGTGGTCACGGCAAACCCTGAGGCGGCGCCTGGTGCTCGGTACGGTCGCGGCGAGCGCGCTGGTTGCCGGTCCGGCACGCCCGCAGCGGGCCGGCGAGGTGCCGATGCTGTCGATGGCCCAGGCCGCGGTCATGCTGGCGGGCGGCGGGCACGTGCTGATGATGCGCCACGCCGCGACGCAGCCTGGCCTGGGCGATCCGCCAGGCTATCGGCTGGACGACTGCGCCAGCCAGCGCAACCTGTCCGAGCAGGGACGCGCGCAGGCGCTGGCGATCGGCGACGCATTGCGCCGAGCCCGGGTGCCGCTGGACGACGTGCGCTCGAGCCAGTGGTGCCGCTGCCGCGACACGGCGCAGCTGGCGTTCGGCGAGCACGCCGTGTGGACCCCGCTGAACTCCTTCTTCGACGCCCGCGGCGACGAACGCGCCCGGCACACCGAACCGGTATGGGCGCTGGTGGCCGCATATCGCGGAGCCAGCAACCCGATGCTGGTCACCCATCAGGTCAATATCACCGCGGCCAGCGGCGTGTTTCCCGCGCCGGGCCAGATCGTTGCGCTGCAGGCCCGCCAGGGAGCCATCATGGCGGTATTCAGTTTCAATCCGCTGTCCTGACCAGGCGATCGGGGCGGCTTCACGGACGGATGCGTTGGGATGACCCAGAACGACGATGAGGCGGTGATGCTGATCACCGGCGGCAGCCGGGGGATCGGCGCTGCCACGGCTCAGCTGGCGGCACGGGGCGGCTGGCGGGTGATGCTCAGCTACCGCCACGACCGGCAGGCCGCCGACCAGGTGGTGAGCTCGATCGTGGCCGCGGGCGGGCGCGCCAGCGCGGTGCAGGCCGATGTCGGGCGCGAGCAAGACGTGCTCGCGATGTTTGGCACGCTCGATGCGCAAGGCGGGCGGCTCGGTGCGCTGGTGAACAACGCCGGCATCGTCGCGCCGGCGGCCCGGGTCGATGCGTTCGATCTGGCCCGGATCGAACGCGTCTTTCGCACCAACGTGATCGGCAGTTTCCTGTGCGCCCGCGAGGCGGTCAGGCGCATGTCCAGCCGCCACGGCGGGCGCGGCGGTGCGATCGTCAATCTGTCGTCCGTGGCGGCTCGGCTCGGCTCGCCCGCCGAGTATGTCGACTATGCGGCCAGCAAGGGGGCGATCGACACCATGACGGTGGGGCTCGCCAAGGAGGTCGCCACCGAGGGCATCCGCGTCAACGCGGTGCGTCCCGGACTGATCCTCACCGAGATCCATGCCAGCGGCGGTGACGCCGGACGCGTCGAGCGCCTGCTGGGCCAGGTGCCGATGCGCCGCGCGGGATCCGCAGACGAGGTCGCCCAGTCGATCGTCTGGTTGTGTTCGCCCGAGGCTGGTTACGTCACCGGCGCGGTGCTCGATGTGGGTGGAGGGCGATGATGTCCAGGAATCGAACCAGGGGGCCGCTGGCCGATGAGCCGCTTGCGAGCGGGCGATCCGCCATTGGGTCGCTGGCGGTCGGCGCGGTGGCGATGCTGGTGCTGTCCGGCTGCGCGACCACGGGGGCGCCAGGTGGTCCCGGCGCGACCAACCCGCCGGCCACCACATCGCGTCCAGTGGCCGGCAGCCTGGCCGACGCGCAGGTCCGGCAGCGCCTGACGGCCGACCTGACCGGCAAAGGCTGGCGAGTGATCGGCACCACCGCGAACGCGGCGCCCGACGCCGAACCCAATCTGGTCTATGTGCACCTGCCCTCGGCCAGCAGCAGCGGGCAGCTGGTGCGGGTGTGGACGGTCACGGTCCTGTCCGAGCGTCGCGCCCAGACCGAACGGGCCGCGGCGGTCGGTGTGCAGTCCGAATACGACTGCGCGCGCAACCAGGTGCGACCGATCGGCCGAGCCACCTACAGCGACCGTCAGATTTCGGAGCGCCAGAACTTCGCCCAGGTCACGAGTCCCACGCCCAACCCGATTGCCCAGGGCACGGTGGCCGCCCAGGTGCACAGCCTGGTCTGCGCCAGCCGTCCGAGTTCGGGCAGCGGCGTGGTGCTCAGCGCGGGGCGGGTGCTCACCAATGCGCATGTCGTGGCTGGCTGCACCCAGCTGCAGGTGGTGCAGGACGGTCAGCGGCACGCGGCCCGCGCGATCGCCCAGGACAGCCGAAACGACCTGGCGCTGCTCGAGGCCGCGCCGGTGGCCCCGCGCGGTCGTGGCGCGCTGGCGCTGCGGCGCACGCCCATCACCGGCGAGTCGATCATGGTCGCCGGCTTCCCCCTGGCCGGCCTGCTGGGCAACGACATCATCGTGACCACCGGCATCGTCAATTCGCTGGCGGGCATCGGCAACGATCCGGGCCAGATCCAGGTGTCGGCGCCGGTACAGCCCGGCAACAGCGGCGGCCCGCTGCTCGATAAGAGCGGCAATCTGGTCGGGCTGGTTGTCAGCAAGCTGAACGCGCTGCGCACCGCGGCGACGATCGGCGGCGACATCGCGCAGAACGTGAATTTCGCGATCAAGCCGGAGGTGGTGCGGCTGTTCCTGGATGTGAACGGCATGACGATGCGTGCGGTCGATGCCGGGGTGCGCCTGGAAACCGAAGACCTGGCAGTGCGTGCGCGGGACGTGACCGTGAAGATCGAATGCATCGGGATGCGTCCGAGCACCGCACTGGGGTCGGGGCCGGGATCGGGCGGCTGATCCGGCGATCAGCGCCAGGCGAACCCGGGCTGCTCGTAGTGGGCGACCCGCACGTCCTTGCCGAGCAGGCAGACTTCGCGGAACTGAAACAAGATGGCAGCGGTGGGCGCCGCGATCCAGGTCGAGCCCACCGGCATGCGCAGCACGGGCGCGCCGCCGTCGGCGGTGGGTTCGAGCATGGGCGCGTCGCTGCGCAGGAATTCGGTCACCGGAATGCGGTGGATGGAGTCCACCTCGTCGGCGTTGGCGACGAACTCGCGGCCGCCGCCGGCCCAGATCACCACCGGCGTCATGATGAATCCGGACCGGGTAATGAAGTCGTCCAGGCGCCCGAGCACGGCGCCTTCTTCCAGGTCGAGGCCGATCTCTTCGCGCATCTCGCGCAGCGCGGTCTGCTCGGGCGTCTCGCCCGGATCGATGCGCCCCCCCGGCAGGGCCCACTGGCCGGGGTGGCTGCGCAGCTTGGAGGAGCGCCGGGTGAGGATCAGCGCCGCGCCCGGGCGCCGTTCGGCATGCCGGGGCATGCCTTCGAGATCGGCGCCGAAGCACTCGTCGGTGACCGCCACCGCCACGGCCGCGGCTCGCACGCCGGTGTCATCGGCCCGGTTGACTGAAAATCCCGCGAGATGGCGGGCGATCGTCGAACGCAGTGAGTCGGTGCAATCCATGGTGTCTCGAAAATGGTCCGGACGCGCAGCAAGCCGCAAGCCCGGCCGGGGGCAATGCGTCCATCATAAGCGCTCGCCCGGCCACGGGCCCGGCGCTGCCCCCGTGGAGCGGACCGGTCACTGAAAGCACGACGACATGTATGACACGCTGATCAAAGGCGCCACCCTGGTCGATGGCCTGGGCGGGCCCGCGGTAACCGGCGACCTGGCCATCGCCGGCGGGCGAATCGCCGCGGTCGGCGGGCGCATCACCGGCGCGGCCCGCGAGACCCTCGATGCGGGCGGCGCCCTGGTGACGCCGGCCTGGGTCGACATCCACACCCACTACGACGGCCAGGTGACCTGGGATGGCGCGATGGAACCGTCGGCCAGTCACGGCGTGGGCACGGTGGTGATGGGCAATTGCGGGGTCGGCTTCGCCCCGGTGGCGCCGGGCGATGAAGTCACCCTGATCGAGCTGATGGAAGGCGTCGAAGACATTCCCGGCACCGCGCTGCACGAAGGCATGCCCTGGGGCGCCTGGACGTCCTATCCCGAGTACCTCGACTACCTGGCGAGCCGCGAGTACGCGCTGGACGTGGGCTCGCTGATGGCCCACGGCCCGGTGCGCAATTACGTGATGGGCGAGCGCGGGCGCAGCAATCGGGCGGCCAGCGCCGACGACCTGCGCGCCATGGCGGCATTGGTCACCGAGGGCGTGCAGGCTGGCGCGCTGGGCTTCTCGACCTCGCGCATCCTGGGGCATCGCGCGGTGCGCGGCGAACCGGTGCCCGGCACCTTCGCTGCCGACGACGAGGTGCTCGCGCTGGCCGGTGCGTTGAAGCGCGCGGGCCGGGGCGTGTTCCAGATGATCCCGTCGAGCACGATCGGCAGCGCGCCGCAACTCGGCGGCGAGCGCCATTCGCTGCTCTCGGAGGTCGAACTGATGGCCCGGCTGTCGCGCGAGAGCGGTCGCCCGCTCACGTTCACGCTGATGCAGGTCGACGAATGGAAGGACCTGTGGCGCGAGGTGCTCGAGCGGGTCGCCGTCCTCAATCGCGACGGCGCGCAGCTTTATCCGCAGGTGGGCGTGCGCCCGACCGCGATCGTGATGAGCCTGGACACCTATCACAGCTTCATGCGCCGCCCCAGCTACCTGGCCTTGCGCGAGCTGCCGATTGCCCGGCGCCTCGAGCAGCTGCGCCGCCCCGAGGTGAAGGCGGCGATCCTGGCCGAGTCGAACGTGGCGCACGAGCTGCCCGGCAAGATGGAGAACGTCGTGGCGTTCGCACGCGCCAACTATCCCCAGACCTTCGCGCTCGCCGACATCGACGATTGCGAGCCTGCGGCCAGCCGCTCGTTCGCGGCACTGGCCGCGGCCGCCGGCCAGCCCGAAGAGGCGTTCCTGTACGACTTCCTGGTCGGCGGAGAGGGGCGCGATTTCGTGGTGCGCTTCTTCACCAACTACAGCGAGTACAACCACGACGCGCTGCACGAGATGCAGATGAACGATCTCACCGTCAGCGGGCTGAGCGATGCCGGCGCGCATGTCAGCGTGATCTTCGACGCGGTCGCGCCGACCTTCCTGCTGACCCACTGGGTGCGCGATCGCCGGCGCGGGCCGCGCCTGCCGCTCGAACGCGTGGTCCACCGCCAGACCCAGCGCAATGCGCAGCTCTTCGGCCTGCACGATCGCGGCTCGCTGGAAGTGGGCAAGCGGGCCGACGTCAATGTGATCGACATGGCCCGGCTGTCGCTCGGGGCGCTGACGCTGCACCGTGATCTGCCGGCGGGCGGCGCACGGCTGCTGCAGCCGGCCAGCGGCTATGTCGCGACGTATGTGAACGGGGTCAGGACGCGGCACTCCGATCGTGACACCGGCGCCCGCCCGGGGCGCCTGGTGCGCAGCCGGTAGCCCCGCATGGCCGCCGATGGCGAGCCCGGCTGCTGCGGGCCTTCGCACGCGCAAGCGGGAGGGCTCAGGACCGGGACTGCGACGTGGCGCTGCGCGGCGCGCGACGGAGCCGCGCCCACCCGCGACGGTGCCGCGCCCACCCGCGACAGGGCCGCGCCCGCCCGCGCCGGCATGGTCCGCCTGCCCGGAGGCGAATTCCTGATGGGCAGTGACGCCGACGAGGGCGAACCCGGCGACGGCGAAGCGCCGGTTCGTGCGGTTTCGCTGGCGCCGTTCCTGATCGACGCCACCGCGGTCAGCAATCGCGAATACGCGCGCTTCGTCGAGTCCACCGGGTACGTGACGATGGCCGAGGAGACGGGGGCGAGCTTTGTGTTCGCCGGGCTGCTGCCGGACGAGTTCGAGGCGACACGCGGTGTGCTCGAGGCACCGTGGTGGCGCGAGGTGCGCGGGGCCTGCTGGGCGCGCCCCGAAGGGCCGGGCTCGACGCTGGACTCCCGCCTCGATCATCCGGTGGTCCATGTCTGCTGGCACGACGCGATGGCGTATTGCGGCTGGGCCGGCAAGCGGCTGCCCACCGAAGCCGAATGGGAGTACGCGGCGCGCGGCGGCCTGGCGGGCCGGCGCTATCCCTGGGGCGACGAACTTGCGCCCAGCGGCGTGCACCGCTGCAACATCTGGCAGGGGGTTTTCCCGCGCCACAATACCCGCGCCGATGGCTTCTATGGAACGGCGCCGGTCGATGCCTTCGAGCCCAATGGCCTGGGCCTGTACAACCTGTGCGGCAACACCTGGGAATGGTGCGCCGACTGGTTCGGCATCGAGCACGGCGCGGCACCCGCGCGGGCGCCTGCCGGGCCGGCGCGCGGCTCGCGCCGCGTCATCCGCGGCGGCAGTTACCTGTGCCACGAGAGTTATTGCTATCGGTATCGTGTGGCGGCGCGCAGCGGCAACGACCCGACGGCCAGCACGGGCCATATGGGATTTCGATGCGCCGCCGATGAGTGGCGCGCAGACAACGAGGAGACGACATGAGCGAACCGAACACCCGCGCCATCGTGGGCCACACCACCGATGAGTCCCGGCCGCACTGGCCGTCCCCGGCCAGCGCGCCGGCGGGCGCCCCCAACGTGGTTTACCTTGTGTTCGACGATCTCGGTTTCGCCGACCTGGGCTGCTACGGCTCGGAAATCGCGACGCCGAACATCGATGCGCTCGCCGCCGGCGGCCTGCGGTACACCAACTTCCACACCACCGCCTTGTGCTCGCCGACGCGGGCGGCGCTGCTGACCGGGCGCAATCATCATTCGGTGGGCATGGGCGGGCTGGCCGACTGGGATCTGGGCTTTCCCGGCATGCGCGGGCGCATTGCCAAGAGCGCCGGCACGCTGGCCGAAATGCTGCGCCTGCAGGGCTACAACACCTTCGCGACCGGCAAGTGGCACCTCACGCCGACCTTCGAGACCTCGCCGGCCGGCCCCTACGACCAGTGGCCGCTGCAGCGCGGCTTCGACCGCTTCTACGGTTTCCTGGAAGGCGAAACCAACCAGTGGCATCCCGAACTGGTGCTGGACAACCACCACATCGCGGCGCCGGACCGCGAGGGCTATCACTTGTCGGAGGACATCGTCGATCAGTCGATCGGCATGATCCGCCAGCAGCAGACGATCACGCCCGACAAGCCGTTCTTTCTCTACCTGTGCCTGGGCGCCCAGCACGCGCCTCACCACGCGCCCAAGTCCTTCATCGACAAATACGTGCCGGTGTTCGAGAAGGGCTGGGATGTGACCCGAACCGAACGGCTGGCCCGCCAGAAGGCGCTGGGCATCGTGCCGGACAAGACCGTGCTGCCCGACCGCAACCCGGGCGTGAAGGCCTGGGATCAACTGAGCGACGACGAGCGGCGCTTCGCGGTGCGCCTGCAGGCGGCCTTCGCCGGCATGCTCGAGCACGCCGACCTGCAGGTCGGCCGGCTGGTGAACTACCTGGCGCAGGCCGGCAAGCTCGAGAACACCGTGATCGCGCTGATTTCCGACAACGGCGCCAGCCAGGAAGGCTCGCCGTTCGGCACCGTGAACGCGCTGCGCTATTTCAATGGCGTTCGCGACACGCTGGCCGAGAACCTCGCGCACATCGATCAGATTGGCGAGGGCCATCTGAACAACAACTATCCGCTGGGCTGGGCGATGGCGGGCAACACGCCGCTGAAGCGCTACAAGCAGAACACCCATGGCGGCGGCGTGCGCGATCCGCTGATCGTGCACTACCCGAAGGCGATCCAGGATCGCGGCGGCATCCGCCACCAGTTCCACCATGTCTGCGACATCACGCCCACGGTGCTCGAGCTGACCGGAGTGGCCATGCCGCAGGCGATCGGCGGGGTGACCCAGCAGCCGATCGAGGGCACCAGCCTGGCCTACAGCTTCGCCGCGCCCGACGAGCCCACCCGCAAGCGGACCCAGTACTTCGAGATGCTGGGCCACCGCGGCATCTGGCACGACGGCTGGAAGGCGGTGACCTGGCATCGTCCGGGCACGCCCTTCGATGGCGACCAGTGGGAGCTCTATCACCTGGCCAGCGACTTCAACGAGATGCACGACCTGGCTGCCGAGCAGCCGGCCAAGCTGCAGGAGATGGTACGGCGCTGGTTCTCGGAGGCCGGCACCTGCCAGGTGCTGCCGATGAACGACACGCTGGACCGCTTCGTCAGCTCCAATCCGTACAGCGTTGCCTCGCGCCGCCACTGGGAACTGCTGCCGGGCACCGGCCGCATTCCGCAGGCGGCGGCGCCCGACATCCGCAACCGCTCGTATCGCATCACCGCGCGGGTCGACGTGCCGGCGGGGGGCGCGCAGGGCGTGCTGATCGCGCAGGGCGACTGGTGCGGCGGTTATGCGCTGTACGTGCAGGACGGCCGTCTGGTGCACGACTACAACTTCGTCAATCGGCACTACCTGGTGCGTTCCGACGTGCCGGTGCCCAGCGGGCCGTGCGAGCTGAGCTACGTGATGAAGAAGACCGGCGAGTTCAGGGGCGAGGGCACGCTGTACATCAATGGCAAGGCCTGCGGCAGCGTGGTGCTGCCCCAGACCTATCGGGCCCAGGCCTCGTTCATCGGCCTGGAGGTGGGGCAGGCGCCCAAGCCGTCGGTGGGTGAGTTCGCGGCGCCGTTCCCGTTCACCGGCGTGCTGCATTCGGTGGTGGTGGATCTGGACGACGACCAGGTCGTGGATTCCGGCGGCGAACTGAAGGCGGCGCTGCGCCAGCAATGATCGTCACGCGTGCCGCGCAGCCATGACGCTTGACGCCGGCGCCGCCGAGCGGATCGCCAATCCGCTCTCGCTGCCCGACTATCGGCGCTACTGGCTCTCGCGGGTGGCCACCACCATCGCGACGCAAATCCAGGTGGTCGCGGTGGGCTGGCAGATGTACGAGATCACCGGCAGCGCGCTGGCGCTGGGTCTGGTCGGGCTGTTCCAGTTCGCGCCAGCGCTGCTGCTGATCATGGTGGTGGGACCGATCGTCGACCGGTACGACCGGCGCAGGATCCTGATGCTCTGCCGGCTGGTGCAGGGCGGCGCCGCACTGAGCCTGGCGGTGGCCAGTCTGACGGGACGGCTGGACCAGTCGCTGCTGTATGGGCTGGTGTTCCTGCTGGGCATCGTGGGCGCGTTCGAGATGCCGGCGGGGCAGGCCATGCTGCCTTCGCTGGTGCCGTCCCACCTGCTGTCGCGTGCGGTGGCGCTCGGGTCCAGTGCCCATCAGGCGGCCACCATCGGTGGTCCGGCGCTCGGCGGGTTCCTGTACGTGGCCGGGCCGCACACGGTGTACCTAAGCTCGGGCACGCTGTTCCTCGTGTCGCTGCTGCTGCTCAGCCGGATCCAGACCCGGCCGCGCGCGGCGGCCCGCCCCAAGATCTCGGTCGAGTACCTGCTGGCCGGCATGGTGTTCATCCGCCGCCATCCGGTGCTGCTCGGCGCGGTGTCGCTGGACCTGTTCGCAGTGCTGCTGGGCGGCGCGACGGCACTGCTGCCGATCTATGCCAAGGACATCCTGCACACCGGCCCTTGGGGCCTGGGCCTGCTGCGCTCGGCGCCGGCGGTGGGTGCGCTGGCCGTCGCGCTCTGGCTGGCGCGCCATCCGCTGCAGCGCCGGGTCGGACCGCTGCTGCTGGGCGCGGTGGCGGCCTTCGGCGCGGGCACCATCGTCTTCGGACTGTCGCACTGGCTGCCCGTGTCGCTGGGCGCGCTGGTGGTGATGGGAGCGGCCGACATGGTCAGCGTGGTGATCCGCGTCTCGCTGATGCAGCTCGAAACGCCCGACGAGATGCGCGGGCGCGTAGGCGCGGTCAACTCCCTCTTCGTCGGCGCCTCCAACCAGATCGGCGAGTTCGAATCGGGCCTGCTGGCCGCCTGGCTGGGGGCGGTGCCGGCGGTGGTGCTGGGCGGGGTGGGTACCCTGGCGGTGGTCGCGTTGTGGTGGCGGGTGTTTCCGTTGCTGGCCCGGCGCGATCGGCTCGAGCCTGATTGAGGCTGGTTTGAGGCCTGTTTGAGGCCGGATCGATGCCGGAACCCGCCGATGGCGGGTCAGTCCGGCGCCCGCGCCGCCTCGTCCCATCCGAATCGTTCGAGCAGCGCCGCAAATTCCCCGCTCAAGGGCGCACGGATCTCCAGCGGCGCGCCATGCACCGGATGCCGCAGCCGCAATGCCGTGCAGGCCAGCAGCAGCCGATGGCAGGCGAACGCCTGCTGGAAGAAGCGGTTGTGAACGCCCTTGCCGTGGGTCGCGTCGCCGATGATCGGATGCGCGATGTGTTTCAGGTGGCGGCGCAGCTGATGGCGCCTGCCCGTGAGCGGCATCAGCGCCATCAGCGCGTAGCGGGAGCTCGGGTAGCGCTCGACCGCGTTCGGCAGTTCGATGGTGGCCAGGCGGCGGTAGTCGGTGACCGCCTGCTGGCTCGGGCGCGCCTGCGCGAGCGCGCCCGCTTCATCGTCATCGCGCGTGAGCGGGTGGTCGATGCGCCCGGACAGCGGCGGCCAGCCGCGCACCACCGCTCGATACGACTTGCCCACTGCGTTGCCTTCGAAGGCTTGGCCGAGCAGGCGCGTGGTGTCGGTGTCGAAGGCGAACAGCAGCACTCCCGAGGTGCCCTTGTCCAGCCGGTGGACCGGCTGGACGCGCCGGCCGATCTGGTCGCGCAGCAACTGCACCGCGAAGCGGGTTTCGTGCCGGTCGATGTCGCTGCGGTGGACCAGCAGGCCGGCGGGCTTGTCGATGGCGATCAGGTGTTCGTCGCGGTAGAGAATCTCGAGCATGGCGCCAGTCAACGGCTTCGCGTGCGCCCCGATGCGCTCAGCAGGCGGGCGGAGCGGGGCTCGGGGCCCTTCGGGCGCGATGTTGGAGGAACTCTCAGGCGTCCGGGCGCTGCGAGTGGGTGCCGGGCAGGCGCGCGGCCAGCCGATCGAGCGCTTCGGGGCCGTCCACCCGGTCGGCCAGGTATCGGTCGGGCCGCAGCAGTGCCGCCGCCGCCCGCTGTCCGGCGAGCCAGCCTCGCAGCGGTTCGCCGATTTCGGCTGGGGTGAGCAGCGCGACATCGTCGCGCTGCCAGCGCGGGTCGGCCATGGCCGCGGCCATGGCAGCCGGCGTGCCGAACAGCGCGAACCGGCTGCCCACGCGCTCGTCGAGCAGGCGGCCATCGGCCAGGCGCGGTTGCGGGAACACCGTGCCGGCCACGCCGGCCCCGCTGTGCCAACCCGGGCCGAGGCGCGGCGCCGGAAACTCGAAGATTCGGGTCTCGCCCTGCAGGAACTCGCGGTCGCGCCGCTCGACCACCGCCGGATCGGTGGCCTGGATCACGTCGCCCAGGCGCACGGCCAGTTCGATGAAGGCCCGCGCGTGCGGCTCGCGTTCGGACTCGTAGGTGTCCAGCAGGCTGTCGTCGATGCGCCCATGCAGGACCGCGTCGAGCTTCCAGGCCAGGTTGGCGACATCCCGGATGCCGGCGCACATGCCCTGGCCCAGGAAGGGCGGCGTCTGGTGGGCGGCATCGCCAGCGATCATCAGGCGAGCGCGCCGCCAGCCGTGCGCGATCACCGAATGGAAGGTGTAGACCACGCAGCGCTCGAGATCGGCATCCTGCGGGCCGATCCAGCGGGCGAGCATCGGCCAGACGTGTTCGGGTCGGGCGATGGTGTCGGGGTCATCGCCGGGCATCAGCATGATCTCCCAGCGCCGGCGCCGGCCGGTCACGTTGCAGCTGGTCATCGGGCGGCGCGGATCGCAGTGCTGAACCGTGTAGTCGGGCAGCGCGACCTCGCGTCGCAACAGCGCGTCGAAGACCAGCCAGGGCTGGTGCAGTCCCAGGTCTTCCATCGTGGAGCCCAGCACACGGCGCACGATCGAGCGCGCGCCGTCGCAGCCCACCACGTAGCGCGCGCGCAGCGTGCCGGCCGGCGCGCCGGTGCCGGTTTCGAGCGCGAGCTTGGCGTGGCCGCTTGCCGACTCGTCGATGCCGACCACGTCATGGCCTTCGAACACGGTCACATTGGGGAAGCGCGCGACGCCCTGGCGCAATACCGCCTCGAGTTCGGGCTGATGGAAATAGTGGTTGTTGGCGCATCCGTGCGGGCCCAGCGCGGCAGTGCCGCCGCGCACCAGCAGCAACTGGTCGTGGGCATTGACGAAGTGCATGCCCTTGATGCCGGGGCGGGTGACCGCCTGCACCGCGTCGCCCAGGCCGATGCCCTGGAACACCCGCATGACTTCGCCATCGAAGTGGATCGCGCGGGGCAGCGGATGGATCCGCTGTTCGCGCTCCAGCACCGCGACCCGCCAGCCCGCCTGGCCGAGCTGGTTCGCCAGTGTCGCGCCCACCGGGCCGTAGCCGACGATCGCGACATCGAAAGGGGCCGCGCCCGCGGCGCGGGCCGGCTCAATCATCGAGTCCCATCCCGATCATCTCCGATGACCACAACTCGTCAGCGCCCGATCAGTGCCTTGTCCTCGTGAGCCCGGTCTTCTGGTGACTGCAGCAGGCTCGGCGGCTGCCCGGCGAGCCGGCCAGCAGGTAGGTCAGTCCGCTGCAGATCGAAAACAGCCCCCAGAACAGGAAGAAGCCGACCGTGTAGGCGGCCTCGCGGCTGTCGGCCAGGTGCAGGCCGACGATCGTGAGTTCGTGCGGATCGATCATCGAAAAAAAGACGCCCTCGGCGACCGCCGACATCACGAAGGCGGGCCACAGCACATACATCATGAATCGCCCCAGGCGGCGATCGCCGATCGGCTTGTTCATGAGCGGTCTCTCCGGAAGTGCGTCACGGCGGGCTTCTAGGGTTGCGACTTGAAGACGACGGGCTGATCGAAGCTCGTGACGGTCGCGGTGAGCCGCCAGGTGTTGGCGGGCTCCTCGATCATCAGGTTCCAGCGACCCTCACGTGGCAATTGCGCGGCAGCGGCGACGTAGCTGCCCTGGCCGGCGGCGTTGAGCTGATGAAGCTGATCGAGTTCGGCGCGGGTGGCATGCACGACCCGCAGGGTGAGCGCCGGCGGCAGGGCCGTGCCTGGCGCAGCCGCGAGCTCGATGCGCGCACGGCCGTCAGCGGCCCGCGTCAGCGTGGCGGTCAGGCCCAGTTGGGTCGCCTTGGTGTCGCGGGCCAGCTGCTGGTTGATCGCCTTGCCTTCGCGATAGTAGTCGTCGACCACCAGCGCGTTGTTGGTGGTGGCGGCCAGCCAGAAGGTGGCAATGCCGCCGAACAGCGCGGTTGCGGGCATCAGCATCAGCAGCCAGGGCCAGATCTGGCGGTACCAGGGAGG
The DNA here is from genome assembly GCA_016710525.1 of Burkholderiaceae bacterium. Taxonomy (GTDB): domain Bacteria; phylum Pseudomonadota; class Gammaproteobacteria; order Burkholderiales; family Burkholderiaceae_E; genus Quisquiliibacterium. The sequence goes on from JADJVQ010000017.1 coordinate 95,207, forward strand.
GGGTGTCATGACAAGTGCAACCATGATGCATCATCCGTTCTGTGGCGGGGGTTTCATTCGGGTGGGATCGCGCGGCGGCGGCGCGTTCAGCGTGGCACGAAGAACGTGGCCTTCTCGCGCACCGCCACGGCAGGATCGTCGACGGCCTCGATCTGGAACACCAGTTTGGTGGTGCCTGGCTTTGCCGATCCGCCGGCGATCCGCACGCGCACCGGCAGCAGCCGCGCTTCGGCACTGGGCACCTCGACCACGCTCTCGGAGGCGACGCGTGCCGACTCGATGCCCGATACCGTCAGCTTGTACTTGCGGCTGATTTCGGCGGTGTTGATGATCTGCAGGCTATAGACGTTTTCGATCATGCCGTCTTCGATCTCCCGGCCCAGGGAGCCGCGATCGCGGATCACGTCGACCTTCAGCGGGACGCGCGTGAGCATGTGGGCGAACAGCGCGATGGTGACGGCCGCCAGGATGCCGGTGTAGACCAGCACCCGCGGGCGCAGCGCATGGGCGATGATCTGGCGCGTGGTCCAGTGGTTGGCCAGGCCGTTCTGGGTGGTGTATCGGATCAGTCCGCGCGGATAGTTCATGCGGTCCATGACCTTGTCGCAGGCGTCCACGCAGGCGGCGCAGCCGATGCACTCGTACTGCAGGCCGTTGCGGATGTCGATGCCGGTCGGGCAGACCTCGACGCACAGGTTGCAGTTCACGCAGGCGCCCAGCCCGAGCGCGGCCACATCGGCCTTCTTCGAGCGCGGCCCGCGCGGTTCGCCCCGGGCCTTGTCGTAGGTGATGATCATCGTGTCGTGGTCGAACATCGAGCTCTGGAAGCGCGCGTACGGACACATGTACTTGCAGACCTGCTCGCGCATGAACCCGGCGTTGCCGTAGGTGGCGAAGCTATAGAACAGGACCCAGAAGGTTTCCCAGGGCCCCAGCGTCAGGTTGCCCACGGACCCGATCAATGACCGGATCGGCGTGAAGTAGCTGACGAAGGTCAGGCCGGTCCACAGCGCCAGCGCGATCCACAGCAGGTGCTTGGCCGACTTCAGGCCGAACTTGCGCAGCGAGCGGCCTTCGCGGTCCAGGCGCATGCGCGCCGGCCGGTCACCCTCGACCTTGCGCTCGATCCACATGAAGATTTCGGTGTAGACGGTCTGCGGGCAGGCGTAGCCGCACCACAGCCGCCCGGCCACCGCGGTGAACAGGAACAGCGACATCGCCGAGATGATCAGCAGGCCGGTCAGGTAGATGAAATCCTGCGGATACAGCACCAGCCCGAAGATGTAGAAGCGCCGGGTGAGCAGGTCGAACAGCACGGCCGGCCGGTCGTTCCAGGTCAGCCAGGGCAGCACGTAGAACAGCAGCTGCGTGGCCCATACCAGCGTCCAGCGCCAGCCGGCGAACAGTCCGGTAACGGCCCGCGGGTAGATCTTGCGGCGGACCTCGTAGAGGTCGTCGCTTTCGGCGGGGGCAGGTACGGCTTTGAGGGGGGCGGGGGTCATGCAGGCGCTGCGGTTGGGATACTGAGAGGGAAAAGGGCCGCGGGGCGATTCGCCGGCGCGGCCCGGTGACTGGCGCTGAGCGCGCAGTCTTATTTTGGCGCAGAAGCGGCTTTGGGTGCGTTCGACAGGCTCCACACGTACGCCGCCAGCACCTGGATCTTGCCCGGGGCGAGCAGGTCCTTGAAGGCCGGCATCTGGTTGCTGCGGCCCTTGTTGATGCTCTCGACCACCGTGGCCAGCGAACCGCCATACAGCCACACCTTGTCGGTGAGGTTGGGCGCGCCCAGAGCCGGATTGCCCTTGCCTTCGGCGCCGTGACAAGCTGCGCAAGCCACGAACTTCGGCTTGCCCAGTTCGGCCTTGACGGCATCGTGCGCACTGCCCGACAGCGACAGCACGAAGTTGGCGACGTTCTCGACATCGCTGGCCGTACCCACTGCTGCGGCCATCGGCGGCATCACGCCCATGCGGCCTTCGGAGATGGTCTTGACCAGCGTGGCGCCGTCGCCGCCGTGCAGCCAATCCGTGTCCGAGAGGTTGGGGAAGCCCTTGCTGCCGCGGGCGTCCGAACCATGGCACTGCACGCAGTAGGTCAGGTACATGCGCTCGCCCATCGCGCGGGCCTGCGGATCGGCCGCCACCTCGGCGATGTCCTGCTTCAGATACTTGGCAAACAGCGGCTCGACCGCGGCGTTCGCCTTGGCGACCTCGGCCTCGTACTGCGAGACCTGCGTCCACCCGAAGCTGCCCTTGTTGGCGCCGAAGCCCGGATACAGCACGAGGTAGACCACCGCGAACACGATGGTCAGGTAGAACAGATAGATCCACCAGCGCGGCAGCGGATTGTTCATCTCCTCGAGGGTTTCGTCCCAGGTGTGTCCGGTCGTGCCGACCCGTTCGCCCGCCGGGGGCTTCTTGGACAGCACGACCGTGATCCAGAGGCAGAAGGCGAGGGAGATCGCCGTGACCACCATGATGTAGACGCTCCAGCCGGAGCCTGTGAAATCAGCCATCTTTATTCTCCGTTCAGGTCCGGTGCGCGACGTCGTCGTCGGCGAAGGGCAACTGGGCCGCCTCGTCGAAACGCTGCTTGCTCTGAGGGCTGTAAGCCCACCAGACGATTCCCGCGAAGGCCACCAGCGACAGCACGGTGACCAGGCTGCGAATGAGATTGATATCCATCGCGCGGCTCCTACTGGACTTTCTTGAGCGACGTGCCCATGACCTGCAGATAGGCGATCAGCGCGTCCATCTCGGTCTTGTCTTTGAGTTCTTCGGGCGCTTTGCCGATCTCGGCATCGCTGTACGGATGCCCGAGCAGGCGCAGCGTCTTCATCTTGGCCTGGATCGCGCCGGCGTCGGCCGCCGAGTTCGCCAGCCACGGATAGCCGGGCATGTTCGAGTCGGGAACCAGGTCACGCGGATTGAGCAGGTGGATGCGATGCCATTCGTCGGAGTAGCGACCGCCGACGCGGGCCAGGTCGGGCCCTGTGCGCTTGCTGCCCCACTGGAACGGCCGGTCGTAGACGAACTCGCCGGCCACCGAGTAGTGGCCATAGCGTTCGGTTTCGGCGCGGAACGGCCGGATCATCTGCGAGTGGCAGTTGTAGCAGCCTTCGCGGACGTAAACGTCACGTCCGGTGAGCTGCAGCGCGCCGTAGGGCTTCAAGCCCGCCACCGGCTCGGTGGTGGACTTCTGGAAGAACAGCGGCACGATCTCGACCAGGCCGCCGACGCTGACCAGCAGCACGATCAGCAGCATCATCAGGCCGATGTTCTTTTCGATCTTTGCGTGTGAAAAGGCCATTATTTTTCTCCTCGGCTCAGGCGTGTGCGACCACAGCCGGGACGCGCGCGTCTTCAGGCTTGCCGACGCGGATCGTCATGAGGCAGTTGTAGAGCATCAGGATCATGCCGCCCAGGTAGAGCACTCCACCCAGCAGCCGGATCACGTAGTACGGATACGTGGCTTTCACCGATTCGACGAAGGCGTAGGTCAGCGTGCCGTCGGCATTGGTGGCGCGCCACATCAGGCCCTGCATCACACCGGCGATCCACATGGCGGCGATGTACAGCACGATGCCCACGGTGGCGATCCAGAAGTGCAGCTCGATCAGGCGCTTGCTGTACATCTCGGTGCGGCCCCACAGGCGCGGCATCAGGTAGTAGATGGCGCCCATCGACACCAGACCCACCCAGCCCAGCGCACCCGAGTGCACGTGGCCGACGGTCCAGTCGGTGTAGTGCGACAGCGCGTTGACGGTCTTGATCGACATCATCGGACCTTCGAAGGTCGACATGCCGTAGAACGACAGCGAGACGATCAGGAACTTCAGGATCGGGTCGTCGCGCAGTTTGTGCCAGGCACCCGACAGCGTCATGATCCCGTTGATCATGCCGCCCCAGGAGGGCGCCAGCAGCACCAGCGAGAACACCATGCCCAGGCTTTGCGCCCAGTCGGGCAGCGCGGTGTAATGCAGATGGTGGGGGCCGGCCCACATGTACGTGAAGATCAGGGCCCAGAAGTGCACGATCGACAGTCGATACGAATACACCGGGCGTTCGGCCTGCTTGGGGATGAAGTAGTACATCATGCCCAGGAAGCCCGCGGTCAGGAAGAAGCCCACCGCGTTATGGCCGTACCACCACTGCACCATCGCGTCCTGCACGCCGGCGTAGGCCGAGTACGACTTGGTCATCGAGACCGGGATCACCGCGCTGTTGACGATGTGCAGCAGGGCCACCGTCAGGATGAACGCGCCGAAGAACCAGTTGGCCACGTAGATGTGCGGGGTCTTGCGCTTGACGATCGTGCCGAAGAACACCACCGCGTAGCTGACCCAGGTGACGGCGATCAGCAGGTCGATCGGCCATTCGAGTTCGGCGTATTCCTTGCCCTGCGTGATGCCCAACGGCAACGTGACCGCGGCCAGCACGATCACCAGCTGCCAGGCCCAGAACGTGAAGGCCGCGAGCGGCCCGGCGAACAGTCTCGTCTGGCAGGTTCGCTGGACGATGTAGTACGACGAAGCGAAGAGCGCACAGCCGCCGAACGCGAAGATCACGGCATTGGTGTGCAATGGCCGCAGCCGACTGTAGGTCAGGTACGGAATGTCGAAGTTCAGTGCAGGCCATGCGAGCTGAGCGGCGATGATGACGCCTACCAGCATTCCGACTACACCCCACACAACCGTCATGATCGCGAACTGCCTGACGACTGAGTAGTTGTAGGCTTGCGCGCCCGCGGCGACAGGCTGACTGCCCATGTGTTTTCTCCCAGGAATTACTTGTATTGGTATCGTGGTTTTGCCACTTGGATCACCTTAACGACCGCACTGCAGCACTGCATTGACAATGATCAAAGTGGTGTATGCCAATCCACAGCCATGCCGGCCCGCTCGTGTGCCGGGTCAGTCTGTGCTAGCGGTCGGCTTTTGTGGCTGGCGGTGAGATTCGCCCGCGTCGAGCGACGAACGGGGCCGGTCGTCGTCCATCAGGATGCTGTGTGCGGGACCGACGAGATCGTCGAACTGCCCGGTCTCGGAGGCGCGGATGAAGATCCAGACCGCGATTGCGACGATGACCAGGCTCAGCGGGATGAGGAGGTAGAGCGATTCCATGTCCTGATCCGAAGTCGCAGCGCGTTGCCCACCACCAGCAGCGAACTGGTGGACATGCCGATCGCGGCAAGCCAGGGCGGCACGTAGCCGAGCGCCGCGGCCGGGATGGCGACGAAGTTATAGGCCGTCGACCAGGCAAGATTCTGGGCAATGACCCGGCGTGTCCGGCGAGCCATCGAGACCAGATCGACCACGCGGTGCAGTTCGGACGACAGTAACACGCTATCGGCAGCCGTGCGTGCCAGCGCAGTGGCCTCGCCCACCGCCACCGATGCGTCGGCGGCGGCCAGCACCGGTGCATCGTTGACGCCATCGCCCACCATCAGCACCCGCCGGCCTTGTGCCTGCAGTTCCCTGACGTACGCGAGCTTGCCGGCCGGCGTGGCGCTCGCGCAAACCGACTCGATGCCCAAGGCGTCCGCGACCCGCGCCGCCGGGCCCTGGTGGTCGCCGGTCAGCAGGTGGGTACGCAAGCCCAGTGCCCGGATGGCCCGCACGGTTTCGGCGCTGTCCTCGCGCAGGGCATCGGCCAGGCGAAGCCGCGCGCGCGGGCCGTCGCGGTCGACCAGCCAGATCTCGGAGTCGCCATGTTCGGGCCTGGGGCAGGCAACCCATTCGCTGCACCAGTCGGACGAGCCCAGCCTCAGTTCGTCGTCGCCGATCCAGCCCTGGATGCCGCGGCCCGCGGTGGCATGCACCTGGCGCGCCGAGAGGGGCGGATGCGCACGGGCCGCCTGGCGCAAGGCGCCCGCCAGCGGATGCGCCGACCCCGCCTCGAGGGCCGCTGCCGCGCCCAGCACCTGGGCGGCCGTGTGGCCGCGGAACACCTCGATCTGTGCCACCTCGGGCCGGCCGCGGGTCAGGGTGCCGGTCTTGTCGAACACCACGTCGGTGCACACGGCGAGATTCTCGAGCGCGCGGCCATTGGCCACCAGCACGCCATGGCGGGTCAGTGCGCCGCTGGCCGCGGCCAGCGCCGCCGGCGTGGCCAGCGAAAGCGCGCAAGGGCAAGACACGACCAGCACCGCAATCGCGATCGGCAGCGCACGGCTCGGGTCGATCCACCACCAGGCCGCCAGAACCAGTGCCGCGAACAGCAGCAGGCCCAGCACGAACCAGCTGGCGACCCGGTCGGCCAGCTGCGCCACTGCGGGCTTATCCTGCGCGGCACGCTCGATCAGCCGCTCCAGTGTCGAGACCGTGCTGTCGGCGCTGCCGCGCAGGACGCGGGCCAGCACGGTATTGCCGGAATTGATGGCGCCGCCGGGCACCTCGTCGCCCGGCCCGCGCGGCACAGGCGCCGATTCGCCGGTCAGCAGCGACTGGTCGACCGCCGTGTCGCCGGCGAGCAGGCTGACGTCGACCGGAAAGCGCAACCCGTCGCCGACCCGGATCAGGTCCCCCGCGACCAGGCGCATCGAGGGAATCGTCTCGGTGCTCGCCTGCAGGAAAGACTGCGCAGTCGCCTGACTGGCGTCGGTCAGACGCTCGACCCGCTCGGGCAGGGCCGCTGCCAGGCTGTCGACCGCGCGGCTGGCGCGCCGGCGCGCCATCCATTCGAGGTGGCGCGCCGCCAGCAGCAGGAAAACGAACATCGTCACCGAGTCGAAATACACGTCGCCGCGCTGAACCAGCGTGGCCCACAGGCTGGCTGCGAACGCGGCTCCGATGCCCAGCGCCACCGGCACGTCCATGCCCAGCGACCGGGCCTTCAGGTCGCGCCAGGCGCCCGCAAAGAACGGCTGAGCGGAGTAGAACACCACCGGCGTGGTGAGCAGCAGGCTGGCCCAGCGCATCAGGTGTTCGTACTGCCATTCGATGTCGCCGGCCTGCGCGGTGTAGACCGGGAACGCATACATCATCACCTGCATCATGCCCAGGCCGGCAACGAAGAGCCGACGGAACAGCGACCGGCTGGTGCTGGCGAGCTGGGCTTCGCGCCGCCGGGCGTCGTAGGGCAGTGCGCGATAGCCGACCGCCGCGACGTCTGCCAGCAGCGTCGACAGGCGGGTGGTGGCGGGATCCCACCGCAGCACGGCGCGCTCGGTGGCGAAATTGACCGATGCCGCCAGCACGCCCGGCTGGGCCGCGAGCGTGCGCTCGATCAGCCACACGCAGGCGCCGCAGCGCATGCCCTCCAGCAGCAGGGTCACTTCGGTGCCGGCGGCTCCCTCGGCTGGCTGGCGCACGATGCGCGACTGGACATCGGGCTCGTCATAGAGGGCCAGCTGCTCGGCCAGTTCGCGTGGAACCGCGTCGGGGCCGGCGGCCGGCGCGCTGCGGTGCCGATAGTAGTCGGTCAGGCCGGCCGCTTCGATCGATTGTGCGACAGCCTGGCAGCCCGCGCAGCACATCTCGCGCGTCTCGCCATCGACCCGGGTGAGCCAGCGGCCCGGTTGCAGCACCGGCAGGCCGCAGTGAAAACACGCGAGGGTCTGCAACGGAAGGCTCAGAACAGGGTCAGACAGGCGTCGACCACCTGATGCAGATGACGGGTCGGGTCGATCCGCGCCAGACCCGCGATGCCGAAGGCCACGACCAGCACGCCGGCTCCGATGCGCAGACCCGGCACTGCCAGCCAGCGCCGGGTGAGCGCGCCCGAGGCGCCCAGCAGCAGCAGGTTGGGCAGCGTTCCGGCGCCGAATGCGAGCAGCAGCGCGGCACCCTGCCAGGGGCTGCCCGACAGCAGGGCGGCCATCAGTACGCCATAGACCATGCCGCACGGAACCCAGCCCCACACCAGGCCGGCGCCGAAGGCGCGCCGCGGCGTGTCGGCCGCCAGGCAGCGGCTGGCCAGCGGCTGCAATCTTCGCCAAAGGCCGGCGCCGGCACCCTCGAGCACGGTGATGCGGCGCAGGACGCCGGCCAGATGCAGGCCCATGGCGATCAGCAGCAGGTTGGCCGCCACGAAGGCGACCTGCTGCACCGGCAGCCAGTGGCGTACCAGCGCCGCCGACGAACCGATCGCGCCAGCCAGTCCGCCAGCGACGGCGTAGCTGGTGATGCGCCCGAGGTTGTAGCCGATCAGCAGGCTGACCGGACGGGCCATGCCCGCTGCGCGTACCCGGATTCGGGCCAGCCGGGCTTGCGCGGCAGGGGCCGGCCCCGCGGCGCCGCGCCCGGCCGCGCCGCCCATCACGGCCGCGATGCCTCCGCACATGCCGGCGCAGTGCAGCCCGCCGAGCAGTCCGACCAGAAAAACGGAGACCAGCGTGACGTCGATCATGCGGTGGTGGCCGTCTGCGTCGCCGGTGCCGGGGACCCGCAAGCAAACGCATCGGTCGGCGTGCTGCCCGTGCCGGTCCGGCATCGGCTTGAAAGTTGAAAGTGCTGCATACAATGCGCAATGGCCGAGTGGCTTCGCCTATATTGTCCCATCGCAAGCATACGGCCGCCGCCTGGCCGCCACCACGACAAAGCGCAATGCCAAGAACGCTCTGGATCGAATCCGACGGCCAGCTCGCCACCTGGGATCAGACCCGCCTGCCCTTCGAGTCGGCGGTCATCCCGCTCGGTGACGAAGCCGCCTGCGCCCGTGCGATCACGACCATGCAGGTACGTGGTGCGCCCCTGATCGGCGCGGTGGGCGCCTACGGTCTGGCCCTGGCGCTGCGTGTGCGGGCCGATGACGAGGCGCTGGCGGCGGCGCTCGAGCGGCTGGGCGGCACCCGGCCCACCGCCGTCAACCTGCGCTGGGCGCTCGAACGGGTGCGCGACAGGGTGCGTCCGCTGCCGCCCGACCAGCGCGCCAGTGCCGCCTGGGATGAGGCGGCACGCATTTGCGACGACGATGTCGCCTGCAATGAACGCATCGGCCGCCACGGCAGGGCCCTGCTCGAGGCGCTGGCCAAGCGCGCCGGCCCGATCAACATCCTCACGCACTGCAACGCCGGCCGCCTGGCCACCGTCGATCACGGCACGGCGCTGGCCCCTGTGTACGCGCTGCACGCCGCCGGTGTGGCGGTGCACGTCTGGGTTGACGAGACCCGGCCGCGCAACCAGGGCGCCAGTCTCACCGCCTGGGAACTGGCCGAACGCGGCGTACCCCACACCGTCATCGCCGACAATGCGGGCGGCCTGCTGATGCGCCAGGGCCGGGTCGACGTGGTGCTGGTGGGCTGCGACCGGGTGGCGATGAACGGCGATGTCGCCAACAAGGTGGGCACCTACCTGAAGGCGCTGGCGGCCTGGGACAACCACGTTCCCTTCTATGTGGCCTGCCCGGTGTCCACCATCGATCCCTGGGCGCGCAGCGGTGACGCCATCCCGATCGAAGAGCGCGATCCGGGTGAGCTCACCCACGTTGGCGGGCGGGCGCCCGACGGGACCATCGTCGCGGTGCAAGTTGTCCCCGATGGTTCGCCGGCACTGAATCCCGCCTTCGACATCACGCCGGCGCGACTGGTCAGTGCGCTGATCACCGAGCAGGGCACCTGCGACGCCTCGGTGCCTGGCCTGCGCCGGCTGATCGGCAGCGAGCGCGCGCGATGAGCATTGCCGGTCACGACGGGTCGCTGGGCCGCGAAATCGACGCACGGGCCGCGCTGATCGACGCCTGCCGTGCGTTGAACGCGCGCGGCGTCAACCAGGGCAAGGCGGGCAATGCCTCGGTGCGCTGGGACCGCGGATCGCGTGCCGGCCTGCTGGTCACGCCCTCGGCGCTGCCCTACGACCGGATGCGTCCGGACGACATCGTCTGGCTCAGCCTCGAACTGGCCGGCAGCGGCGGCGCGGCTGGCGGCGACGTTGCGGCCGTCGTCGACAGTGCGGGTCGCCGGCCCAGTTCCGAATGGCGGATCCATCGCGACATCTATCAGCACCGGCCCGAGGCCGCCGCCGTGCTGCATGCCCATCCGCCGCATGCCACGGCACTGGCCTGCCTGCCCGAGGGGCAGTCCAGCGGCATTCCGGCATTCCACTACATGGTGGCAGTGGCCGGCGGGGTCGACATCCGCTGTGCGGCGTACGCCACATTCGGCAGCCCGGCCTTGAGCGAGGCAACGCTGGCGGCACTGGCCGGCCGGCGTGCCTGCCTGATGGCTCACCACGGCATCGTCGCCCTGGGGGCGTCGCTGGATGCCGCGCTGTCGCTGGCCGAAGAGGTCGAGTCGCTGGCCCGGATGTATCTGCTGGCACGCCAGCTCGGCACGCCGGCGCTGCTCGACGAGGCCGAAATGAAGCGCGTGCTGGCGCTGTTTGCCGACTACCGGCCCGATCAGGCGCCCGAAGCCGGCTGAGCGTGTCCGTTGTCGGTGGTCGGTGCGCACATGCCCCGATGGCTGAGCATCTCGATCAGCCCGAGCAGCCCGCTTCCGAGTTCCATGGGCGCCTTGGCGCCGATGGATGCGCCTGACAGCTCCTTCACCCGGGCCTCGAGGTGGTCCGCGCTGACTTTGCCGTCGAATTCGAGCAGCAGCTGCGCCACCCAGGGTTCGGACAGCTGGAATCCACGGTTCACGTTGTCGACCAGCGTCTGGCTGGTCAGCAGCGACTCGCGGGTGAGCGCGGAGATCGGCGCGACCTGCGACAGCGTCCGGTCCGGCACGAGGCAGCCGGGCGGATCCTGCGCAACCGTGTGCGCCAGCGAACTGCGGACCAGGCCGTCGAGCACCGAGCGCGCGCCGCTCAGGGCGACCTGGGGCGGGGCACCCGTGAAGCGGCTGGCGAGTTCGGCGACGCCGATGGTTCCTGTCGGGCTCAGGTCGAGCATCGCCAGCACCGACTTCAGCGTGGGTGTGGTCGTATTGATCGTTCGGCCGGTGGCATTGCGGAAGGTCGCCTGCGACTCGTCGGCCGGGTTGCACACGCCCACCGGCTGAAACTCGGAGAAGAGCCGGATCCCGTCCAGTCGCTCGAGGGACGGTGCGGGCACCACCCCGTCGCTGGCTCGGCACACGAGGCTGCGCCGGAACCGCGTGCCGGTGGCGAAGTCGAGGTATTGCTGGCGTCGCAGCCAGTCGCCGCCGCTCATCTCATCCAGCCAGGCGGTGAGTGCGGGTGCTCCGATCGCCTCGAACATCATGCTGCATTCCGCATCGCCCAGGTAGCTCAGGCCGGCGTCGCGGGCCATGCGGGCGAACTCATGCAGATAGAAGGGCTGGTTGTTCGGTGACAGATCGTCGTGGAACAGGTAATTCACGCCCTGTTCCATCGAGTTCGCAACCTCGCTGGCGAAGGACTCGAAGAACTGCGGGCGCTGCGGCTCCGGGATTGCGCCCACCGAGCCGAGCATGTTCCACGCGGCGCGTGCCGAATCGAGGTTGTAGGCCTGGTCGCCGAGGTGGAACTGCATCATCTCGCGCACCAGATGCCGGATCCGGCAGCCGGGATAGGCGTTGTAGCTGACGTAGCCCACGCCCATCGGCGTGAGCACGTTGGCGATCAGGCGCAGCACGCTTTCGCGCACCTGCGGCGGGACCCAGGAGAACAGGCCGTGAGCGATCACGTAGTCGAACCGGCCGATCCTGTCGGGATCCAGCGCCATCACGTCCCCCTGTTCCAGGCGCAGATTGCGCAGGCCCAGCCCTCGTGCGCGGACCGTGCCCTGGGTGATCGGCGTCTGCGCAAGGTCGATGCCGACGAATTCGGCATTCGGCCAGTACCAGGCCAGCGGAATCAGGTTGGCCGCATTGCCGCAGCCCAGCTCCAGAACGCGCGCCCGGTCGGGCAGCGCACAGGGCACGCCGAGCCAGCGGCCGATGCCCGCGATCAGGTTGGGCGAGGTATAGAACTGGGCGTTTCCGCCGTAGTCGACGCGGTCGTAGTCGGTTTCGGACATGAATCGCCTTTCAGGTTGCGCCGCGGCCCCTGCCCCGGAGGGCCTCATAGTAAGGGGATGACGGCCCGGCACGCCCTCCGACCAAAGTTGGATGCCGGGCTTTACGCGGCCAGCACGCGCGCCAGGTACTTGCCGGTGTGACTGCCGGGTTGCGCGGCCACCGCCTCGGGGGTGCCCGCCAGCAGCAGGCGGCCGCCACCCGCACCGCCCTCCGGACCCATGTCGACCACCCAGTCGGCCGTCTTGATCACGTCCAGGTTGTGCTCGATGACGATCACGGTGTTGCCGGCGTCGCGCAGCGCATGCAGCACCCGCAGCAGCAGGTCGATGTCCTGGAAGTGCAGACCGGTGGTGGGTTCGTCCAGGATGTACAGCGTGCGGCCGGTATCGCGTTTGGACAGCTCCTGCGACAGCTTGACCCGCTGCGCTTCGCCGCCCGACAGCGTGGTGGCGCTCTGGCCCAGCCGGATGTAGCCCAGGCCCACGTCCAGCAGGGTCTGCAGCTTGCGCTGGATCTGCGGCACGCTGCGAAAGAACTCGTGCGCCTGCTCGACCGTCATTTCGAGCACCTCGGCGATGCTGCGGCCCTTGTAAAGCACCTCGAGGGTCTCGCGGTTGTAGCGCTTGCCGTGGCAGGTGTCGCAGGGCACGTACAGGTCGGGCAGGAAGTGCATCTCGACCTTGATCACGCCATCGCCTTCGCAGGTCTCGCAGCGCCCGCCCTTGACGTTGAACGAGAACCGTCCCGGGCCATAGCCGCGCTCGCGCGCGGTCGGCGTTTCGGCGAACAGTTCGCGGATCGGCGTGAACAGGCCGGTGTAGGTGGCCGGATTGCTGCGCGGCGTGCGCCCGATCGGGCTCTGGTCGACCGAAATCACCTTGTCGAGGTGCTCGAAGCCGTCGATGCCGTCGTGTGCGGCCGGTTCGGCCTGCGAGCCGTACAGGTGGCGCGCGATCGCATGGTGCAGGGTGTCGTTGACCAGCGTCGACTTGCCGGAGCCCGACACACCCGTCACGCAGACCAGCAGGCCGATCGGGAACGACACGTCCACGCCGGTCAGGTTGTTGCCGCGGGCACCGCGCACCGTGAGCAGGCGCTCGCCCGGCGGCGTGCGCCTGGCCGGCACCGCGATGCGCCGCGCCCCCGACAGATACTGGCCGGTCAGCGAGATTTCGGTGGCCTCGATCTGCGCCGGCGTGCCCTGCGCCACGACATGGCCGCCATGCTCGCCGGCGCCCGGGCCCATGTCGATGACGTGGTCCGCGGCGCGGATCGCGTCCTCGTCGTGCTCCACGACCAGCACCGAATTGCCCAGATCGCGCAGGTGGCGAAGGGTTTCGATCAGCCGGTCGTTGTCGCGCTGATGCAGGCCGATCGAGGGCTCGTCGAGCACGTACATGACCCCGGTCAGGCCCGAGCCGATCTGGGAGGCCAGCCGGATGCGCTGCGATTCGCCCCCCGAGAGAGTCTCGGCCGCGCGGTCCAGCGACAGGTACTCCAGGCCGACGTTGTTCAGGAAGCGCAGGCGGTTGACGATCTCGCGCACGATCCGTTCGCCGACCGGGGCCCGGTTGCCCGGCAGCACCAGGGTGTCGAACCACTGCAGCGCGTCGCGCAGCGTCCAGTGCGAGACCTCCCAGATCGGGCGATCGGCGCCGCGCGGACCGACTCGCACATGGCGGGCGTCCAGGCGCAGGCGTGTGCCCTCGCAGGCCGGGCAGACACGCGTATTGCGGTATTTGGCGAGTTCTTCGCGGATATGCGCCGAATCGGTCTCTTTCCAGCGCCGCTCGAGGTTGGGGATCACGCCCTCGAAGGGGTGTTCGCGAATCACGTTCTTGCCGTTGTCGGCGGTGTAGGTGAAGGGCACGCGCTGGGAGCCCGATCCGTGCAGCACGATGCCGCGGATGGCATCGGGCAGGGACTCGAACGGGGTGTCGACGTCGAACGAGTAGAACGCCGCCAGGCTGGCCAGCATCTGGAAATACAGCTGGTTTCGACGGTCCCAGCCCTTGATCGCGCCGGAGGCCAGCGAAAGATTGGGGAACAGCACCACCCTTTTGGGGTCGAAGAACTCGACCATGCCGAGCCCGTCGCACTCGGGGCAGGCGCCCAGCGGGTTGTTGAACGAAAACAGGCGCGGCTCGAGTTCGCGCAGCGAGTGATTGCAGATCGGGCAGGCGAACCGGTTGGACAGCAGCTGTTCCTGGCCGCCGTCCATGTTGAGCATCACCGCCCGGCCGTCGGCCAGGCGCAGGGCGGTCTCGAAGGACTCGGCCAGGCGCTGCTTGACCGCCGGGCCGACCTTGACGCGGTCGATGACCACGTCGATCGTGTGCTTCTGGTTCTTGCCCAGCGTCAGGGTGTCCTCGTCCAGGTTGACCACCCGCGGTGCACTGTCGCGGCCTTCGGTGCTCACGCGCACCCGCACGAAGCCCTGCGCGCGAAGGTCCTCGAGCAGTTCGACATGCTCTCCCTTGCGGCCGGCCATCAGGGGCGCGAGGATCATCATGCGGGTGTCCGGCGGCTGCGCGAGCGCGGCGTCGACCATCTGGGCGATCGTCTGGGCCTCGAGCACATGCGTCGGATGCTGGGGACAGTAGGGCGTGCCGGCCCGCGCGAACAGCAGGCGCAGGTAGTCGTGGATCTCGGTGACCGTGCCCACGGTCGAGCGCGGGTTGTGGCTGGTCGCCTTCTGCTCGATCGAGATCGCCGGCGACAGGCCCTCGATCATGTCGACGTCGGGCTTCTCCATCAGCTGCAGGAACTGCCGGGCGTAGGCCGACAGCGACTCGACATAGCGGCGCTGCCCTTCGGCATACAGGGTATCGAAGGCGAGCGACGATTTTCCCGACCCGGACAGCCCGGTGATCACCACCAGGCGATTGCGCGGCAGGTCCAGCGAGATGTTCTTGAGATTGTGCGTGCGTGCACCGCGAATGCGGATTTCGTCCATCGAGTCGTTTCTGCCGTGTCGGGCTTGCCGGTGGTGCCTGGTGCGAGTCGCTGAGCCCGGGTGCGGGGCCGCGCGCGCCACGCGCGACCCCGGCGGCGGCCGGTCGCAAGACCATCTCCGCCTGACCCCGGTGGCGCTCGGGCAATCGACTAATATAGCGCGTTGCAACATTCCGGGCCGCCTATGGCCTGGCACGCAACCGCTGGCCTGGCGCCGGCGACTCCTCCACCGCCCATCCCGATGATCCGCGACTCAGATTCCATGACCCGGCTGGAACTGCAGGCCAGTCTTGCACTCGCCGCCATTCTGGCGCTGCGCATGCTGGGGCTGTTCCTGATCCTGCCGGTGTTCGCTCTCGAGGCACCGCGCCTGCCGGGTGGCGACAACGCCACGCTGGTCGGCCTGGCGCTGGGCGCCTATGGCCTGGTGCAGGCGCTGCTGCAGCTGCCCCTGGGGCTGGCCTCCGATCGCATCGGCCGAAAACCGGTGATCGTCGCCGGCCTGCTGATGTTCGCCACCGGCAGCCTGGTCGCGGCGATTGCGCAAGATGTGGTGGGCGTGCTGATCGGGCGCGCGATCCAGGGGGCCGGCGCGATCTCCGCGGCTGTCACCGCGCTGGTCGCCGACAGCACCCGCGAGTCGCAGCGCACCAAGGCGATGGCCCTGGTCGGGATCTCCATCGGGCTGGGGTTCGCGGTGTCGCTGGTGGCGGCGCCCTGGATGCATGCCCGGATCGGGCTGGATGGGCTGTTCGAATTCACCGGCGTGCTGGCGATCGCCGCGGTCGCGGTCACCCTGTGGGTCGTGCCGCCCGCCGCGCCCGTGCCGGCGCCCCGGCGGACCACCCGCCTGACCGAGCTGCTGTTCGACCCGGCGTTGTGGCGGCTGAACCTGGGTGTCTTCGTGCTGCATGCGGTGCAGATCGCCTTTTTCATCGTCATGCCGGGCTGGCTGGTCGAGCGGGCCGGCGTTCCGCTCAGCGGGCACGGTCCGCTCTACCTGATCGCCGTCGCGGTCTCGATCGCGCTGATGGTCGGGCCGCTGGGCTGGGGTGAGCGGCGCGGCCAGATGCGGCTGGTGTTCGCCTCGGCGGTGGGTTTGCTGCTGGCGGTCCTGCTGGTCCTGATGGCCGAGCCGCACGGTCTAGTCCCCCTGTTGGGCTTGATGGCGCTGTATCTGACGGCGTTCAATGTGCTCGAGGCGTCGCTGCCTTCTCTGGTGTCACGAATCGCTCCGGCCGATGCGCGCGGTGCGGCGCTGGGCATCTACAACACGGTCCAGTCGATCGGGCTGTTCAGTGGCGGGGCGCTGGGAGGCTGGGTCTTGTCGCGCTACGGTGCGCAGGCGGTGCTGGGCGTGTGTGCCGCACTGGTGGTGGTATGGTTGGCGGCTGCGCTGAGCCAGCGGCGTTGGCCGGTGTCGCGGCAGGCGGCAGTGTCGTCACCGGCCACCGTGCCGGCGCCGCAAGACGCCCCCGGCCGCGGCTGAACCTCGCGCGGCGGGCAGCTGTTGCGCCACCTGGCCGCAATGAAGTGAACCGCGGGTTTGGCCGCATGACGAGCGCGATCGGCTCGCGCGAAAGAGAGTGAACATGGCTTCGGTGAACAAAGTGATTCTGGTGGGCAACCTCGGGCGCGATCCCGAGACCCGGTACTCCCCCAATGGCGGGGCCATCTGCAATGTGTCCATTGCCACCACCCGCAACTGGAAGGACAAGGCCAGCGGCGAGCGCAAGGAAGAAACCGAATGGCATCGGGTGGTCTTCTACGACCGCCTGGCCGAGATCGCCGGTGAATATCTGAAGAAGGGCCGGCCGGTCTATGTCGAGGGCCGCCTGAAGACCCGCAAGTGGACCGACAAGGAAGGCGCCGAAAAATTCACCACCGAAATCATTGCCGAAGAGATGCAGCTGCTCGGATCTCGTGACGGCGGCGGCGGCGGCGGTGGCGGCGGCGGTGGTGGTGGTGCCGACTACGAAGGTGGCGGCGGTGGCGGCTCGTATTCGCGCGAACCGGCAGGCGGTGGAGGCGGCGGCGGAGGCGGATCCCGTCCGGCAGCCAAGAAGCCGGCGCCCAACTTCGACAACATGGACGACGACATTCCGTTCTAGGTCGCCTGCGCCCGAGCATTCGCATGGCGACCCGCCTGCTACGCTGGCCGCTGCCGGCGCTGCTGAGCTGGGCGGCTGCCTGGGGCATTTTTTTCGCCATGCGCGCGGCCGACTGGGCGCCCTTCTGGGCCCTGAGCGGTGCCACGCTGGCCGGGCTGGTCCTTGCGGTGTTTGGAAGCACGCCCTGGCGCCGGGTGTTCATCGGTGCCGGCTTTCCGCTGTCGGCACTGCTGCTGGTGTTCACGCTGGGCAGCGGCAGTCTGTCTGCCTGGACCTGGCTGGTGCCCCTCGGGCTGCTGGTCCTGCTGTATCCCATCAACTCCTGGCGCGACGCGCCCTTGTTCCCGACCCCCGAACGGGCTCTGGACGGGCTCGCCTCGGCCGCTGTGCTGCCTGACCAGGCCCGGATCCTGGACGCTGGCTGCGGTTTGGGTGCCGGATTGCGGGCCCTGCGCCGGCAGTACCCGGCGGCCCGGCTGTCGGGGCTCGAGTGGAGCTGGCCGCTGGCGCTGGCCTGTCGGTGGCGCTGCCGGTTTGCCCGGGTCCGTCGCGCCAGCATGTGGTCGACGAGCTGGGCCGGGCAGGACATGGTCTACCTGTTCCAGCGCCCCGAATCCATGTCCCGTGCCGGCGAAAAGGCGGTGGCCGAACTGGCCGATGGCGCCTGGCTGGTCAGCCTCGAATTCGAGGTGCCGGCCTTCAGGCCGCATGCCCGGCTCGAATCCGTGCCGGGCAAACCTGTCTGGGTGTATCGCATGCCGGTGCGCAGCGCCGGCTCCGATCGTTAAAATCCCATATAATTCAAGGTTTTCCGAAATCCAAGGGTTGGCCCCGTCGTTGCGACAGGCGGGACGCCCCGAGTCGCCGGCATACCTGCGCCTGCCCCGGCAGGCGATCGGGCCGGTTCCTTCATTGTGCCAACAGGCCCTGGTGCCAAAGATCATGCCGATTTACGCCTATCGATGCGAAAGCTGCGGGTTCGCCCAGGATGTGCTGCAAAAGCGCAGCGATCCCGTGCTCGAGCTCTGCCCGTCCTGCGGTGCTGCCCGCTTTCGCAAGCAGCTCAGCGCGCCGGCTTTTCAATTGAAGGGCTCGGGCTGGTACGTCACCGACTTCCGTGACAACGGCAAGGCCAAGCCCGGTGACGCTGCGGCTGGCGAAGCCGCCACTCCCGGCGCGCCCACCAGTGCCACGCCTGCCGTCCCGGCGGGCGGTCCAGCCACGGCCCCGGCCAGCTCGACGCCGGCCGCCCCGGCGTCTGCGCCTGCCGCAGCGCCCGCTCCGTCGTCGTCCAGCGGTTCCAAGGACGTCTGAGCCCAAAGGCTCGATCAGGCTCCAGGAGCACACCGTGTCCGGCACCACTCCCCCCACGAAATCGCCGCTGCGATCCTATTTCGTCACCGGCCTGCTGATCTGGGTGCCGCTGGTCATCACGCTGTGGGTCATCAATCTGATCGTGAGCACGATGGATCAGACCCTGCTGCTGCTGCCCGAACAGCTGCAGCCCGAAAAGCTGTTCGGCGGTCATCGGGTGCCGGGCGTCGGGGTCGTGCTGACCCTGGTGGTGATTTTTTTCACGGGACTGCTGACCCGCAACATCCTGGGCCAGGGGCTGGTGCGCATCTGGGAGGCGCTGCTGTCGCGCATCCCGATCGTGCGCACCATCTATTCCAGCGTGAAGCAGGTGAGCGACACCGTGCTGTCGCCCAGCGGCCAGGCATTCCGCAAGGCGCTGCTGGTTCAATACCCGCGCAGTGGGGTCTGGACGATCGGATTCCAGACCGGCACGCCGGCCCACGAGGTGAAGTCGGTGGTGTCGGTCGAGATGGTGTCGGTGTACGTGCCGACGACGCCCAACCCGACCTCGGGCTTCTTCCTGATGTTCCCGCGCCACGAAACCATCGAGCTGGAGATGAGCGTTGACGAGGCGCTCAAGTATGTCGTGTCGATGGGCGTCGTCGTGCCCGATCCCCACACTGGCAAGGCGGCGCGCAATGCGCGAGCCTCAACGGTCACCCAAGCGGTCACCGAAGGGGCCACCGAAGCGGCCACCCAAGCGGCCACCCAAGAGACCCCGCGCGCCTGAGCCCTGGCTCCCGCAACGCGCCGAATTTTCCCGGAGAACTAGCATCATGCGCACCTGTTATGCCGGCCAAGTGGCTGCCGACCGTCTCGACCAGGTGGTCACCCTGAATGGCTGGGTCCATCGGCGCCGCGACCATGGCGGCGTGATCTTCATCGACCTGCGCGATCGCGAAGGTCTGGCCCAGGTGGTCTGTGACCCCGATCGGGCCGAGATGTTCGCCGTGGCCGAGCGCATCCGCAACGAGTTCTGCGTGAAGATCGTGGGCAAGGTGCGCCGCCGGCCGGCCGGCACCGAGAACCCCAATCTGAAGAGCGGCGAGATCGAGATCCTGTGCCACGAGCTCGTGATTCTGAACCCCTCCGTGACACCACCGTTCCAGCTCGACGACGAGAACCTTTCCGAGACCACGCGCCTGACCCATCGCGTGCTCGATCTGCGCCGTCCGGCGATGCAAAAGAACCTGATGCTGCGCTACCGCGTGGCCATGGAGGTTCGCCAGTACCTGGACTCGCTGGGCTTTGTCGACATCGAGACCCCGATGCTCACCAAGAGCACGCCCGAAGGCGCGCGCGACTACCTGGTGCCCTCGCGTGTGAACGCCGGTCAGTTCTTCGCGCTGCCGCAGTCGCCCCAGCTCTTCAAGCAGCTGCTGATGGTGGCGGGCTTCGACCGCTATTACCAGATCACCAAGTGCTTTCGCGACGAAGACCTGCGCGCCGACCGTCAGCCCGAGTTCACGCAGATCGACTGCGAAACCTCGTTCCTGGACGAGGTCGAGATCCGCGCGATCTTCGAGCAGATGATCCGCAATGTGTTCCACAACGCGATCGGCGTCGATCTGCCCAATCAGTTTCCGATCATGCCGTACTCCGAGGCGATGCGGCTGTACGGGTCGGACAAGCCCGACCTGCGCGTGAAGATGCAGTTCACCGACCTCACCGAGGTCATGAAGACCGTGGACTTCAAAGTGTTCGCCGGCGCGGCGAACATGGACGGCGGGCGCGTGGTCGGCCTGCGTGTGCCGGGCGGCGCCGAGATGACCCGCAGCGAGATCGACGCGTACACCCAGTTCGTGTCGATCTATGGCGCCAAGGGCCTGGCCTATATCAAGGTCAACGATGCCGCGAAGGGCCGTGAGGGCCTGCAGTCGCCGATTGTGAAGAACATCCACGACAACGCGCTGGACGCGATCCTGTCGCGCACCGGTGCGCTCAACGGCGACCTGATCTTTTTCGGCGCCGACAAGGAAAAGGTCGTCAACGACGCGATCGGCGCCCTGCGCAACCGCATCGGCCATTCCGAGTTCGGCCGCAAAGCGGGCCTGGTCGAAGGCCAGTGGCGTCCTTTGTGGGTGATCGATTTTCCGATGTTCGAGTACGACGAGGAAAACGCCCGCTGGTCGGCTGTCCATCACCCGTTCACCTCGCCCAAGGACGGCCATGAGGACTACATGGCCAATGACCCCGGACGGTGCCTGGCCAAGGCCTACGACCTGGTGTTGAACGGCTGGGAGCTGGGCGGCGGCTCGGTGCGGATCCACCGCGAGGAAGTGCAGAGCAAGGTCTTCCGTGCCCTGAAGATCGGGCCCGAAGAGGCGCGCGCCAAGTTCGGCTTCCTGCTCGATGCTCTGCAATACGGTGCGCCGCCGCACGGCGGCATCGCGTTCGGTCTGGACCGCATCGTCACGATGATGACCGGCGCCGAGTCCATCCGCGATGTCATCGCTTTCCCCAAGACCCAGCGCGCGCAGTGCCTGCTGACCCAGGCGCCGTCGTCGGTGGACGAGAAGCAGCTCAAGGAGCTGCACATCCGACTGCGCGCGCCGGAGCCGGCGAAGGCGTGACAGCCTGGGCGGCTATGCCCATGGCGCGCCTCGGCAAGTGGCGTGGCGCGCGCTGCATTGGGTGGCGAGAGCCGGTCCGCGCGGGTGAGGGCTTCGGCCCCTTCTGCTGCGCAGAAGGGGCTGCCGCGCCCGACCTCGCAAATTCCGACCCGCTGCGCACGTGCTTCGCACGAGCGCGACGGGTCCCCGGAATTTGCTTTCGGTCGCGGCGCGCTCGCCCGCACCCGCGCAGACCGGCTCTCGCCACCCAATGCGGATCCGTTCACTTCGGAGGCTGCCGCGCACCATCGCTGTGCCAAACCAGGGAGAAGTGCACGCTGCGCCGACTCGCCCTTTACACACGGGTAGAGTGGCGCATGGGTTTGTCTGCGCATGAATCAACGGGTGGATGCCGCTGGAGCGGTGGTCGGCAGGAGGCAGTTCGCCGGCGTGCAGGCGAGCGCGCCGCGACCGAAAGCAAATCCTCGGGACCCGACCCGCTCGCGCGCAGCGCGTGCGGAGCGGGTGAGGATTTGCGAGGTCGGGCGCGGCAGCCCCTCGCGCGCAGCGTGAGGGGCCGAAGCCTTCACGCCGGAAAGCCGCTCTCTGCCAACCGCCGCGAGTTCTGTGCACGAACCACGACAACATGACCGGCACCAAGATCCCCGAATCCGTCCTGGTCGTGATCCACACCCCTGACCTGCAGGTCCTGCTGCTCGAGCGGGCCGATCACCCGGGGTTCTGGCAGTCGGTGACCGGCAGCAAGGACGAGGCCGACGAACCGCTGACCCTGACCTGCGCCCGTGAAGTGATGGAAGAGACCGGCTTGGATGCGAAGAGTTTCGAACTGACCGATTGGCAGCTGACCAATCGTTACGAGATCTACCCGCACTGGCGCCATCGTTACCCCGAGGGCGTCACCCACAACACCGAACATGTGTTCGGGCTGTGCGTGCCTGCGCCGCTGCCGGTCACGCTGGCCCCGCGCGAGCACCTGCAGTACGCGTGGCTGCCCTGGGAAGATGCCGCGCAACGCTGTTTTTCCTGGTCCAACGTGCAGGCGATCCGCGAGCTGCCGGTTCGTCGTCGCCCGCGGCCATGAGCGCGCGTGCCGTCGCCGCCGGCCCGCGCGGGGCCGCAGCCGCCGCGCGGCCGATGCGGCTGCGGGTCGCCACCTACAACATCCACAAGGGCGTCTCGCGCGAACTGTTCGGCCTGCGCCGCGTCACCCGCATCCATGAGTTGCGCGCCCGGCTGCACGAACTCGATGCCGATCTGGTCTTTCTGCAGGAGGTCCAGGGGCGCCACGAGCGCAACGCCGTGCGCTTCGATCAATGGCCCAGCGAGTCGCAGCACGTCTTCCTGGCCGGCGCCACCACCCGAAAGCACACGTTCGAAGCCGCCTACGGCCGAAACGCCTCGTACCTTCACGGCCATCATGGCAATGCGCTGCTGTCGCGCTTCCCGATCGTGCGCCGCGAGAACCGCGATGTCTCGGACCACGCGCTCGAGAAGCGCGGCATCCTGCATTGCGTGGTGCAGTGTCCGACCGTGAACGTGCATTGTTTCGTCGTGCATTTCGGACTGTTCGCGGGCAGCCGGGAGCGGCAGACCCGTGTGCTGGTCGACTGGATCCAGCGCGAGATTCCGCCCGATGCGCCGATGATCATCGCGGGCGATTTCAACGACTGGCAAAACCTGCTGTCGGCGAGTCTGTACGAACAGCTCGGCGTGCGCGAAGTCTTC
This sequence comes from Burkholderiaceae bacterium, assembly GCA_016710525.1. Classification (GTDB taxonomy): domain Bacteria; phylum Pseudomonadota; class Gammaproteobacteria; order Burkholderiales; family Burkholderiaceae_E; genus Quisquiliibacterium. Next base: position 117,828 of record JADJVQ010000017.1, read on the forward strand.
GATTCCATGCAGCCGGCCATGGGCATGCGCCAGCAGGTCGTGCACTTCGTGCGGGACCGGCTGTTCGATGCCCGCTCGGGCGACGGTGGCGCCGAAGTGGCTGTCGCGCCGCGCCGGGTGCGGACCGCACGCACCTTTCCGTCGCTGGTGCCCTGGCTTCGGATGGATCGCATCTATCTGCGCGGATTCGAGGTGCGGGACGCAAAAGTGATGCGCGGTCCCGAGTGGGCCCGGCTGTCGGATCACAGTCCGCTGCTGGCCGATCTGCAGGCCAAGGGCTGACGCTGTGGCCGGCGCGGCGGCCCGCGGCACGCGCCTCGCGAAGGCCGTTTCGCGGGTGACCGGCCGCGCCGTGCTGGCGGCGCCGACCCTGCGCGCGGGGCACGCGATCGAACTGCTGGAATGTGGGGCCGTCTTCTTTCCCACGCTGGAGGCCGCGATCGATGCTGCCCGGTCCGAAGTTCATCTCGAAACCTACATCCTGCACGACGACCCGTCGGCGCGCCGGGTGATCCAGGCGCTGGTCCGTGCGGCGGGCCGCGGCGTGGCGGTTCGCCTGGCGGTGGATGGCTTCGGCACCCCGAGGGTTCCGCCCGGCCTGGCGCACCTCATCGCGGATTCGACGATGCAGCTGCGGGTCTTCCGGCCCGAAAAGCACCCGTTCGCGCTCGACCGTCGCCGCCTGCGCCGGCTGCATCGAAAGCTGGTCGTGATCGACCAGGAGCTGGCAATCGTCGGCGGCATCAATCTGCTCGACGATCTCATCGACCCCAATCACGGGGTGCTCGAGCAGCCGCGGCTGGACTACGCGGTCGCCGTGCGCGGCCCGCTGGTCGGCGATGCGCTGCGGGCCGTACGCCGGGTCTGGCACGAGCTCGAGTCGCGTGCCTCGTTGCGCCGCTGGCTGGCGCAGGAGACGGGCCGAGCCGCGAGCGCTCTCGCGCAGATTGGCCCTGCATCGCCGCCTGCATCGGCACCTGCATCGGCCCCCGCACCAGCCCCGCATCAGCCCCGCATCCCCCATCGGCCCCCCCATCGGCCGAACCGCAGCGCAGACCCTTCGGTGGCGCATCGCCCGGCCGCTTCGGATCCGGCGCCGCCGGGCACGAGCCGTCGGCGGCAATGCCAAGTGTGGCCGACCTCGATGTTCCAGGGGCGGGGCTGCAAGCGATGCTGCTGCTGCGCGACAACTTCCGGTTTCGGCGCACGATCGAGCACGAATACCTGTCGGCCATCGCCGCGGCGCGGCGCGAGATCCTGATCGCCAACGCGTACTTCTTCCCGGGCTTGCGCCTGCGTCGCGCGCTGACGGACGCCGCCCGGCGCGGCGTGCAGGTCACGCTGCTGCTTCAGGGAAGGGTCGAATACCGGCTCCAGCACTACGCCTCGCAGGCTCTGTACGATGAAATGCTGGGCGCAGGCATCGCGATCATCGAATACAAGACGAGTTTCCTGCATGCCAAGGTGGCGGTGATCGACGACTGGGCCACCGTCGGCTCATCGAACATCGACCCCTTCTCCCTGCTGCTGGCGCGCGAAGCCAACGTGGTGGTCCGCGACGCCGATTTCGCCCGACAATTGCGCACGCGCCTGGCGGCGGCGATCGAAGGCGGCGGGCGGCCGGTGCTGGCCCTGCATCACGCGCGCCGTTCGCTGCCGGTGCGGCTGATGAACTGGTGCGCGTTCGGGCTGCTGCGTGCCGGTGTGGCGCTGAGCGGCCGCGCCACGCGGTACTGATCTGGCGCGGCGCAGACCCCGATGGCCGATGCCGAACTGCTCGAACTGCGCCCGCAGGGCCTGTACTGCGCGGCGGGCGATTTTTTCATCGATCCCTGGCGACCGGTCGAGCGCGCGCTGATCACCCATGGCCACGCCGACCACGCGCGTCCCGGCCATCGCCGCTACCTGGCCTGCGAAAGGGCGCAGGGCATCTTGCGGGCCCGGCTGGGCGGCGTGGCGCTGCAGACCCTGCGCTGGGGCGAGGGGCTGATGCTCGGCGCTGTGCGGGTCTCGTTTCATCCGGCCGGTCACATCCTGGGCTCGGCGCAGATCCGGGTCGAGCATCGTGGCCGCGTCTGGGTGGTGTCGGGCGATTACAAGACCGAACCGGACCCGACCTGCGAGGCCTTCGAGCCGGTGCGGTGCGACACCTTCATCACCGAATCGACCTTCGGCCTGCCGGTCTATCGCTGGCGCGGACAGCGCGAGATCCTGTCCACCATCGACCGCTGGTGGGCCGGCAACGCGGCCGATGGCCGGGCCAGCGTGCTCTACTGCTATTCACTGGGCAAGGCGCAGCGCATCCTCGCGGGGGTCGATGCGTCGATCGGGCCGATCGTCTGCCACGGTGCGATCCTGCCGCTGAACCGGGTCTACGAGCAGGCCGGTGTCGTCCTGCCCGGGGTGCAGACGGCCGACGATCTGGGCGACGCCGCCGACCGGTCTCGGGCATTGGTGCTGGCGCCGCCGTCCAGTGCCGGCTCCGGGTGGCTGCGGCGCTTTCCGGAGCCCTCCGACGCTTTCGCGTCGGGCTGGATGCAGGTGCGCGGCGCGCGCCGCCGTCGCGGCGTCGACCGGGGCTTCGTCCTCTCGGATCATGCCGACTGGCCGGGGCTGCAGTGGGCCATCGCCCAGACCCGGGCGCAGCGTGTGCTGGTCACTCACGGCCAGGTCGAGCCGATGGTGCGATGGCTGCGCGAACAGGGCCTGCAGGCCGATCCTCTGGCAACCCGATTTGGCGAAGGGGCCGATGAGGACGAGGCCGGCGCCCCGGGTGCCACGGATGTCACCGATGTCACCGATGTCACCGATGCCACCGATGCCACCGATCACGCGGGCGAAAACGCCGCCCACGCGCACGGCGAGCCGCCCGTGGCCCGCCAGGATTGACTCGTGCGCGCCTTTGCGGACTTGTACGCCGAACTCGACGCATCGACGTCGATCCGCGCGAAATCGAACGCCCTGCAGCGGTACTTTCGCGCCGCGCCGGCCGCGGACGCGGCATGGGCCCTGTATTTCCTGGCCGGCGGGCGTCCCCGCCGCCTGCTGCCGACCGCGGTTCTGCGAAGCGCCGCGCTGGCGGTCAGCGGTCTGCCGGCCTGGCTTTTCGAGGAGTGTTATCAGAGCGTCGGCGATCTGGCCGAGACGATCGCGCTGCTGCTGGACGATGCGCAGTCGGGCGACCCCGGTTCGCTGGCCGACTGGATGCATGACGCGCTGCTTCCCTCTGCGCGGACTGGCGCCGGCCGAGCAGGCCGCGCGCGTGGCCGCGTTATGGGGCCGGCTCGATGCGGGCGGCCGCTTTGTGTTCAACAAGCTGATCACCGGGGGCTTTCGGGTCGGCGTGTCGCGTCAGCTGGTGCTGCGTGCGCTGGCCGCCGCGTTTGCGCGGGACGAGCACGCACTGGCCCAGCGCATCATCGGTTATACCGCTGGCGATGCCAGACCGGATGCGCAGGCTTTTCTCGCGCTGATCGGCGAGGTGGCCGGGCAGGGCGCCGCGCAACCGCTGTCGGTGGCGCAGCCCTACCCCTTCTTTCTGGCGCAGCCGCTGCAGCAGGACCCGGCCTCGCTGGGCCCGGCCGGCGACTGGCTGGCCGAGTGGAAATGGGACGGCATTCGGGCGCAGCTGGTCTGCCGGGAGCGCACGGTGAGCCTGTGGAGTCGCGGCGAAGAACTGATCACCGATCGTTTTCCCGAGGTCCAGGCGGCCGCCGAGGCACTGTCCGGGCCGCTGGTGCTCGATGGCGAACTGCTCTGCTGGCAGCCGGGGGCTGAAGGACCGATGCCGTTCGCGGTACTGCAGACCCGAATCGGGCGCCGCACGCTCGGTGCCAAACGCCTGCGCGAGGCGCCGGCCCGTTTCGTCGCCTACGATCTGCTCGAAGACGGCAGCGGTGACCTGCGGGCCTTGCCCCTGCGCGAACGCCGGGCGCGCCTGCAGGCCCTCGGCGCAGGCTGGAAGGTCGATGCGCTGGCCGTCTCGGCGCGCCTGGAAGTGCCGGACTGGCCGGGGCTGCATGCTCTGCGGGCCGAATCGCGGACACGAGGCGTCGAAGGCCTGATGCTCAAGCGCGTTCTGTCCGCCTATGGCGTGGGACGCACCCGCAGCCATCCGCTGGGCGACTGGTGGAAATGGAAGGTCGATCCCTGGTCGGTCGATGCGGTACTGATCTATGCACAGGCGGGACACGGCCGTCGGGCCAGCCTGTACACCGATTACACCTTTGCCCTCTGGGATGGCCCGCCCGGCACCGAGCGCCGGCTGGTGCCGTTCGCCAAGGCCTACTCGGGGCTGAGCGATGACGAGATCCGGGCGGTCGATGCGGTGATCCGGCGGACCACGGTCGAGAAGTTCGGGCCGGTGCGCAGCGTCACCCCGACACTCGTCTTCGAGCTCGGATTCGAGGGCATAGCGCGTTCGCCGCGCCATAAGTCGGGGGTGGCGGTGCGTTTTCCGCGCATGCTGCGCCCGCGTCCCGACAAGCGCATCGAAGAGGCGGACCAGCTGGCCGCGCTGCTCGCGCTGATCGATGGCCCGCCCCGGCTGCTCGACTGACGGGCCGGCCAGGATGCGATCACTCGGACCTGCGGGCGAACAGATGACGCTTTTCGGCATCGACTTCACCAGCGCACCGCGCCCGGCCAAAGGCATCGTGGTGGCCGGCGCGACCGCGACGCCGGCCGGTGCATCCGGTGATCCGCTCGAATCAGTCCGGGTGCATTCGCTGCAGCGGCTCGAGAGCTTCGAAGCCTTCGATCGCTGGCTGCAGACCGATGGCCCCTGGGTCGGCGCCTTCGATCTGCCCTTCGGCCTGCCGCGCGAACTGATGGCCGAGTGGCAATGGTGCCCGCCGCGCGGTTGCGCCGGGCAGGCCGATCCCTGGCTGGCCTGCTGTCATCGAGCGCTTCGCGGCGCTCGAACGGGCGGACATGGTGAATCGCCTGCGGGCGTTTTGCGCGGTCCGGCCCGTCGGCGGCAAGTTCGCGCACCGGCGCACCGACGGCCCGGCGGGGTCGAGCCCCTCGATGAAATGGGTCAATCCGCCGGTCGCCCAGATGATGCATGCCGGTGCGCCGCGCCTGCTGCGCGCCGGTGTGCATCTGCCAGGGCTCGGCGTCGCGGGCGATTCCCGGCGGGTGGCGCTGGAGGGGTATCCGGGGCTCGTGGCCCGCGCACTGATCGGCCGCGCGCCGTACAAGACGGACGACCGCAAGCGCCAGAGCGCCGGACACGCTGTTGCGCGCGTGCGCATGGTCGAGGCACTCGAACGCGGAGCCGCCGACGCGCAGGCGCTTGCGTCATCGCTACCGCCCGCCGGCGCAAGTGCGTCATCCCCGCCGCCCGCCGGCGCAGCCGCGCCGGTGTCGCGTCGTCCCGCATTCGTGCTCGAACACCGCCTGCAGCTGGATCCGTCCGTGCGCCAGCGCTGCCTCGACGACGGCAGCGGCGACGCGCTCGATGCGGTGCTGTGCGTCGCGCTCGCAGCCTGGGCCTGGCGCCGCCGCGCCAGCGGCTGGGGGCTGCCCGCCGATCTCGATCCGCTGGAAGGCTGGATCGTCGGCGCATAGCAGGCTGTCGGTCCTTCAGCGGGCGAACGCCTTCCGTGATCCGTCGGCGAACACCTCGTCGTCGGCGCTCAGGCGGCCGTTCTCGTCGAACTCGCGGCGCCGGACGGGCCGACCCCCGTCGTCGAAAGTCTGCTCCAGGCGCAGGGTGCCGCGCGCATCGAACTTGCGATGCACGCCCAGCGGGCGGGCGCGCTCGTCGCGGCTGCCGCTGAAGGTGCGGATGCCGGCGTCGTTGAACAGCTCGACCTGGGCCACACGGCGATTTCCGTCGCGGCTCCAGACGATCCGTTCGCGTGGCTGACCATTCTGGTACCAGCTCGCTTCGCTGGCGCGCACGCCCTCCTGCCACAGGACTTCGGACAGCTTGGTGCCGGAATCGCTGAATTCGCGTTCGGCGCTTCGCTCGCGACGCGTCAGGTCGCTGACCTGCTCGCGGCGCACCGCGCCGCTGGGGTGGTGGGTCCGCTGGATGCGTTCGTTGCCCTGGGTCAGTTCGCTGCGCCCGATCGCGCCGTCGCGCTCGTACCAGGTGCCTGCGATGAGTCTGCCGGCCTCGTACCGCAGTCGGGCGGCCTTGGCGCCATCTTCGCGGAAGGTCTCGGTTTCCGCCGGCGCGCCGCCAAAGCCGCAGCGCTGGGCATCGCCGTCGATCAGCGGCGCCGGGCCGCAGCGGAATTCGGCCAGCAGGCCGCGCGTCGTGAAGTCGGCGCGCGCCTGCTCGCGACCGGCGTCGTCGGCATGCGAGAGCGTCTTGATCCTGCCGTCCGGATGGAAGGCGCGCAGCAGCCCCACCCGAGTGCCGTCGCGATGAAAGCTTTCCTGCAGCAGATTGCCGCTGGTGCCGAAATTGCGCGCCCAGCCGTCGGTATTGCCGCGGGCGTTGATCGTGCGTTCGCGGCGTGCGCCGTTGCCCTCGAAAAAACGTTCCACACCGACGAATGCGCCGTTGCGGATCTCCTTCTCGCGTGTCAGCCGGCCGCTGTCGCGCTCGCGGCAGCGGATCAGGCCGGTCAGGCCGGCTGTGGTGCTGCCGTTGTCGAGATTCACCGGTTTGCCGTCGAGATCGCAGTTCTGCAATTGCGCCTGCGCAAGGCCGGTGAACAGGCAGCACAGTGCGCCCGCGGCGAGCCGCAGGGCGTGTCGCCGGGCATGGTCGGTCGCGGTCGTCATTCGTCTATTCACCGGTCGGGGTCATCGCCAAAGGATAGCGTGCGGTGGCTACACTGGCAGCCTGTCGTCGCCGCATTCTGTCGCAATGGCCCGGCCCGTCGTCCCGCCCGTCTTCCTGGCGTGCCTCTAACCGGATCGGCTGGCGTCCTCTGTTCGCCGGTTCCGCAACCATGGCTGCTCGCCCTCCCGACCCCTTCTTGCGCTGGTTCACCGCGCGTGGCTGGCGCCCGTTCGCGTTCCAGCGCGAAGTCTGGCGCGCGGCGGCAGCCGGCGAATCCGGGCTGCTGCACGCCAGCACCGGCACGGGCAAGACCTATGCCGCCTGGTTCGCCGCGCTTCGGCGCGGCTTGCTCGCGGTTCCGACCGCGGGTGCCAGCCTGCGCGTGCTTTGGATAACGCCGATGCGCGCGCTGGCCACCGACACGGTGGCCGCCCTGCAGGCGACGCTGGCCGACCTGGCGCCCGGGTGGGAGGTGGGCCTGCGCACCGGCGACACCTCGTCGGCGCAGCGTCGACGCCAGGCGCTGCGGCTGCCGGCGGCAGTGATCACAACGCCCGAGAGCCTGTCGCTGATGCTGTCACGCGCGAACGCTGCGACCGAATTGGCCGGCGTGGTGATGGTTGTCGTCGACGAGTGGCATGAACTCATCGGCAACAAACGCGGTGTGCAAGTGCAGCTTGCATTGGCCAGGCTGCGTCGCTGGAATCCGGGACTGGTGGTCTGGGGCCTGTCGGCGACGCTGGGCAACCTGGAGGAGGCGATGGATGTTCTGACCGGATACGATCCCGGGCGTCCGATCGTCCCGCGCGGCCGGCTGGTGCGCGGCAAGGTGCCCAAGGGCTTGCGCATCGACACCCTGATCCCCCCGGAGACGGGACGCTTCCCGTGGGGCGGCCACCTCGGTCTTCGGATGATCGAGCCGGTCGTGCGCGAGATCGACGGCGGCCCCAGCACGCTGGTCTTTACCAACACGAGATCGCAGGCCGAGCTCTGGTACCAGGCGCTGCTGGAGCGGCGGCCCGACTGGGCCGGCGTGATCGCGCTGCATCACGGCTCCCTCGATCGCGAGGTGCGCGAGTGGGTCGAGGCGGGCTGAAGGACGGCCTGCTGAAGGCGGTCGTGTGCACCTCGAGCCTGGACTTCGGCGTCGATTTTTCGCCGGTCACGCGTGTGCTGCAGATCGGCAGCGCCAAGGGAGTGGCCCGGCTCTTGCAGCGGGCCGGCCGCTCCGGGCATTCGCCGGGCCAGGTTTCGCGGCTCAGCCTGGTGCCGACCAATGCGCTCGAACTGATCGAGTCGGCTGCCGCGCAGGATGCCGTGGCTGCCGGGCGCGTCGAGCCGCGCCATTCACCCAGCAAGCCGCTCGATGTGCTGGCGCAGCACCTGGTCACGGTGGCAGCGGGCACCGGCTTCTCGCCGGTGAACTGTTCGACGAGGTGCGCGCCACCCGCGCCTATCGCGAGCTGACCGAGGCGGAATGGCAATGGGTGCTCGACTTCGTGACCCGAGGCGGCGCCAGTCTCGCGGTGTACCCCGAGTTTCGGCGGGTGCAGCCCGATGCCCAGGGTGTGTACCGGGTGCCCGACGAACACCTCGTCCGGCGCCACCGGATGTCGATCGGCACGATCGTGTCCGATACCGCGATGCAGGTTGCCTTCACCACTGGCCAGAAGCTCGGCTCCATCGAAGAGAGTTTCATCGGACGATTGAAGCCCGGCGACCGGTTCCTGTTCGGCGGACGGGTGCTCGAGCTGATCCGGGTGCGCGAGCTCACCGCCTGGGTCCGGCGCGCCAGCAGCGTGCGCGGTGCGGTGCCTCGCTGGAATGGCGGGCGCATGTCGCTGTCCGGCGAACTCGCCGACGCCATGCTGCAACGCCTGGCGATGGCCCAGGCCGGGCGCTTCGAGGGCCCGAAATGGCGATGGCCCGGCCATTGCTCGAGCTGCAGGCGCGCTGGTCGGCGCTGCCGGTGCCCGGCTCGCCGCTGATCGAGCGGCTGCAGTCGCGCGAAGGCCATCACTGCTTCGTGTATCCGTTCGCCGGACGCCAGGTGCATGTCGGCCTGGCGTCCCTGCTGTGCTGGCGCCTGGCACGAGAGCAGGCGGGGACGTTCTCGATCGCGGTCAACGACTGCGGGTTCGAGCTGCTGTGCGCCGACGAGATTGCACCGCAGGCCTGGCAGGACAAGTCGCTGTTCGACGACGGCGATCTGCTGACCGATGTGATGGCGAGCCTGAACGCCAGCGAGCTTGCGCGCAGCGGCGCTTTCGCGAGATCGCGCGCATTGCCGGGCTGGTCTTCCAGGGGTTCCCGGGCGCCCACAAGAGTGCCCGTCAGGTGCAGGCGTCGTCGGGTCTGTTCTTCGAGGTGTTCCGCCAGCACGATGCGGGCAACCTGCTGCTCGCCCAGGCGCAGCGCGAGGTGCTCGAGCAGGAGCTCGACCTCGAGCGGCTGCGCACGGCCCTCGCCCGCATGCGGGTGGCCGGGCTGCAGGTGATCGCGCCGGCACGCGCTACGCCCTTTGCCTTTCCGCTGATGGTCGAGCGGCTGCGGAAACGCTCAGCACCGAAAAGCTGGGTGACCGTATCGCCCGGATGGTGGCCGAACTGGAGCGGGCGAACTCGACGACCGAGTCCAGTGGCACCGTGGGCGCGGCGGGGGGCGACGAGGGGCCGGGCGGGGGGCGGGGGGGGGGGGACCGGGGGGGGGGGTGCGGCGAGGGAGGCGGCGCCGCGGCATGCGCGAGGCGCCGCCAGGCGAGCGCGTTGCCACGGCTCGGCTGGGGGTCGCGCAGGGCGCCTGCGCGCGAAGCATCCTGGCCCGCCGGGCGAACTGCGAGGCACGACGATCATCTGGACGCCATCTGCGGATACTGGCGCAGGTGGTTCATCGACCGCCGAGCGCCGCCCGGCCCGGGCGATGCCGGCCAGCGCCACCGGGCTTGCTGGCCGGGCCAGCCGGGTGGAAGTTTACGGTGATCCGTGACAACGAGTCGAACGTCGGGCAGCAGCGGTGTTGCCGGGCGGCCTGGGGCGATCACCGGCAGGCCGCTGTCGGGATCGCAGGCAAAACCGGTGCGCGCCTCGGGCGCCGCTGGCGGCTTCCAGGTCGCCATCAGATCGCCAAGCCCGAGTTCACGCAGACCGAACTGGTCGCCGAGGCCCGCGTAACGCGCCTGCTGCGCCGCGTACCGAGCCATGGCGAGGTTCAGAGAGCCGGGGGGCGTGCCGGTGCCCGAGTCCACCACGGCCGCGACCCTGGCGCGGCTGGATCGCATCCTGGCAGGCCAGCCGGCGCGTCAGCTGTTCGTGCTGGGCGACCTGCTGCACGATGCGGCTGGCCTCGGCCCGGCGGTGGTCGATGCGCTGACCGCCTGGCGCCACCGGCATGGGTCGCTGGACGTCGTGCTGGTGCGCGGCAACCACGACCGCAGGGCAGGCGACCCGCCGGCGCGCTGCGGCATCCGAATCATGGAAGAACCGGCCCGGCTGGCGGACCTGCACCTGTGCCATGAACTGGACAGCGGGGCGCGCGACCGGTTCGTCCTGGCAGGGCATGTCCATCCGGCATTTCGCCTGCGAGGCCGACACGGCGCGGTCCGCCTGCCCTGCTTCTGGTTCCGAAGCGGCGGCGCCATACTGCCGGCCTTCGGCGAATTCACCGGTTCCTGCACGGTCGTGCCCGCTCCCGGCGACCGCCTCTATCTGACCGATTCGGAAACTGTCCATGCCTTGCCCGAGCGTGTTTCAAGAGCTGCCTGAGCGTCAGTCCGCCGGCGCCGCGGGCAAGTCCGTGCGCGGGCGGGCGGCCGGCGCAGCGTTTCCGGCTGCGACGGGCGGATCGGATACCAGGCGGCGGACCCGCGGTGCTGCGGCGCTGCTGCTGATGGGCCTTGCGCTGCAGGCCGGCTGTGCCAGCCGATTCGACGTGCAGGGACATCGCGGCGCACGCGGACTGGCCCCCGAGAACACCCTGGCGGCGTTCCGCACGGCGCTGGCGGCGGGCGTGGATACCGTCGAATCCGACATGGGCGTCACGCGCGACGGGGTGATCGTGATGGCCCATGACAGCCTGCTGAATCCGCAGATCGTCCGCCACGCCGACGGCCGCTGGATCGAACCGCCCGGCGCGCCGATCCGCTCGCTCACGCTCGCGCAGCTGCGCGCCTACGACGTCGGCCGCCTGCGCCCGGGGGGCGACTACGCCAGGCAGTGGCCGCGTCAGAAGCCAGCCGACGGCGAGCGTTTCCCGACGCTGACCGAACTGATCGAGCTGGTGAAAGCCCAGCCCCGGCCCGTTGCCCTGAACCTCGAAACGAAGATCACGCCGTCGTCGGGCGTGGACGTTGTCGCGCCCGCGGAGTTCGCCCGCCGTGTGGTCGATGCCGTGCGCGCCGCCGGCCTGCAGTCGAGCGTGACCGTCCAATCCTTCGACTGGCGCACGCTGCTCGAGGTCCGGCGGCTGGCGCCCGAGATCGCCACCGCCTGCCTGACCATCGAAACCGAGCGGTCGAGCACCGTGCGGCCCGGGCCCGACGGGGCGTCGCCGTGGCACGCCGGCCTGAAGGCCGCCGATCATGGCGGCTCCGTGCCGCGGCTGGTCGCCGCGGCCGGCTGTTCGACCTGGTCGATGTTCTGGCGCGATCTCACCGAGCCGCGCGTGCGAGAGGCGAGGGCGCTGGGCCTGAAGGTGCTGCCCTGGACGGTCAATGAGACGGCCGACATGTCGCGCCTGATCGCCTGGGGTGTCGATGGCCTGATCACCGACTATCCCGATCGCCTGATCGAACTGCGCCGGGCGCGCTGACGGTCGGCAGGCCGCGCTTTTGCCGGGGCGCGCCGATTTTGACCATGCGTCACATTGCGGTGATCGACAGGTCACGGGGAGGGCTCTAGAGTCTGCACTCCGTGGCCCGGGCCCCGTTGGGCGCCTGCCGAATTTCCCTGAGCCGCTGTTGCGGCACCTCTCTCCAAGGACCCGTCATGAACGCACGTCGCGCAGGTCGCATCTTCGCTGTGTCACTGTCCCTTTCGCTGGCGCTGATGGCTTCGCAGGTGGGCGCTCAGGCAGCCAAGCCGGCCGATCCGCCGGCTGCCGCTCCAGCGGCTCCCGCCGCTCCCGCCGCTCCCGCCGCCGCTCTCGCCGCCGCGCCGGCGTCCGCCGATGCCATGTCGGGCATCGCGGCCGTCTACGGCAGCCGCTTTGCCGGACGCAAGACAGCCAGTGGCGCGCGCTACAACCCCAACGCGCTGACCGCGGCGCACAACACGCTGCCCTTCGGCACCCGGGTCAAGGTCACCGGCGTCAAGAGCAAACGCAGTGCGATCGTGGTCATCAACGACCGCGGCCCGACCACCGCCGGCCGGATCATCGACCTGTCGTCGGCTGCCGCCCGCAAGATCGGCATGTCCCGTCCCGGTCTGCGCCAGGTGACTCTGGAGGTGCTTTCGCAGCCCGCCGCCAAGACCCGAAAGGCCGCGAAGCAGTAAGTGGGCCCGCGCGCGGGGGGGGCGGGCTTCCTCGTTCCGGGGGGGGGGGGGGGCGGCAGCCGGCCAAGGATGCCGCGGGCGGCGCGGATCGCCGGCCGGGCCGCATTCCATTCGGTCGCGCCAACGAGATGGCCTGACTTGCGCACAGCGGGGGTTCACGCCCATCCTGCGGGCGGTTCCCTCCTGGAAAGCACGCCATGAAATCCGTCGAGCCTGCCGTCAGCGGCCAGGGCGCCATCGCGCATCCCGCCTATCTCGCCCATTCCGACAAGTTCCGTCCCCGGGCCCACAAGGTCAACGACCGGGTCTGGTGCGCAGTCGGCTTCGGGCTGAGCAATGTCACGCTGGTGCTGGGCGACGAGGGCGCGATCCTGATCGACTCGGGCGAGTGCAACGAAGAGATGGCCGAAGCGATCGAATCCTTCGGCGCGGCGCTCGATCGCCCGGTGGTGGCCGTCATCTGCTCGCATTCGCACTACATCTCCGGTACCGCCGAAGTCCTCAAGCGCTGGCCGGGGCCGATCCGCATCTACGCCCACGAGGACGTGGGCCAGGTGATGGCCGATGTCGGTGCCGAGATCGGGCCCGCCTACATGCGCCGGCTCAAGGTCCAGTTCGGCTATGACCTGCCGCGCAGCGGACCCGATTCGATGCCCAACCTGGGACTCGGGCCGTTCATGTTCCGCGAAGGCGTGAAGACGCCCGGCTTCGTCGAACCCACCGACCTGGTGCCGGCGGCCCTGACCGAGACCCGCATTGCCGGGCTGCGGGTGCGCCTGGATGGCCGCTATGCCTCGGATTCGCGCGACACCCTGATCATCGATTTTCCGGAGCTCGAGACGGTGGTCAACAACCACGTCTGGCCCTGCCTGTTCAACATCTATCCGCTGCGCGGCGAGCTGTACCGGGATCCGCTGGTCATGGTCCACGCGATCGACGAGATCCGGTCCGCGCAGCCGCAGTACCTGGTCGGGGTGCACGGCCTGCCGGTGATCGGCGGCGAATCGGTGCGTGCCTGCCTGAACGACTACCGCGACTCGATCCAGTACCTGTGGGACCAGACCGTGCGCGGCATCAATGCCGCGATGACGCCCGACGAACTCGCGGCCACGATCGAACTGCCGCCGCGGCTCAAGAGCAGTCCGTGGGTCCAGCCGTTCTATGGCGAGACCCCCTATCACGTGCGAGCCATCCACAACGGCCTGTTCGGCTGGTTCGGCGGCGACACCGCGACCCTGCATCCGGTGGCACCGGCCCGGCGAGCGCAACTGCTGGTGGACGGCCTGGGCGGTCGCGATCGGGTGCTGGCACAGGCCCGGGAGGCCGTCGGCCGCGACGAGCATGTCTGGGCCGCCGAATTGTGCGCCCATCTGCTGCAGCTCGATCCGTCGGACAGCGCCGCCGCCGCGATGAAGGCCTCGGTGCTGCGCCACCTGGCCCAGCGCACCACGGCGGCCAATACCCGCGCCTTCTATCTCGAAGAGGCGCGTCGTCTCGAGGGCGGCGCGGCGGGGCAGCGCGTTCAGCCCGTGCGCCCGGTGCGTCCGGTGGTGATGCGGGCCGAACCGGGCCGTTTTCTTCGCGCCATCGCGGCGCGCCTGGACCCGGCCCGCAGTGCCGGCACCGACCTCGTGCTGCGCCTGACGCTGACGGGCACCGGCGTGGCAGGCGGGCTGCATGTGATCGGCGGTGTCGGCCGCTTCGTGGCCGGCGATCCGGCCCTCACCGCCGAGCCGGGGCGCGTGGACCTCGGCCTCACCTGCGACAAGGACACCTGGGCCCTGCTGCTGGCCGGCCGCCAGACCCTGGCGCAGGCCCTGCAGGCCGGCAAGGCGCGCATGGATACCGGCGAGGCGCCGGCGCTGCTGGCTTTCTTCGACCTGTTCGACAATCTGTCGCTGCGCTGATCGGGAGGCTGCCGTGAGTGCCTACCAGACCCTCACCTGGGAGCCCCTGGGTGCCGTGCTGCGCCTGACCGCCAACCGGCCGCAGGTCCTCAATGCCCAGAGCCGGGTGATGATCGAGGAGCTCGACGCGGCGTTTGCGCGGGCTGCCGCCGACGATTCGGTCCGCGTGATCATCGTGGCCGGCGCGGGCGAGCATTTTTCGGCCGGTCACGACCTGGGCACACCTGAAGAGATCGCCGACCGGGCCGCACGGGCCCGCCCGGAGGGCTTCCAGCACGAGCTGCGCGATCTCTCCGAGCTGTACCTCGAGACCTGCCTGCGCTGGCAGGACATTGCCAAGCCGACGATCGCGCAGGTGCAGGGTTATTGCATCATGGGCGGCCTGATGCTGGCATCGTGCTGCGACCTGATCGTGGCCTCGGACGACGCACGTTTCGCCGACCGGTCGGTGCGCTGGGGCGGCGCGCACGTGCAATACCTGTCGATGCCCTGGGACCTCGGGCCGCGCAAGGCGAAGGAGTACCTGTTTACCGGAGACTATCTGAGCGCCCAGGAGGCCGCGCAGCTCGGCCTGGTGAACCGGGTGGTGCCGCGCCCGGCATTGGCCGACGAGACGCTGGCACTGGCCGGCCGCATTGCCGAGCAGGACCCATTCGCCCTGAGGATGGCCAAGGCCTCGGTCAACGAGATGCTCGAGGCGCAAGGTCATCGACAGGCGCTCGCGGGCGCCTTCAAGAACTACATGCTGACGATCCCGCATCGCCAGGACCTGGGGACCTATGGCGGCGCCGCCCGCACCGAGGGCGCGCGCCGCCGGATCGATCTGCTGAACCGCAAGAAACCAGGCTGAAGTCCGCCGGCGCGGCCTAACCCCCGCCAGGCCGGCCCGGCCTGCGGCAGCGCTCCGGACCGGCCTGCGGCGGCGCACCAATAGAGCCGCAACTCTAAAACGCCCGTTCGTCGGCTGTCCGTGTTTGACAGCAAACGATCGCCCCAGAATAGTACGGTCGTGCTAAAACAGACCGGATCATGAAAAAAGGCGAACTCACCCGAGCCGCGATCGTGGCGGCCGCACTCGAGCTGTCGGCGCGCGTCGGCCTGGAGGGCCTGACCATCGGCGCCCTGGCCGAACGCATGCAGATGTCCAAGAGCGGCGTCTTCGCGCACTTCGGCTCGCGCGAGGACCTGCAGATCGCGGTGCTCAAGGCCTACGAGCAGCGCTTCGTCGAGGACGTGCTGCTGCCGGGCCTGACCCAGCGTCGCGGCCTGCCGCGGCTGTGCGCCATCATGGAGCGCTGGCTCGAGCGCACGGCCGTCGAGGCCGCCAGCGGCTGCATCTGGATATCGGGCGCCACCGAATACGACGACCGCCCGGGGGCCGTGCGCGAAGAGCTCGTCGCCATGGTGCGCTCGTGGCAGCGCGAGCTGTCGCGTGCCGCGCAGCAGGCGCTGGACGCCGGCGACCTGCGGCCCGGCATGCAGGTCGCCGAGATGGTCTTCGAGCTGTATGGCGTCGTCCTGGTGCTGCACCATGACACCCGCCTGCTGAACAACCCCGATTCACTGGCCCGGGCGCGGCGCGTGTTTCGCCGCATCCTGGCCGCCTATGCCGTTCCCGAGCGCCTGCAAGCGCACGAGCGTGCGCAAACGGCCGCGCCGGCCTCACTTCAGTTCTGACAGGAGCTTCTCATGCCCCAATACCACCCGCCGATCCGCGAGATGCAGTTCGTCCTGCATGAACTGCTCGATGTCGAGGCGGCGTACCGCGAGATGCCACGGCATGCCGAGATCAATCGGGCGCTCATCGACCAGGTGCTCGTCGAGGGCGGCAAGTTCTGCGCCGAGGTGCTGCACCCGATCAACCGCAGCGGCGACGAAGAAGGCTGCACCTACGTCGGCGATGGCGTCGTGCGCACGCCCAAAGGCTTCAAGGAGGCCTGGGTGCAGTTTCGCGATGCCGGCTGGCCGACGCTCGCCTGCGAGCCCGATTTCGGCGGCCAGGGTATGCCGGCCGCGGTCGGCATCGCCTTCCAGGAAATGATGAACTCGGCCAACCAGGCGTTCACCATGTATCCGGGACTCACCCATGGCGCCTATGACTGCCTGCTGGCCCATGGCACGCCTGAGCAGAAGGCCCTGTACCTGCCGCGCCTGGTGTCGGGCGAGTGGATGGGCACGATGTGCCTGACCGAACCGCACTGCGGCACCGACCTCGGGATGCTGCGCAGCCGCGCCGAACCGCAGGCCGACGGCACCTACAAGATCACCGGCACCAAGATCTTCATTTCCGCCGGCGAGCACGACCTGGTTTCGAACATCGCCCACCTGGTGCTGGCCCGGCTGCCCGACGCACCGGCGGGCACCCGCGGCATCTCGCTGTTCATCGTGCCCAAGTTCCTGCCGGCTGCCGACGGCACCCTGGGCGGGCGCAACGGCGTGAAGGCCGCCCGCATCGAAGAGAAGATGGGCATCCACGCCAGTGCCACTTGCGTGCTCGACTTCGAGGGCGCGGTCGGCACGATGGTCGGCGAGCCCAACAAGGGCCTGAACGCGATGTTCGTGATGATGAACACTGCGCGCATCGGCGTGGGCGTGCAGTCGCTGGGGCTGACCGAGGCGGCCTACCAGAATGCGGTCGTCTATGCGCGCAAACGGCTGCAGAGCCGATCGCTGACCGGGCCGAAGGCGCCGGACAAACCCGCCGATCCGATCATCGTGCACCCCGATGTGCGGCGCATGCTGCTCACCCAGCGAGCCTATCTGGAAGGCAGCCGCGCGTTCGCCTACTGGCTGGCGCTGCACGGCGACCGCGCCGAACACCATCCCGACGAAGACGAGCGCAAGGCCAGCCACGATCTGCTCGCGCTGCTGACCCCGGTGGTCAAGGCCTTCCTGACCGACAACGGGTTCCTGTGCACCAACCTGGCCATGCAGGTCTACGGCGGCCATGGCTACATCCGGGATGCGGGCATGGAGCAGTACGTGCGCGACGCCCGCATCAACATGATCTACGAGGGCACCAACACCATCCAGTCGCTGGACCTGCTGGGCCGCAAGGTGCTGGGCGACAACGGCGCCAAGCTGCGCAAGTTCGGCGCGCTGATCAAGGAACTGGTCGAAGAGCATGGCACCCGCGACGACATGGCCGAGTTCATCAACCCGCTGGCCGACCTCGGTGACAAGGTCGAGAAGCTGACCATGGAGATCGGCATGAAGGCCTTCGGCAATCCCGACGAGGCCGGCGCCGCGGCGGTCGACTACCTGCGGGTGATCGGCCATCTGGTGATGGGCTACTTCTGGGTCCGGATGGCCCGCATTGCGCTGGACCATCCCGACGATGATTTCTACAAGGCCAAGCTGGCGGTGGCCCGGTTCTATTTCGCCCGCCTGATGCCTGAAACGGCCGGTGCGATCCGCAGCGCCCGGGCCGGCTCGGCCAGCCTGATGGCGCTCGATGCCGCGCTGTTCTGATCCCGCCTTCCACCCCATTCATCGGAGCAAGTCACCATGACACACAAACCTTCAGGGCGCCTTGCCCGCATGGCGCCGGCACTCGCGGTGGCGCTGGCCTGCGTGGCCGGGCCGCTGCTGGCCCAGGGCGGCGCAGCCACCCCGGTCGGCCTGTGGAAGACCATCGATGACGACACCAAGCAGGCCAAGGCGCTGATCCGGGTGACCGAGCGCGACGGCCTGATCACCGGGCGCATCGAAAAGATCCTGACCGACAAGGCCGATGCCAAGTGCGAGCTGTGCACCGACGAGCGCAAGGACAAGCCGGTGCAGGGCATGACCATCGTCACCGGCATGAAGCGCGACGGCGAGCACTGGAGCGGGGGCCAGATCCTGGATCCCAACAATGGCAAGGTCTACCGCAGCCAGATGAAGCTGATCGACGGCGGCAAGCGCATGGAAGTCCGCGGCTACATCGGCACGCCGCTGCTGGGGCGCACCCAGACCTGGCATCGTGAAGAATGAGGAGCGCAGCATGAGTCGATTCATCGTCAGGAAAGTCGCGGTGCTGGGCGCCGGGGTGATGGGGGCGCAGATTGCGGCCCATCTGGTCAATGCGGGCGTGGGCGTGCTGCTGTTCGATCTGCCGGCCCGCGAAGGGCCGCGCAACGGGGTGGCGCTGCGCGCCATCGAGGGCCTGAAGAAGATGAACCCGGCGGCGCTCGGTCATCCGGACCTGGCCGCTTTCATCGAGCCCGCCAACTACGACGAACACCTCGAGCGGCTGCGCGAGTGCGAACTGGTGATCGAGGCGATCGCCGAGCGCATGGACTGGAAGCACGACCTGTACGCGAAGGTCGCGCCCTTCGTCGGCGCGGACGCGATCTTCGGCAGCAACACCTCGGGCTTGTCGATCGGCCGGCTCGGCGAAGGCGTTCCTCAGGCGCTGCGCGCCCGATTCTGCGGCGTGCATTTCTTCAATCCGCCGCGCTATATGCACCTGGTCGAACTGATCGCCACTCCCGACACCGCGCCCGAAGTGCTCGACAAGCTCGAGACCTTCCTGACGTCCACGCTGGGCAAGGGCTGCATCCGCGCCAAGGACACGCCCAATTTCATCGCCAACCGGATCGGCACCTTCCAGATGTTTGCCACGGTGCGCGAGGCCGAGAAATTCGGCCTGGGCTTCGATGTTGTCGACGACCTCACCGGGACCAAGCTGGGGCGCGCGAAGTCCGGCACTTTCCGCACCGCCGACATCGTGGGCCTGGACACCATCGGGCATGTGATGAAGACCATGCAGGATCAGCTGCCCGATGACCCGTTCCGGCCCTTGTACGACACGCCGGCGGCGTTCGCCGCGCTGATTGCCAAAGGCGCGCTCGGCCAGAAGAGCGGTGGCGGGTTCTATCGCAAGGAGGGCAAGGCCATCCTGCGCTTCGATCCCGCCAAGGGCGAGTACGTGCCGTCCTCGGGCAAGGCCGACGAAACGGTCAACCGCATCCTGAAGAAGAAGGATCCGGCCGAACGCCTGAAGCTGCTGCGCGAGTCGGGCAATCCGCAGGCCCAGTTCGTCTGGGCCATCCTGCGCGATGCCTGGCACTACGCCGCGGTCAAGCTCGAGGAGATCGCCGGCAACGCGCGCGATCTGGACCTGGCGATGCGCTTCGGCTTCGCCGCCACGCAGGGCCCCTTCGAAGCCTGGCAGCAGGCCGGCTGGGCCCAGGTGGCGCAATGGATTGCGCAGGACATCGCCGAAGGCAAGGCACTGGCGGCCGTGCCGCTGCCCGCCTGGGTCACCAGCGGGCCGGTCGCCGAGCGCGGCGGAGTCCACCAGCCCGAGGGCTCGTTCAGCCCGGCCACCGGCGGCTTCGTGCCGATGTCCGCTCATCCGGTGTACCGCCGCCAGGTCTTCCCGGCCGCGGTGCTCGGGTCGGCGGCTCCCGATGGGCACACGGGCGGCACCACGGTCTTCGAAGACGAGTCGATCCGGGCCTGGACCCTGTCGGAGCGTGGCCTGGACGATGTGCTGATCCTGTCGATCCGCAGCAAGATGCATGCGCTGGGCCTGGGGTTCATGGCCGGCCTGTCGCGGGCGCTCGACCTGGCCGAGCGCGACTACCAGGGCCTGGTGATCTGGTCGCCGGACGATCCGTTTTCGGTCGGCCTCGATCTGCAGGCGCTGCTGCCGCTGTTCATGTCGGGTGGCGTGAAGGCGCTCGAGCCGGAAGCCAGGAAGATGCACGAGGTGATGCTGCGCCTGCGCTATGCGCAGGTGCCGACCGTCGCCGCGGTGGCGGGCATGGCCTTGGGCGGGGGCTGCGAGCTGGCCGTCAACTGCGCGCGCCGGGTCGCGCATCTCGAGAGCTACATCGGCCTGGTCGAGGTGGGCGTCGGCCTGATCCCGGGCGCTGGCGGACTGACCTACGGGGCGCGCCGCGCGGCCGAGGAGTCGCGGGCCGCGCCGGATGCCAATCTGCTCGCCTTCCTTCTGAAGTACGTGATGGCCGCCGGCACCGCTCAGGTGTCCAAGTCGGCGATCGAAGCGCAGGCCATGGGCTGGCTGCTGGAGAGCGACCGCATCGTGTTCAATCGCCACGAGCTGCTGTATGCGGCAGTGCGCGAGGCCAAGGCGATGAGCGATGCCGGGTATCGGCCGCCGCGCCGGGCGCTGTTCAAGGTGGCCGGGCGCGGGGGCATCGCGACCATCACCGCGCAGCTGTCCAACATGCGCGACGGCGGCTTCATCACCGCCCACGATTTTCATCTGGGCCGCACGATCGCCGAGGTGATGTGCGGTGGTGATGTCGATGCCGGTTCGATGGTCGACGAGGCGTGGATCATGGCGCTGGAGCGCCGTGCCTTCTTGGGCCTGCTCACCCACCCCAAGACCCAGGAACGAGTGATGGGCCTGATGCAGACCGGCAAGCCGGTGCGCAACTGAGGCCAGGGAGACAGACATGAGCAGACAAGTGCAGGACGCCTACATCGTCGCCGCGACGCGCACGCCGATCGGCAAGGCCCCCAAGGGCATGTTCCGCCATCACCGGCCCGACGACCTGCTGGTGCATGCCATCCGCGGCGCGCTCGCGCAGGTGCCCTCGCTGGACCCGGCCACCATCGAGGACGCGATCGTCGGCTGCGCGATACCCGAGGCCGAGCAGGGCCTGAACATGGCGCGCATCGCCGTGCTGCTGGCGGGGCTTCCGGTCAGCGTGGGAGGGGTTACTGTCAATCGGTTCTGCGCCTCGGGCCTGACGGCGCTGGCGATGGCGGCAGATCGTATCCGCGTCGGCGAGGCGGACGTGATGATCGCGGCCGGCGCGGAGTCGATGAGCATGGTGCCCATGATGGGCCACACGCCGTCGATCAACCCCGAGGTGTTCGCCCGCGACGAGAATGTGGGCATCGCCTACGGCATGGGCCTGACCGCCGAACGCGTGGCGCAGCGATGGAAGGTGAGCCGCGAGGCGCAGGATGCGTTCGCGCTGGCCTCTCACCAGAAGGCCTTGGCGGCGCAACAGTCGGGCGAATTCGGCGACGAGATCACGCCGGTCGAGGTGATCGAGCGCTATCCGGACCTGGCCACCGGCCTGCCGGCGACGCGCAGCCGGATTGCCGCGCTCGACGAAGGCCCGCGGGCCGAGACCACGCTAGAGGCGCTGGCCAAACTGCGCACGGTGTTCGCCAGTGCCCGGGATCCCGGCGGCAAGGCCACGGGCCTGGGCAGCGTCACCGCCGGCAACAGCTCTCAGACCTCCGATGGCGCCGGAGCGCTGATCGTGGTCAGCGAGCGCATGCTCAAGCAGTTTTCGCTGACTCCGCTCGCCCGCTTCGTATCGTTCTCGGTGCGTGGCGTGGCGCCCGACATCATGGGCATCGGACCCAAGGAGGCCATTCCGGCGGCGCTGAAGTCGGCCGGCCTGCGTCAGGAGGACATGGGCTGGATCGAGCTGAACGAAGCCTTCGCCGCGCAGGCCCTGGCGGTGATCCAGGACCTGGGCCTGGACCCGTCGGTGGTCAATCCGCTGGGCGGCGCGATCGCGCTGGGCCATCCGCTGGGCGCGACCGGCGCGATCCGCGCGGCCACCGTGGTGCATGCGCTGCGCCGGCGACAGCTGAAGTACGGCATGGTGACGATGTGCGTGGGCACCGGCATGGGGGCGGCCGGCATTCTCGAGCGGGTCTGAGCTGACCGGCTGCGGGTGATGCCCTTCGTCCCGATGCGCCCCTGGATGTTCGAGACGACTTGTGCGCCGCTGCTGATGCTGCAGGGGCGCCATGTGCGTCGGGTCACCCCGCAACTGCCCGAGGCGCAGGGCGATCGCGCCGGCGTGGCGGGGCCGTCGGAACGATCCGGGTCCGGTGCCCGGTCCGTGCGGTTGCTGATCACCGGCGATTCCTCGGCGGCCGGCGTCGGCGTGCAACGGATCAGCGATGCGATGGCCGGTGTGTTCCCTGAAGCGCTGGCCGCACGCCTGGCCTGCCGGGTGCACTGGCGGCTGGTCGCCGGATCGGGGCTGACGGCGGCCGGTGTGCTGTCGCTGCTCGAGCAAGAACCAGGGCTCGACGGCCAAATCGATGCGGCCGTGATCGTGGTCGGCGTCAACGATGCGACCGGCCGCCATTCCCGGGCGCGCTGGCTGGCCGACCTCGAGGCCTTGCGGGCGCGGCTGCGGATCCTCGCGCCGCGGGCGACGCTGCACTGGTCGGGGCTGCCGCCGATGCATCGCTTCCCCGCATTGCCCAATCCGCTGCGGGCCTACCTGGGCGCCCGCGCCCGGCTGCTCGATGCCGAACTGGCCGGCTGGGTCGCGCGCGATGCCTCGATGCGTCATCTGCCGATCCCCGCGCTGTCGGGCGAAGGCATGATGGCCACCGACGGGTTCCACCCGGGCCCGCGCGGTCACCGCCTCTGGGGCGAACTGCTCGCCGGCGCGCTCGCCGGCGATCTGCGCCGTGCGACGCCATGAGGCGCGCTGTTCTGCGTGGCCTGGCTGTGCTGGTCCCCAGCCTGCGCGTGGCGCCGGCCAGGGCACAACCCGATTCCTACCCCGCGCGGCCGTTGCGCCTGATCGTGCCCTTTCCCCCGGGCGGTTCGACCGATCTGTTCGCGCGCTCGCTGGCCGCGCGCCTGGCCGACAGCTGGCGCCAGCCGGTGGTGGTCGAAAACCGGGCGGGCGGCGGCGGCACGATCGGCGCGGGTCTGGCAGCCAAGGCGGCACCCGATGGTTACACGCTGATGATGGGGCACATCGGCACGCTGGCGGTCAATGTGTCTCTGTTCGCGCGCCTGTCCTACGATCCGGTCAACGACTTCACGCCGGTGGCCCAGATCGCCAGTGTCCCCAACGTGCTGGTGGTCCACCCGGCGGTGCCTCTGCACAGCGTGCGCGAGCTCGTCGCCTTTGCCCGGGCCAATCCCGAGCGGCTGATGTACGCCTCGGGCGGCAATGGCGGGGCGGCGCACATCGCGATGGAACACTTCAAGCAGCGCACCGGCGTTCGCATCGTCCACGTGCCCTACAAGGGCACAGCCCAGGCGCTCACCGATGTGATCTCGGGCCAGGTCGCGATGACCATGACCGGGGCGCCGCCGCTGATGCCGCACCTGCAGGCGGGCAGCCTGCGCGCGCTCGGTGTCTCGGGGCTGCGGCGGGTCGAGGCGCTGGCGCAGGTGCCCACCATCGCCGAGTCCGGCGTGCCGGGCTTCGATGCCACGCAGTGGTATGGCGTGGTCGCGCCTGCCGGCACCCCGCGCCCCCTGGTCGAAAAGCTCAATCGCGAGATCCGCGCCATCCTTGCCTCACCGGCGATGCGGGAACGTCTGCGTTCGGAGGGTGCGGATGCCGCGACTGGTACGCCGGAGGAATTCGGCGTCTTCATCAGGTCCGAGATCGCCCGCTGGGCTGGGGTGATCACCAGCGCGGGCATCAGGCCCGACTGAGCCCGAGCGAACGCGCGCGGCCCCGGCCGGATGACGGGTCCGGCGGTCTGCGCTGCTACGGTGCCGACAGCGGGCGCTTGGCGCCGGCGTCGTCGATCGCCACGTAGGTGAGCGTGGCTTCGGTGACCTTGACCACGACCGGCGCCCAAGGATTCCTCTCGGCGATCACCTCGACGTGCACGGTGATCGACGTCCTGCCGGTCTTTTCGATGCGGGTGTAGAGGGAGACCACATCGCCGATCGAGATCGGCTGGCGGAAATGGAAGCTGTTGACCGCCACCGTCGCCACCCGGCCGCGCGCGCAGCGCGCCGCCGCGATGCCGCCGGCGATATCGACCTGGGCCATCACCCAGCCACCGAAGATGTCGCCATTGGAATTGACGTCAGCGGGCATGGGCGCGACCCGCAGCATCAGATCATGGTCGGCAGGGGCGTGGATGGTGGTCATGGTCGTGGTGCGTCCGGGCGGTCGATCACCGGGGCATGGTAACGCGGCCGTTGCAAGGCATGTGGCATGTGGCATGTGGCGCAGCGTCGCAGCGTCGCGGCGTCGCGGCGTCGCGGCGGTGGCGCGGCGGCGGCGGCGCCTGCCCCTCCTTGGGCCCGCCCGCGAGGCGCCTGTTAGCATCCCCGCATGAGACACGCTTCAAACCTGCCCCTGCCCGCGGCTCCCGACAGCCGCCGCGCACGCGGCGACTGGCAGACGATCCGCACCCTGCTGCCTTACTTGTGGGAGTACCGGGTCAGGGTGCTGTTCGCGCTGATCTGCCTGATCTCGGCCAAGGCCGCCAACGTCGGCGTGCCGGTGCTGCTCAAGCAGATCGTCGATGCGCTGATGCCTGGCGCCGGCGCCGCGCAGCTCGCGCTCGCAGTCCCGCTCGGGCTGGTGCTGGCCTACGGCGCGCTGCGCTTGTCCAACACCGTGTTCACCGAACTGCGCGAACTGGTGTTTGCCAAAGTGACCGAGCGGGCGGTGCGGCGGGTTGCGCTGCAGGTCTTCCAGCACCTGCACGCGCTGTCGCTGCGCTTTCATCTCGAGCGCCAGACGGGTGGCCTCACGCGCGACATCGAGCGCGGCACGCGGGCAATCTCGTCTCTGGTCAGCTACACGCTGTACAGCATCCTGCCCACCCTGGTCGAAATCGGCCTGGTGCTGGGCTACCTGCTGCTCAACTACGAAGGCTGGTTCGTGGGCATCGCGGTAGGCGCGCTGAGTGTGTACATCCTGTTCACCATCACGGTCACCGAGTGGCGCACGCAATTCCGGCGCTCGATGAACGAACTCGACTCGAAGGCCAACACCCGGGCGATCGATTCATTGCTGAACTACGAAACCGTCAAGTACTTCAGCAACGAAGCATTCGAGACACGCCGCTACGACGAAACCCTGCAGCGTTATGAACGGGCCAAACTGAAGAGCCAGACCAGCCTGTCGCTGCTGAATACGGGCCAGTCGCTGATCATCGCGGTCGCGGTCACGCTGATGGTCTGGCGGGCCACCGTCGGCGTGGTCGAGGGCCGGATGACCATCGGCGATCTGGTGCTCGTCAACGGCTTCATGATCCAGCTCTATGCGCCGCTGAACTTCCTGGGCGTGCTGTACCGCGAAATCAAGCAGGGGCTGACCGACCTGGAGCGGATGTTCGGTTTGCTCGACGCCAACCGGGAGATCGACGACTCGCCGGGCGCTCTGCCGCTGCGGGCCAGTGCCGGCCCGCAACTGCGTTTCGAGGACGTGTCGTTTCACTATGATGCGAAGCGCCCGATCCTGCGCAACCTCAGCTTCACGATGGCCCCCGGCACCACCACCGCGGTCGTCGGGCCCAGCGGGGCGGGCAAGTCGACACTGGGCCGGCTGCTGTTCCGCTTCTACGACGTCACCGGCGGGCGGATCCTGATCGAGGATCAGGACCTGCGCGAGGTCACCCAGGCCAGTCTTCGCCAGGCGGTGGGCATCGTGCCTCAGGACACCGTGCTGTTCAATGACAGCCTGCGCTACAACATCGCCTATGGCCGGCCGGGCGCCGGCGATGACGAGGTGCAGGCGGTGGCCAGGGCCGCGCAGCTCGACGGATTCATCGCGACCCTGCCCGAAGGCTACGAAACCTCGGTGGGCGAGCGCGGCCTGAAACTGTCGGGCGGCGAAAAGCAGCGCGTGGCGATCGCCCGGATGCTGCTGAAGAACCCGCCCATCCTGATCCTCGATGAAGCCACCTCGGCCCTCGATTCACGCAACGAACAGGCCATCCAGGAGGCGCTGAAGCGGGTGGCGGCGGGGCGCACCACGCTCGTGATCGCGCACCGGTTGTCGACCATCGTGGACGCCGATCAGATCCTGGTGATGCAGCAGGGCCGCATCGTCGAACGCGGCCGGCATGAGGAGCTGCTGGCCCGCGGCGAGGTCTATGCCCAGATGTGGGCCTTGCAGCAGACTCAGGAAGCCCGAGCTGCCCTGACCGGGCGGCCAGCGCGTCAGCGCCGCCCGCGCGAAATGAAGCCGCCGCGCGGCACGAAGCCGCGCAGCGCCGGCGCGCCGCCCCCGCCGCCGCGGGGAACCGTGATGTGTCCGCCGCCGAACGGCCGCAGGGGCACATAGCCGCGGTAATACGGGTAGCCCCAATAGCCGCCAGACCCGGCGAAATAGCCGAAGCCGAGCCCCAGCCCGAACGGCAGCCACGGATAGGTGGTGTCGTAGAGCGGGTAGGGCTCGTGGATGACCGTGCCTTGTGCCACGCCGCCGTTGGCGATCTGGGCATCGGCATATGCGGCGGCGGCCTGCAGGCTTTGCATCAGTTCGGGGCTGGCGCCGGCGGCCGAGAGCACGTCGTAGTCGGCTGGCGCGGGCGCGACCCGCAGTCCGCGCGCGCGGACGTCGGCGATGATGTCGTTCTGGGGCCGGTGCGCCTGCAGCATCTGCAGGAGTTCGCCGATCGACATCCCCGGCGCGGCTTGCTGCACGGTCTGGCCGGGTACGGGACCGGTGCTGCGCAGCGGCACACTGTAGTAGGTGGCGCACCCCTGCAATGCGGCCACTGCTAGGGTGGCCAGGGCGAGCGAGAGAGGGCGGCGCATGGTTCAGGTTCCTTGGAGCGATCGAGCCGGGCCGATCGGCCCGCTTGGGCGCCCGGCGAGAAGCCGGCAGGGCACAGACGGCTCGATCCCAACGTCAGAATAAACCCCGGGGTTGACCCTCGGGCGGTGGCGTTACACTTGCTTACCAAGTCTCAGGAGCATTCATGACCACGCACCGGATCGCAGTGATCGCAGGCGACGGAATAGGCAAGGAAGTCATGCCCGAGGGCGTGCGCGTACTTCGGGCGGCTGCCCGCCGATTCGGCCTTTCGCTGGTGTTCGACGAATTCGATTTCGCCAGCTGCGATTATTTTGCCCGCCACGGCGAGATGATGCCGGCCGACTGGAAAGCGCGCATCGGCGGCCACGACGCGATCTACTTCGGTGCGGTCGGCTGGCCCGATGCGGTGCCTGACCACATCTCGCTGTGGGGGTCGCTGCTGCTGTTTCGTCGCGAGTTCGACCAGTACATCAACCTGCGGCCGGTGCGCCTGATGCCTGGCGTGCCCTGCCCCTTGGCCAACCGCAAGCCGGGCGACATCGATTTCTACGTGGTTCGCGAGAATACCGAAGGAGAGTACTCGTCGGTCGGCGGCAAGATGTTCCCCGGCACCGATCGCGAGTTCGTGCTGCAGGAGTCGGTTTTCACGCGCGTCGGGGTCGATCGCGTGCTGCGCTATGCGTTCGAGCTGGCCGGCAAGCGGCCCAAGAAGCACCTGACCTCGGCGACCAAGTCCAACGGCATCTTCATCTCGATGCCGTACTGGGACGAGCGAGTTGCCGAGATGGCGGCCGGCTATCCGGACATCAAGCTGGACAAGTTCCACATCGACATCCTCACCGCCCACTTCGTGCGCAATCCGCACTGGTTCGATGTGGTGGTGGCCTCCAATCTGTTCGGCGACATCCTCTCCGACCTCGGACCGGCATGCACCGGCACGATCGGCATCGCCCCTTCGGCCAACATCAATCCGGAGCGCAAGTTCCCGTCGCTCTTCGAACCGGTCCATGGTTCGGCGCCCGACATCGCGGGGCGCGGCGTGGCCAACCCGATCGGCCAGATCTGGTGCGGTGCGATGATGCTCGAGCATCTGGGCTGCAAACCTGCCCATGACGCGATCCTCGCGGCCATCGAGCAGGTCACCGAACACGGGCCGCGCACCCCCGACATGGGTGGCAATGCCACGACCGGCGATGTGGGCAAGGCCATCGAACAGGCGCTGGGCTGACAGCCTGTGGGCCGGGGTGGCCGGATCCGGACACCCTGGCGATTGATAAATCCGGTTCCGCCCCGCGAGGCGGCGGATTAATATTCCCGTCCGTCCGTGGTCACTTCCTGGAAGGTTCGACATGCTCATGCTCCTGAAACGCGGCGGGCTCGCCGCCGGTCTGGCGATGCTCGCCACCACTGGCGCCGTCGCCCAAAGCTATCCGACCCGACCGGTCGCGATCACCGTGCCCTTTGCGGCCGGCGGCCCGACCGATGTGGTCGCCCGCACCATCGCCGATGCGATGACCCGCGCGATGCCCGGCGCCAGTGTCATCGTCGAGAATGTCGCCGGGGCCGGCGGCACGATCGGCATCACCAAGATTGCCCGCGCAAGTCCCGACGGCTACTCGCTGCTGATCCACCACATCGGCATGTCGACCGCGCCGGCGCTCTATCGCAAGCTGCAGTTCGATCCGCTCAAGGACTTCGAGTACATCGGCCTGATCAACGATGTGCCGATGACGATGCTGGTCAAGAACGGCTTTCCGCCGAACAACCTCAAGGAGCTGGTTCCTTATCTGAAGGCCAATGCCGGCAAGGTGTCGTTCGCCAACGCGGGCATTGGTTCGGCCTCGCATCTGTGCGGGCTGATGTTCATGAGCGCCATCGAAGTCGACCTGACCACGGTGCCCTACAAGGGCACGGCCCCGGCCATGACCGACCTGATCGGCGGGCAGGTCGACATGCTCTGCGACCAGACCACCAATACGACGCAGCAGATCAAGGGCGGCAAGGTGAAGGCGCTGGCGGTCACGTCGCCCAAACGGCTCGAGACCCTCAAGGATCTGCCCACGATGACTGAATCCGGACTGCCCGGATTCACCGTGGGCATCTGGCATGCGATGTACGCGCCCAAGGGCACGCCCAAGCCGGTCATCGACAAGCTGGTCGCCACCCTGCAGGCCGCGCTGAAAGACCCGGCGGTGGTCCGCCGCCATTCCGAACTCGGGGCCGAAGTGGTCTCGACCGACCGTGCCACCCCGGACGCGCTGCAAAAGCACCTCACGGCCGAAATCGCGCGCTGGTCGCCGATCATCAAGAAGGCCGGCGTCTACGCCGACTGACGCGCGACCCGATCTTGAGCGGCACTCCCGCCAATCCGCGCCAGCTGCTGCTCGCCGCCTTCGAGGCGGCGGTGGCGGCCGCCGATCCCCTGAAGGTGCTGGCGGCGCACCTGCCAGCGCCCGACCGGCTGACCGGGGGGCGCACCGTGGCTGTGGGTGCGGGCAAGGCGGCCGCCAGCATGGCTCTGGCAGTCGAGCAGCACTGGCCGGCGCAGGCCGACCTTTCGGGTCTCGTCGTCACGCGATATGCCCACGGCCTGCCGTGCCGGCGCATCGAAGTGCTGGAGGCGGGCCACCCGGTGCCCGACGCCGCCGGCGAGCAGGCCGCCGAGCGCATCCTCACGCTGGCTGGCGGATTGTCGTCGCAAGACCTGCTGCTGGTGCTGGTCTCGGGCGGCGGTTCGAGCCTGCTCAGCCTGCCGGTGGCCGGGGTCCCGATGGCCGACCTGAAGCAGGTGACCCAGGGCCTGCTGGCGAGCGGTGCGCCCATCCAGGAAATGAACATCGTGCGCAAGCACCTGTCGCGCATCCAGGGAGGTCGGCTGGCCCAGGCGACCTCGGCCCGCGTGCTTGCGCTGGTGGTCTCCGATGTGGCCGGCGACGACCTTTCGGCAATAGCCTCCGGGCCGTGCGCAGCGGACCCGAGCACCTATCGCGACGCGCTGGAGGTATTGCGCCGCTGGAATGTGACCGCGCCGCCCTGCGTGGCCGATCATCTGCTGCGGGGCGCGCAGGGCCTGGTCGACGAGACTCCCAAGCCTGGCGACCCCGTCTTCCAGCGAGTCGAGCACCGGATGATCGCGACCGCACGCGGCTCCCTGCTGGCGGCGGCTCGCGTGTTCGAGGCCGCCGGCATCCGGGCCGTGGTGCTCGGCGACACGATCACCGGCGAAGCGCGCGATGTCGCCCAGGTGCTGGGCGCGATCTCGCGCGAGATCGCCGGCCACGACTCGCCCTTTACGCGACCGGTGGCGCTGCTCTCGGGCGGCGAGTGCACGGTCACCCTGCGCGGCCAGGGGCGCGGCGGGCGCTGCAGCGAGTTCCTGCTGGCGCTGGCCCGCGAACTGGACGCAGTGCCGGGCGCCTGGGCCCTTGCGGCCGATACCGACGGCATCGACGGCATCGAAGACAACGCGGGCGCGCTGCTCACGCCCGACACGCTGGCGCGGGCCGGCGCGGCGGGCCTGGATGCGCGGCGGCGTCTGGACGACAACGATGGGCACGGGTTCTTTTCGGCGCTGGGTGACCTGGTCGTGACCGGGCCGACCCGAACCAACGTCAACGACTTTCGGGCCATCCTGTTGCTGCCGCAGTGATCGGTTCTCGTAGAATCGGCGGATGCAAACCCAACTCACGCTGCGCCGGCCCGACGACTGGCACCTGCACCTGCGCGACGGCGCAGCCCTGCGATCGGTGATTGCCGCCAGCGCGCGGCAGTTCGCCCGCGCCATCGTGATGCCCAACCTCAAGCCGCCGGTCACCACGCTGGATGCGGCGCAGGCCTATCGCGGACGGATCCTGCGGGCCTTGAACGAGGCTCGCGCGGCCGGCGAGATCGATGATCTCGCCGCCGGCTTCGAGCCGCTGATGACTCTGTACCTCACCGACAACACCGGCGCGCAGGACATTCTCGAGGCCAAGGCCAGCGGACTGGTGCACGCGGTCAAGCTGTATCCGGCCGGCGCGACCACCAATTCGGACGCCGGCGTTTCCGACATGGCCCGCGTACGGCCGGCACTGGAGGCCATGCAGTCGGTCGGGCTGCCGCTGCTGGTCCATGGCGAGGTCACCGATCCCCAGGTCGACCTGTTCGATCGCGAGCAGGTGTTCATCGATCGGGTCATGCTGCCGCTGCGCCGCGATTTTCCGGCGCTGAAGGTGGTGTTCGAGCACATCACCACGCTGCAGGCCGCGCAGTACGTGGCCCAGGCGGGCGAGCTGACCGCCGCGACCATCACCGCGCACCATCTGCTCTACAACCGCAATGCGCTGTTTCTTGGCGGGGTGCGTCCGCACTGGTACTGCCTGCCCGTGCTCAAGCGCGAGACGCACCGCCAGGCGCTGGTGCAGGCCGCCACCCGCGGCGGTGCGCAATTCTTCCTGGGCACCGACAGTGCGCCCCACGCCCGCCACCTGAAGGAGCATGCCTGCGGCTGCGCCGGCTGTTACACGGCCCCCCATGCGCTCGAACTGTATGCGGCGGCCTTCGAGGCCGCCGGTGCGCTCGACTCGCTTGAAGCCTTCGCCAGCCTGAATGGTCCACGCTTCTACGGCCTGCCGGTCAACGAGGGCCAGGTAAGCCTGCGTCGCACGGCGTGGCAGATCCCCGACAGCCTGCCCTTCGACGGAGAATCGATCGTGCCGCTGGCCGCGGGCGAATCCCTTGCCTGGCAGATGGTCGCCGGCTGATGCCGATATTCGGGGCGCCGTGGTTTGCGCCGCTCGCCCCGCTGCTGGGGGCGCTCGGCCCGCTGGCCCGGGCCGGTGACTGGCCGGCTTGCGTGGTCGGCCTGAACCGGATCGCTGCCGAACGCTCGATCGTCAATGGGCAGGGCCGTCCGGTCCGCTTCATCGAAGCGTCGCGGGCCCGGCCGATCCCCTATGAATCCCACATCTGGCTGCATGGCGAAGTGCCCACCCGCACGGGCGAGGGGGCATGGCACGATTTCTTCAACGCCCTGATCTGGCTCAGCCTGCCGCGCACCAAGGCACAGCTGAACGCGCTGCAGGCGGCGGCGATCGAACGCGATGGCGTGGGCGCGCGGCGCGGCGCGCTGCGCGATGCGGCCACCTTGTTCGACGAAAACGCCGCGCTGGTCATCGTGGCCCCCGGCCCCTGGCTGCAGACCTGGCGGGCACATGACTGGCGGGGCCTGTTCGTCACCCACCGGGGGGTGCTCGCGCACAACTGGCTGCCGGTGCTCTTCGGCCATGCGCTGCTCGACAAGCTGCGTGCGCCGTACAAGTCGGTCTGCGCCCATGCCTGGCTGGTCGACGACCCGGCGCTGCTCGCGAGGCCGCCCGGTGACGGTGCGGGGTTCGAGCCCGCCTGGCTCGCACGGCTCGATTCCGTCGTCGCGCATTCCCTGGCCGAACCGGGTTTTCGGCGGGACGCATTCCTGCCCCTGCCGGTGCTCGGATTGCCCGGCTGGTGGCCCGCCAATGACGATCCGAACTTCTACGACGACCGTGCGGTGTTTCGTCCGCTGCCGGCCGCTTCACCGTCCTGAGGACTGAAGGAGATTCCCATGAACATCCTGATCACCGGTGGCGCCGGGTTTCTGGGCCAGCAGCTGATCCGCGCGCTGCTCGATCGCGGGCAGCTCGACGGCGGTGCGGGCAGTCAGCCGATCCGGCGCATCGTCTGTTTCGACCAGACCGAAGGTGCGATCGTCGATCCGCGGGTACGCAATGTGGCCGGCAGCATTTCCGATGCGGCGACCGTCGATGCGCTGGTCGACGACACGACGCAGGTCGTGGTCCACCTGGCGGCGGTGGTCAGCGGCACCGCCGAAGCGGATTTCGATCTCGGCATGCGAGTCAACCTCGATGGCGCGCGTCACCTGCTCGAGGCCTGCCGGGCGGCGGGCCATCGGCCGCGGGTGCTGTTCTCCAGTTCGATTGCCGTGTTTGGCGGCGACCTGCCTGCGGTGGTCACCGATGCAACGGCGCCCACCCCCCAGGGGTCCTACGGCATCCAGAAGCTCATCGGCGAACTGCTGGTCCAGGATTTTCATCGCAAGGGCTTCATCGACGGACGTGCGGTGCGAGTGCCCACTGTCGTTGTCAGGCCTGGCCTGCCTAACGGCGCAGCCTCGGGCTTCGCCTCGGGCATCATCCGCGAGCCGCTGGCGGGCATCGAATGCGCGCTGCCCGTCGACCCGTCCACCGAAATGTGGGTCGCCTCGCCGCGCGCGGTGGTGCGGATGTTCCTGCGGGCGATCGAACTGCCCGAAAGTGCGTGGGGCTGGCATCGCGTCGTCAACCTGCCAGGCCTCGTGGCATCGATGCACGACGAACTGGCGGCACTGCGCAAGGTGGGCGGGCAGTCCGCGGTGGATCTGGTCCGCCATCAGCCCGACCCCAAGGTCATCGCGCTCGTTCGCACCTGGGCTGCCCGCTTCGAAACCCGCCGCGCCCTGGAGATGGGCTTCGTCGCCGATGCCAGCTTCGACGACATCGTGCGGGCCTACGTCGAGGACAACCCGTCCGCGGTGAAGCTGCGCGCCTGAAGTTGCGTAGAATCCGGCTCGCAAAGTGGGTCGGACGGTCGCTGGGGCAACCTGGAGGAAGGTCCGGACTCCGCAGGACAGGGTGCTGGCTAACGGCCAGGCGTTATAGGCCGCAAGGCTGAAGGCGACGGAAAGTGGAACAGAAAGATACCGCCGAAGCCCGCAAGGGCTGGCAAGGGTGAAATGGTGAGGTAAGAGCTCACCGCGCCGATGGCGACACCGGCGGCACGCCAAACCCCACCCGGAGCAACACCGAATAGGCACGCGATCCGGCTTCACGGCCGGGCAGGGCGGTCCGCCCGAGCGTGCGGGTTGGTGGCTAGAGCGGTCGGGTAACCGGCCGCCCAGAGGAATGACCGTCACGTCGGGCAACCGGCGGACAGAATCCGGCCTACAGACCCACTTTGCACTATTTTGGCGCGCACCGCCCGGGTGCGCGCCGCGGCATCTTGCCCGAGAAATCCGCCCCGTCGACCCGATTCGCTGCCCGTCCCGGGTGCGGGGTCGCCATTGCGCGACCTCGCGCCGCGATCAGCGGCCCCGCTTCGCGACGCCAGAAATTTGATTAGACTGAGCGTCCCACCCAGCCCCACCTCTGGCTGCAGATTCAGTCCATTTTCAGCGCAAGTACCTGACTTTCTTGCCAAAGGCAGATTTGCCCGAATTCTCTCCCTGCCGTAAAGATGCCCGGTAAGTCATTGTCCTGATTGGAAAAACAGGTGTCTCAACTTGACCTTGTTCCTATTGGTCATTAGAGTGGGGCATTAGGGTTTTTTAGTGGTGGATAGTGGGGCGTGGCAGAGATCCTGTTGCGATTCCACACCCAATTGCCATGCTCCAGGGACGCTTCGAGTTGTCGCTTGACGCCAAGGGCCGGTTGACCGTGCCCGCGCGTCAGCGCGACATCCTGCAGGTGCTCCACGAAGGCAGGCTTTCGCTGACCCGGCATCCGGACGGCTGCCTGATGCTTCTGCCGCGCAGCAGCTGGGAGCGCAAGCGCCAGGAAATCGCCGCGTGGCCTTTCTCGGCGCGGGCCTGGCAGCGGATCTTCCTGGGCAGCGCCAGCGACATCGAGATGGACTCGGCCGGCCGGATCCTGATTGCGCCCGAATTGCGCAAGGCGGCTGGTTTGAAGATTGAACAGAAAGTGATGTTGGTGGGCCTGCAGCACTACTTCGAGATCTGGGATCCGGATGTGCTCGAGGCCCAAGAACAGAAGGCGATCGAAGGCGGGCTGCCTGAGGCGTTGGCCAATTTTTCCTTCCAGGGCGATCGGGGTTGAAGGAGGGAGTGGCCGAGCCGGGGCATGTACCGGTCCTGCTCGACGAAACGGTCGAGGCGCTGTCGATTCGTGCCGACGGGATCTACGTCGACGGCACATTCGGCCGCGGCGGCCACAGTGCCGCGATCCTCGCCCGGCTCGGTGAGCGGGGTCGATTGCTGGCGATGGACCGCGACCCGCAGGCCGTGGCGGCTGGACGTCGATGGGGGGAGGACAGGGGCGACACCCGTTTCGCGATCGAGCACGGCCGGTTCTCCGAACTGACCACCGTGCTGGCCGCGCATGGGATCGATCGGGTCGACGGCGTGCTGCTCGACCTCGGTGTCTCCTCTCCCCAGCTCGATGAACCGGACCGTGGCTTCAGCTTCCGGGAAGACGGCCCGCTGGACATGCGGATGGATCCCACATCGGGACTGTCGGCGCGGCAGTGGCTCTTGACGGCGAGCGAAACACAAATCGCCGAGGTGGTGAGGGACTATGGGGAAGAACGGTTTGCTGTTCCGATTGCAAAGGCGATTGTTGCTCGCTGCCGGGACGACGGCGATGCCGCGCTACAAACTACCCGAGAGCTTGCCTCTCTCGTGGCGAACGTCGTCCGCAGCCGGCGCAAGAAGCCGGAGGTGGGGAAAGACCCGGCCACCCGCACCTTTCAGGCTATACGGATTTTCATCAATCAAGAGCTTGCGGAGCTCCAGGGGGGGCTGAACGCCGCGGTCGCGTGTCTGCGCCCGGGCGGACGCCTCGCCGTCATCAGTTTCCACTCATTGGAGGACCGCATGGTCAAGCAGTTCATCGCCCGCGAGAGCGGCCGCGATGCGCCCCGCGATCCGATCATGGGCGGAATCGCGGCAGGCGTTGTGATCCGTCTTCACTCGGTTGCGAGGGTGCTGCCGAGCGAAGCCGAGCGCGCAGCCAACCCGCGTTCGCGTTCAGCGGTCTTGCGGGTCGCGCAGCGGCTAGCCGACCCGGCTGGCCGCACCGCTGCTTGCGGAGCCCTGCAATGACTCGCGTCAATCTGCTGCTGGGCGCGCTGCTGATCCTGTGCGCGCTCGGACTGGTCACCTCGCAGCAGCGCGCCCGGCGCCTGTTCGTCGACCTCGAAAGGGCGCAGGCCAAAGCCCAGCAGCTCGAAGTGCAGTGGGACCAGCTGCAACTCGACCAGACCGGCCTGGCCAAGGCCTCGCTGATCGACTCGCGGGCACGCAAAGGCCTGGCGATGCAGCCGCTCAGTGCCGACAAGACATTGCACCTGACCATCGATACCGCGGCGCTGGCGCGAGCGCAGGAGGCAGCACGGTGAGCCGTGGCGTCCCTTATTCGGCCAATCCGCTGCTGCGCATCAAGCTGCCGGCCTACCGCTCGCGCCTGCTGCTGCTGCTGATGGCATTCGCATTTCTCGCGCTGATCGGGCGGGCTGCCTATCTGCAGCTTTTCACACATGGTTTCCTGCAGAAGCAGGGCGAGTCGCGCTATGGCCGCACCATCGAGCTGCCTGCTTCGCGCGGCAAGGTCTTCGACCGCAACGGCGTGGTGCTGGCTTCCAGCCTGCCGGCGCGCGCGGTCTGGGTATCGCCCGACGAGGTGAAGGCGACACCGGAACAGCTGGCGAGCCTGGCCAGGCTGCTCGAGATGCCGCCCGCCGAACTGGCGCGCCGGCTCGACGTCAAGGGCAAGACCTTCGTCTATCTGAAGCGCCAGGTCGAGGCCGAGGTGGCCGAGCGAGTGCGCGCGCTGGCGATCCCGGGTGTGCATCAACGCAAGGAATACAAGCGGTTCTACCCTGAAGGCGAAGCGCTGGCCCACGTGGTGGGGTTCACCAACGTCGAGGACATCGGCCAGGAAGGCATCGAGCTTGCCCAGGAGCGCCAGCTGGCGGGCAAGCCAGGCAGCCGGCGCGTGCTCCAGGACAACTTCAATCGGGTGATCGAAGACGTCGGCACGCTGCGCGAACCGCTCGAAGGGCACGACCTGCAGCTGTCCATCGACAGCAAGATCCAGTTCCATGCCTTCTCGGCGCTGCGCGAAGCGCTGCGCGAGCACCGGGCCAAGGCCGGCGCCGCGGTGGTGCTCGATGTCCAGACGGGCGAAGTGCTGGCGCTGGCCAATCTGCCGACCTACAACCCCAACCAGCGCGGTCAGCTGTCGGGCGCCCAGTTGCGCAACCGGGTGATCACCGACACCTTCGAGCCGGGCTCCACGATGAAGCCGTTCACCTCGGCGATGGCGCTGGAGTCGGGCCGATTCACGCCGCAGACGGTGATCCAGACGGCGCCGGGCCGGCTGACCATCGGGTCGGCGACGATCGGCGATGCCCATACTTATGGCGCCCTGACCGTCGAACAGGTGCTGCAGAAATCCTCGAACGTCGGCACCGCCAAGATCGCGCTGACCTTCCCGCCGGAAAAGATGTGGAATATGTTCACTGCGGTCGGCTTCGGGCAGGCACCGGATCTCGGCTTTCCGGGTGCGGTCGCCGGGCGGGTTCGCCCGCACAAGAGCTGGCGACCGATCGAGCAGGCGACGATGTCTTATGGCCATGGTGTTTCGGTCTCGCTGATCCAGATGGCGCGCGCTTATACCGTGTTCGCCCGTGATGGCGACCTCGTGCCGTTGTCGATGGTGCGCACCGGCGTGCCCGCGGTCGGCGTCAAGGTGATCGAGCCGCGCACCGCGCAGGCGGTGCGGCGCATGCTCGAACTGGCTGCCGGACCCGGCGGCACGGCGCCCAAGGCCCAGATCGTCGGTTACCGGGTTGCCGGAAAAACGGGCACCGCGCACAAGCAGGAGGGCGGGCGCTACATCAACAAGTACATCGCGTCCTTCGTCGGATTCGCGCCGGCCTCCAATCCTCGCATCGTGATCGCGGTGATGATCGACGAGCCTTCGGCCGGACGGCACTATGGCGGCGATGTCGCCGCCCCGGTGTTCGCGCAGATCGCCGGCGATTCGCTGCGTGCGCTCAGAGTCGCGCCCGATGCGCCGCTGGCCAATCTGGTGATTCCGGCAGAACCGGTCAAGGAGAGCATGTGAGCGCCCTGCCGGTGCCGCACGGCGACGACCGGCCCGACGGCCTGGCGCCCGACAGCGTGCGTCCGATCGGGCACTGGCTGCGTGCGCGCCTGCCCGAGGGCGCGCGGCTGCTTGCCGACAGCCGCCAGATCCGGCCTGGAGATGCCTTTTTCGCCTACCCGGGTTTACAGGCCGATGGCCGGCAGTTCATTGCCCAGGCGCTGGCGCAGGGCGCCGCCGCGATCGTCCACGAAGCCGACCCCGACCTGACCGACGAACTGCCCGCGCACGTCGACCATCTCGGAGTGACCGGCCTGCGCGATCTTGCCGGACCGATCGCCGCTGAGTTTCATGGCCGCGTCGCGCGCAAGCTGCGCGTGGTGGCGGTGACCGGCACCAATGGCAAGACCAGCGTGTCGCACTGGGTCGCGCGCGGACTGTCGCGCGCCGGCATTCCCGCCGCGATTGTCGGCACGCTGGGCGGCGGCCTGGTGCAAGACTCGGCCTTGCCGCGGTTCGAGTCGACCGGTCTGACCACTCCCGATGCGCTTGGTCTGCAGCGCATGCTAGCCAGCTTCGTTGCGCGCGGCGCGCGCAGCGCGGCCATGGAAGCGTCGTCGATCGGTCTCGATCAGGGGCGCCTGAATGGCACCGCGATCGAGGTCGCGGCGTTCACCAACCTGACCCGGGACCACCTCGACTATCACCGATCGATGGAAGAGTACGCCGCGGCCAAGGCCCGGCTGTTCGCCTGGCCGGGTTTGCGGGCCGCCGTGGTCAATGGAGACGACCCGGCCAGCGTCGCGATGCTGGCTGCGATCGCCGGGTCGCCGGGCAGCGCGCCGGTGCTGCGTATTGCCTACGGCTTCTCGCCGGGCCAGCATGGCGTCCGGGTCGACCGGATGCTGCTGGCCGACCGGGTCATCGAGGATGCGCAGGGCATCACGCTGTCGCTGGCCGGCGATTACGGTCGCGCCGATCTGCGGCTGCACCTGCTGGGCCGCTTCAATGTATCCAATGCGATGGCCGTTGCCAGCTGCTGGCTGGCGCTGGGCGTGCCGCTCGAATCGGTCGTCGACCTGCTGGAGCAGCTCGAGCCGGTGGCCGGGCGGATGCAGCGCATCGAGTCGCCCGGTGCGCCGATGGTGGTGGTCGACTACGCCCACTCGCCCGACGCTCTGGCCAATACCCTCGAAGCGTTGCGGCCGGTCGCGCTCGCCCGCGGCGGCGCGCTGTGGTGCGTATTCGGAGCAGGCGGAGATCGTGATCCCGGCAAGCGGCCGATGATGGGCTATATCGCGCAACGCGGGGCCGATCGCGTCGTGGTCACATCCGACAACCCGCGCAGCGAGGCGCCGTTTCGGATCGTCTCCGATATCCGGGCTGGCCTGAGCCGGGAACCCTTTGCCACCGAGCTGGACCGCGAACGCGCGATCGAACTGGCCATCGCGCAGGCGAACGCCGCGGACGTGGTCCTGATCGCGGGCAAGGGGCACGAGGACTACCAGGAAATCCAGGGCACGCGCCACCCGTTCTCGGACGTGCAGGTGGCCCGGCGCGCGCAGGCCAGACGGAATGCAGATGACCCCGCGCAGGCCCCCTCGGGCGGAGCGGCCGATGTTTAGCGTGCGCCAGGCGTTCGAATGGTTGTCCGCCGGGCGGCTGATCGGCGATGGCGCGGTGCCGATTGCCGACGTCTGCACCGACACCCGCGCGATCCGCAAGGGCTGCCTGTTCGTCGCGCTGCGCGGCGAGCGCTACGATGCCCACGATTTCATCCCCCAGGCGATCGCCGCCGGCGCGGGCGCCGTCCTGGCCGAACGATGGGTCGAGGGCATGCGCGCGCCTGCCCTGCTGGTCGCCGACACGCGGATCGCCTTTGGCGAAATCGCGCGCGGCTGGCGGCGCCGTTTCGAGCTGCCGGTGCTGGCGGTGACCGGCAGCAACGGCAAGACCACGGTCAAGGAAATGCTGGCCGCGATCCTGGCCACCCGCTACGGCGAGGCCCATCGGCTGGCCACGGCAGGAAACCTGAACAACGACATCGGTGTGCCGATCTCGGTCCTGCGGCTTCGCGAGCAGCATCAGGCGGCGGTGTTCGAGCTCGGCATGAACCGTCCCGGCGAAATCGCCTGGCTGGCGCAGATCGCCCAGCCGGCGGTCGTGCTGGTGAACAACGCCCAGCGTGAACATCAGGAGTTCATGGGTTCGGTCCTGGCGACCGCCTTCGAAAACGGTGCGGCGATCTCGGCGCTGCCCGAATCGGGTGTCGCGGTCTACCCGGGCGACGATCCCCATTCGCCGTTGTGGCGTGAACTGGCCGGCAAGCGCCGCTGCCTGTCTTTCGGGCTGGATGAACGCTGCGCGGTCCGCAGCCGGCCCGACGCGCGCCCGGAACAGTTCGAAATGGATCTGAACGGATCCGTGGTGACCGTGAGCCTGTCGATCGACGGCCTGCACAACGTCCGCAATGCGCTGGCCGCGGCGGCCTGCGCGCTGGCGATCGGCATCGAGCCTAAGGTCATCGCTGCCGGACTGGCCGCCTTTCGGCCGGTGCGCGGTCGCCTGGCACGGCTGAAATCGCCCAGCGGCGCGCAGTTGATCGACGACAGCTACAACGCCAATCCCGATTCGGTCCGCGCGGCGATCGAAGTGCTGGCCGGCGCGGTCTCCCCCAGGGTGCTGGTTCTGGGCGACATGGGCGAGGTCGGCGAACAGGGTGAGCAGTTCCACCGCGAAGTCATCGACTATGCGCAGGCCCGCGGCATCGATCATCTTCTGGCGCTGGGCGAGGCAACCGGGCGGGCCGTGCGCGCGAGCGCGCATCCCGGGTTCGAGGCCTTCGACACCATCGAGTCCCTGATCGAGCGTGTCGCCCAGCTGGCGGTGGCGCCGGCGACGGTGCTGGTCAAGGGGTCGCGCTTCATGCAGATGGAGCGGGTGGTCGCTGCGCTGGTGCGGCGGGTCGAAACGGCCGGGGCCCACTGACATGCTGCTGGAACTCGCCCAATGGCTGGCGCGCGACATCCGCGGATTCGCGGTGTTCAACTACATCACGCTGCGCGCGGTGATGGCGAGCCTGACCGCACTGGCGATCGGATTGCTGTTCGGGCCGATGCTGATCCGCAAGCTCGCCGAACTGAAGATCGGCCAGGCGGTGCGCGACGACGGTCCCCAGACCCACCTGAACAAGTCAGGTACCCCCACGATGGGCGGCGCACTGATTCTCGTGGCCATCGGCGCCGCCACGCTGCTGTGGTCCGATCTGTCCAATCGCTTCGTCTGGATCGTGCTGCTGGTGACCCTGGGCTACGGCGCGATCGGCTGGGTCGACGACTACCGGAAGGTCGTCCACAAGAATCCGAAGGGCATGTCGGCGCGCGACAAATTCTTCTGGCAGTCGCTGATCGGGGGCATCGCCGCGGTGTACCTCGCCTTCGCGGTGCCTGCCCAGACGAATGGCCAGGCGCTGGATCTGTTTGCCCAGTGGGTCAGCAGCGGACTGGCCATGGACCTGCCGCCCAAGGCCGACCTGATCGTGCCGTTCTTCAAGAACATCGCCTATCCGCTGGGAGTGTTCGGGTTCATCGTGCTCACCTTCCTGGTGATCGTGGGCACCAGCAATGCGGTCAACCTGACCGACGGCGCCGATGGGCTGGCGATCATGCCCTCGGTGCTGGTCGGCGCGGCGCTGGGCATATTCGCCTACGTGACCGGCAATGCCGTGTTCTCGAAGTACCTGCTCATCCCCTACATTGCCGGTGCCGGCGAACTGACGGTGTTCTGTGCGGCCATTGGCGGCGCCGGCCTGGCCTTCCTCTGGTACAACGCCTACCCCGCCCAGGTCTTCATGGGCGATGTCGGGGCGCTGGCCCTGGGCGGCGCGCTGGGCACGGTGGCGGTGATCGTGCGCCAGGAAATCGTGCTGTTCATCATGGGCGGCGTGTTCGTCGCCGAGACGATGTCGGTGATGCTCCAGGTGGGCTGGTTCAAGTACACCAAGCGGCGCTACGGCCAGGGCCGGCGCATCTTCCGCATGGCGCCGCTGCACCACCATTTCGAAGTGGGCGGCGTCAAGGAGAGTCAGGTCGTCGTGCGCTTTTGGATCGTCACGATGATGCTGGTGCTGTTCGGTCTGTCGTCGCTGAAGCTGCGGTGAACGCGATGCCCGAGCAACTGCAACTGTTCGATCTGGCCGGACGCCATGTGCTGGTCGTCGGGCTGGGCGAGTCGGGTCTGGCGATGGCCCGCTGGGCGTCGTTTCGCGGCGCACGGGTGACCGTCGTCGACACCCGGGAGCTGCCGCCGCAGCTGTCCGGCCTGCAGCACGACGTGCCGACGGCCCGCTTCGTCGGGGGGCCGCTGAGCGACGCGCTGCTGGCCGACGCCGACCTGCTGGCCTGGAGTCCGGGCCTGTCGATCGAGATCGGCGACAGCGCGGCCTTTCATGCAGCGGCGCTCGCCCGCGGCCTGCCGGTCGCCGGCGAGATCGAGCTCTTCGCGCAGGCGCTGGCGATGCTGCGCGAGCAGGGGTATGCCCCCCGCCTGGCAGCCATCACCGGCACCAACGGCAAGACCACCACCACGCGGCTGGTCGGCCACCTTTGCTCGCATGCGGGTCTGAGAGTGGCGGTTGCCGGCAACATTGCACCCGCAGCGCTGGATGTGCTGCGAACCCGGCTGATCGAGTGCGGCGAGGTGCCCGATCCCGAGCGCCTGCCCCAGGTCTGGGTGCTGGAGCTTTCCAGCTTCCAGCTGGCGCTGACCCAGAGCCTCGCTCCCGATGCCGCGGCGATCCTGAATCTGTCCCAGGATCACCTGGATTGGCACGCCACGATGGCGAGCTACACCGCCGCCAAGCAGCGCATTTACCGGGGTGCCGGACTGTGCGTCTGGAATCGCGACGACGCGCTCACCGAGCCGCCGCGTGACGCGCGGCGCGCCAGTTTCGGTTTCTCGCTGCCGGGAGCCCTGGACGAGTTCGGCATCGCCCACGACGGCGGGCTGCGCTGGCTCGCCTACGCGGTCCCGGGTGACGACCCGCCGCCCACGCGACGGCGTCCGCAGCCGGTCACCGTCGTCGTCAAGCGGATGATGCCCGCCGATGCGCTGCGCATCCGGGGCACTCACAATCATGCCAATGCGCTGGCTGCGCTGGCGCTGGCCAGGGCGCTCGGTGCGCCGATCCCTTCGATGCTGCACGCGCTGCGCGACTTCGAGGGCGAACCGCATCGTTGCGAACTGGTCGCGGTGCTCGACGATGTCGAGTACTACGACGACAGCAAGGGCACCAATGTCGGCGCCACGGTGGCCGCGTTGTCGGGGCTGGGCAAGCGCTGCCTGCTGATCGCGGGCGGCGAAGGCAAAGGGCAGGATTTTTCGCCGCTGGCCGCGCCCGTGCGCGCCCACGCGCGCGCGGTCTTGCTGATCGGCCGCGACGCGCCGCGCCTGCGCGAGGCGCTGGCCGACACGGGTGTGCCGCTCACCGAGTGCGCGACCCTCGAGGACGCCGTCTCCCAGGCGCGTGCGATGGCGCAGCTGGGCGACGCCGTGCTGCTCTCGCCGGCTTGCGCCAGCTTCGACATGTTCCGGAACTACGAACACCGTTCCGAGGTGTTCGTTGCCGCGGTGCGGACGCTGGCTCAGGACGCGGGGTTGCCGTGCTGAGCCTGCGGCTGCCCTGGGCCCGCCGTGCCGGCGATCGCACGGTCGTGCGCAATGCCTTGTCGTCGAACGCGCAGTCGATCGACGTCGCGCTGCTGTGGGTGGTCGGCACGCTGCTGGCGATCGGTCTGGTGATGGTTTATTCGGCATCGATCGCCCTGCCCGATTCGCCCAAGTTCGCCGCCTACAAGCCGACCCATTTCCTGATGCGCCATGCGTTCTCGATCGCTCTGGCCATCCCGGTGGGCCTGATCGTGTTCGCCA
The DNA here is from genome assembly GCA_016710525.1 of Burkholderiaceae bacterium. Classification (GTDB taxonomy): domain Bacteria; phylum Pseudomonadota; class Gammaproteobacteria; order Burkholderiales; family Burkholderiaceae_E; genus Quisquiliibacterium. Next base: position 161,220 of record JADJVQ010000017.1, read on the forward strand.
CGCCGATGCGCTTCTGGCAGCGCTGGGCGCCGATGCTGTTCCTGGCCTGCCTGGTGCTGCTGGTGATCGTGCTGATCCCCGGCGTGGGCAAGGTGGTCTATGGCGCGCGCCGCTGGCTGTCGCTGGGCTTCACCAGCCTGCAGCCATCCGAACTGATGAAGCTGTTCGTGATCCTGTACGTGGCCGACTACACGGTGCGCAAGCAGGACTACATGCAGCAGTTCTCCAAGGGCTTCCTGCCGATGGGCGCGGCGGTCGCCGCAGTGGGCCTGCTGCTGCTGCTGGAGCCCGATCTGGGAGCCTTCGTGGTGATCGCCACCGTGGCGATGGGCATGCTGTTCCTGGGCGGGGTGAACGGCAAGCTGTTCGCCGGGCTGGTCGTGATCGCCTTGTCGACCTTTTCGCTGCTGATCATGCTCTCCCCCTGGCGGCGCGATCGCATCTTCGCCTACCTCGATCCGTTCGCCGATCCCTTGGGCAAGGGCTATCAGCTCACCCATTCGCTGATCGCCTTCGGCCGCGGCGAGGTCTTCGGCGTGGGTCTGGGCGGTTCGATCGAGAAGCTGCATTACCTGCCCGAGGCCCACACCGACTTCCTGCTGGCGGTGATCGGCGAAGAGCTCGGACTGGTCGGCGTGCTGGTGGTGATCGGCCTCTTCTACTGGTTCACGCGCCGGGCCTTCGAGATCGGCCGGCAGGCGATCGCGATCGACCGGGTGTTCGCCGGCCTGGTCGCCAAGGGTGTGGCCCTTTGGCTGGGTTTCCAGGCCTTCATCAACATGGGGGTGAATGTCGGCTTGCTGCCGACCAAAGGCCTGACGCTGCCGCTGATGAGCTATGGCGGCTCGGGCGTGCTGGTCAACTGCATCGCCATCGCCATCCTGCTGCGCGTGGATTTTGAGAACAGGAAACTCATGCGGGGTGCCGCATGATGGGACTTGAACCGCGTGACCCGCACCATCCTGATCATGGCCGGAGGCACCGGTGGCCATGTGATGCCCGGGCTGGCCGTGGCGCACGAGATGCGCGCCCGCGCCTGGAATGTGGTCTGGATGGGCAACCCCGACGGAATGGAAGCCACGCTGGTGCCGCGCCATGGCATCACGATGCAGGCGGTGCGCTTCGGCGGCCTGCGCGGCAAGGGCTTCAAGACCCTGGTGGCGCTTCCCTGGAACCTGCTGCGGGCCTGTCTGCAGAGCCGGCGGGCATTGCGCGCGGTGCGACCGTCGGTGGTGCTCGGACTGGGCGGCTACGTGAGTTTTCCGGGGGGGCTGATGGCACGCCTGACCGGGCGCCCGCTGGTGCTGCACGAGCAGAACTCGGTTGCCGGCATGGCCAATCGGGTGCTCGCGCGGCTGGCCGACCGGGTGCTGGTGGCCTTCCCCGGCGCCTTGCCCGGTGCCCAATGGACCGGCAATCCGGTGCGCGAGGACATTGCCGCGATCGCGCCGCCGCAACAGCGCTTTGCGGGCCGCCGCGGCGTGCTGCGCGTGCTGGTGGTCGGCGGCAGCCTGGGCGCGCAGGCGCTCAACGAGCGCCTGCCCGCGGCTCTGGCGCTGATCGATCCGCAGCGGCGCCCGGCCGTCGTCCACCAGAGCGGACGCGGCCATCGCGACAGCCTCGTCGAACGTTATCGGCAGGCCGGCGTGCAGGCCGATGTGCGCGAGTTCATCGACGACATGTCCGCTGAACTGGCCTGCGCCGACCTGGTGATCTGCCGAGCCGGCGCGATGACGGTGGCCGAGCTGGCCGCGGCCGGTGTCGGCAGCGTCCTGGTGCCGCTGCCGCATGCGGTCGACGATCATCAGACCGGCAATGCGCGCTTCCTGTCGGAGCGCGGCGCCGCCTGGCTGCTGCCGCAGTCTCAGGCCAGCGCCGAGCGCCTGGCCGAGCTGCTTGCCGGCGCGGACCGAACCCAACTGCTCGACATGGCCGTGCAGGCTCGTGGCGCGGCGCGCCCCGATGCCACCCGGCAGGTCGCCGACGTCTGCGAATCGATCGCAATGCACACCCGAGTTCCCGCATGAAGCACAAGGTTCGTCACATTCATTTCGTTGGCATCGGCGGCTCCGGCATGAGCGGCATCGCCGAAGTGCTGCTGAACCTGGGTTACAAGATCAGCGGGTCGGACGCCGCCGCCAATCCGACCACACGCCGTCTGGCCGAGCTGGGCGCTCTGGTGGTGCAGGGGCATGCCGCCGAGCACATCGACGGAGCGGATTGTGTGGTCGTCTCGACCGCGGTGCGGGGCGACAACCCCGAGGTGATCGCGGCCCGCGCGCGCCGTGTTCCGGTGGTGCCGCGCGCGCTGATGCTGGCGGAGCTGATGAAGCTCAAGCAGGGTGTCGCGATCGCCGGCACACACGGCAAGACCACGACCACCAGCCTGGTCGCGTCGATCCTGGCCGCCGGCGGCCTGGACCCGACCTTCGTGATCGGCGGCCGGCTGGTCAGTGCCGGCGCCAACGCGCGGCTGGGCAGCGGCGACTACATCGTGGTCGAGGCCGACGAGTCCGACGCGTCGTTCCTGAATCTCACGCCGATGATCGCGGTGATCACCAACATCGACGCCGACCACATGGAGACCTACGGCCACGACCTGGCACGGCTCAAGCAGGCGTTCGTCGAGTTCACGCAGCGGCTGCCGTTCTATGGTGCCGCGGTGGTCTGCATCGACGACGCGAACGTACGCGAGATCCTGCCCTTCGTTTCCAAGCCGGTGATCAGTTACGGCCTGGCGCCCGAGGCTCAGTTCCGGGCGACCGACGTGCGTGCCGACGGGGCGCAGATGCGCTTCACCCTGCAGCGGGTCAACGGCGTGCGTCGCGAGCCCCTCGAGGTGGTCCTGAACACACCCGGTGTGCACAACGTGCGCAATGCGCTGGCCGCGATCGCGGTCGCCGACGAACTGGGCGTTCCGGACGAGGCCATCCTGCGGGCGCTGGCGGAGTTCCACGGGGTGGGCCGCCGGTTCCAGCGCTATGGCGAAATCCCGGCGCGCGACGGCGGTCACTTCACGCTGATCGACGACTACGGGCATCACCCGGTCGAGATGGACGTGACCCTGGCCGCGGCCCGCGGCGCCTTCCCCGGCCGCCGACTCGTGCTGGCGTTCCAGCCGCACCGTTTCACCCGGACCCGCGACCTGTTCGAAGACTTCGTGCGGGTGCTCTCGACCCCCCGACGCGCTGCTGCTGTCCGAGGTCTATGCCGCTGGCGAACCGCCGATCGTGGCGGCCGACGGCCGCGCGCTGGCCCGCTCGCTGCGGGTGGCTGGCCATGTCGAACCGGTGTTCGTCGAGGACATCGGCCAGATGGCGCGGGCCATTCTCGATGTCGCCCGCGACGGCGATGTGGTGCTCTCGATGGGTGCCGGCACCATCGGCGCCGTTCCCGCGCAGGTCAAGGCGCTGGCCGCCGCGACCGCCGAAACCCTGACCGGAGGGCACGATGGCACAGCCTGATCCGGCGGCGATGGGCAAGGTCGCGGTGCTGTTCGGCGGTCGCTCCGCCGAGCGCGAGATTTCGCTGCGCTCGGGCGGCGGCGTGCTGGCTGCGCTGCAGCGCAAGGGCGTCGATGCGCATGCGTTCGATCCTGCTGATCGTCCGATGGACGACCTGCGGCGCGAGGGCTTCGCGCGTGCCTTCATCGCGCTGCACGGCCGGTACGGAGAAGATGGCACCGTGCAGGGTGCGCTCGAACTGCTGCGCATTCCCTACACCGGCTCCGGCGTGCTGGCATCGGCCATCGCCATGGACAAGGTGCGCACCAAGGAAATCTGGGCCGCCCGCGGGCTGTCCACGCCGCCCTCGATGGTGCTGCGGCGCGGCGATGTGCTGCGCGAGGTCCCCGACCACCTGGGCCTGCCGCTGATCATGAAGCCGCCGCACGAAGGCTCGACGCTGGGCGTCAGCAAGGTGCTGGGCTACTCCGAGGTGAACGAGGCCTTCGAGACCGCGGCCCGCTACGACGACGAGGTGCTCGCCGAGGAGTTCATCGAAGGCCCCGAACTGACGGTCGCGATCCTGGGGGCAGGGCCCCAGGCGCGTGCGCTCCCGGTCATCGAGATCCGGGCGCCGGGCGGGAACTACGACTTCGAAAACAAGTACAACACGCACGATACCCAGTACTTGTGCCCGGCTCCGCTGGCGGCCGACGTGACCGATGCGGTGCAGGCGCTGGCCCTGGCCGCCTACCGGGCGATCGGCTGCGAGGGCTGGGGCCGGGTCGATCTGATGCTGCGCGCGCGCGACAGCCAGCCCTTCCTGCTCGAGGTCAACACCTCGCCGGGCATGACCGACCACTCGCTGGTGCCGATGGCGGCCCGTGCCACCGGCCTGAGCTACGAGGACCTGGTGCTGCAGGTGCTGGCGGGCGCCAGCCTGAAGATCGGGGGCGCCGCGTGAAGTTCTGGCATGACACCCGGCTGCTGAACATGCTGGCCAACGGCCTGATCGCCCTGACGCTGGCGGTGGCAGCGGGCTGCGGCGGCTGGTGGCTGGTGCAGCGGCCCGGTCATGCCTTGCGCAGTGTCTCGATCGAGGCCATGCCCGGCACCGACATGCGTCATGTGTCCTCGCTGCTGCTCGGCCAGGCGGTGCGCCAGCGCCTGAAGGGCAACTTCTTCACCGTCGACCTCGACCTGGTGCGGGCCGGCTTCGAACAGGTTCCCTGGGTGCGCCGGGCCACCGTGCGCCGAGTCTGGCCGAACCGGCTGGCCGTGTCGATCGAAGAACATCGCCCGCTTGCTCTCTGGGGCGATGGCCGGCTGCTGAACACCTTCGGCGAGCTGTACACGGCCAACCTGGCCGAGGCCGAAGAAGACGGCCCGCTGCCGCATTTTGCCGGCCCGCCCGGCAGCGAGTCGCGGGTGCTGACCCGGTATGAAGAAATGCGCCGCTGGCTCGCGCCGCTGGGCCGCACCCCGCAGGCGCTGGTGCTGTCTGCCCGTTACGCCTGGGCCGCCCAGCTCGACGACGGGACCCGGCTGATGCTCGGTCGCGATCAGGGCCTGCCGATCGAGGAGCGGGTGGGGCGCTGGGTCAGCGCGTATCCGAGGGTCAAGGCGCGGCTGGCCGAGCGCGCGCAGATCGTCGATCTGCGCTATCCGAATGGTTTCGCCGTGCGCGCGATGGTACCGGGGCCGGCCTCGGCCAAGGTCGGCGCCGCGGGTTCGGCAGGCGCCTCGAAGGATGACACGGCGCGGCTGCCCGCCGGCGAAGGATCGGCACTGCTGGCGGCTTTCACCGAACAGGGCGCGACGTACCCATGACAACCACGGCATCGAACCGGGCTATCGGTGGCACACCGGCCGACGACAACCAGCAGCGGGAAGGCAGGCAGATAAACAACATGGCCAGGGATTCGAATGATCTGATCGTCGGGCTCGACATCGGGACCTCGAAGATCGTCGCGATCGTCGCGCAGATGCTGCCCGACGGGCGCTACGAGATCGTCGGTCTCGGTCAGCACGACTCGAAGGGGCTGAAGAAGGGCGTCGTGGTGAACATCGAGACCACCGTCGCCTCGATCCAGCGCGCGCTCGAAGAAGCCGAGCTGATGGCCGACTGCAAGATCAAGACCGTGTACACCGGCATTGCCGGCAGCCACATCCGCAGCTTCAACTCCAGCGGAATGGTCGCGATCAAGGACAAGGAAGTCAGCGAGGCCGACATGGCCCGCGTGATCGAGACCGCCAAGGCGGTGAACATCCCGACCGACCAGCAGATCGTGCACGTGCTGCCCCAGGAGTTCATCATCGACGGCCAGGAGGATATCCGCGAGCCGATCGGCATGAGCGGGGTGCGCCTGGAGGTCAAGGTGCACATCGTCACCGGCGCGGTGTCGGCGGCCCAGAACATCGTCAAGTGCGTGCGGCGGTGCGGGCTGGAAGTGGCCGACCTGATCCTGCAGCCGCTCGCCTCGAGCCTGGCGGTGCTCAGCCAGGACGAGAAGGAGCTCGGCGTTGCGCTGGTCGACATCGGCGGAGGCACCACCGACATCGCGATCTTCACCGGCGGCGCGATCCGCCATACCGCGGTGATCCCGATCGCCGGCGACCAGATCACCAACGACATCGCGATGGCCCTGCGCACCCCGACGCTGGAGGCCGAAGAAATCAAGCTGCAGCACGGGCTGGCCAAGCAGGTGCTGGCCGATCCGTCCGAGCGCATCGAGGTGCCCGGGCTGGGCGATCGCGGCCCGCGCCAGCTGTCGCGCCAGGCGCTGGCCGCGGTGATCGAGCCGCGCGTCGAAGAGCTCTGTTCGCTGGTCCATCAGGTGATTCGCGAGTCCGGCTACGAAGAGCTGTTGTCCTCGGGCATCGTGGTCACCGGCGGCACCGCGCTGATGCCCGGCATGGTCGAGCTCGCCGAAGACATCTTCCTCAAGCCGGTCCGACTGGGCCTGCCCGGCTACGCGGGCGGCCTGGCCGACGTGGTGCGCAACCCGCGCTTCGCGACCGCCGTCGGGCTGCTCGAAGAGGCTCGTGCGCAGCGCCTGCGTGGACGCAAGGCCGCCGAGCAGTCCGGAAACTTCAAAGAAACGATGCGACGAATGAAGGACTGGTTCGTGGGAAATTTCTAGATGACCACGAACCCGAATTCACACCACTCCCCAACCCCAGTCCCCACGAGATAGAGAAGGAGGCCACCCCATGTCTTTCAAAATGATCGAGTCCGAAGTCGACGGTGCCGTGATCAAGGTCGTCGGCGTCGGCGGCGCTGGCGGCAATGCCGTCAACCACATGATTTCGCGCGGCGTCGAAGGCGTCGAGTTCATCGCGCTGAATACCGACCGCCAGGCATTGTCGCGATCCCAGGCCGGACGCATCATCCAGCTGGGCGACCAGGGGCTGGGCGCCGGCGCCAATCCCAACGCGGGCCGCGCCGCGGCCGAAGCGGCCGATGCCGGCATTCGCGAAGCGCTGGCCGGCGCCAACATGGTGTTCCTGACCGCGGGCATGGGCAAGGGCACCGGCACCGGCGCCTCGCCGGTGATCGCGCAGATCGCCAAGGAACTGGGCATCCTGACGGTGGGGGTGGTGACCAAGCCCTTCCACTTCGAGGGCAACCGCAAGATGCAGATCGCCGAGCAGGGGATCGATCAGCTGGTCGAACATGTCGACTCGCTGATCGTGGTGCTCAACGAGAATCTGTTCGACGTGATGGGCGAGGACGCCAGCCTCGAGGACGCGTTCAAGCGCGCCGACGACGTGCTGCACAATGCCGTCGCCGGCATTGCCGAGATCATCAACGTGCCGGGTCTGGTCAACGTCGACTTCGCCGACGTGCGCACGGTGATGGGCGAGCAGGGCAAGGCGATGATGGGCATCGGCGAAGCCGCCGGACTGGACCGCGCCCGCCTGGCCGCCGAGCAGGCCGTGGCCTCGCCGCTGCTCGATGGCGTCGATCTGTCGGGTGCCCGCGGCGTGATCGTCAACATCACCGCCAACCGCAGCCTGAAACTGCGCGAGACCAACGATGTCATCAACACGATCAAGGCCTTCTGCGCCGACGACGCCACCATCATCCATGGCACGGTGTTCGACGACGAGATGAGCGACATGCTGCGGGTCACGGTCGTGGCGACCGGCATCGGCCGCAAGGCGGCGGTCGTTCGACCGGTGCTGGTACCCACCGAAGGCCGTCGCACCGGAACCGACGACCGGCCCACCGTGCAGGCGAACATGAACTACAACGACTACGACCAGCCGGCGGTGTGGCGCAGTCCGCGGGCGTCGGCGGCCGCTCAGGTCCAGGCGCTCGAAGAGAGCGGTGTCGAACGCCTGGACATCCCCGCATTCCTGCGCAAGCAGGCGGACTGAGGCGTCCTGGCCCGCCAGCCGCGGGCGGCGCCCCGGGTGGACTGCCGCCGGGCGGCGTCCAGGGGCACGGGGCGTGAGGACAGCGGGCGAGCGCTGGGGAGCGCTCGCGTTCGATGACAGGATCTCGGTCCGCCGTGGCCGGATCGAGGTCTGCTCGCTGCACAATCCACCCCGTGCACCGGGGTGGAATCGCCCCGCCGACCGGGCGCTTGACGGCGCAACCGGCAGGGTTATCCGGATCGCACTAGAATCCGGGTCCTTCGCGACCCAACCACCAGCCCTTCCAGGAGAGACACATGACGATCAAAGTTGGCGACACCCTTCCCGAAGCGACCCTGACCGAATTCATCGAAATCGAAGGCAATGGCTGCTCGGTCGGCCCCAATGCCTTCAAAGTGGCCGATCTGGTCAAGGGCAAGAAGATCGCGCTGTTCGCGCTGCCGGGCGCTTTCACGCCCACCTGCTCGGCCCAGCACGTGCCCAGCTACCTGAAGGATTTCGACGCGCTCAAAGCCAAGGGTGTCGACGAAATCTGGTGCATTTCGGTCAATGACGCGTTCGTGATGGGCGCCTGGGCGCGTGACCAGAAGGCCGGCGGCAAGGTTCGCATGTTCGGTGATGGCAGCGCCGACTTCACCAAGAAGGTCGGCCTCGAGCTCGATCTGACCGCGCGCGGCATGGGTGTCCGCTCGCAGCGTTATTCGATGCTGGTCGACAACGGCGTGGTCAAGCAGCTCAACGTCGAGGCCCCCGGCAAATTCGAAGTCTCGGGCGCCGATACGATTCTCAAGCAGCTGTAAAACGCGACCGGCGAGGTACGATTCCCCCATGATGCGGCAACGGACCATCAAGACGCTGGTGTCGACCACCGGCGTGGGCATGCATTCGGGCCAGCGGGTCGAGCTCACGCTTCGGCCCGCCGCCGCCAACACGGGCATCGTGTTTCGCCGTACCGATCTCGATCCTCCGGTCGACATTCCCGCTCTTGCCGAGCGGGTGACCGACACCCGGATGGCGTCGACGCTGAGCGCCGCCGACAGCGGCCCGGGCGCGCTCGTCAAGGTGGCCACGGTCGAGCATCTGATGTCGGCGCTGGCCGGCCTGGGCATCGACAACCTGTATGTCGACGTCACCGCGGCCGAGATCCCGATTCTCGACGGCTCGGCCGGATCGTTCGTTTTCCTGATCCAGTCTGCGGGGCTGGTCGAGCAATCCGCTCCCAAACGGTTCATCCGCGTGCTCGAAACCGTCGAGGTCCGGGACGGCGACAAGTGGGTGCGCCTCGAGCCGCATTTTGGTTTTTCACTCGATTTCACCATCGATTTCGGCCATCCCGCCATCGATGTCACCGGTCAGCGCGTCCACGTCGACTTCGCCGACACCTCGTACGTCCGCGAGATCGCCCGGGCCCGCACCTTCGGATTCGTCCAGGATGTCGAGGCACTGCGCTCGGTCGGCCTGGCCCAGGGCGGCAGCTTCGAGAACGCGATCGTCATGGACGAATACCGCGTGCTCAACGGCGATGGACTCCGCTATGACGACGAATTCGTCAAACACAAGATTCTCGACGCCATCGGCGATCTGTATTGCATCGGTCATCCGATGCTGGCCGCCTACAGCGCGCACAAGTCCGGCCACGCACTGAACAACCGGCTGCTGCGCGAACTGCTTGCGCGCGCCAGCGCCTGGGAGTGGGCCACCTTCAGCCAGCGCCGCGAGGCGCCCCGGCTGTTCGCCCACGACTGGCGCTACGCCTGAGTCCCGCCGGGGCTCCTGGCCGTCGCGCATCCCATGCTGGCTTTCCGGCTGCTGCTGATCCTCACTGCCGCGGCGATCGCGATCTGCGCGGCCGGATATCTGCTCGGCGGCGATCGCCGCTACCTGCGCTGGGCGGTCAAGATTCTCCAGCTGGCGGGCGCCGCCGGCCTCGTCTTCTTCGCGGTTCTGATGCTCGAGCGGCTCGCCTGAGCGGGGGCCGACCCGGCTGCCCGATGGCGCTGCGTCGCGGGGCGGCCGGCGCGTCGCCAGCCGGGCTCAGCCCGGCGGGCTGGACTGGTGACGCAGCAATCTGGCGAGAGCCTGCTTCAAAGCGCCGGCCGGTGTTTCGCGGGCCAGCGCATCCAGGCGGATCAGTGCGCTGGCCGGAATCGGCGCCCGCGGCACGGGGATGGGCGCCGGTGGCGCACCCGAAGCCGGTTGCGGCCGAAATCGGATTCGCTTAACCTTCCACCCCCGCGAGACGAGTTCCGAGATCAGGCTGGGTTCGAGCTGTCGCAGCTTGGCCGCCGCCGCCGCACCGGGTGTCGCCACCTTCAGGCTGCCCTCGTCGTCGAGTTCAAGCGGGATCAGACCGGGTAGCGGCGAAATCGCCGCTAGAGCGGCCTGCAGGGCAACCAGCCGTTCAGCCTGCAGCGCCAGTTGCCGGCAGTTCGGATCGTTTCCCAGCCAGGCATACACCGGGCGGGCGGAATCCGGGACGCGGGTGGCCATATGCGCAGCATTCGGGGGAGTTGATTGCAGATCATTATCGTCCATCCGAGGTTCAGCCGCGCGCGCACCCTGACGGTGCGGCCGGCCTGGGTGGCCACCGGTGCGCTCGGTCTGCTGCTGCTGATGGCCGCCGGTTCCGGACTGCTGTCGTATGTGACCCTGAAGCACGCCTTCGAATTCCGCCTGCCCTTCGTGCAGCGCTGGGTGGCCGAGGCCGCCGCCCGCAACCTCGAGAACCGCGACCAGTTCGTCCGCCAGAATCTCGATGCGCTCGCCGTCAAGCTCGGCCAGTTGCAGGCCCAGCTCGCGCGCATCGATGCCATCGGTGAACGCGTGATGTCGATCGCCGGCCTGCGCCCCTCCGATGTGGGCCGGGCGCCGCCGGGCCAGGGTGGCGCCGAGCCGAGCCAGTCGCGCGCGCTGTCGTTCGGCGAGCTGTCCAGCGCCATCGACGCCATGACTCTGGGCCTGGACAACCGTGGCGACCAGTTGGGCATGGTGGAGTCCGACCTGATGCTGCGCAGCGTCATGGCGAGGCTGCTGCCCAGCGCGCAGCCGCTGGAAGAGGGCGCCGTCGGCTCCCGGTTCGGCTGGCGGATCGACCCCTTCAGCGGCCGCTCTGCGCTGCACGAGGGCATGGACTTCAATGCGCCGACCGGCACCCCGATCGTCGCAGCCGGTGCGGGCATGGTGGTGTTCGCCGGCTGGCATCCCGGCTACGGGAACCAGATCGACATCGACCACGGCGGCGGGCTCATCACCCGATATGCCCATGCGTCCAAGCTTCTGGTGCGTGAAGGCGACATCGTGCGCCAGGGGCAGCGCATCTCGGAGGTGGGTTCGACGGGCCGCTCCACCGGCGCTCACCTGCACTTCGAGGTCCGGGTCAACGATGAAGCCAAGGACCCGCTGAACTACCTGCGTACCGGCATCGGCATCCGGGGCTTCGAGCCGCTCGCGGCGCGCCCGGGCAACCCCGCCGCGGCACCGCCCGTCCTGCCGGTCAACGCGCGCCGCTGACCGACAGCCGGCGCGCCGTTCGCGGGGCCGGGGAATACCCCCGTGCTACCATCTCCGGTTTACTTAGGCTGGCCGCGACTGCGGCCGGTGCGGGGCGTTTTGATGATCCAGGGATTCCTCACCAAGATCTTCGGCAGCCGCAATGAGCGGCTGCTGAAGGCGTACCGCAAGACGGCGGTCGAGATCAATGCGCTCGAACCGGCCATATCGGCGCTGACCGATGACGCGCTGCGCGGCAAGACCGACGAATTCCGTCAGCGGGTGGCCAGCGGCGAGACGCTCGACGCCCTGCTGCCCGAAGCCTTCGCGGTGTGCCGCGAGGCTGCCAAGCGTTCACTGGGCATGCGTCACTTCGACATGCAGCTGGTGGGCGGCATGGTCCTGCACAACGGCAAGATCGCCGAGATGCGCACCGGCGAGGGCAAGACCCTCACCGCGACCCTGGCGGTCTACCTGAATGCGCTGGCCGGCAAGGGCGTGCACGTGGTCACCGTCAATGACTACCTTGCCGCGCGCGATGCCGACTGGATGGGCAAGGTCTACGAGTTCCTGGGCTTGTCCGTCGGGGTCATCCTGTCGCAGCAGTCCACCGAGGACAAGAAGAAGGCCTACGCCGCCGACATCACCTACGGCACCAACAACGAATTCGGCTTCGACTACCTGCGCGACAACATGGAGTACTCGCCCGGCGATCGCCGCCAGCGCGAGCTCTTCTATGCGATCGTCGACGAGGTCGACTCGATCCTCATCGACGAGGCGCGCACGCCGCTGATCATCTCGGGCCAGGCCGAAGACCACACCGAGATGTACCAGCGCATGAATGCCGTGCCCAAGCTGCTGGATCCGATGGAGGCCGAACCCAAGGCCAACGAGCCCGAGCCGCCGGGCGACTACTGGGTCGACCGCAAGGGCCACCAGGTGCATCTGTCCGAGAACGGCCACGAAAAGGCCGAGCGCATCCTGACCCAGCAGGGCATGCTGGCCGAGGGCGCGAGCCTGTACGACCCGGCCAACATCAGCCTGATGCACCATCTGATGGCCGCGCTGCGCGCGCACACGCTGTTCCTGAAGGACCAGCAGTACGTGGTGCAGAACGGCGAGGTCGTCATCGTCGACGAATTCACCGGCCGGCTGATGTCCGGGCGGCGCTGGAGCGACGGCCTTCACCAGGCCGTCGAGGCCAAGGAAGGGGTCGAGATCAACGCCGAAAACCAGACGATGGCGTCGATCACCTTCCAGAACTACTTCCGCATGTACGGCAAGCTGGCCGGCATGACCGGAACGGCCGATACCGAAGCGTACGAGTTCCAGGAGATCTATTCCCTCGAGACGGTCGTGGTGCCGACGCACCGCCCGATGGTTCGCCAGGATCGCCAGGATCAGGTGTTCCGCACCGCCGCCGAAAAGTACAACGCCATCCTGACCGACATCCGCGACTGCTACCAGCGCGGCCAGCCGGTGCTGGTCGGCACGACGAGCATCGAAAGCTCCGAGCTGCTGTCCGACCTGCTCACCAAAGAGAAGCTGCCCCACCAGGTCCTCAACGCCAAGCAGCATGCGCGCGAGGCGGAGATCGTCGCGCAGGCGGGCCGGCCCAAGATGCTGACGATCGCCACCAACATGGCCGGACGAGGCACAGACATCGTGCTGGGCGGCAGCGTCGGCAAGCAGATCGACCTGCTGATGGCCGATCCGGCGGTGCCCGACAGCGAACGCGAGGCCCGGGCCGAAAAATTCCGTAGCGAGTGGCAGTCGCTTCACGACCAGGTGATCGCCGCCGGGGGCCTGCACATCATCGGCACCGAACGCCACGAGTCGCGGCGCATCGACAACCAGCTGCGCGGACGTTCCGGGCGCCAGGGCGATCCGGGCTCGTCACGCTTTTACCTGTCGATGGACGACCCGCTGCTCAAGATCTTCGCCGGCGACCGCCTGAAGGCGATCATGGACCGCCTGAAGCTGCCCGAAGGCGAGGCCATCGAGGCCGGCATCGTGTCCCGCTCCATCGAGAGCGCGCAGCGCAAGGTCGAGGCGCGCAACTTCGACATCCGCAAGCAGCTGCTCGAATACGACGACGTCGCCAACGACCAGCGCAAGGTGGTCTATGCCGACCGCAATGCGCTGCTCGACAGCGACGACTTCGCCGAACGCATCACCGACCTGCGCCACCGCGTGTTCACCGAGCTGTTCCGCCAGCATGTGCCGGAGAACACGGTCGAAGAGCAATGGGATGTCGCCGGGCTGCAGAAGCTGCTCGAGTCCGAATGGCAGATGACAGTGCCGCTGACCGACATCGTCGCCCAGGCGGCCGACGCGACCGACGAGGACATCCTGGCCGCGGTGCTCAAGGCGGTCGATGAGGCCTACGAGGGCAAGGTGAACGCCGTGGGCCGGGAAACCTTCGCCGGATTCGAGCGCTCGATCATGCTGCAGGCGATCGACCAGCACTGGCGTGAACACCTGGCGGCGCTGGACTACCTGCGCCAGGGCATCCATCTGCGCGGCTACGCGCAAAAGAATCCGAAGCAGGAATACAAGCGGGAAGCCTTCGAGCTGTTCGGCCTGATGCAGGCCCGGGTGCGCAACGACGTCACCCGTGTGCTGATGACGGTGCGCATCCAAAGCCCCGAAGAGGCGCAGCAGGCCGAAGAGACCATCGAGCAGAAGCAGGTGCAGAACTACGGCAATGTCAGCTACACCCATGCGGATTTCGACGAGGCCGCCGCGAGCGCCGAGGGGGCCGATGCCGAGTCGATCGCCTTGGCCCTGCAGCAGGTGCCGGCCGGCGAACCGCAGCCGGCGCAGCCGATGCGCCGCTTCGGCAGCAAGATCGGCCGCAACGATCCCTGCCCCTGCGGCTCGGGGAAGAAGTACAAGCAGTGCCACGGCCAGCTCGGCTGAGCGGCGGGCGGGCTTGAGCCCGTCGGCTTGCTGTCAGGCTCCGCGGGCCTGAACCCGGCAGAGCCAGGCGACCGCCCGGCGGCGTTCAGCGGGCGCGCACCACCCGTCCAGGCGGCGGGGCGGGGGCCGCCGGGCGCGGGCCGACATAGGCCGCGCGCGGACGGATCAGCTGGCGCAGTTCTCGCTGCTCCAGCGCGTGCGCGAGCCAGCCCACCGATCGCCCGATCGCGAATACCGCGAAGGCGCTGCCCACGGGCAGTCCCAGCGAGCGGCGCAGCGCCACCAGGCCGATGTCCAGCGACGGCGCCAGACCGGTCAGTTCCCTGACGCGGGTGATCAGGTGGGCGATCACCGGTTCGATCTTCAGGCCTCGCAACAGCGCCTGCCCGCGCGGATCGCCCGACGGATACAGCTGATGTCCGAAGCCCGGCATGAACGGATCGCGTGCCAGGCGGGCGCGCAGCGTGGCGCGGATCGACCGGGTGCCGACCAGTTCATCGAGCAGCGCCTCGACGCGGGCGGTCATGCCGCCATGCCATCCGCCCGACAGCGCGGCCAGTCCGCCGGTCACCACCGCGCCCAGGTCGGCGCCGGTCGAGGCAACGCAGCGGGCGGTGAAGCTGCTCGCGTTCAGTTCATGATCGGCGCACAGCACCAGTGCCTGGCGTATTCGCTCCGAGCCGGCGTCGTCGAGCTGCCAATGCGCGGCGAGCTGCTGGTGGACCGGCAGCTCGCCCGCCGCGCCGCCGGTCACCGCGGCCGTCATCAGGCGCAGCAGCGCGCCGCAGACTGCCGGAACGCGGCCCTGGTTGCCGCGCGCCAGCGGTGCGAACTGATGGGCCTGCAGCATCGTGAACAGCGCGAGCAGACGCTGGGGACCGGGCAGTGACTGCAGCCTTCGGACCTGTTCGCGCCAGCCGGCGGGCAGCGATGGGGCCATTGCGCCAAAGGCCTCCGCGAACTCGCATCGCCAAAGCAGGCAGGCCACCTGTTCGAGGGTTTCGGTGCGGGCCAGTTCCAGCGCCGGCTTGCCGCGGTAGTACAGGATGCCCTCTTCGATCAGCGTCAGCTCGGACGGCATGACCGGCAGTCCCCAGTCGAGCGCGGCCTGGACCGCCTGGCCGGGCCGCCGGCCGCGCGCGCGCTGCGTCAGCAGCCGTTCGACCTGGGCCGCCGGATACAGGCTGCGTCGCGCGGCGGGATCCGGCGAGGCCGACAGCAATCCCCGGCTGACGTAGGCATACAGGGTCTGGCGGGAGACGCCGAGCTTCTCCGCGGCCTGCTGCGCATCGAGGAATGCCGTCATGGCGGTGACTCCGATCGGGTGTTGATCGACTGAATCAACGTTGACGATACCAGCGGCGGAGCGCGACAGTATCCAGGCGGATCGAACCCGGACGCCCATCACGAAGGAACCGACATGCCGGCAAACGCGATAGAACTCCCTGGCCTGCCCGCGGCCCGCGCCGCCACGGTGCTGGCCGGTCTGTGGGCCGACGCGGCGCTGGAGCCGCAGGCGCTCGAACGCGTCGATCTGAGCGGCGAACAGCCGGTGCTGCCGTCGTCGTTCTCGGTCGACGTGGCCGCGCAGAGCAGCATCGCCGCCGCCGCGCTCGCTGCCGCCGAACTCGGCCGACTGCGCAATGGCGTGCAGCAGCGCGTGGCCGTCTCACGGCGTGACGCGGCCATCGAGTGCACGGGGCTGTTTTCGGTCGATGGCCGGGTGCCTCCGACCTGGGACAAGATCTCCGGTCTCTACCGCTGCGGCGATGCCGAGCCGGCGCACTGGGTGCGCATCCATGCCAACTTCGCGCACCACCGGGACGGCGCCTTGCGCCTGCTGGGCTGCGAGCCCGGTCCGGCGACCGAGCGTGAGGCGGTGGCGGCGGCGCTGGCGGGCTGGCGGGCGGAGGAATTCGAGGACGCCGCGGCGCGGGCCGGCCTGGTGGTCGCGGCCGCGCGCCGCTTCGAACAATGGGATGCGCACCCGCAGGCGGGCGCCGTCGCGGCGCTGCCGCTGGTGAGCATCGAGCGCATCGGTGACGCGCCGCCGCTGGCCCTGCCGGCGCTGGCCGCCGGTGGCAGGCCGCTGCAGGGGCTGCGTGTGCTCGATCTCACCCGCATTCTCGCCGGGCCGGTTTGCGGGCGCACGCTGGCCGCCTATGGCGCCGACGTGATGCTGGTGAACTCGCCGGCGCTGCCCAACATCGAGGCGGTCGCCGACACCAGCCGGGGCAAGCTGTCGACTCACATCGACCTGGACCGTCCCCAGGGGCGCGACGCGCTGACCGCGCTGCTGCGCGATGCGCACGTGATGGTGCAGGGCTACCGCCCCGACGGCCTGGCGGCCAGGGGCTTCGGCCCCGGGCAGGCGGCGGCCGTGCGGCCGGGTATCGTCTATGTCAGCCTGAGCGCCTATGGCCATCAGGGCCCGTGGCGTGGCCGGCGCGGCTTCGACTCGCTGGTCCAGACGGCCACCGGCTTCAACTGGGCCGAAGGCGAAGCCGCCGGTGCGCCGCAACCGCAGGCGCTGCCGGTCCAGATCCTCGACTACGCCAGCGGCTTCCTGATGGCCTTCGGGGCGCAGGCTGCCCTGCTGCGCCAGGCCCGCGAGGGCGGCAGCTGGCATGTGCGGGTGGCGCTGGCCCGCACCGGCCTGTGGCTGCGCAGCCTGGGGCGGGTGCCCGATGGCCTGGCCGTCGCGCGGCCCGACGCGAAGGCCTTCCTGCAGATTTCCGACAGCGGCTTCGGGCGGCTGGCCGCTTTGCCGCACGCGGCGCAGTTCTCGATGACGCCCGCCGGCTGGTCGCGGCCATCGATGCCGCCCGGAACCCATCCGCCGCACTGGCCGTCCTGAATGTCGGGCACGACGGTGCCCGGACACGATCGTCACGGGCGGCGCCGAGCCTCAGGCGGCGGGGTCGGGGCGCGGTTTCGGCCGGCTGTGCAGCTTGTGCATCGCCGCCTCGAGGTGGCCGGCCGCGCAATCGGCCAGCACGACCAGCGACCGCTCGAGCTCGTCGCGGATCAGCGTGGCTTCGTCGCGCCGCGGCGCATGCAGCACGAAGTCGGCCACGTCCTGATTCAGATTGAGGGTGCGCGGGTGGCCGATGCCCAGGCGTAGCCGCCAGAAGGCCGGCGTGCCGAGCGCGGCAGTGATGTCCTTGAGCCCATTGTGTCCGGCATTGCCGCCGGCCAGCTTCATCTTGCTCTGGCCGGGCAGCAGGTCGAGTTCATCGTGCACGACCAGGATCTCGGCCGGCGCGATCCGGTAGAAGCCGGCCAGGGCCGCGACCGCGCGCCCGGACCGGTTCATGTAGGTGCCGGGCTTGAGCAGCCAGAGCGAGTTGCCGTGCACGGTCGCGCGTGCCACATCGCCATGGAACTTGGACTCGCGCGCGAAGCGTGCGCCATTGGCCTGCGCGACCGCGTCCACCCACCAGAAGCCGGCGTTGTGGCGGGTGTCTTCGTATTCGGGGCCGATATTGCCCAGGCCGACGATCAGTCGAATGGCGGACATGGTTTGCTCGAGGGTCGGTGAATCGCAGCCGCGCTCGATGCGCCAGCGCAGACGGCAGCCGCCCAGCGGCGGCCCGCCGGAACATCGTGCGATGAATGTTGCGAAAGCTCGGACGCACCCGCGAACTCCATTCGGTCGCGCGCACCGCCAGCCATGGCGGGCTCTCGAAGGTCTCGAGGCTGGCGAGCTCGTAGCTCGCGAAATGGCGCGGGCCGGCGGCGGCCAGTGATCGCGCGGCTCGTACCGTGCCGGGCACCGCCGCCAGTCCGGGCAGGTGCTCGATGGTGTACCAGGCGTTCAGCTGCGCTTCGGATTCGGGCAGCACGTCGGCCTCGACGACGTAATGAAACGGCGCGGCAGCCTGGGCGGATGCGCCGGCCAATACCAGCGTGCTCGTCAGCACCGTCCATTGCGCCTGCGGCAGCAGGGCCTCGAGCCAGTCGGGCCGGCCATGATCGGCGGGCAGGTACAGGTAGGCGAGCGGTTTGTCCAGCGCCTGAACCAGCGAGGGCAGCGAGCACACCGGATGGTCGGGGCTGGCGCGCGCTGGCGCAAGCCGTGCACCGAGTTCGGCCAGGGCATCGGCCGATGGATCGGCGATCCGGGCCAGCAGCATGGTGGGCATCGCGCTCACTCCGCTTTGATCTTCTTGTCGCGGATCAGGCGGGCCCACTTGGCGCTGTCCTGGGCCAGCAGCGTGGCCAGTTCGCGCGGCGACGAAGGGGCCGGGTCCGCGCCGCTGGCCAGCAGCCGCTCGCGCAGGGCCGGGCTGGTCAGCGCGCGGTGCACGGCCTGGTTCAGGGTATCGATGACCCCCGCCGGAGTGGCCGCCGGCGCGAACAGCGCGTACCAGTTGTTGGTGTCCACTCCGGCGATCCCTTGTTCGGCCAGCGTGCGCACTGCGGGCAGGGCCGGGTGGCGCTTGGAGGAGGCCAGTCCGAGCGCCTTGAGCTTGCCCGCTTTCACATGGCCGATCAGACCCGGGATGTCTCCGAAGAACCCTTCGACCTGTCCGCCCATCACATCGGTGATCGCCGGCGCCGCACCCTTGTACGGCACATGCATCAGATTCGCCTGGCTGGCCTCGGCGAGCTGCTCGATGGCCAGGTGCGGCATGCTGCCGATGCCCGACGACGCCATCGTCGTCGGCTCCTTGCGCTGGCGGCTGGCCGCGACGAAGGCGGCCGCGCTGTCGGCCGTGTTGGCCGGATTGACCACCAGCAGTTCGACGTTGTTGACGACCAGCGATACCGGCGCAAAATCCTTGACCGGGTCGTAGGGCAGCTTTTCGTACAGCGCGGGGTTGATCGCGACCGCCCCCACGCTGGTGATCCACAAAGTGCTGCCGTCGGGTGCGGCGCGGGCCACGCCCTGCGCGGCGATCGCACCATTGGCGCCGGGTTTGTTCTCGACGATGACCTGATGCCCGAGCTCGCGTCCGAGCGGCTCGGCGAGTGCGCGCGCGACCAGGTCGACCGGGCCTCCGGGCGGGAACGCGACCACGATCCGGGTGACCCGGGGCGCTTGCGCCCAGGCGGAACTGGCGGCCAGCATCAGGGCCAGCGCGAAGGCCGGATAGCGGCGTTTGAGCATCGGGTGTCTCCGGGGGGTGTCTTGGATATGGGGGCCCTCAAGGGGCGGGCGCGCCCGGTCAGTCGCAGCGGGCGGTCATTCCGCCATCGACGACCAGTTCGGTGCCGGTGATGAATCGGGCATCGTCGCTGGCCAGATACAGTACCGCGGCGGCTGTGTCGCGGCCATCGCCCATGAAGCCCAGCGGTATCCGCTGGCGGCGCTGCGCGAGCAGGGCCTCGACGTCGCCGCCGCTCCGCTGTCCCGCCAGGCGCGCCTCGACCATTGGTGTGTGCAATTGCCCCGGCACGACGCTGTTGATCCGGATGCCGCGCGCCGCGTACTGCACCGCCACCACGCGCGAAAGCTGGATCACCCCTGCCTTGGTGGCCGCGTAGGCGACCTGCGCGGCGCCGGTCCAGCGCATCCCGGAAGCCGAAGCGACATTCACGACCGCGCCGCCAGCCTGGCGCTCCATGACGGGCAGCACGTGCTTGCAGGTCAGGAACACGCTCTTCAGATTGAGGTCGATCTGGGCATCCCAGACCGCCTCGCTCATCTCGACCGGCCCGCCGGCGGCCGAACCGCCGACATTGTTGACCAGCACGTCGATCCGCCCGAACCGCGCCAGGCAGGTCTGGACCAGCGCAGCGATCGCGGCGCCGTCGGTGACGTCGCAAGGCATCGGGTGGATGGCCGCAGCCGATGCACCGGCCCGTGCGATGGTTTCGCGCAGGTGTTCGGGATTGCGGTCCAGGGCGATGACCGTCGCGCCTTCGTCGGCCAGCCGCACCGCGGTGGCGCGCCCGTTGCCCCAGCCCGGGCCGACACAGCCGGCGCCGGTCACGATGGCCACCTTGCCCTGGAAGCGGTTGAGGTTGGGGCCGGCGGATCGAGGTGAATCGGCGGTGATGTCGGTCACAGTTGCTCGTCGAAGGCAGGCGATGGCGCGGGGCGATCACGTTAGCAGCAATCGCCGGTTCTCCGATCGGCGATCCCGTTCAGGCCGCGCTCGACCTGCCGGATTCGGCCCTGGCGGGCTGCCAGCGTTCGCCCGCACCAGCGCGTTCGGCGGACGATCGGCCAACGGGGGGGTGGGGGGCAATATCGGGACGCCAGCTGGCTCGGCCAGGGCTGGCGGCGCCCGGATACGCAGGGTGTCCGGAGCGCTGCGGGGGGCAGGCGTGCGCCCGCCCCGCGAGGCTTACTTGCCCTTCTTGGCGGGGGCAGCCGCGGCAGGCGTGGTCTCTTCGGCAGCGCCCGGGGGAACCGTCACGGTGATGACGACCGGGTTTTCGCGCGCGCGCAGCACGGCGCTGACGCCCGCCGGCAAAGCGATGTCGCGGACGTGCACATTCTGGCCGACCTGCACATTGGACAGATCGACTTCGATGAAGCCGGGCAGATCGCCCGGCAGGCACGATACCGACATCTCGGTGATGACATGGCTGATGATCGCGGCCGACATCTTCACCGCCGGCGATGCATCCGCATTGGTGAAGTGCAGCGGCACTTTCAGCACGATCTTCTGATCGTCGGCCACGCGCTGAAAGTCGATGTGCTGGACGACCGGCTTGTACGGGTGCCATTGCACATCGCGCAGCAGCACGCGCTCGGGCTTGCCGTCGAGTTCCATGTCGAGGATCGACGAGTGGAAGGCTTCGACACGCAGGGCGTGGTAGAGCGGGTTGTGATCGAGTTCGATCTTGCTGGGCTCGCTGTTGCCACCGTAGATGATGCCGGGGACCTTGGCGGAACGACGCAGGCGGCGGCTCGCACTCGAACCCTGCAATTGACGTGAACTGGCGACGACTTTCATCGCACTCTCCTCATAAAGCCCTGTGTCCGCGACCAGAACGTCAGGGCGTTGCAAATGTCCGATCCCGACAGGACCGGACCCGAAAAAAGTCAGCCGAAAAATCCGGCCGGCGCGCGGGGCGCGCCGATCAGTCGACGAACAGGGACGAGACCGAATCGGCGCGATTGATGCGCAGGATGGTCTCGGCCAGCAGTTGTGCGCAGCTGAGCACGCGAATCTTGGTGGACGCCCGGGCGTCCTTGGGCAGGGAGATGGTGTCGGTGACGACCAGTTCGTCCAGCGGCGAGGTGGCGATGCGATCGACCGCGCCGCCCGACAGGACCGGGTGCGTGCAATACGCAAGCACGCGCTGGGCGCCACGTTCCTTCAGGGCACCGGCCGCCTTCACCAGCGTGTTGGCGGTGTCGACCATGTCGTCCATGATCACGCAGGTGCGCCCGGAGACATCGCCGATGATGTTCATGACCTCGGCCACGTTGGCCTTCGGGCGGCGCTTGTCGATGATGGCCAGGTCGCAGTCCAGGCGCTTGGCCAGGGCTCGCGCCCGCACCACACCGCCGACGTCGGGCGACACCACCATCACGTTGTCGAATTCCTGCTTGTGCACATCGGCCAGCAGCAGCGGCGCGGCGTAGATGTTGTCCACAGGGATGTCGAAGAAGCCCTGGATCTGGTCGGCATGCAGGTCCATCGTGAGCACACGCTCCACGCCGGCGATCTGCAGCATGTTGGCCACGACCTTGGCGCTGATCGCCACGCGCATCGAGCGCACGCGCCGGTCCTGTCGGGCATAGCCGAAGTACGGCAGGGCAGCGGTGATGCGGCCGGCCGAAGCGCGCTTGAGCGCATCGACCATGACCATGACTTCCATCAGGTGGTCATTGGTGGGCGCGCAGGTGGGCTGCAGCACGAAGACATCCTTGCCGCGGACGTTCTCGAGGATTTCGACCATGACCTCGCCGTCGGAGAATCGGCCGACGGTGGCCTTGCCCAGGGGCAGACGCAGATGGGAGGCGACATCGGCAGCCAGCTTGGGATTGGCATTGCCGGTGAAGATCATCAGCCCTTCGGGCGACAAGCCTTCGGCGTTGCGGCGCGCTGCCT
>JADJVQ010000018.1 GCA_016710525.1 Burkholderiaceae bacterium
CGCGCATCTGGTACTTCAACTGCCAGCCGATGCCGTCCTCGCCTTCGTCCACCTGAAACCCGGCTGCCTTCAGGCCGTCGATCAGGGGCCGGTCGAGTTCGAGCGCCACCGGGTTGGTCAGCCGGGCAGACTCCCTGGCCAGCGCCATCGGCGTGCCGAGCGCGATGAGGTCGCAGTCTTCCACGCTCGGGCCTTCTTCGTAGGCCATGTAGGGCAGTTGCGCGGTCGGTTCGATGTTCTGGACCATCGTCGGGCTGCGCTGCACCAGGGTGACCTGCGCTCCGTTGGCATGCAGATCTTGCGCAACGTCGTGCGCGCTGGTGCCGGTGCCGAACACCATCACGGGGCGTCCCGCCCAGGCCGCGCCATCGGTGTAATCACCCGAATGCAGGACCTGGCCCTGGTAGGCCTCGAGCCCCGCGATGCGTACCTTGGCAGGGATCGCGCTCACGCCGGTGGCCATGATCAGGTGGCGCGGATGCAGCACTCGTTCCCGTCCGTCGGCCAGGCGTAGCGTGGCCGTCCAGCGGCGGGCGGATTCGTCGTATCGACCGCGCACGAACTCGGTGGCGCTCCAGAGATTGATCTCCATCGCCGTCGCGTAGTACTCGAACCAGCCCGCCAGCCGGTCTTTCGAGATGTAGTCGGGCCAGGTTTCCGGAAACGGCAGATAGGGAAGGTGATTGACGCAGGTGCGGGTATGCAGGCTCAAGGCGTGATAGCGCTTGCGCCAGTTGTCGCCGACCCGCTCGTGGCGATCGACCACCAGGGTATCGATGTCGAGCTGGCGCAGGCGTGCGGCGATCGACAGGCCCGCTTGTCCCCCGCCGATCACGATCACTGCCGGATCGCGGTCTTCGTAGGCGGCGTCGACCCGGCGCTGGTCGACCCAGTTCGGCGCACCGAAGTCGCGCGGCACGGTGTGGCTGCGGTTCCGTGGTTTTCGAAACTCCTCTTCGTGACCCTCGATCGAATCCAGCATCGTGGCCAGGCTCCAGGCCTGGCGCGGGGCGCCGGCCTGCGCCGGCTTGAGCCGCAGCACGCCATCGCACGGTCCGACCGAGGTGTCGAAGCGGAACAGCACCTCGAGCACCATCTCGCCTGCCCGCCGGACGACTCGCGGCGCGGTTCGATCAGGATCGATGCGGAAGTCCCTGGGTTCGAAACGCGTCACCGAGCCGACCAGGGCATCGAGTACCGGCTCGCACCGGGACAGGGTCTGCACATCCCAGCTGAGGGCGAGCAGATCCCGCCAATGGCAGTCGGCCAGGAACAGCGCGGCCATGGCCTTGGTGTCGCGCTGAGTCAAGCTTCTTTCGAACGCGGTCAGCCAGGCATTCGCCTCGCCGAGCAGTCCGGATTGCGTGGTTGGGTCGGCCGACTGGCCCGCATGCTGCGTGGTCTCGATTGGCATGGTGTCTCCCTTGTTCTTATCGGCGCCAGGACGGCGGCCGCTTTTCGATGAAGGCCCGCACGCCTTCCTGAGCTTCTTCGGTCGTCGCCAGGCTGCAGAAATTCTCGACCGCCGCCGCGACACCGCGGCGGTAGTCGGAGTCGCATTCGCGCACGAAGGCGGCGCGCCCCATGCGCATGATGGTCGGTGCTTTGGCTGCGAGAACTCGCGCCAGATCGCGGGCGCCCGCCAGGGCCGTGCCATCGTCGACCATCCGGCTGACCAGTCCGAGCTCGTACGCCTCCCGGGTCGAGAACTTGCGTCCGGTGAACAGCAGGTCGAAGGCGCGATGCTTGCCGATGATGCGCGGCAGGTGGGCGAAGTGAATGGCCGGAATCAGTCCGACGTCGATCTCCGGATAGCCGAAGCTGGCCGATGCTTCGGCCACGATCAGATCGCACGAGATGGCCAGCGTCATGCCGGCGCCGCGAGCCGCGCCGGCCACCGCGGCAATCGAGGGCTTGCCCAGGTGGTACTGGGCATCGGTCACGCGCGAATAGAGCTTTTCGAGGAGGTCATGGGTCGCTTCGGCACT
This sequence comes from Burkholderiaceae bacterium, assembly GCA_016710525.1. Classification (GTDB taxonomy): domain Bacteria; phylum Pseudomonadota; class Gammaproteobacteria; order Burkholderiales; family Burkholderiaceae_E; genus Quisquiliibacterium. The sequence continues at coordinate 1,989 of JADJVQ010000018.1, forward strand.
GCTGCCCGCAAAGGCCTTGATGTCGAGTCCGGCGCAGAACTGGCCGGGCGTGGCGCTGCCGATGATCACCGCGCGCACCGCGCGGTCGTCGCGGGCCCGCTGCAGGCAGAGCAGCAGTTCATCGATCATCGGTTCGACCACGGCATTGACCGGTGCACGGTCGAGCAGGATCTCGGCGATGTGATCGGTGACCTGATATTGGACGTGAGGCATGGCGTGGGGTCTGAGGGTTGAAGGGGCGGGCCCGGTGCCGGGCGGATGCCGGCGATGATACGGCGATTGTTGCCACGACACCGATAAGTGCCGACACTCTCGAACGGGCGCCAGCGAGTGTCCGGATCGGACCGCGATGTTCCGATTCGGGCGGCCGTGGACCGACCCGATTCGTCGAAAAATAACGAGACACATCAAACGGAGACACTTCAGATGAAATCAATCGCCCGTCTGGCCCTGATCACCACCCTGGCCATGGCCGCGCTCGGCCCGGCGCAGGCTCTGGCGCAGGCCTATCCGAACAAGCCGATCCGCCTGGTCGTGCCCTATGCCGCCGGTGGCGCAACCGACATCATCGGCCGGGCGGCGGCGGCCGAACTGTCCAAGACGCTCGGGGTGGCCGTGACGGTCGACAATCGGCCGGGCGCGGGCGGCAACGTCGGCGCCGAGCTGGTCGCGCGCTCGGCGCCCGACGGCTACACGATGCTGGTCTCGCCGAGCAGCCTGCACGGCATCACGCCGTTCCTGTATTCCAAGCTCAGCTACGATCCGAACAAGGACCTCGCCCCGGTGATCGTGCTGGCCTCGCTGGCCAATGTGCTGGTGGTCAATCCGGCCGTGAAGGCCAACTCGGTGGCCGATGTCATCGCGCTGGCCAAGGCGCAGCCGGGCAAGCTCACCTACGCGTCCAGCGGCAACGGCACGACCATTCACCTGTCGGCCGAGATGTTCAAGCAGATGGCCGGACTGGACATCGTGCACGTGCCCTACAAGGGCAGCGGCCCGGCGCTGACCGACCTGATCGGCGGACAGGTGCAGCTGATGTTCGACAACATTCCGTCGGCCATCAACCAGATCCGCGCGGGTAAGCTGCGTGCCCTGGCCACGACCGGACCGAAGCGTTCGCCGGCGCTGCCCGATCTGCCGACGATGATCGAGGCCGGCCTGGCCGGTTACGAAGCGACGGCGTGGTTCGGGCTGTCGTTCCCGGCAGGCACGCCCAGGGAGATCATCTCGCGCATGAATGCCGAGGGCATGAAAGCGACACGTGCGCCCGATTTCATCCGGCGCGTGAACGAGCAGGGCTACGAAATGGTGGGCGGAACGCCGGAACAGATGGCGGCCACGATCCAGGACGAATTGCGCCGCTGGGGCCCGGTGGTCAAGGCATCGGGCGCGAAAGTCGACTGAACGGCGTGCTCAGGCCGTTGCCTCCAGCACCGGGGCCTGCCCTGCGGCGGCCAGCAGCCAGGGGCCCAGTTCGCCCGCGGGCAGCGGGCGGCTGAACAGGTAGCCTTGCCCTTTGTCGCAGCCTAGCTTGCGCACCACCGCGGCCTGGGCCGGCGTCTCGATGCCTTCGGCCACGGTGGACATGCCCAGGCTGTTGGCGACCATCACCGTGGCCTGGACCAGCACCCGGTGGTGATGGCTGACATCGACCTGCGACACGAAAGAACGGTCGATCTTCACGGTGTCCACCGGAAACTGATGCAGATTCGACAGCGACGAGTAGCCGGTCCCGAAGTCGTCCAGTGCCAGTGTCAGGCCCAGTGCCTTCAGTTCGTGCAGGCACGCCTGCACCGCCTCGTCCTGCGCCGCCAGGCTTTCGGTGATCTCCAGCTGCAGGCAGTGCGCCGGCATACCGTTGCTGCGCAGCAGATCCTCGACGCGCGCAACGAACCCGGTCTGGGTCAGCTGGGCCCGCGACAGATTGACCGCCAGCAGTCGGGGGGCGCTCGGACCCAGTTCGGCCTGCCATTGCATGAACTGGCGGCAGGCGGTCGACAGCACGAAGTCGCCCACCGCGCCGATCAGGCCGCATTCCTCGGCAACCGGAATGAACTCCAGCGGCGGCACCACGCCCCGCACGGGGTGGCGCCAGCGCACCAGGCATTCGACGCCTGCGCTGGCAGCGCTGGCCGGCGGCTCGCGCAGTCCGACGACCGGCTGATAGACCACGAACAGCTGGCCGTCGGCCAATGCGGTATGCAGCTCCGCTTCGATGCCGCCGCGCCGCGCCGCCCGCTCGTGCATCGTGGGTTCGAAGACCACGTAGCGCGCACCACCCGCCCGCTTGGCTTCGACCATGGCGATATTGGCGTCCTGCAGCACCGTGTCGGCATCGGCGTCGCGGCCCGTCTGGGCGCGCAGCACGATGCCAAGGCTGACATTGCAGTAGACCTGATGGTCGCCGACGAGATAGGGCTTGCCCAGGGCATCGAGCAGCCGATGGGCAATGCCGTGCACATCGTCGGGCCGGTGCAGCTCGTCGAGCACGATCACGAATTCGTCGCCGCCGATCCGAGCTGCCATCTGGCCGGCTTCGATCGTGCGTCCCAGCACATCGCCGCCACGCAGGATCGAGCGCAGCCGGTCGGCCATCAGACCGAGCACCTCGTCGCCGACGCTGTGGCCCAGAGCGTTGTTGATCTGCTTGAATCGATCGCAATTGATGAACACGACGGCGAAGTCGTGGCCGGGGTCGCCCGGCGCGCGCTGCAGCGCCGTTTCGATCAGCTCGCGAACGGCCGAGCGGTTGGGCATACGGGTGAGACTGTCGGTACGTGCGGCATCCCGGAGGCGCCGGGCCAGTCCCTGCTGCTCGCGCTGTGCTTCGGCCGTGGCATCGGCCAGCACCGCCATCAGGCGTGACTCGTCGAGCTTCATCAGGCTGAGCGACAGAACCTGGGGGCCGGGCATGGACCGCGGCGCGTGGTCCAGCGTCAGGCGCATCGCTTCGCAGATGACCCCCGATGGCGCGCTGAAGTCGGCAACGAGCTGGCGTAAGTGAGGAGCGAGCGCTTCCAGCGTCGTGAACAGATTGTCGAGACTGCCATTGGGCGACAAGGGCATCAGCAGTTGTGCGGACATCGGATTGACCATCTCGATGTCGCCGCCCAGGCTGGTCTGTGCCAGTCCGATCGGTGCGCGGTACAGGAATTGCAGCAGCGTGTCGCTGGTATCGGTCGAATCGGCGGTTGGTGTGGTCAGAGGCACGGTGCGCTTCCTGTGGCGGTGTCAGGCCGGGGTCCAGCAGCTGATTCGGTTTCGCCCGCCAGCCTTGGCGGCGTACAAGGCCAGGTCGGCGCGCTTGAGCAGCTCGTCAAGCCCGCCCAGGCTGTCGTCCATCACGGCAATGCCCGCACTGACCGTGTACCGGATGCATGCGCCATCGACGATCACGCTGGCCGATTCGGTCGCGGCGCGCAGACGTTCGGCCACCACGAGCGCGCCCCGCTCGCCGGTCGAGGGCAGCAGCACCGCAAACTCCTCGCCGCCGATCCGGGCAACCACATCGACCTGGCGAAAGGTCTGGCTCAGTACGCTCGCGAAGTGCTTGAGCACGGCGTCCCCGGCCGGATGCCCATGCGTATCGTTGACCTGCTTGAAGTGGTCGGCGTCGAACAGGATCAACGACAGCTCGCGCGGCGAGCGAAGGCGCCGGGCAAGTTCCCGCTCGGTGGCCTCGAAGAACGTGCGCCGGTTGGCGATGCCTGTCAGGTGATCGCAGCTGTGGGCCTTGCGGTTTCGTTCGTTCTCTTCGCGCTTGTCGGTGATGTCGCGAATGATCAGGCAGTAGCCCGGGTCGGCTCGGTCGGCGTGCGCTTCGGGCGGGGGCTGGCCATCGCGCTGCGGGCGATCGTGCAGCGGTGCAATCAGCGCGCTCCCCCAGAAGCGGCTGCCGTCGGCTCTGAGCTGCCAGCCCTCGTCCAGGCTCCAGCCATTGGCGTCGGCTTCGAACAGCCGGTCGCGCACCCGGTCGGCGGTGCTGGCGTCCTCCGGACCGAGGATCGAATAGGCCTTGCCGATCACCGAAGGGCCATCGAAGCCGGTCAGGCGGCCGATGCTGGGATTCCAGTCACCGATGCGTCCTTCGCGGTCCAGGCCGACCACCGCATAGTCGGTGATGCCGGTGAGGATGGCGTTCAGCCAGGCCTCGTTCTGGCGCAGCAGGCGCTCGCGCTTGACCTGCAGCGAGATGTCGGTGATCACCGCCATCAGCCGCGTGTCGTCCAGCTTGAGCAGGCTGAGCGACAGGATCTGCGGATCGGACTGTCCGCGCACGCCGGCACTGACCTGGATGCGCAGGCCCTCGCAGACCATGCCGTAGGCGTCCTTGAATGCATGGGCCTGATGACGCAGGTCCGGCGCCACGCCTTCGAGCGCGCTGAACAGGTTCGACAGCCCGCCGTCGCGCGACAGCGGCATCAGCAGCTGCGCCGACAACGGATTGATCATGACGATCGAGCCGTCCGCACCGGTCTGGATCAGGCCGACCGGCGCGACATACAGGAACTGAACCAGTGCCTCGTACTCTTCGGCCAGGTCAGGGGCCATTTCCCGGGCCACGGCGGTGGCCATTTACGAGGGCCGTCTGACGAGCACGTAACGAAGGCCGGCGCCCGGACAGGACAGCAGCCGCAAGTTCACTTTCACCGGACGCATGCGAAGGGTAAGCACGTAGTCGATGGTTGAATCGAGCACGCTGCCATCGGCCGCCGCGTCCTCGAAGCGCTGGGCGACCAGGTAGTTGTTCATGCAGGGTGCGACCACGGTGAACAGCGGGTGGCCCAGCACGCGATGCGGCGCCAATCCGGCGAACTTGGATTCGAACGCGTTGTACGTGCGAACCAGGCCCTCGGCATCGATTCCGATGACCCCGAAGTCGAGGGCGTCGAGTTCCTCCACGCTGCAGGCCGAAAGGGCCGAGACGATATCCGCCTGGCCAAAACTCAAGGAAAGAACCGCACTCATGATTGTCCTCTTGACGGATGTCACGGGGGTCAGAGCCCCGCGCCCTGTCATTCATCGGCTGTTTCAGCGGGAACTTGAATGCCGGGGGTGCGCGACCGACCCGGGCCGGGATTGCGGCATCATGTCCGCATGACCGATGAAAATCAGATCCAGATCCCGGCGTCGTTCATTGCGCTGTTCGTGCCACGCGGCCGGGTCAAGCCCACCGAATCCCGCGAAACCATCGCCGAACGCTATGACTTCTGCGAAGACCTCGCCAGCCTGATGACCGAGCATGCCAAGGCCACGCTGTTCGACCTGGGGATTGCCGAGTCGGATGTCCTCGTGCGTTGCCATCAGGGCCTGCTGACCGAGGCTGCGCCCGTCAGCGAAGCGGAGGCGGGCTGGGTGGTCCGGCGCCTGGCCGAACTGCTGGAGTGGGAGTGTCCGCAGGGCATCGGGCAGCCTCCCGAAGCGCGCTGAGCAAGCGTCCGGCGTCGCCTGGAGCCGCGCGGTATCATCGATCGACCCGTCATTTCTCCGGACACCGCATGCACCGACTGATCCGCCCGCTGGCTTTCGCGCTGGCTGCCGCGCTGGCCCCCTCGACCCAGGCTCAGGCGCCTGCCGATTCCTGGCCTGCCAAGCCGCTGCGGATCATCGTGCCCGCCAATGCCGGGGGCGGCACCGCCGACCCGGTTTCGCGGGTGCTGGCCGAAGAGCTCACCAAGCTGTTCGGCCAGCGGGTCTTCGTCGAGAACCGCGGCGGATCCAACGGCAACATCGGTGCGACCGCGGCGGCGCGGGCACCCAACGACGGCTACACGGTGCTGTTCTCGTGGGCCGGCACGCTGGCCACCAACATCAGCCTGTACAAGTCGCTGCCGTTCCATCCTGTCAACGATTTCGATCCCGTCGTGCTGATCGGCGGCGTATCCAACATCCTGGTGGTCAACAACAGCTTTCCGGCCAGGAACCTCAAAGAGTTCACCGACTACGTGCGCAGCCAGCCCGGCAAGCTCAACTATGCGTCCTCGGGCAATGGCAGCTCGATGCACCTGGCCGCCGAGCTCTACAAGAAGCAGACACGTTCGTTCATGGTCCATGTGCCCTACAACAATGTCGGCCAGGCCACCACCGACCTGGTGTCCAACCAGGTGCAGCTGATGTTTCACCTGATCACCGGCGCGCAGGGCTCGGTCAAATCGGGGCAACTGCGACCCATCGCCGTGCTCGCGCCGCAGCGCTCGCCCGTGCTGCCCGACGTGCCCACCATGAAGGAGCTCGGCCTGCCCATCGAATCGCAGACCTGGTTCGCGCTGCTTTTCCCGAAGGGGGCGCCGCCCGAGGCGATCCGCAAGCTCAACGAGGCGACCAACCGCTTGCTCAATGACCCGGCGGTGCGCCAGAGGCTGATGGGCATGGGCCTGGAGCCTGCGGGTGGCACGCCCGATGCGCTGGCCCGGCATCTCGACGCCGAAATCCGTAAATGGGCCGAAGTGGTGAAATTCTCCGGTGCAACGGTCGAGTGATCCGATGAATGCCGCTTCTTCCTCGGGCGCCCTGGCCGCGCTCGAGGCGCGACTTCGCGAAGACCTGAGCCGCCTCGAATTGCCGGCCAGGCGATGGGTGGTGCCGCGCGAGCATCAGGGCCGGCCGATGGCCGATGTGGCCATCGTCGGAGGGGGCATGGCGGGCCTGACGGCCGCGGCTGCGCTGAAGTTCCTGGGCATCGAGGCGCAGATCTTCGACCGTTCGCCGGCGGGCTTCGAAGGGCCCTGGGCCACGACCGCGCGCATGGAAACCCTGCGCTCGCCCAAGCAGCTCACGGGGCCGGCGCTGGGACTGGCCTCGCTGACCTTTCGGGCCTGGTACGAGGCGCGCTTCGGCATGGCGGCCTGGGCCGAGCTCGACAAGATCGACCGCCTGCACTGGATGGAATACCTGCGATGGTATCGGCAGGTGCTTGACCTGCCGGTGCGCAACGGGCATTCGGTGGAGGCGATCGAACCGCATGCCGACGGGCGGGTCGTGCTTCGGGTGCGCCAGGGCGAGCAGGTCTTCGAGGTGATGGCGCGCCGCGTGGTGCTGGCCACCGGGCGCGATGGCCTGGGCAGTTCATGGGTGCCGGCGTTCGCGCAGGCGCTGCCACGCGCGAGATGGGCCCATTCGGCCGATGAGATGGACTACGCGCGATTGCGCGGGCAGCGTGTGGCCGTGGTCGGCGGCGGTTCGTCGGCCATGGATGTCGCGGCCACGGCGCTGGAGGCCGGTGCGGCCAGCGTCGACCTGCTGGTACGCCGCACCGACCTGCCGCGCATCAACAAGGGCAAGGGCGCCGGCAGCCCCGGCATGACCCACGGTTACCACGGCCTGCCGGACGCCTGGAAATGGCGCATCCGCCAGTACGTCAACCGGCAGCAGACGCCGCCGCCTCATGGCAGCACCTTGCGCGTCTCGCGCCACCCGAATGCCCGCTTCAATCTGGGCTGCCCGGTGCTCGAGGCCGGTGAGCGCGAAGGGGTACTGCATCTGCGCACCCCGAAGGGCATCTGCGTCGCGGATTTCGTGATTTTTTCGACGGGGTTCCGGGTGAACTTCGACGCGCGGCCCGAGTTTTCGGCGCTGGCGCCTCATCTGCGGCTGTGGCGCGACCGCTTTGCGCCGCCCGCAGGCGATGAAGACGACGAACTGGCCGAATCGCCCGACCTCGGCCCGACCTTCGAGTTCCAGGAAAAATCGCCCGGCGTCTGCCCGGGGCTGTCGCGGGTGCACTGCTTCTGTTATCCGGCGGTGCTTTCGCATGGCGCGGTATCTGGCGACATCCCGGCGATCAGTGAAGGCGCGCAGCGCCTGGCGCAGGGCCTGGCCAGCCTGCTCTTCCAGGAGGGCATCGACGCGCACTTCGCAGCCATGGAGCGCTACACCGAGCCCGAACTGCTGGGCGACGAGTGGCAGCCGTCCGACTCCAGCCATTTCATTGCCATCCGCTGACCGGGAGTCCGTGCCTCATGACCCTCTCCATCGCGCCGGGCTCCGGCGCCGACCTCGTCGACGAACTGGCCGGACTCGATCCGGGCAGCCCCATGCACCAGGTTCGCCATCGGCGCGACAAGGTCGCGCTCGCCACTCAGGGCAGCTACGACGCCTTGTTCGACCCCGGGTTGCCGGGGCTGTCGCTCGTCGAGCGCCTGCTGGTGGCGCTTTACGCCTGCCGCCTGACGCCGGCCGCGGCGCTGGCCGGACACTACCGCGACCGTGCCCGGGCGGCAGGCGCCGATGCCGCGGCGCTGGCCGCGGTCGAGGAGGGCGATCCGCTTGAACTCGCCGATCCCCGCCTGCGCGCAATGCTCTGCTTCACCCGTGCACTCATCCTGAGCCCGATCGACGCGGACCGGGCCCTGCTGGGCACGCTGCCGGCCGCCGGCATCAGCACGCCGGCGATCGTCAGCCTGGCGCAACTGATCGCCTTTCTTTCCTACCAGACCCGACTGGTCGCAGGTCTGGGCGCCATGCGGGCGGCACGCGCCGCCATTGGACCGGAGACTTCGCCATGAGCGCGCTGCTCGAGATCAAGGGATTCACCAATGCGTCGCTCGAATGGAGCGCCTGGCTCGACAAGGTCGATCTGGCAAGCGCCACGCCCGAGCAGCTGGCGGTGCTCGAAGAAAGCCACCCGAAGGCGAAGGTCTCGGACTACTACCTGTTCCTGGTCCACCAGCCTGAAATCCTGCGCCAGCGTTCCACCGCGTTCAACGCGATCATGTATGCGCCCGGCGGCCTGTCGCGCGCCGAGCGCGAACTGGCCTCGACCGTCGTCTCGCGCATCAACGGATGCGTCTATTGTGCATCGGTGCATGCGCAGCGCTTTGAGCAGATGGCCAAGCGCAACGACGTGATCGCCCAGGTTTTCGACGATCCGCACACGGCCGGCACGACCGATCGGGAACGCGCGATCGCGGCGTTTTCGGTGGAACTGACCGCAGCGCCCGATCAGGTGACGGCCGAGAGCATCGCACGGCTGCATGCGGTGGGACTGAGCGACGACGAGATCCTCGATCTGATGCATTCGGTGGCCATCTTCGCCTGGGCCAACCGGCTGATGCTCAATCTTGGCGAACCGGTGTTTCCCGGCTGACCGCTTCTTTAGAAGAAACCGCCGCCCCGCAGCATCGCGGCGCTGCCGCCGACCACCGGGCCGCCCGGTACCTCGGGCGGCGCGAACGAGGGCACCGGGCCGGTGGCCACGACCTGGGTGACCAGCGTCGCATCGAGCCAGGCGGGGATCACCTCGTCGAAGCCCTCGCACAGCGCCGCCATCAGCGACTCGATGCCCGGCGGCAGCTCGCGCCCCGCCTGTTGAGTCACCTGCGCGTGCATGGCCGGGTAGATCTCCGGGCCCGTCAGGTGCACGCGGGCCTTGACGGCCAGCGCGGCCAGCGGACTGGGCAGGTTCAGCGTGGGCGCCGCCTGGGCGGCGAAGACGTGGGCGAGGGCCGGGTACCAGACCAGATTGGGTACCCGCAGTTCGCGTTCGAAGCGGCGGACCTGATCGCGGATGCCCGACGAGAGCGGGTGGGTGTACCCCGGCCAGCCGACCGGTGCCGCGCCGCGGATCAGGCCTTCGACCTCGGGTCCGACGACTCGGCCACCCGACGCTCTTGCCCCCTCGACCCGCACGTCCCGCAGGATCGCCTGGCTCTGCCATCGCGCCAGTGCGCCGCCGATGGCGGCGCACAGACCACCCAGATAATCCGTCAGCCGTTCGCGATCCACTTCGTCGGGCAATTCCCTGGCCTGCAGGCTTTCGCGGGCGGCGGTGGACATCCGTGCAACGTCGAGCTTGGCCATGTCGTGTCCTAAGGACTCACCGATTGAAGTAGGAGGCCTTGTGCCTCAGGATGTCGTCGATACTGCCGCAAGACGGCTGGAAAGTACGCCATGGGTATTCCCGCCACGTCAATCCCTGCCTGCTCCGCCATGCTCGAATGCTATCGCACCGTGCGCCAGCAGACCGCCGATCTGGTGGCCCCGCTGAGCGAGGCGGATTGCCAGGTCCAGTCGATGCCCGACGCCAGTCCGGCCAAGTGGCACCTCGGGCATACCAGCTGGTTTTTCGAGACGTTCGTGCTCGAGCCCCATGAGCCGGGATTCAAACCCTGCCACCCTGCCTTCAGGGTGTTGTTCAACAGCTACTACAACGGCATCGGCCAGAAGCACCCGCGGCCGCTGCGGGGCCAGATCACCCGCCCCGATCTGGCTGAGGTGAAGGCCTATCGGGCGCAAGTCGACGAACGCATCGCGCGGCTGTTGCGCGGCCCGCAGTCGCCCTCCTTGCTGGCGATGCTGGAAACCGGCATCCAGCACGAACAGCAGCACCAGGAACTGCTGCTGACCGACATCCAGCACCTGCTGTCCTGCAATCCGCTGCGGCCGGCCTACCAGGCCGCTCCGGTACCGCCTCGCCTGGCAACGGCCGGTCCCAGGCCGATGCGCTGGCAGGCCGGCGCAGGCGGGCTGCTGGAGATCGGCCATGCGGGCGGGCGCTTCTGTTTCGACAATGAATCGCCACGGCATCGGGTGTGGCTGCGCCCCTATGCGCTGGCCTCCCGCCTGGTCACCCAGGGGGAATGGCTGGATTTCATCGGCGACGGCGGGTATGCCGATCCTCGGTGGTGGCTCGCCGCGGGCTGGGACTGGGTCAATGCGCAGTCGATCCGTGCGCCGTTGTACTGGCAGCCCCCGGAACCCGGCGAGCGGGTTGGCCAGTGGCACCGCTTCTCCCTGCAAGGCCAGGTCGCCATCGATCGCGAGGCCCCGGTCGTGCACCTGAGCTACTTCGAGGCCGATGCCTACGCGCGCTGGCGCGCGACGGTGAGTGCCGCCGATGCCGGCGCACGCCTGCCGACCGAAGCCGAATGGGAAGCCGCGGCGGCGCCGCTCGAAGGGCCGGCCGTCGCGCGGGGCAATTTCGTCGAGACCGGCGCGCTGCGGCCGCTGCCGGCCGGCAGCGCGCCGGACCAGGAAACTCCCGGTGCCCAGCCGCTGGAGCAGCTTTTCGGCGATGTCTGGGAGTGGACCGCCAGCAGCTACAGTGCCTATCCGGGATTTCGGCCGTGGCCAGGCGTGGCGGGCGAGTACAACGGCAAGTTCATGGTCAACCAGTACGTGCTCCGCGGGAGCTCGTGCGCGACGCCGCGCAGCCACATCCGGGCCAGCTACCGGAATTTTTTTCCGACCGAGGCCCGCTGGCAATTCAGCGGGCTGCGGCTGGCGCGCGATCTCGACTGACCGGCACTCAGGCCCGGACCAGCAGTCCGCCCGGTGCCGTGCTCATGGCCGTCAGTTCGCGGGCACTCGAGCGCATCCGCCAGGTCAGCAGCCGTTGCGCGCAGTCGAGCAGCGCCGGTGCCGCTGCCGGATCGCGCGACAGATCGTTCAGGCAGTCCGGATCGGCGTGCAGGTCGTACAGCAAGGGGGGCAGGGCGGCGAAGTGCAGGTACAGGTGGCGCTCGTCGCGCAGCGCGGCCAGTCCGCAGTGATCGATCGGCAGCCCCAGCGCCGATTGCGCATTGAGCTGCCAGGTGTCCCTGAAATCGAACTCCCAGTGCGCTTCGGTGCGCCAGTCGGCGGGTGAGCGCCCGTGGCACCAGTCGAGCAGCGAGCGGCCGTCGCACTGGCGCGGCTGCGGCAGGCCGGCCCATTGCAGGATGGTGGGCATCACGTCGACGGATTCGGTGAAGGGGTTCAGGGTCCTGCCGCGCGGCACGTGGGCAGGCGCATCGGGGTCGCGCACGATCAGCGGTACCCGGTACGCCTGTTCGAAGGGGCTGTCCTTGCCCAGCAGCCAGTGGTCGCCGAGCATCTCGCCATGGTCGGAGGTGACCACGATCAAGGTGCGCTCGTACTGTCCCCAGGCCTTGAGCTGATCGATCAGCCGGCCGATCTGCGCGTCCACCTCGGTGATCATCCCGTAGTAGGTGGCGCGCAGTTGCGCCAGGTGGGCGTCCGGCAGTTCGGTCACCAGGCCATCGCCGTCGACAAAACTGGCCGAGGTTCGGCGCGACGCGAGGTAGGCGGCCAGCAGCGGATGAGTCGCCGCTTCGCGCTCGAACGACTCGGCGCGCCTGGGGGCCGGCATCAGCTCCGGGTGATACAGGTCGTGATAAGGGGCGCTGGCGATGAATGGCGGATGCGGCCGGATATAGGCGGCGTGCACGAACCACGGCTGGTCGCGGCGCATGCGGATGTAGCCCAGCACCTCGTCGGTCAGGAAGGCCGAAATGCTGTGTTCGGCCGCGAATCGGGCCGGCGCGTGGGTCGGCCCTCGTGCGTGCGCCAGCGGGGCCGGTCGATAGGCCTCGAGCGGATCGTTGCCGAAGTCGTGGCCATGGGAAGCCAGGTGCGCCAGCCAGCGCAAGGGACGCTCGGGCAGATAGAGCTCGGTCTGAAAACCCGGCATCACCTGCTCGTAGCTGCGCAGCGCCGGATCATTCGGCGGATGTCGGGCCGGATCGACGGCGGTATCGGTGTAGCCGAACAGAGCGGGCTCGTAGCCGGCCTTGCGGCACTCCAGCGCCAGGTTCGTGAACCGGGCGGCCAGCGGGGTGCCGTTTCGCATCACGCCGTGGTTGTGCTGGTACTGGCCGGTGAGCAGCGAGGCACGCGACGGGCCGCAGGGCGCGCATTGCGCGAAGTGGCGCGCGAACAGCACCCCGTCCGCAGCAATGCTGTCCAGGTGTGGGGTGCGGATCAGCGGATTTCCGGCGCAGCCCAGCGCGTCGGCGCGCCACTGATCCAGCACGATGAACAGGATATTCCGATCGGACATGACGCAATTTCCCACGGTGGTTTGCAGGTTGAACCAGGCGCGAACGAGGGCCGTTCCGAAGGCTGGCGCGTCGTCCCGAAACTGCGGCGCGGGCCAGGCCTCGGCCGGGGCACGCTGATAGTATGGGCGGCCAACACGTTACCTGGCTGAACCGTCGGCCCGCGACACCTCGCCCGACACCTCAATCCCGATAGGAAGATCCATGACTGAAGCTCTCATCATCGACGCCTGCCGCACGCCGCGCGGCATCGGCAAGCTCGGCAAAGGCGCGCTGGCCGACATGCACCCGCAGCATCTGGGCGCGGCCGTGCTCAAGGCGCTGGCCGAGCGCACCGGCATCAACACCGCCGAGGTCGACGACATCCTCTGGGGTACCAGCGCGCAGCGCGGCCCGCAGGGCGGCGACCTGGGCCGCATGTCGGCGCTGGACGCCGGCTACGACGTGCGTTCGAGCGGCGTGACGCTGGACCGTTTCTGCGGCTCGGGCATCACCACCGTGAACCTGGGCGCGGCCTCGATCATGTCCGGCATGGAAGACCTGGTCATTGCCGGCGGTACCGAAATGATGTCGATGTCCGGTCGGCGCAGCGCCGAAGACGGCCCGATGATGATGGACGCGGGCAACCTGCGCCTGCGTGCCTCCCATCCGCAGTCCCATCAGGGTGTGTGCGCCGACGCCATCGCCACGATGGAAGGCATTCCGCGCACGGCGCTGGACGACCTGGCCCTCGAAAGCCAGAAACGCGCCGCGCATGCGATCGCCAACGGCCACTTCGATCGCAGCCTGATCAAGGTGTTCAAGGCCGACGGCACGCTGGCCCTGGACCATGAAGAGTTCCCGCGCCCCCAGACCACTGCCGAAGGCCTTGCCGGCCTGAAGCCCGCGTTCACCGCGCTGGCCGACGTTCCTCTGGACGACCGCGGCACCACGTTCCGCAGCCTGATCCTGCAGGAGTACCCCGGTCTGGACATCCAGTTCATGCATCACGCCGGCAATTCGTCGGGTGTGGTCGATGGCTCCGCCGCCCTGCTGCTGGCCTCGCCGCGCTACGCCAAGGCCAAGGGCCTGAAGGCGCGGGCGCGCGTGGTCGCCATGGCCAACATGGGCGATTCGCCCACGCTGATGCTCAACGCCCCGGTGCCGGCGGCCCGCAAGGTGCTGGCCAAGGCCGGCCTGAAGGTCGAGGACATCGATCTGTGGGAGATCAACGAGGCGTTCGCGGTGGTGGCCGAGAAGTTCATCCGCGACCTGCGGCTCGATCGCGACAAGGTCAACGTCAATGGCGGCGCGATGGCGCTGGGCCACCCGATCGGCGCCACCGGCTCGATCCTGATCGGCACGCTGCTCGACGAACTCGAGCGCCGTGACCTCAAGCGCGGTCTGGTCACGATGTGCGCTGCCGGCGGCATGGCCCCGGCGATCATCATCGAACGGGTCTGAGCCTGGCCGATGCATCCGGCGGGCGCCTGCCCGCCGGACCTGATGGGAACGATCCCGGCGCTCGGACCGGCTGACGGCGGTGTTTCGCTCACTGCCGCCGTTCCTCCCGGCCCTGATCCTGATCAACCTGACCGGCCACATGGCCCTGTCGGGTGGCCGGCTCACCGGTTCGCTGTTCGTGCTGGCCAACGGCCAGCCCGAGGCCATGGTAGGCCTGTTCATGGCGATGTTCTCGGTGATCCCGGTGATGACCTCGCTGGCCATCGGCCGCTGGGTGGATCGCGCCGGCGCGGCGCGGGTGATGCGGGCGGGCATCGGCCTGGTGATGCTCGGCGCATGGCTGCCGGTGGTCTGGCTGACGCTGCCCACGATGCTGCTGCTGGCGATGACGCTGGGCTTCGGCTTCAACATCCTGTCGGTCGCCGCGCAGCACAGCGTCGGCCATCTCGATCCTCTGGCCACGCCGGCCAGGCGCCTGGCCCTGTTTGGCTGGTTCGCGCTGGGCCATTCGGCCTCGAGCGCGCTTGGCCCCTTCATCGCCGGGCTGCTGATCGATCACCTGGGTTTCCGCACCGCCTTCGCAGCGCTGGCGGTGGTTTCCAGCGTGGCGGCCTTCCTGGTGGCGACGCGGACCCGCGGCCTCCCAGGACCCGTGCTGCCGGGGGGCGAAGCGCAGCCAACGGCCGGCAACGTCGCGCCGCCGCGCCGGCCACAGGTGATCGATCTGCTGGCCAGCGGCGAAATGCGCCGGATCTACTGGGTCAACATGATGACCGCGTCGGGTTGGGACCTGTTCATCGTCACCTTGCCGGTCGTGGGGCATCGGCTGGGGTACTCGGCATCGGTCATCGGCACCGTGTTTTCGCTGTTTGCGGTGGGCACCTTCCTGGCGCGTGCCGCGATGCCCTGGCTGTCCCACCGGGCCAACGAATGGCAGATCCTGCGGGTGTCGCTGGCGGTGATGGTGATGGTGTTCTTCGCGCTGCCATGGGCGGTCGTGGCGGTGATGCTGATGGCGCTGGGCCTGGTTTTCGGCTGTGCGGTCGGCATGAGCCAGCCCAACGTGCTTTCGCTGCTGCACACGGCAGCGCCCGCGGGTCGGGGTGGCGAGGCGGTCGGCCTTCGCGCGGTGCTGAGCAACGGCTGTTCGGTGGTGGTGCCGCTGGCCTTCGGGGTGGCAGTCGGCGGCCTGGGCATCTCGGCGCTGCTGATGGCGGGCGGGGTGATGGTCGGCAGCGCGGTCTGGCCGGCCCATCGCGGGGCGCAGGCTCGCCGCACCCCGGTGGGCGTCGATCCCCCGGCCTAGTGGCGCGGCAATTGTCCGCCATTCGCCGATGCGCCCGTTCGCCCGTTCGCCCAGACAGAGGACAGCGGGCAGCGGGCAGCGGGCAGCGGGCCGGCAGGCTATGCCAGGCGGTCGGCCAGGTTGCGGACCCGATGATCCCTACGCGGGCGCGCCACCCGACATGTCGCGCAGCATCTCGCGCAACTTGAACTTCTGGATCTTGCCCGAGGGGTCGCCGGCATCGCGTCGAGCAGCAGCAGGCGTTCGGGGATGTACTGCAGCGCCACCTTCTGAGATTTCAGGAATTCGACCATGCCGGCCTGATCGAGGCTCTGGCCCGGCTTGAGCACGATCACCGCGCAGCCGCGTTCGCCCAGCCGCGCGTCCGGAAACGCCACGATGGCCGCCTGGGCCACCGCCGGGTGCCGATACAGCAGCGCCTCGATCTCGACCACCGGGATGTTCTCGCCGCCGCGGATGATCACGTCCTTGCTGCGTCCGGTGATGCGCACGTAGCCGCGCTCGTCGATGCGGGCGAGGTCGCCGGTGTCGAACCAGTCATCGGCATTCGTGCCGTTCAGGTGCGGGCGCTTCAGGTACCCGCCGAAGTTGGAGCAGGCGCGCACCAGCAGGCTGCCGGATTCGCCGGCCGGCAGCACGGAACCGGCGCCATCGACCACCTTGATCTGGACGCCTGGCAGCGGGCATCCGTCGCTGGCCACCGAACGTTCGTCGTCGTCTTCGAGCAGCGTGGTGGTGACCGCGCCGTTTTCGGTCATGCCCCAGGCCGACACGATCTTGGCGCCCAGGGTCTGGCGGGCCTGCTCGACCAGCGGGCCGGGAATGGGCGCGCCGGCGCACAGGAAGGTCTTCAGGCTGGGCACCGGCGTGCCGGCTTCGCCGACGACGCGGGTCAGGTCCGCCAGGAACGGAGTGGACGCCATCGTGAAGCTCACCTGCTCGCGGCCGATCAGGTCGATCGCGCGCTTCGGATCCCAGACGTCCTGCAGCACCACAGCGGCGCGCAGCATGATCGGCATCATCAGGCCGTACATGAAGCCGGTCTGGTGTGCCATCGGCGAGGCCATCAGCACCACATCATCGGCCGTCAGTGCCATGCGCCGGGCATACGGCACGATGTTCGACATCAGCGTGTTGGCGCTGTGCATCACGCCCTTGGGCTCGCCGGTGGTGCCGGAGGTGTAGATCAGCTGAGTGATGTCGTCGGGACCGGGGCGGTGGCCGCTGAGCAGCGCGGGCGCATCGGCCTGGTCCTCCCAGCACGGGCCGCTCAGTAGGGCTTCGAAACTGTTCGGGCCGGTGCCGTCGACCACAACCACCTGGCGCAGCTCGGGCAGGCTCGGCTGCAGGCCGGCCAGCATCTGCTCGTGATCGAAACCGCGAAACACCTTCGGTACGATGGCCACCTTGGCGCCCCCGTGCTTGAGCATGAAACCCAGTTCGCGCTCGCGAAAGATGTGCATCAGCGGATTCATGACCGCGCCCAGGCGCGAGCAGGCCAGATAGGTGAGCGTGAACTGCCACCAGTTGGGCAGCTGCGCGGCGACCACGTCGTTGCGGCCCACGCCCAGGCGGGACAGGCCTACCGCGATGCGGTCGGCCATCGCGGCCATCTCGCGGTAGGTAAAGCGGCGCTGTTCGCCGCTCTCGACCCTGATCGCGGTGAGCGCAAGCTGGTCCGGGCAGTGGGTCAGGCAGTCGTCCAGATCCTGGTTGATGGTCCGGTTGTGCCACAGATGCTGCTGATTCATCGCGGCGCGCCGCGGCGCCAGCAGGACGGCGTCGAATTCCATCGGGTGTCTCCTCCGTGGGTGGGGCGGGCCGTCCGTCCTGGCGTGCGGCCGCGCTGGTTCTCAGGTCATCGGTGCCGAGGTCGTGCGGCGATCCGCTTTCAGTTCGACACCGCCGCGCGCCCGGCCCGGTCGCGCGCGACGATGGTCTTCATGATCTGCGCAGTGCCGTCGCCGATCTGGAACCCCAGCACGTCGCGCAGGCGCTGCTCGAGCGGGCCGCGGTCGTAGCCGCCATGGCCGTGCATCAGCAGGCACTGGTGGATGGCGTCGTAGGCCAGCTTGGGTCCCCACCATTTGCACATCGCCGCCTGGGCGGTGTGCGCGGCGCCGCGATCCTTCAGCCACAGCGTCTGCAGGCACAGCAGGCGCGCGCCTTCGATCTGGGTGTCGAATTCGGCAAGCGGATGCGAAACCCCCTGGAACGACGACAGCGGCTTGCCGAAAGCCTCGCGCTGGGCCACGTAGTCCCAGGTTTCTTCAAGGCTGACCCGCGCCACGGCCAGCACCTGCAGGCCGATCAGTGCGCGCGAGAAATCGAAGCCCTGCATCACCTGCACGAAGCCCTTGCCCTGCTGGCCGAGCAGGTGGCTGGCGGGCACCCGCACATTCTCGAAGAAGATCGAGCCGCGCCCGATCGCGCGCTGGCCATGGCAGTCGAAGCGGCCGCGGGTGATGCCTGGCAGATCGGTGGGCACCAGAATGGCGGACACCCCATGGGCGCCGGATTCGACCGTGCCGGTGCGCGCAAAGACCACCACGGCATCGGCCTGGTCGGCCGCCGAAATGGAGGTCTTTTCGCCGTTGAGCACGTAGTGATCGCCGCTGCGCTCCATGCGCAGGCGCAGGCTGGCCGCGTCGGAGCCGCCGCGCGGTTCGGTCAGCGCAATCGCCAGCAGGGCCTGGCCCGTGGTGAGGCGGGCCAGCCAGGGCGCCACGACCTCGGGATTGCCGTGGTGGGCCAGGATCTGCCCGTTCAGCGAAGCGAGCAGGTTGATGTAGGACAGGCTCAGGTCGGCGCGCGCGATTTCTTCGTGGATGACTCCGGCCGCCAGGCAGCCCATACCCTGTCCGCCGAAGCGTTCCGGCAATTCGGGCGCGATGAAGCCGAGCGCGCCCATCTCGCGCATCAGCCCGCGATCGAGCACCCGGGTGTCGTCGCGCTCCAGGAAACCCGGCGCCACCCGTCCGCTGGCGAACCGGCGCGCGTGCTCGGCCAGCGTGGCCAGGTCCTCGTCGATGTAGGGATTCATCGCACCGCTCTACTTGGCGTACTTGCGAAAGTCGGGCTTGCGCTTTTCCTGAAGCGCAGTGACGCCCTCGCGGGATTCTTCGGTGTCGTAGTACAGCTTGAGCGCGTACAGGCCCATGCCCGCGATGCCCGCCTGGTGCGCGGTGTCCATGTTGAACGAGCGCTTGGCGATGGCCAGAGCGGTGGGGCTCTTGTCCATGATGTCGTCGCACCATCTCTGGACTTCGGCGTCGAGCTGGTCGTGGGGCACCACCGCGTTGACCAGCCCCATGGCCAGCGCCTCGGCGGCAGGGTAGCGGCGGCACAGGTACCACATCTCGCGGGCCTTCTTCTCGCCGACGACGCGGGCCAGGAAGGCGGTGCCGTAGCCCGGATCGACCGAACCCATCTTCGGGCCGACCTGGCCGAACACGGCCTTCTCGGAGGCGATGGTGAAATCGCAGATCGTGCACAGCACGTTGCCCCCGCCGATCGCGAAACCCTGGACGCGGGCGATCACCGGCTTGGGAACATCGCGGATCACCGCATGCAGTTCTTCCATCGGCAGCCCGATGGTGCCGCGGCCGTCGTACTGGCCGTCATGCGCGGACTGGTCGCCGCCGGTGCAAAAGGCCCGCTCGCCGGCTCCGGCCAGCACGATGGCGCCGATCTCGCGCGAGTAGCCGGCGCGGCTGATCGCGTGGATGAGCTCGTCGCAGGTGCGGCCGCGAAACGCGTTCATCTTGTCGGGCCGGTTGATGGTGATCCAGGCCGCGCCGTTGCGCACGTCGTAAAGGATGTCTTCGTAGTTCATGGTGTCGAGTCGGAGGAGGGGAGGCAGTGGCTCAGCCGGCCATCGTCAGGCCGCCGGAGACGCTGAGCACCTGGCCGGTGATGAAGGCCGCGTCGTCGCTGGCGAAGAATGCGATGGCGCCCGGCAGATCGTCCGGCTGGCCGATGCGGCCCAGGGGGATCGACCGCTGGAAGGCCGCCACGAGCTTCTCGGGGTTGGCGGCGCCTTCCTTGAAGTCGGCGAACAGCGCGGTGTCGGTGGGGCCCGGGCAGACCACGTTGACGGTGATGCCGTGGCGCGCGTGCTCGCGTGCGATGGTCTTGGAGAACGCGACGATGCCACCCTTGCAGGCCGCGTAGACCGCCTCGCCGGAAGAGCCGACGCGGGCGGCGTCGGACGCCACGTTGACGATGCGCCCGGCGCGCCGCTCGATCATCCCGGGCAGCACCGCGTGATGCAGGTGCATCGGGCCGATCAGATTGATCGCGATCAGTTTGTCCCACTCGCCCGGATCGGTCTTGGTGAACGGCTTGAAGATGTCCCAGCCGGCGTTGTTGACCAGCACATGCACCGGTCCGAGTTCGCTTTCGGTGGTCGCGACGGCGGCATTGACGCTGCCGCGATCGGTGATGTCGCAGGCCACCGCCAGCGCCCGCCCTCCGCTGGCGTTGATGCCGGCTGCGACGGCCTGCGCGGCCTCGATATTGCGGTCGAGCACGGCAACGCGCGCACCGAGCTCGGCGAAGCGCCGGCAGCTGGCGCCGCCGATGCCGCCGCCTCCGCCGGTGACGATGACAGTCTTGTCTTGAAGTCCGCGCATGGAATCCTCCTGATGAGATGGGACGGCAGGCCCCGCGACGGACCGCTCAAGCAGGTCGCGATGCGCTGACCGATGGGATTGTTGCGTCAATATATTTCCGTATAATAGGGCGATCAATCTCCTCTGGCAAGACCTCGAGCGGTGAAAAGTTCATGGTGAAATCCGACCGTAAGAACCAGGTCGCGCGAATGGAAATGGCCAACCGGCTCTTTTTCCGTTTGTATCAGTGCGCAAACATGTTGCATAAAACCGGAACGCGCGCGGTGGCCGAAGAAGGGCTGACCACGCAGCAGTGGGCGGTGCTGGGCGCGCTGTCGCGGCCGCGGGCCCACGGCGGCATGAGTGTCGGCGATCTCGCCCGCTACCTGATGGTGAGCCGCCAGAACCTGTCGGGCGTGGTCAGCCGCATGGAGCGCGACGGCCATTTGAGCATTGCGCCCGATGGCCGCGATCGCCGCTCGCGCCTGGTGTCGATCACCGAGTTCGGGCGCCAGGTCTGGGTCGAGCAGGCCCAGCCCAAGATCTTCGATTACTACGACAAGGCGCTGGCCGGCTTCTCGATCAACGACAGCGCCCACATGCTCCACTACCTGCTGCGCATGCTGGAGAACATGAAGCGCCTGGACGATCCCGAGGCCCTCGCCGACGAAAACGCGCCCGAAGCTCTGCCCGACTGATCGTCAGCGCCTGCCATACAGGCGATGCGCCTGCATCGCCAGGCCCGACACCACGCTGCCGTAGGCGTCGCCCATCACCACCGGGCGGCCCGGGAAGGTCTCGCGAATCACCGCCTGGACCAGCGGCGAGCGGGCCGAACCGCCCGTCACGTAGATCAGTTCGGGCTGCGCCTGCGCCAGGCGAACCGCGTCGAGCATCAGGCGCTCGATGCCCAGCAGCAGCGGGCGGATTGCGCCGCTCAGCTGCGCGCGGGTCACCGTCACCGCCAGCCCCTCGTCGATCCGATCGAGGGTGACGGCGGCCTCGTCGGCCTGCGCCAGCGCCACCTTGGCCTGTTCGGACTTCATGGTCAGCCACAGCGTCTGCTGGGTCTGGCGCAGCGTCTCCAGGCGGGCCAGCTTGTGGGCCACGTCGGCGGCGCAACGCCGGCGGATGCCCTCGATGATTCGTTCGGCCCGAAAGAACGCGTTTTGCGCCGGCACGTTGAACACATCGGCGGCGTCGGCAAACGGGGTCAGGGGCACCGGCAGGCCCGACAGCTCGGTGTCGCCGCGACCCATCGCCGGCATCAGCCCGGTGAAGCTCAGCGAGGTGTCGACGTCGTTGCCCCCGAGCCGCTCGCCGCTGGAGGCCAGGATGTCGCCGGCACGGCTCGCCTGGGCGATCCGTTCGGGGCCCAGCCGGGCGAGCGTGCAGTCGGTCGTGCCGCCCCCGACATCGACGATCAGCACCAGCCGATCGCGGTCGAGCTGACGCTCGAAATCGAGCGCCGCGGCCACCGGTTCGAACTCGAACGCGATGTCCTCGAAACCGGCACGGCGCGCGGCCGCCTCCAGCAGTGCCAGTGCGCGGGCATCGCCGCGCGCCTGGTCGGCCGGCGATCCGCCGCCGAAATGGACCGGGCGGCCGATGCAGGCACGGGTCACCGGGGCGCCCAGCGCTGCCTGCGCCCGTTCGCGCAGGTGGGTGAGCATCAGCTCGACGATCCGCTCGAAGCGGGCACGGTAGACCGGGTCGATGTCGGCCGCCAGGAACGACTTGGGCGAGCGGAAGAAGAATCCCTCGGGGTCTTCCAGGCTGGCGGCCAGTGCCTCGCGTCCGAACCGCGGCGTCGAGCCCAGCTGCAGGGCTTCCTGCAGTGTCTGCTTATGCAGCGCATCCAGCGCATGGTCGCCCGCCTCGCGGGCGAATTGCGCACGCACCCGGCTCTCGAGCATCGCGTCAGCCTCGACGGCGCCGCCGCGCCCCGGCCGCCCGCGGGCGGCCGCCATCGCCTGGGTGATCCACGCGCGACTGGGCTGCGGGATCGGCGCCAGCCGGCGCGCCACATACACCAGCGAGGGCAGGGTGGACTCGCCCGGTTCGAGCTCGACCAGGCTGGGGCCCCCATCGCGCCACAGGGCGATCAGGCAGTTCGAAGTGCCGAAATCAAGCCCGGCATAAGAGGCGGGCGGGAGCGTGCGGGACGGCATGGGTCAGGAGGACGGCAAACCCGGCATCATGAGGCATCGGTGCCGCTTTGGCCAAAGCGCCCGCTGGCCAGGCTGTTTCAGGGAAACGGCAGCGTCTTTGCGCTGCGTCCGGCCTCGGCCATGCGCGCCAGCGACACCTGGGTGCCGCGGCTGCAGAATTGCTGGCGCACTTCCTGCGCCTGCAGGATCAGCGACATCGAGGCGTCGCTCAGGCGATCCCGGTGCTTGATCGCCAGGCTTTCGGCCAGGCCGAACAGGCGCGCGTTCAGGGTCTCGCGCGCCACCTGCGTCAGGCGCAAAGCGGTGCCGTCGGCATCGCCCTTGAGCAGCCGCGACATCGCGTCGTTGGCCTGGAAGGTGACCTGCGCCTGTTCCTTCTCGACGATCTCGATCAGCTCCTTCAGCCCGCCGAGCGAGGCGCACAACAGGTCGGCCGCGGTCTTGGAGATGCAGTGCCGGCGGGCCGTTCGCTGCACCCAGAGCGGCGCGTCGGGCAGACGGATCTCCTGCGAGCCGACCAGCCCGAGCAGCGACAGCAGGTTGCAGGCGCACTCGAAGTCGAACTCGGGGTGCTCAAGCCAGCCTTCCATGGCCTTGACCCGCTGGACGACCTCGGCCGGGTTCTTTCGGGCCATCGCCGCGCAGACCTGGGCGATCTGGGTCAGGGTCGACAGGCGGAAGTCGTCCGGAGTCTTGGCCAGCGCGGTTTCGAGCGGCAGACAGAATCGCTCGATGTCCTTGGCGCTCGCGCCACGTGCCTGGGCCAGCAGGGCCAGCTGCAGCACGGACTGCAGGTCGAAGGCGCGCGATCCGAAACCCAGGCGGAATGCCTTGGCCAGCATCGCTTCGGATTCGGCGGCCTCGCCGACGAAATAAGCCAGCGAGCCCAGTTTCTGCAGCCGCTGCAGGTTGGCCGGAGTCGCTTCGACGCCGCGGCGCAGCGTGTCCAGCGCCTGCGAGAGCTGGCCTTCTTCGAAGTAGATGCGCGCCAGCAGGTCGTAGGCATCGGCGTAGGCGCTGGTGTTCGAGACCAGTGCCTCAAGCGTGCCGCGCGCCTTGGCCGCGTCGTCGCTCGAGTAGGCCAGCTGCGCCAGGCCCAGCTTCGCCCACGGCAGGGCCTTGGCCTTGAGCACGATGTCGAAGAAGACCTGCGCCTGCTTGTGGCGCTTCAGGTACAGCGACAGTTCGGCGCCGATCCGCGCGGCATCCAGCCAGTAGGTGTCGAGCTCGCGAACCGTCTTCTTGCAGATGCTCAGCGCGCCTTCGAAGTCCTTGGCCTCCATCTTCTGATAGATGGGCAGCAGGGCGATCTTCTTGGCCAGCGCCTTGTGCAGGCGCTCTTCGAGCGCGGCCGGCTTGAAGGGTTTGAGCAGATAGTCATCGGGCGCGTTCTCGACCACCTCGGCAACCCGTTCGTAGGTGGCCTCTCCGGTGACCATGAAGAACACTGTCCGAAACGGCACCATGCGCGTATAGCGGATCTCGTCGAGCAGGTCCTGGCCGCTCTCGGGCCCCGAGAAGTGGTATTCGCACAGGATCACATCGTAGGTGTTGGCCTGCAGGTGGACACGCGCCTGATGGGTGCCCGGCACGGTCTTGATGCGGCCGATCCCGCAGTCGCGCAGGACGCTGGCCAGCGTGATCCGCGACATGTTGTTGTCGTCGACGATCAGCGCCTTCATTTCCGAGAAGTCGCCGGTCGACGGCGCGGCGAACGAGGCGGCCGATACGGTGGGGGGGATTGAACTCAACACGGACCCGCTCAAAACAGTCGCTGAGATGATCTCAGCGACGGCCCTGTGCGGGTCGGGCGAACTGGCCTGCTGCAGCCCGCCACTTTCGCGCATGGCCGGCTGACGGCAGGGTGCGAGACCGGCGCCCAGGCCTCGACGGCCCGGCGCTAAGCCGGCGCCCAGCAGGCCTTGACGGCCTGCACCACGCGCGTCTCGATCAGGCGCTGGACCTCGGTGTCGGACAGGCCGAGCACGGATTTCAGGGTTTCAGCGGTGTGCTCGCCCAGGCGCGGCGAGGGCGAGCGCACGGCTCCCGGGGTCTTGGAGAGCCGCACTGGCACGCCGACCAGCTTGACCGGGCCGGCGCGCGGATGATCCATGTCGACCAGCGATCCGCGGGCCTTGACCTGCGGATGGTTGATCAGCTGCTCGATGTTGTTGATGGCCCCGACCGGTACGCCGACGGCCAGCAGAACCTGTTCCCAGTCCTCGAAGCTGCGGGTCAGGAACACCTGCTGCAGGATGTCGATCAGCGCATCGCGGTTCTGGGCTCGCTGCTGGTTGGTCTTGAACCGCGGATCGTCGGTGAGGTCCGGGCGGCCGATCGCCGGGCAGAAGATCTTCCAGAGTTTTTCGCTGCCCACCGCCAGGGCCAGGTCGCGGGTCTGGGTGCGGAATGTCTGGTACGGCAACAGCGCCTTGTAGGCGGTGCCCATCGGCTTGGGCAGTTCGCCGTCGGCCAGGTAGCCGCTGATCATCACGTTGAGCAGCGACATCTGACCCTCGAGCATCGAGACGTCGATGCGCTGGCCTTCGCCGGTCTTGTCCTTGACCCGCAGTGCCATCACGATGCCGAAGGCGCCGTACATGCCGGCGGCCAGGTCGGCGATCGAGGTGCCGCAGCGCACGCCGTGGCCGCCTTCTTCGCCGGTCACGCTGATCATGCCGCTCTCGGCCTGAAGGATCAGGTCGAGCGCGGCGCGTTCGCGATAGGGGCCGTCCTGGCCGAAGCCCGAGACCGAGCAATAGATGATGCCGGGATTGCGCGCCTTGGCCTGTTCGTAGCCCAGGCCGAGTTTCTCGAGCGCCCCAGGCCGGAAGTTTTCGAGCACCACGTCGGCCTTCTCGACCAGCTTGAAGAAGAGTTCCTTGCCTTCGGCGGTCTTGAGATCGATCGAAATGCCGCGCTTGTTGCGGTGCAGCCCGACGAAATACGAGTTTTCGCCGCCCGGCAGCGGCGCGCCCCAGGCACGGGCGATGTCGCCGGCCCCCGGGGTTTCGAGTTTGATCACATGGGCGCCGAAGTCAGCCAGCATCGTCGAGCAGTGCGGCCCGGCGAGTGCGTGGGAAAGATCGAGCACCATGACGTCTTCGAGCGGCATTTTCATTGACAGGTCGTCCTCGGGTGGATGGGTCGCCAAGCGCGGCTACCGTGACCGGATCTTACCTGCGCACCCGGTGCCGACCGGCGCCCTCGAGCGGCCCGTGGTGCGCGCGTGCGGCCTGTTTGTCTCGATCGCGCGCAGGCGGCATTCGTTGTTTTGCCTTGTGCAAATGGCGCGGCGGGCATGGCCGGGCGCCGACGCCATCCACCCGGCTGGCACGGCCCGGATTTGATCGCCACCCCACATGCGATAGGCTGCCCCATGACCAATCCCCGAGTTTCCCGTCTGCTGGTCGCCGTCACCTGGATCGAGGTGGCGGTCCTGATCGTGGCCGGCGGCGGGCTGCTGATCGCCAGCCCGGCCGTGAGCTCGATCTGGCCCTGGCCGCTGGCGCCGTTCAATCTGCGCTTCCTGGGGGCGCTGTATACCGCGGCGCTGGTGGCCGCGACGATCCAGGCGGCCAGCGGGCGATGGTCGCCCGCCCGGGTCGTGACCTGGATGATCTTCGTGTTCACGCTGGTGGTCACGGTCTGTTCCTTCGTCCATCTTCCCCGGTTCGATCCGGCGCGGGTCGAAGTCTGGATCTGGTTCGGCCTGTACGTGGGGGTCTGCGCCAACGCGGGCGCGCATCTTTGGGCCTACCGCCGCTGGGCGTCCCCGGGCCGGCGACCCGCCCCCGGCGCAGCTGTCCTGCTGCTGGGCCAGGCGGCGGTGCTGGGCGTCGCGGGCGCCGTGCTGCTGTTCGTTCCGGAAACGGCCGCCGGTCTGTGGCCCTGGAAGATCGATCGTTTCCATGCCCAGCTGTACAGCGTGACCTTTCTCACGCCGGCGGCCGGCGCGCTGGTGCTCCGGCGCGCCGTCACGAGAGGCGACTGGTCGGCCCTGGGCGCGACCCAGCTTGCCTGGGGCACACTGCCGGTTGTCGCGCTGTGGGTGGCCGACGGGCAGGCCCGTCGCATTGACTGGCACACCCCTGCGACCTGGATCTGGATCGGACTGTTTGCGGGCATCGCCGTGATGGGCGCGTGGATGCTGTCGCAGACTTTGCGCAATGACACTCGCCATGGAGTCGGACATGAATTTCGATGAAAACACACTCACCGACGCGGTGCTGGCCCGGATGGCCGACTGCGGCGATGCCCGCCTGACGCAGGTGATGGGCGCCCTGGTGCGCCATCTGCACGGCTTCATTCGTGAAGTCGAGCTGACGGAGGCCGAGTGGCTGGCCGCGATCCGCTTCCTGACGGCCACGGGCCAGAAGTGCGACGACAAGCGCCAGGAGTTCATCCTGCTGTCGGACACCCTGGGCGTGTCGATGCTGGTCGATGCGGTCAACCACCGCGTGCCGGCAGGTGCGACCGAAAGCACGGTGTTCGGACCCTTTTTCGTCGAAGGTGCGCCGCAGCTGCCCCAGTGGGCCGACATTTCCGGTACGGCCGCCGGCACGCCCTGCTTCATGTCGGGCACGGTCACCGACGTCGCCGGCAAGCCGCTGGCCGGCGCAACGATCGATGTCTGGCAGTCCGACGGCGAGGCGGGCCTGTACGACGTCCAGGTTCCGGGCGGGCCGATGCAGTGCCGGGCCCGCTTCACCACCGACGCACAGGGACGCTACGCATTCCGCACGGTCCAGCCGGTCAGCTATCCGGTGCCCACCGATGGACCGGTGGGCGACCTGCTGCTGCGCCTGGGGCGCCATCCGTTCCGCCCGGCCCACATCCACACCATGATCGCGCACCCGGGTTGCGCCACGCTGGTCACCCATGTGTTCGTCGCGGGCGACTCCTATCTGTCGTCGGACGCGGTCTTCGGCGTCAAGGATTCCCTGGTCGTCGACTTCAAGGACCATCCCCCCGGAATGGCCCCTGACGGCAGCCGCCTCGAGCGCTCCTTTTCGACGGTCAGTTACGATTTCGTCCTGGCGCCGGCCTGAGGTCTGCCATTTTCCGGCTGTGCCGGTCCTTCCCTCCACACGAAAGGTTTCCCTCCATGACCGATGATCGCGCGCTCGATGCGCTGTTCAGGAACGCCCGCACCGCCAACGGCTTCCTCGACAAGCCCGTCACCGACGACCAGCTGCGCGCCCTGTACGACCTGATGAAGATGGGGCCCACGGCCGCCAACGGGCAGCCGGCACGGCTGGTGTTCCTGCGCAGCCAGGCAGCCAAGGAGCGGCTGCGTCCCGCCCTGTCGGCGGGCAATCTGGACAAGACCCTGGCGGCACCGGTATGCGCGATCGTGGCCTACGACACGCACTTCCATGAGCACCTGCCCAGGGTCTTTCCGCACAACGCCACCGCCAAGTCGTGGTTCGACGGGGACGCCAACAAGGCGGCGCGCGAGACCAGCGCCTTTCGCAACGGCTCGATGCAGGGCGGCTACTTCATCCTGGCCGCTCGTGCGGCGGGTCTCGATTGCGGGCCGATGTCGGGCTTCAACAATGCGAAGGTCGACGAAGCCTTCTTCCCGGACGGCCGTTTCCGCTCGAACTTCCTGTGCACGCTGGGCACGATCGATCCTGCCAAGACCTTCGGACGGCTGCCGCGCCTGGCTTTCGACGAGGCCTGCCAGCTGCTCTGAGCGACCGGCCTGGTTCGCGCGCCTACCTGAGCAGCCAGCTGCCCCACAGGACCGCCAGCAGGGCGGCCAGACCGGGCAGGGCGCGCAGCGCGAACGCCGCGCCGCCGCTGAACCAGGCGGCGGCCAGCTTGCTGGCCGTGTTGGCGGTGAAGGCCCACAGGATCGGCAGGCCGGCCTGCGCGGCGCCCAGGGTGCCGCGCTCGACCATTGCGCCGACGGACGCAACCGCCGCATGCACATCGACCAGTCCGGCCATCGTGGCGCCCGCCAGCGCAGCCGATGAGCCGAAACGATCGGCAGTCCAGGCGAGCGCGGCGGTGAGTCCGCCGAGCAGGGCGACGAATCCCATCGAGCGGGGCAGGTCGAACATCCGGGAGGGTGGCCGCGCTTGCGGATCGCCCGCCGCCACGCCGGCGGCGGTGACCATCGCGCCGGCCGCGGCGGCCACCGCCGTGGCCAGCAGCACCGGCCAGAGCTGCGCCAGGGTGGCGGGCGACACGGTGGCGGTCACGAGCGCCATCTGCGCGACGGTGGCGACATTCGAAAACAAGGCGCCCCCCGCGCAGGCCCGCGCCAGCGCGGGGGCTGCTCGCGCCTGGGATCCCATGGCGGCGAACGTGGCGGTGCTCGAGACGAATCCGGCGGCCAGCCCCGACAGTGACAGACCGATCCGGGGACCGAAGGCCCGCAGCGCCAGGTAGCCCAGCGCCTGCAGCGCGAGCAGCAGCACCATCAGGCGCCAAAGGGTGCGCGGATTGGTCTGCGCCAGCCAGGCGATCGGCCGATCGGGCATCAGCGGCAGCACGACCAGCGCCGCGCCGGCGAGGATCAGCCCGTCGCGCAGCTCGTTTTCGCTGAGCGCCACGGTGGCAAAACGATGCAGCCGGCTGCGTGCGGCCAGCAGAATGGCCACGACCACGGCCGCGCCGCCCGCCAGTGCCGGATCGTGGGCTGCGGTGGCGCCGAGCAGGAACGTGACGAGCAGCGCGAGTTCGGTGGTGATGCCGGGGTCGCGGGTGCGGTTGCGGGCGTAGTGGATGACGCTCAGGCTGATGACCATCAGGGCGCCGGCAGCCACCAGCAGCGGCTGTTCGAGCGATTGGGCGAGCGCGCCGGCGAGGGCGGCGATGGTGAAGGTGCGCACGCCGGCGGGCGCGCGCGAGGCGCCGCTGCCCTTGCGGCGTTCGCGTTCGATGCCGATCAGCAGGCCGCAGCCCAGTGCCACCGCCAAGGCCACCCACGGCGAGTGTCCGAAATCCATGGCGCGAGTGTACGTGGCCCGCCACTCGATGTACGTGGCCCGCCCCTCGATGTAAGTGGCCCGCCCCACGACATTGCGAATGCGCATTCTGGCAAGCGCCCGTCCGGTTCATGATGCGGGCAGCACACCAGCGTACAAGGACATGCCAGCTGCAGTTCCCGATTCCGGGCCGCCGCGTCCGGAATCGGACGAGATCGTTTTCCTGGCCCGTGGTCTGACCAAGACGTACGGCTCGGGGCCGACGGCCGTTCACGCCTTGCGCGGAGTCGACATGGACGTGCGCCGCGGCGAGTTCATCGTGCTGCTGGGCGCTTCGGGCAGCGGCAAATCGACGCTGCTCAACATCCTGGGCGGGCTCGACCATGCCAGCGCCGGGGTGGCGCGCTGGCGCGATCACGACCTGACCTCGGCCGACGACACCGAGCTCACCCGCTATCGGCGCGAGCATGTCGGCTTCGTGTTCCAGTTCTACAACCTGATCCCCAGTCTCACCGCCCGCGAGAACGTGGCCCTGGTCACCGACCTGGCCGCCAACCCGATGTCTCCCGAAGCGGCGCTGGGTCTGGTGGGCCTGGGCAATCGCCTCGATCACTTCGTGTCGCAGCTGTCCGGCGGCGAGCAGCAGCGGGTGGCGATTGCAAGGGCCATCGCCAAGCGGCCCGATGTCCTGCTGTGCGACGAGCCGACCGGGGCGCTCGACTGCGCCACCGGCATCCTGGTCCTGCAGGCGGTCGAGAAGGTCAACCGCGAACTGGGCACGACCACGATCGTGATCACCCACAACGCGCCGATCGCCGCAATGGCCCACCGGGTGCTGCGCCTGGCCGACGGCCGCATCGCCGAGGTGACCGTCAACGCCCGGCGCCTGGCCGCCAGCGAGCTGTCCTGGTGAGGGCCCTGAACGTCAAGCTCTGGCGCGACCTGCTGCGCCTGCGAGCCCAGGTGTTCACGATTGCGCTCGTGGTGGCCTGCGGGGTGGCCGGATTCGTCGGAGAGTTCTCGACCCACGATTCGCTGAAGCGCTCGCGCGACGCCTATTACCGGGAGGCGCGATTTGCCGACCTGTTCGCCAGTGTCCGGCGCGCGCCGCTGGCGCTGCGCGAACGCATCGCGGCGCTGCCGGGCGTGGCCAGCGTCAAGCTCGAGGTGGCCTATGACGTGCCGCTGGATCTGCCGGACGTCGCACAGCCAGTCACCGCGCGCCTGGTCGGCCTGGCCGGCGGACAGGCGCCATCGCTCAATGCGCTGACGCTGCGCTCGGGTCGGCTGCCGCAGGCCGGAACCGTGCTCGAAGCGGTCGTCACCGAACGTTTCGCGCAGGTCCGCTCGCTGGTGCCAGGGTCGCGCGTCCAGGCGCTGATCAATGGGCGCCGTCAGTGGCTGAGCATCGTGGGCACGGTGCTCTCGCCCGAATACGTCTATGCGACGCGGGGTGGCGCGCCCGACGATCGATGGTTCGGGGTGATGTGGATCGATGCCGACCGGATGGCCACCGCCTACGACATGCGCGGTGCATTCAATCGGGTCTCCATCGGGCTCGAGCCCGGCGCGTCGAGCGCTGCGCTGCGGGTGTCGCTCGATCGGCTGCTCGAGCCCTATGGGGCGACCGATGTGGTCGATCGCAGCCGTCAGCTCTCCAGCGCCATCGTCGACAACGAACTGCGCGAACTCGAAGTGCTGGGTACGGTGCTGCCGGCCATCTTCCTGCTCGTCGCGGTGTTCATCCTGAACGGGGTGATGTCCCGCCAGGTCGCGACCCAGCGCCAGCAGATCGCGACCCTGAAGGCGGTGGGTTACTCCGATGCGGCGATCGCCTGGCATTACCTGCAGCTTGCGCTGCTGATTGCGCTGGTCGGCGTGGTGATCGGCCTGGCATTCAGTGTCTGGCTGGGACGCGCGCTGGTCGGCTTGTACGCCGACGTCTTCCGCTTTGCCGCGCTGGAGTACCGGATGGTTCCGGCCGTGGCCGGGGCGGCCCTGCTGCTGGTTGCCGGTGGCGCGGCCGCGGGCGCCTTGTCGGCGATCTCGTCGGTGGTGCGCCTGGCGCCGGCCCAGGCCATGCAGGCGCCGGCGCCGCCGGTGTTCCGACGCACCTGGCTCGAACGCATCCTGGGCGCGACAGGCCGGCATGCCGCCGCGCTGATGGTGCTGCGCAACCTCGTGCGCCGCCCCTGGCGGGCCACGTTCACGGTGCTGGGCATCGCGGCCGCGGTGGCGCTGCAGATCTCCGGCGCCTTCTGGGGCGACATGATCGCCTACCTCGTCGACACCCAGTTCAGGGTCGTCCAGCAAGGTGATGCGGTGATCGAGTTCACCCGGCCGATGCCCATGTCGGTGGTGTCCGAGCTGCGGCGCCTGCCCGGAGTCGTCCAGGCCGAGGCCTGGCGCAACGAGCCGGTGCGGGTGCGCCTGCGGGGTCGTTCGGTGGACACGGTGCTGAGCGGGCACATCGGCCATCCCGAGCTGATGCGCGTCGTCGACATCAACCGGGGCGCGGTGCCGCCGCCGCCCGAAGGCGTGCGGATCAATGCCCTGCTGGCGCGCGAATTGCGCGCCGAGCCGGGCGATGTGCTCGAACTCGAGTTCCGGCTCTGGCATCGGCGTTCGGTTGCCGTGCCGGTCGCCGACGTGGTCGAGACCCTGTTCGGTCGCCAGGCTTACATGGAACTGGGCGCCATGAACCGGCTGGCTGGTGACGGCGAGGGGGTCAACGCCGCCGCGGTGACACTGGACGCCGCCGCCACGGACGCGTTCTATGCCGCGGTGAAGCGGGCGCCGGCGATCGCCGCCGTCACCGACAAGGCGGGAACCGTACAAAGTTTCAATGAGACGACCGCGCGCAACCTCGGGATTCTTTACGGCAGTGCTCACCGCGTTCGCCGTCGCGATGGCCACCGGCATCGTCTACAACGCGGCCAGAATCGCACTGTCGGAGCGCGCCTGGGAACTGGCCAGCCTGCGGGTGCTGGGCATGACCCGAGCCGAAGTCTCGGTGCTGCTGCTGGCCGAACTCGGTGTCGAACTCCTGCTGGCCCTGCCGCTGGGCTGCCTTGCCGGCTGGGGGCTGGCCAATGGGCTGATGGCGCTGATGCGTTCCGAGAACATCGACTTTCCGGCCGTGATCGCGCCAGCCACCTATGGCACCGCGATGCTGTGCATCCTGGTGCCGGGAGCGCTCAGTGCCCTGATCGTCAGGCGGCGGATCGATCGCCTGGATCTGGTCGAAGTCTTGAAGGTGAGGGAGTGATGATGGGATCCGTGCGAGCCCGAGCCGGCCGTTTCGGTGTCTGGCTGCTGCTCGTCGTGGCGGCGCTGGCTGCCGCTGCCTGGGCATTCTGGCCGCGGCCGCTGCCTTTCGAGGTCGCAGCGGTGGTGCAAGGGCGGTTCGAACAGACCATTCGCGAGGATGGGCGGCTGCGGGTGCGCCACCGATACGTGGTGACCGCACCGACGGGCGCCGAGCTGGAGCGGCTCGAGTTCCGGGTGGGCGACCCGGTGGTGGCCGGCCAGCCGATTGCCCGGCTGCGCCCGGTCGCGCCGCAGATGATCGACACCCGCACGCGGGCGGTGCTCCAGGAGCGGGTTGGCAGCGCCGAGGCCGGGCGGCTCGCCGCCGCGGCCGAGGTCGAGCGGCAGCGGGCCGCGCAGACTCAGGCCCGGGTCGAGTTCGAGCGCGCCAGCCGCCTGGCAAGCGAGCGCTTCGTTTCGCCGGCGGCCCGCGAACAGGCCGAACTTGCCCTCCAGTCTCAGACGATGGCGCTGCAGGCGGCGCGCGAGCGGGGCCATCTGGCCGAGCACACGCTGGCCGAGGCCCGGGCCGCGCTGGCGCGTGCCCAGGGAAGCGGCGGGACGGGCGATGTGAAAGGACGCTGGACGCTGGCCTCCCCGATTGCCGGACGCGTTCTGAAGGTCCATCAGGAAAGCGGCGGCCCGATCGCCGCCGGGCAGCCGATCCTCGAGATCGGCGACACCACCCAGCTCGAGGCGCTCGTCGACCTGCTGTCGGGCGACGCACTGCGGGTGCCTCTCGGGGCGCCGGTGCGCCTGTCGTTCGGCCAGTCGCTGCCCGGCATGACGGGACGGGTGTCACGGGTCGAGCCGGTGGCCTTCACCAAGGTATCGGCGCTGGGCATCGAGGAGCAGCGCGTGAACCTGGTGGTCGGGATCGATCCGGGATCGGTCGGCCTGCCTGGCGCCGGCGATGGCTTTCGAGTGGAGGCCACCATCACGATCAGGCGCCAGGAGTCGGCTCTGATGGTGCCGCTGGCCGCCCTGGAGCGTTCTGGCTCGGCCTGGTCGGTGTGGGTGCTGCGGGACGCCCGGGCGTACCCGGCGCCAGTCGAGGTACGCGAGCGCTCCGCCGAGGCCGCCTGGATCGTGTCCGGGCTGATCGCCGGGCAGCGGGTGCTGCTGTATCCGGGCGGCAAGGTCCAGGAGGGCCAGCGCGTGCTGGCGCGACCGGCGCAGCCCCAGGCCGGGCAGCCGGCGCAGCCCCAGCCAGGGCAGCCGGCGCCGCCCCTGTCCGGGCAACAGGCGCAGCCCCTGGCCGGGCAATCTGCGCTGCCCCGGAGCGAGCCATCGGCGCCGCCGGGCCGCCCCTGATCAGCGTTTCGGGTGGGCTGAAATCACGTGCCCGACCTGCCAGGGACGGGGCAGGTGGGCGTGGGCCTGTTTCACCGCGGACAGGCGGGCGCTCAGCTCGTCGGGCATCGGCGAGGTGCGGCGCTGCGACATGTTCACATGCACCGACAAGGACTCGTAGGTGGCGGCCAGGTAGCCTTCGGTGCCGTGGAACATCTCCTGGTAGAAATGGATCCGCTTCTGGTCGAAATCGAGCAGCCGGGCCTCGAAGCGCAGCGGGTCGCCCTCTTTGACCTCGCGCATGAAGTTCAAGTGGGATTCAAGCGCAAAGGTCGATGATCCGGTGCGTTGTCGGAACTCCCGGTTCAATCCCAGGAATTCGAAGAAGGGCTCGGCGGCGATGTCGAATACCACGTGGTAGTAGCCCACGTTCATGTGGCCGTTGTTGTCGATCCATCCCGGAAGGACAGTCGCGGTGGCGTCGGCGAACGGGGCGGGCAGCTGGGTCATGGGGCAGATCCGGGGCGGTCAGGAGGGGATGGGCAGCAAGGAGCGGGCAGCACGAGGCGCCCGGCGACCGGTATTTTGCCAGCCGTGGCGACCGGGGTCGGTCCACAGAGGCCAGTTTGCGCCGTATGACCACTGGGCGCCGCGTGTGCCGCCGTCCAAGCATTCCGTCACATCGGCGCCCGGAGGGATCCCTTAGCATCCCAACCGTGAAACCAGAGCTCCGACCATGACCGACCCGGCACGCGAGGTACCGCGCGTTGCGCTTTTCGAGCAGGCCCTGACGCGCCTGTCGCAGACGCTCGAGCGTTCTTTGCGGGGCGCGATTGCCGAAGTCGCGGGCGATCTCGACGCCGCGGCGGAGTTCGAAGCCGATCCGCGCGACCGCCAATCGCTGATCCAGTCGGCCGGACTGTTCCGGGTGCAGGTGCCCGAGCGCACCACCGAGGTGGTCAATGCGCTGGCCGAGCGCGCCAGCCGCTGCATCGAATACGCGAGCCGCGCCGACGACGAAGACCGGGCGCTCAGCCTGCTGCTCGAAGACGACGTCGAGCAGCAGATGCTGGTCAGCGACATGGCGCGCGCGGTGCGCGGCATCGTGGCGGCCGACTACCTGAGCTTTTCCGAGCGGGTCCATGCCCTGTGGCCCGGCTTGTGGACCAATGACGACCTCAATCCGCTGGGCGCCCGAACCCTGGCCTCATCGACGGTCCAGGGCTTCGCGATGCCCGGGGCAACACCGCTTACCCGGCTGCAGGTGCGGCGCTCGCTGCTGCGCCGCCTGCCCGCGGTGCTCGCGCTGGCCCTCGAGGACATCGAACGCTGGCTGATCAGCCAGGGCGTCAGCACCGGCGGTGCGGTGACCCGGCCCGCGGCGCGCGCCCGGGCGAACCCGGAGGGTGCCGGCATCGCGGCGTCGCTGCTGGAGCAGGGCGCCGACGAGCCGCCCGCACAGCCTCTTCCCCCGGGGGGTGCCGCGATCGCTGAGACCACACCGGCCGGGCAAGCGGATGATCCGGGCCCGGCATCATCGCCGGCCGACCCGGGTCAGCGCTCCCTGGAACACACCGAACGAGCCGCCGATGTCGCCCGCATCCTCGGTTCGTCGCCGCTGGCGCGGCCGGCGAGTGGGCATCTGCCCGTGCTGCCGACCTTGCAGCCGGTGGTCGAACTGGAGCGTGACGCCGTCGCCTTCGCCCATTCGATCGGCGTCAGCCCTTACGGTCGCGAAGCCCGAGCCCGCTTCTTCGGCAATGCGCGCTCGCGGCTGCACGATGCCCAGGTGCCGCCGGCGCAATTGGCGGTCGTCGACCTGGTGGCGGCCATGTTCGACTACGTGATCGACGACCATCGACTGCCCGAATCGGTCAAGCCGATGATCTGGCGCCTGCAGCAGCCCACGCTGGCGCTCGCGATCCTCGATCCGGCCTACCTGGGCGACGAACCGCGGTCGCTGCGCCGGCTGATCGAAAATCTCGGTGCGATCGCCAACGCATTCGCCGACGACATGAGCCGCGGCGGCGAGCTGCATCGGCGCCTCGAAACCGTGGTCCGCGCGGTCGAGATCGTGGCCGGCGCCCTGCAGACCCGTTCCGCGGTCATGGCGCGGCAGGTCGAGCATGAATACACCCGCGCCGCGCGCAACGTGACCCAGCTGATCGAGCGCCTGGTCCGCGAGCGCAGCGACCTCGAATCGACCAAAGCCAAACAGAATCGCCGCGATTACCGCCGGCGTCCCTCCCGCGAGCGCGAGGAGGAAGTCACCGTCCGCCTGTCGGTGATGCTGGGCGAACGGCTCGAGCGGCATCGGGTCCCGGAGTCGGTGCGCGAGTTCCTGCTCAATGTCTGGCTGCGTCAGTTGCGCACGGCGGCATTGCGCGATGGCGAGGAAAGCGGCGAATTCAAGGTGGCGATGCAAGTGGTCGACGACCTGTTGTGGAGCCTGGATACCCAGATCCTTCGTGGCGGTCGGCGCGAGCTCGCCGTCCGGATTCCGCCGCTGATCCGGCTGCTGACCCAGGGCGTGCGCGAGATCGGCGTCAAGGACGACGAGCTCAAGCCCTTCTTCGACGAACTCTTCCTGATCCATCTGCGCAAGATGCAGCGCCCCGACGACGAGGGCGCCGGCAGTGCGGGCCGGCGAGCGCCGGCGGCGCGCCGCCCGATACCGCCGACCAGCAGGCCGGCGGCCGACACCGGGCTCGACGACATCGGGCCGGCTCCCCGGGCGCCCGAGGCGCAGATTCCCAGTTCGTTGCGCGCTCGACCGCTGGCCAACCGCCGCGCCGGCGACGATCCCCAGCCTCGCGGCGGGCTCGTCCGCCGCCGCCCAGCCGACGCGCCCGGCCTGACAGGAGGCCCTCCAGCCCCGCGCGCCGAGCACCCCCAGCCTCTGGCCGATCCCGATCCGGCACGCGAGGCCGATCTGGCTCGAGGTGCGGAAGAGGAAGCCGCGGCGG
This sequence comes from Burkholderiaceae bacterium, assembly GCA_016710525.1. Classification (GTDB taxonomy): domain Bacteria; phylum Pseudomonadota; class Gammaproteobacteria; order Burkholderiales; family Burkholderiaceae_E; genus Quisquiliibacterium. The sequence continues at coordinate 38,804 of JADJVQ010000018.1, forward strand.
GCGCACCCGGCCAGCGCCTGCTCGAAGTGCTGTCTTCGATCGACCTGGCCGATCTGCCCGCGAATCCGACCATCGTGCCGATGATGGGGGCCGATCCGGTGTCGCGCCTGGCCCGCGGAAACTGGCTGCAGATGTTCGCCCGCGACGGATCGACCTCGTATGCGAAGGTGGCGTGGATCAACTCGCGACGCACCGTCGTGCTGCTGGTGCGCCATCCCGATCGTCGAGCCCTGTCGCTGCGTGCCTCCGAGGTGGTCGAACGATTCGCCCAGGGGCGGGCCTTCCTGATCGAATAAGCGAATCGGCGGCAGCGGCGCGGACGAACCCGGGCGGACCCGAACTCGGATCTCGGCCCGGACTCGACGCTGTACCGGGACCCTGACCCTGACCCGGTTCAGCGCCTCAGCCCCGGGCGCCCGGCTCCTCGGCCGGGAACGTCACGACATGGTCGGCATCGAAGCGGATTCCGACCCGTTCGCCCAGCGCGTGGTCATGATGGCTGGGAACCAGTGCGAGCAGTTGCGCGCCACTGGGCAGGCGCAGTGTGTACAGGAACTGCGCGCCCCGAAACGCCTTGCGCACCACCTCGGCCTGCAGCGGACTGGCGTCGTCGTGAATGATGTCGTCCGGACGCAGCAGGATCGAAACGTCCCCATCGATACTGGCGCTCGCGCCGGCCAGCGCCTGGTCGGTGCGTGCCCTGATCGGCAGCACTCCCAGCTCGAAATGCACTTCGGAAAGTCCGTCGCGCTGAAACAGCCGCCCCGGCAGAAATGAGCCGAGTCCGACGAAATCGGCCACCTCGCGTGTGCTGGGCCGGTGGTACAGGCGATAGGGCGTGTCCCACTGGGCGATCGCGCCGGCCTGCATCACGCCGACCACATCGGCCATCGCGAAGGCTTCGTACTGGTCGTGGGTGACCAGCAGCGCGGTCGTGCCCGCCTCGTTGAGGATGTCGCGCAGTTCCATCGCCAGCCGTTCGCGCAGGTCGGGATCGAGATTCGAGAACGGCTCGTCCAGCAGCAGCAGGCGGGGCGAGGGCGCCAGCGCACGGGCCAGCGCCACGCGCTGCTGCTGCCCGCCGGAGAGTTCGTGGGGGAAGCGCGAGGCGAGGCTGCGCAGTCCGACCAGATCGAGCATGCGCTGGATCCGGGACTGGCGCTGGCCGCGTCCCAGCCCGGGCGATCGCAGCCCGAACCCGACATTGTCGCTGACGCTGAGGTGCGGAAACAACGCGTAGTCCTGGAACACGATGCCCACGCCGCGGTCTTCGGGTTCGACCCAGACGTTCGGCCCGACCACCTGCTGATCCTCGACCCGCACCGAACCGGCCGACGGCTTCACGAAGCCCGGCGATGGCGCGCAGCGCGGTGGTCTTGCCGCACCCGGATGCGCCCAGCAGGCAGCCGATGCGCCCTTGCGGCAGCTCGAAGCTCAGCCGGTCGACCACGTGCACAAGCCCCGACGGCGTCGCGTAGGCCACGGTCAGGTCCTGGACGCACAGGGCCGGCGGCGTGGCGTCTGGCGCGATCTGAGAGAGAGGGGACGGTGAATGCATATAATTCTTGTTCAATTTCATTCTACCGAAGCGCCATCGACTCCACCCCTTTGCCCGTCGCATCCGGTTCACACGGACTGGCACGGGCCTCCGCCACGACACTGGGCACGCTGGCCACGATCGGCGCGCTGATGACCGCGGCCCCTATCCTGGTCCTGCTCGGCATGGCGATGTCGCCGCAGGGTGGATGGGAGACGCTCGGCCACCTGGCCAGTACCGTGCTGCCGCGGGCCATGCTGATGTCGATCGCGCTGGTCACGGTGGTGCTGGCGGTGGTGCTGCTGCTCGGCGTGGGGGCCGGCTGGCTGGTGGCGGCCTATGAATTTCCAGGGCGCGCCTGGTTGTCGTGGGCGCTGGTGCTGCCGCTGTCCATGCCGGCGTTCGTGCTCGCCTATGCCTATACCGACTTCCTCGACACGTCGGGGCCGCTGCAGACCGCGCTGCGGGCGCTGACCGGCTGGACGGTACGCGGCTACTGGTTCCCCGACATCCGGTCGCTGCCGGGGGCCGGTGTGTGTCTGGGCCTGGCCTTGTACCCCTACGTCTACATGCTGGCGCGGTCGGCCTTCGCCGAACGCTCGGCCTCGCTGTCGGACGCCGCCCGATCGCTGGGCCTGTCGCCGCGTGCCACCTGGTGGCGGGTGATCTGGCCGGTCGCCCGGCCCGCCGTGGCTGCCGGCAGCGCCCTCGTCCTGATGGAGACCCTGGCCGACTTCGGGACGGTCAGCTATTTCGGCATCGATACCCTCACGGCGGGCATCTACCGATCCTGGCAGGGCATGGGAGATCGGGTCGCGGCGGCGCGGCTGGCGATCGTGCTGCTGCTCCTGGTCGGCGGTCTGGCGTATGCCGAGCGGCGCCAGCGCACGCGCATGCGCTTTCATTCGCGGGCGGCCCGCCCGGCACAGCGCCTGCGATTGCACGGAGCCCGCGCCTGGCGCGCGACCGGACTGGCGCTGGTGCCGGTGCTCGCCGGATTCGTCCTGCCCGCCTGTCTGCTGCTGCGGGCCTGGTTCGCCGCCGGACTGCCGGGCGACGATCGGGTCGGAGCCTGGCTGCTGAACTCGCTGCTGCTGGCCGGCCTGGCCACCGCCCTGATCCTGCCGGTGGCCGTGGTGACCGCGTATGCCGCCCGGATCGTCGGCGGCCGATCGGTGCGCCTGGCGGTGGCGCTGGCCTGCGCCGGATACGCCTTGCCGGGCGTGGTGATCGGGGTCGGGCTGCTCGTCTGGGTCGGCATGATCGACCGCTGGCTGGGCATGATGGTGCTGGGGGGTACGATCGCGGCGGTGGTGTATGCCTATGGGGTGCGTTTCTTTTCGATTGCCTATCAGGGCGTCGAGTCGGCGCTGGCCCGCATCAGCCCCTCGATGGACCAGAGCGCGCGCAGCCTGGGCGCGCCGCCGCTCGAGGTGCTGGCGCGTGTGCATTGGCCGCTGCTGCGCCCCAGCCTGGCCGCCGCCGCGCTGCTGGTGGTGGTGGATTGCCTGAAGGAACTGCCGGCTACGCTGGTGTTGCGGCCCTTCAACTTCGACACCCTGGCGGTGGCGGCCTATCACTTCGCCGCCGACGAACGACTGGCCGAAGCAGCGCTGCCATCGCTGCTGATGGTGCTGGCGGGTCTGGCGCCGGTGCTGCTGCTGTCGCGTGCGGCGGAACGCCATTCGTCCGGCAGTGCAACAGAGCACTGACAAGCCCGAATTTTCTGTTATTATCTTGGGCTTGCAGGCGCGTAGCTCAGCTGGTTAGAGCACCACCTTGACATGGTGGGGGTCGTTGGTTCGAGTCCAATCGCGCCTACCAGAATTCTCCGGGGTAGTGCCCGATTCGTTTTCTGTTAGTGCCTTCAACACATTTGCCGGCCATGGTTATGACACCGCTGACTACATCGCGTTCGGAGTCAATCCGCTAAGCCGGCATTCGTCTGCATACCACTCGAAAAGCGCGGCCTGTCCGCGCTTTTTGTTTTCTTGTCTTCCGGTTGGCAACCTCATTGGGTTGGGAACAAAGCCATGGTCAACATCACACTCCCCGACGGTTCCGTGCGGCAGTTTCCGGCGCCGGTCAGTGTCGCTGACGTCGCGCGTTCGATCGGCGCCGGTCTGGCCAAGGCCGCGCTGGCCGGCCGCCTCGATGGCGAGCTGGTCGACACCAGCACGGTGATCGAGCGCGATGCGCGCCTGGCCATCGTCACCGACAAGGATGCCGACGGACTCGACGTCATCCGGCACTCCACCGCCCACCTGCTGGCCTATGCCGTCAAGGAGCTCTTCCCCGAGGCGCAGGTGACGATCGGGCCGGTCATCGACAACGGCTTCTATTACGATTTTTCGTACACCCGGCCGTTCACGCCCGAAGATCTCGAGCGCATCGAGGCGCGCATGCGCGAACTGGCCGCGCGCGACGAGGCGGTCAGCCGCGAGGTCTGGGACCGCGACGAAGCCGTCGCGTTCTTCAAGTCGCTGGGCGAGCATTACAAGGCCGAGATCATCGGTTCCATTCCGGCCGGACAGTCGATTTCGCTGTATCGCGAGGGCAGCTTCATCGACCTGTGCCGCGGCCCGCACGTGCCGTCCACCGGCAAGCTGAAGGTCTTCAAGCTGATGAAGGTCGCCGGCGCCTATTGGCGCGGCGATGCCAAGAACGAGATGCTCCAGCGCATCTACGGCACCGCGTGGTCCAATCAGAAGGACCAGGACGCCTATCTGCACATGCTCGAAGAGGCCGAGCGCCGCGACCATCGCAAGCTGGGCCGCGAACTCGACCTGTTCCACATGCAGGAAGAGGCGCCAGGCCTGATCTTCTGGCATCCCAAGGGCTGGACGATCTGGCAGCAGGTCGAGCAGTACATGCGCCGGGTCTACCAGGACAGCGGCTACCAGGAGGTCAAGGGTCCCCAGATCCTCGATCGCTCGCTGTGGGAGCGCACCGGCCACTGGGAGAACTACCGCGAGCACATGTTCGTGACCGAGTCCGAGAATCGGGTGTACGCGCTCAAGCCCATGAACTGCCCGGGGCATGTCCAGATCTTCAAGTCCGACCTGCGCTCGTACCGCGAGCTGCCGCTGCGCTATGGCGAGTTCGGCCAGTGCCATCGCAACGAGCCATCGGGCGCGCTGCACGGCATCCTGCGGGTGCGCGGCTTCACCCAGGACGATGGCCACATCTTCTGCACCGAGGACCAGATCCTCGAAGAGTGCGCGATGTTCACCGAGCAGCTGCGCCGCGTGTATGCCGACTTCGGCTTCACCGACATCCTGTACAAGGTGGCTACCCGTCCGGACAACCGCGTGGGCTCCGACGAATTCTGGGACAAGGCCGAACACGCGGTGATGGAGTCGCTGCGCCGCTCCGGCTGCGAGTTCGAGATCTCGCCGGGCGACGGCGCTTTCTACGGCCCCAAGATCGAGTACACCCTGAAGGATGCGCTGGGCCGCCAGTGGCAGTGCGGCACGATGCAGGTCGACTACAACACGGCCGAGCGTCTGGGTGCAGAATACGTGGCCGAGGACAACGGCCGGCGCCATCCGGTGATGCTGCATCGCGCCATCGTCGGGTCGCTCGAGCGTTTCATCGGCATCCTGATCGAAAACCACGCCGGCGCCATGCCGATGTGGCTGTCGCCCCTGCAGGCGGTGGTCATGAGCATCACCGAAGCCCACGCCGATTACGCCCAGAGCGTTGTCCAGGCGCTGAAAAAACAAGGGTTTAGGGTGCAGGCCGATTTGCGTAACGAGAAAATCAACTATAAAATCCGAGAGTTTAGCCTGCAGAAAGTTCCGTACATTCTCGTCGTTGGCGAGAAAGAACGGCAGGCAGGCAAGGTGGCTGTGCGTGCGCGCGGCGGTGTGGATCTGGGGGCAATCGAGCTCGATGCATTTGTCGAGCGGCTGCACCAGGACATCTCCGCCAAGCGAAGCCAGCCGGAACTGCCCGCGAAGCATGATGGTTTCGTCACCGGTTCAGCCGGTGATGGGCATCGTTTCCACGGGTGGCCGGTTGGCCCGACGCGCAGCATTGAATGTCATTTGACTGGAGGTTGAGACAATCGCTACCGAACGTTCGCATCGCATCAACGGCGAAATAACCGCGCCCGAGCTGCGACTCATCGGGGTCGATAACGAGCCACTCGGTATCGTCGCTTTCAGGGACGCCATTCGCATGGCCGAAGAGCGTGAGGTCGATCTCGTCGAGATCGCGCCCACCGCTGCCCCGCCGGTCTGCCGCCTGATGGACTATGGCAAGTTCAAGTATCAGGAACAGAAAAAGGCGCACGAAGCCAAGCTCAAGCAGAAGATCATCCAGGTCAAGGAAGTCAAGTTCCGACCCGGAACCGATGACGGCGACTACAACGTCAAGATCCGCAATCTCGTGCGGTTCCTCGACGAAGGTGACAAAGCCAAGATCACCCTGCGGTTCCGCGGGCGTGAGATGGCTCACCAGGAGTTCGGGGTGCGGCTGCTGGAGCGGGTTCGCACCGATCTCGATGCGGTCGGACAGGTCGAGCAGATGCCTCGGTTGGAAGGGCGCCAGATGGTCATGATCATCGCGCCCAAGAAGAAGAAGTAAACCCGTGCGCCGCAAGGCGCTCGGGACGCAGGACGAGCCGCCCTTCGCCGGGCGGCCGGTGCGGGGGCGAAAGCCCCGGCAACCAGAAGCCAAGCGGGTCACGAAAGTTCCGGCAGCATCCGCCGGACACCTGTCAAGGCAACAAAAAGGAAGTCGGAGGGCCTTATGCCCAAGATGAAGACGAAGAAAAGCGCTGCGAAGCGTTTCCGTGTCCGCGCTGGCGGCACGATCAAGCGGGGACAGGCGTTCAAGCGCCACATCCTCACCAAGAAAACCACCAAGACCAAGCGTCAGCTGCGCGGTTCCACCGACGTCCACGAGACGAACGTGGTGTCGGTGCGCGCCATGATGCCGTACGCGTAAGGGAGCGAAACCATGCCTAGAGTCAAGCGTGGCGTAACCGCGCGTGCCCGTCACAAGAAAGTCCTCGACCTCGCCAAGGGTTACCGTGGCCGTCGCAGCAAGGTCTGGCGGATCGCCAAGCAGGCCGTCATGCGTGCCGGCCAGTACGCCTACCGCGACCGCCGCAACAAGAAGCGCGTGTTCCGTGCCTTGTGGATCGCCCGGATCAACGCGGCGGCCCGTGAGCACGGCATCAACTACAGCCGTTTCATCAACGGCCTGAATCGTGCCGCCATCGGCCTGGACCGCAAGGTGCTGGCCGAACTCGCGGTCAACGACAAGCCGGCGTTTGCGGCCATCGTTGCCAAAGTCAAAGCCTCGCTCGCAGTTGCCTGATCGCGCTCGGGGCGGCTGCGCGCGGTAGACGCGGCCTCACCCGATCGCCAACGCCAGACGGGGCCCGTGGGCCCCGTTTGTCATTTCACCGACCGATCGCGTCGACGGTTCGCCACCCGGTCATCCGCCGGTGCGAAGGATGCCGGATCCGATCGCACGAGCATCGGTCAAACCTCCGCCTGGCCGGCGGTTGTTCTCGCGGGAGTATTTAGCCGATGGATCAGGAGCTCAACACCCTCATCGAGCAGGCGCGCGCGGCGCTGGCGCAGGCTGCCGATGGTCCGGCGCTGGCCAATGCCAAGGCGCGTTTCCTGGGCAAGGATGGCGCGATCACCCAGCGCATGAAGACGCTGGGACGCCTGTCGCCCGAAGAGCGCTCGCTGGCCGGCAAGCGGCTGAACGAAACCAAGCAGGCCGTCGAGGCGCTGGTGCAGTCGCGCGAGCGCGAGCTGAGCCAGGCGCTGCTCGATGCGCGGCTGGCCCAGGAATCGATCGACGTCACCTTGCCCGGACGAGGGCAGGGCGCTGGCGGCCTGCATCCGCTTACGCTGGCCACCGAGCGGATCGAGGCCATCTTCCGCTCGATCGGGTTCGACGTCGCCGACGGCCCCGAGATCGAAGAAGACTTCTACAACTTCACCGCCCTGAACACGCCGCAGAACCACCCGGCGCGCTCGATGCACGACACGTTCTATGTCGAAGGGCAGGATTCCGAAGGCCACGGGCTGCTGCTGCGAACCCACACCAGTCCGGTTCAGATCCGCTATGCGCGCCTGCACAAGCCACCGATCAAGGTCATCGCGCCGGGCAAGACCTACCGTGTCGACTCCGACGCCACCCATTCGCCGATGTTCACGCAGTTCGAGGGCTTGTGGGTCGACGAGGACATCAGCTTCACCGACCTGAAGAGCGTCTACACCGAATTCCTTCAGCGTTTCTTCGAGACCACCGAACTCGATGTGCGTTTTCGTCCGTCCTACTTCCCGTTCACCGAACCCTCGGCGGAAATCGACATGCGCTTCCATGACGGCCCGCTGGCCGGGCGCTGGCTGGAAGTGTCTGGCTCGGGACAGGTGCATCCGACCGTCATGCGCAACTACGGGCTCGACCCGGAGCGTTACCTGGGATTTGCGTTCGGCTCCGGTGTCGAGCGGCTGGCGATGCTGCGCTACGGTGTCGGCGACCTGCGCCTTTTCTATGAAAACGACCTGCGGTTTCTCGCGCAGTTCAACCGTTGACGAGGTCCTGGCATGAAGTTTCCTGAAAGCTGGCTGCGCAGCTTCTGCGACCCGCAACTGAGCACCGAGGCCCTGGCCGAGCGCCTGACGATGTCCGGCCTGGAGGTCGAGGAGATCGGCGCTGCGGCGCCACCGTTCTCCGGCGTGGTGGTGGCGCGGGTCATCGCGGTGGCCCGCCACCCCAATGCCGACAAGCTGTCGGTCTGCGAAGTGGACGTCGGCGGATCCACCAAGACGATCGTCTGCGGCGCACCCAATGTCGCCGCGGGCCTGAAAGTGCCCTGCGCGCTGCCCGGCGCGGTGCTGCCTGGCGGCTTTGCGATCAAGCCGGTCACGATGCGTGGGGTGGCCAGCGACGGCATGTTGTGTTCGGCGCGCGAGCTGGGCTTGTCGGAAGACCACGGCGGGCTGCTGGTGCTGGCGCCCGAGGCAACGGTCGGCGCCGACCTGCGCGATGCGCTGGCATTGGACGATGCGGTGTTCACGCTCAAGCTCACGCCCAATCTGGCGCACTGCTTTGGCGTGTATGGCATTGCCCGCGAGGTCTCGGCAGTCTGCGGGGCGCCGCTGCGCCCGCTCGACTTCCCGCCAGTGCCGGTCACCCTGGCCGACCGGCTGCCGGTCGAGGTGCTGGCGGCCGATCTGTGCGGGCGGTTCAGCGGACGCATCATCCGCGGCGTGAACGCGCGCGCCGCCTCGCCCGACTGGATGAAACGCCGCCTAGAGCGAGCCGGACAGCGCCCGATTTCGGCGCTGGTCGACATCTCCAACTACGTGATGCTCGAGCTGGGCCGGCCCTCGCATGTGTTCGATCTGGCGCGCATCCACGGCAATCTGCAGGTGCGCTGGGCGCGACCCGGCGAAACGCTGAAGCTGCTCAACGGCCAGACCATCGAGCTCGATGCCGAGGTCGGGGTCATCGCCGATGCCGAACAGGTCGAGAGCATGGCCGGCATCATGGGCGGGGACAGCACGGCGGTGTCGCTGGACACCACCGACATCTACCTCGAAGCCGCATTCTGGTGGCCGCAGGCGATGGCCGGCCGCGCTCGCCGTTACAACTTTTCCACCGATGCCGCGCAGCGCTTCGAGCGTGGGGTCGATGCGGCCACCACCGTGGCGCACATCGAGTACCTGTCGCGGCTCATCCTCGAGATCTGCGGCGGCCAGGCCGGGCCGGTCGACGACCTGATCACCGGCCTGCCGGCGCGCCCGCCCGTGGCGATGCGCACCGAGCGCGCGCGCAAGGTGATCGGCGTGCCGATCAGCGACGACGAGATGGCCACGTCGTTCGAGCGGCTGGGGCTCGCGTTCACCCGCGAAGCAGGCCGCTTCATCGTGACCCCGCCCTCGTGGCGCTTCGACCTGCAGATCGAAGAAGACCTGATCGAAGAGGTCGTGCGTGTCTGGGGCTTCGAGCGTCTGCCGGTCCGCCCCCCCAGGGCCAGTTCGCCGATGCTGGCACAACCCGAGCGCGAACGCTCGATCAGCCTGCTCAAGCGGGCGGTCGCCGCGCGCGACTATCAGGAGATCGTCACCTTCGGGTTCGTGTCGTCTAGCCTGCAGTCGCGTCTTGGCGATGCAGCGGGCATCCGCCTGCTCAATCCGATCGCCGCGCAGATGGACGTGATGCGCACCACGCTGTGGGCAGGCCTGATCGACATCCTTCAGTCGAACCTGAATCGCAAGGCAAGCCGGGTGCGGCTGTTCGAGGTCGGGCGCGTTTTCCATGCCGATGCCTCGGTTCAGTCGGGCCCGCTGACGGTCAAAGGCGTGCACCAGCCTTTGCGCCTGGCGGCGCTCGCCTATGGCCCGGTGGCCGACGAGCAGTGGGGCATGCCCTCGCGGCCGGTCGACTATTTCGATGTGAAGGGCGATCTCGAAGCGCTGTGCGGCGCGATGTCCGGCGAACTGCGCTTCGAGCGTGCCGCGCATGCCGCGCTGCATCCCGGACGCAGTGCGCGCATCCTGCTGGCCGGCCAGCCGGTGGGCTGGCTGGGCAGCTTGCATCCGGCCTTGCAGCAGCATCTCGAACTGGCGAACGAGGTCGTCGTGCTCGAGCTCGAACTGGATGCGCTGCGCTTTCGCGAACTGGCCCGGCCGGGTGAAAACTCGCGCTTCCCGCCGGTGCAGCGCGACGTCGCCTGGGTCGTTCCGAGCGAGCTCAGCGCGCAGTCGGTACGCGAGGAGATCGACCGCGCACTGGCGGCTCACCCCTTGGGCGGACTCGTGACAAACGTCAGGTTGTTTGATGAATATCGCGGTAAGGGATTGGAAAATAAGGAGAAAAGCCTTGCCTTCCGATTCTGGATGCAAGATACTCAGCGCACCTTGAACGACGCGGAAGTGGCCCAGCTGATGGACGGCATCGTGTCGTGGATGGGGGAACGATTGGGTGTCCGCCTGCGTTCCGGAGCCTGATGTCCACCTGATCTTCCATGAACGTTTCCGGCCAGTCGTCCCTTGCAGTCGATTCGCTCGATGCCTCAGCCGAGCAACTCGAGGCTTTCGAAGCGCAGGAAATCGATCTGGACGGTTTCACGCTGACCAAGGCCGAACTCGCCGAGATGTTGTTCGAGCGGGTCGGTCTGAACAAGCGTGAAGCCAAGGACATGGTCGAAACCTTCTTCGACGAAATTCGCGGGGCGCTGGAGCGTGGCCACAGCGTGAAGCTGTCGGGCTTCGGCAATTTCCAGCTGCGCGACAAACCTCAGCGGCCAGGACGCAATCCCAAGACCGGCGAGGAGATCCCCATTTCCGCGCGCCGGGTCGTCACGTTCCACGCCAGCCAGAAGCTCAAGTCCCAGATCGACGGCGCCGATCGCGGCTAGCCGCTGCGCGCTTTTCGTTGCCCTCCCGACCCGCGCCGATGCAGACCAAGCCCGACACCAAGATCGTTCTGCCGCCGATCCCCGCCAAGCGCTATTTCACGATCGGGGAAGTGAGCGAACTGTGCGGGGTCAAGCCGCACGTGCTGCGCTACTGGGAGCAGGAATTCACCCAGCTGCGCCCGATGAAGCGGCGCGGCAACCGGCGCTACTACCAGCATCATGAGGTGCTGCTGGTGCGGCGCATCCGCGATCTGCTGTACGAGCAGGGCTTCACCATCAGCGGGGCGCGCAACCGCCTGGGCGAGATGGGGCTGAACGGCCGCGGCCGGCTCACGGCGCGCTGGAAGAAGGGGCCGAAACGCTGCCGGGCGACGAGATCGCCGCCGACGCGCTGGGCGAAGAGGGTCTGGCTGCCGGGATGCATCCGGAGGTCGATGTCGAGGCGTTGCGGGCAGACCTGCTTAAAGCACTTCAGCTCCTCGGCTGACAGTCCTTTTTTCGTGACGCTGCACCGCGCAGCAGCCTAAAAATCGGATATACTCTTTGGCTCACGGGGCGTAGCGCAGCCTGGTAGCGCACTTGCATGGGGTGCAAGGGGTCGCGAGTTCGAATCCCGCCGTCCCGACCAATGAATACAAAGGGTTAGTCCTCACGAGGGGCTAACCCTTTGGCATTTCTGAGGTCCGAAGTGTCCATCGGGCGCGCAGCAGGCGCCACTGCGGCGAACCGGCAGCCTACCGGCGTGACCAGCCTTCTCGCGCTCTCAGCGCCTGGCGGAAGTCTCGCTCGAAATCGTGCCGGCCCGGGTGCGGCGATCCCGTCCGCTCAGTGAAATGAATCCGGCGCCCGTGATGGTCATGCCCGGGATTGTAATGTCCGTCATCGGCGAAGCAAAAACGGATGCTCGCAGGCTGGTTTCGGTGTCAGACCATCGACGAACTCCGCTAATCTGGCCGGTACCGGACCTGCGCAAAGCACCGGATCTGCCGCAACGCGGCCGCGCCGGGAGTCCGGTGCGCACCGACCGACACGAAAGGACTGCTGATGAAAGCCGCCGTTTTCCATGGACCGCGCGACATCCGATTCGAGGACGTGCCCAAGCCCGAGCTGAATGACGGTGAGGCGCTGATGCGGATCCGGGCCTGCGGAATCTGTGGATCCGATCTGCATACCTACCGGGAGGGCCTGTTTCCGCAGCTCGGGCTCGAAATCGCGCAGGGACGGATACTCGGCCACGAGTACAGCGGCGAGATCGTCGAGATCCGGGGCGAGCTGCCATCGATCCGGCTGGGCGGCCGCTACACCACGGTCAGCATGGGCGGCAATGCCGAATTCCTGCGGATCACGCCGTTCATTGCCAGTCGGATGATCCCGATTCCCGACGACATCAGCTTCGAAGAGGCGGCCACCACCGAACCGCTGGCCACTTCGCTGCACGCGGTCAACCTGGCCGATCCGCGCGATGACCAGACGCTGGTGATCATGGGCGCCGGGATCATCGGCCTGGGCATCCTGCAGGCGATCAAAGCCCGATGCCGGGCACGAACGATCGTCGTGGACCTGTCCGCGCGGCGCCTCGCGCTGGCTGGGCAACTCGGTGCCGATCTCACCCTCGATGCCAGCCGGGAAGACGCGGTCGCGCGCCTCAGGAAACTGCACGGCACCACCGACTTGAGCCTGCTCGATTCCAGCGAGAGCGCCATCGACACCGTGTTCGACTGCGCCGGCGCTACCGCGCACTACAAGGGCACGACTGTGCTGGAGCAGGCGCTGGGGCTGGTGCGCCAGAACGGCAAGGTCGTCGTCGTCGCCGTGTTCGAACGCAAGGTCGAGGTCGACCTGAATGTCGTCGTGCGCAAAGGCGTGCAACTGCTGGGCTCGTGGGCCTGGACGCCGCCCGAGTTCGTTCAGGCCATGGAGCTGATCCGCTCGCGCAAGCTGGACCGCAAGCCGCTGATCACCCACCGGTTTGCGCTCGAACAGGCGTCGCTGGCCTACGAAACCCAGATGCAGGCCAACGAGGCGATCAAGGTGGTGCTGACGCCCTGACACGGATCGGGCTTCGCCTACGCCCATGGCGCGGCAGGGCGGCGCGACTGCGGGCGCGTCGTGGAAAGGGGCGCCGTGCCACCCTGGTCTGCCCGATTGGTTGGCGGATTGTGACGCTCCGATACGGCCGTCGGCCGTCTCGTGTAAGTTCGCTGCTTCGTCCGCGTCGAACCCACCACCATGCACGATGTCATTCCCCTCCTTGCCAAGACCGACTTTCCGGCGGTGCGCCGCCGCCGTCTCTCCGCCCTGCAACTGAATCTCGGTTACCGCTGCAACCAGAGCTGCGTGCATTGCCACGTCAATGCCGGTCCGCATCGGACCGAGGAGATGAGCGCGCAGACCATCGACCAGGTGCTGCTGCTGGCGCGGGAGGCTGGCGTTCAGACGCTGGATGTGACCGGGGGCGCGCCGGAGCTCAATCCGCATTTTCGCTCGCTGGTCACGCGCGCGCGGGCGCTGGGGCTTCGGGTGATCGACCGCTGCAATCTGACCGTACTCTTCGAGCCCGGCCAGGAATCACTGGCCGAATTCCTGGCCGCCCAGCGGGTCGAGATCACGGCCTCGTTGCCCTGCTATCTCGAAGAAAACGTCGATGCGCAGCGCGGCAAGGGCGTGTTCGATACCAGCGTGCGAGCGCTGCAGCATCTGAACGAGCTGGGATACGGCCAGCCCGGGTCGGGGCTGGAGCTCAATCTGGTCTACAACCCGCAGGGGCCGGTGCTGCCCCCGCCGCAGGCCTCTCTGGAGGCAGATTACCGGCGCTTCCTGGGCGAGCGATTCGCCGTGCGCTTCAACAGCCTGTTCACGCTGGCCAACATGCCGATCCAGCGATTCGGCTCCACGCTGGTCTCCAAAGGCACTTTCGCCGGCTACCTGGCGCTGCTCAAGCAGTCGCATCGCCATGAGAACCTCGATTCGATCATGTGCCGGGACCTGATCAGCATCGATTGGCAGGGTTATGTCTACGACTGCGATTTCAACCAGATGCTCGGCCTGCCGCTGCGTCACGCCGGTCGGGTGCGCTCCCATGTCAGCGACTGATCGGCCAGGACCTGAACGACAACCCGGTGGTCGTGCGCGATCACTGTTATGGCTGCACCGCGGGGCAGGGCAGTTCCTGCGGCGGCGCGCTGGCGTCCGGTTGAGCGCGGCGTGAGTGCCGCCGCGTCTCTCCTCGCCGAACCGGGGCGGTTCTGTCCGGCCGACTATGCGCTGGGCCCGCGTGCCTTCGCCGCGGCGCCCGTTATCGAGGCGGATTGCCTGTACGTGGCGGGCGGGCTGTACGGCAATACCATCGCGCTCGACGCGCTGCTCGCGTTGTGGGGCAATGAGGCCAGCCCGCGGACCCGGCTGGTGTTCAACGGCGATTTTCACTGGTTCGATGTCGATCCCGAGCAGTTCGCCCGCATCGAGCACCTGACCGCCCCGCACGTCCGGCTGCGGGGCAATGTCGAGACCGAACTGGCCCGCGCACCCGTGCCGGGCGGCGACGACGACGCCGGGTGCGGCTGCGCCTACCCGGATGAAGTCGACGATGGTGTCGTCGAACGATCCAATCGCATCCTGCTGCGCCTGCGCCAGACGGCGCGTGGCGCGGGCGCCGCCGCGGCGCTGGGCGGCCTTCCGATGGTTGCCCGGGCGCAGGTGGGTGGCATCGGCGTGGCGATCACGCATGGGGACGAGCAGTCGCTGGCCGGTTGGCGGCTGGCCAACGATCGCCTGGCCGGCAGCTGGCACAGTGGCCTGATCGACTGCCTGCGGACCATCGACGCCCGGATCATCGCCAGCAGCCACACCTGCCTGGCCGTTGCCGATACCTTTCGCGACAGGCAGGGCTGGCTGGCCGCCATCAACAACGGTGCTGCGGGATTGGCCAATTTCGCGGGCTCGCCGGCGGGGCTGGTCACCCGGATCGCGCTCGACTCCCTGCCGCTGCCAGCGGGCGCGCGCGAGCTGTATCGATTTCAGTCCGACGGGCTGCGCATCTCGGCACTGGCGATCGACTTCGACATGTCGGCCTGGCTTTCGCTGTTCGATGCACAATGGCTGCCCGGCAGCGACGCCGCGCAATCGTATCGGCATCGCGCGCTGCATGGCACGGCGCTGATGCCGTCGGCGGCGGCGCGCGGCGAGTTTCGCTCGGGCTCCTGAGGGTGCACCGGCCGCGCCTAGCGAGCGCTGGCCGCATGTCACGATCGGTGCACAGAGCAGCAGCAAGGCCCGTTTGCCACCCCTGTGGCGAGCGGTGCCGAATCCGTTCAGGAGTCTTACCGTGAACAAGAAGAAGTGGCTTCTGATCGCCGTGCTGCTGGGCGCCGTGACCGCGTTTTTCGCGCTCGGGCTGCATCGCTACTTCACGTTGGCCGAGGTCAAGGCACGCCAGGTCGAGATCAGCGACCTGTTCGTCCAAAGGCCGGTTCTGGTGGTCGGGTTGTTCTTCGCCACCTATCTCGCGGTGGCCGCGCTGTCGCTGCCCGGGGCGGCGCTGCTCACGCTGCTGGGCGGGGCGATCTTCGGAGTGGTCTGGGGCACGGTCATCGTGTCATTCGCGTCCAGCATCGGCGCGACGCTGTCGTTCCTGTCCAGCCGGTATCTGTTCCGGGAGGCGGTCCAGAAGCGCTTCGGCACCCGGCTGGGCGCGATCAATCGCGGCATCGAGCGGGACGGCGGTTTTTATCTGGTCACCTTGCGGCTGGTGCCCGTGTTTCCGTTCTTCGCGGTCAATCTGCTGATGGGCCTGACCCCGATCTCCACGCGCGCCTTTTATGTCGCCAGCCAGATCGGCATGTTTCTGGGCACCGTCGTCTATGTGAACGTCGGCACCCAGCTGGCCGGGCTGGAGTCGCTTCGGGGCATCGTGTCGCCCGGCCTGCTGGCGTCGTTCGCAGCGCTCGGGCTGCTGCCGCTGGCGGCGCGCAAGATCGTGTCGCTGCTGGAGCAGCGCAAGGTGTACGCACCCTGGGCCGCGCGCCGCCCGGCCCGCTTCGATCGCAACATCGTGGTGATCGGCGCCGGCAGCGCGGGCCTGGTGACCGCGTACATCGCTGCGGCGGTCAAGGCCAGCGTCACACTGATCGAGCGCCATCAGATGGGCGGGGACTGCCTGAACACCGGCTGCGTGCCCTCCAAGGCGCTGATCCGCTCGGCCAAGCTGCTGCATCAGGCCCGCAAGTCGCAGGCCTATGGCATTCGGGAGATGCAGGTCGGCTTCGAATTTGCCGATGTGATGGAGCGCGTGCAGCGCGTGATCCGCACCATCGAGCCGCACGACTCGGTGCAGCGTTATACCAGCCTGGGCGTCGATTGCGTCAAGGGCCAGGCGCGGATCGTGTCGCCCTGGGAAGTCGAAGTCACCGAGCCGGCGATCGCGGCGGGCGATGAGCCGGTCCGCCGCGTGATCAGCGCGCGCAGCATCGTCATCGCCGCGGGCGCGCGGCCGCTGGTGCCGCCGATCCCCGGCCTGCAGGATGTGGGTTACCTGACCTCGGACAACGTCTGGGCGATCCGCGAACTGCCGGCGCGCCTGATCGTGCTGGGCGGTGGGCCGATCGGATGCGAGCTGGCACAGAGCTTCGCGCGATTCGGCTCGCAGGTGACGCAGGTGGAGATGGCGCCGCGGCTGCTGATTCGCGAGGATCCGGAGGTCTCGACGCTGGTCGCCGAGGCATTCACCGCCGAGGGCATCGATGTCCGGGTGGGGCACAAGGCGCTGCGCTTCGAGCAGTCGGACGGGCAGCGGGTGCTGGTCGCCGAACACCAGGGCGCCGAGGTGCGGATCGCCTTCGATCAGGTGCTGCTGGCGCTGGGGCGCAGTCCCAATACCGCCGGCTACGGCCTGGAAGAAATGGGCATCGCCACCACTGCGGCGCGCACGGTCGAGGTCGATGGTTTCCTGCGCACCCGCTTTCCCAACATCTTCGCCTGCGGCGATGTCGCCGGGCCCTATCAGTTCACGCACACGGCGGCCCATGCCGCCTGGTTCGCGGCGGTCAATGCGCTGTTCGGGCGGTTCAAGCAGTTCCCGGTGGACTGGTCGGTGGTGCCCTGGTGCACGTTCACCGATCCCGAGGTCGCGCGGGTCGGCCTGAACGAAACCGAGGCGGCGGCCAAGGGGATCGCCTATGAGGTCAGCCGGTTCGGCATCGACGATCTCGACCGGGCGATTGCCGATGAGGCCGCCCATGGATTCATCAAGGTGCTGACCGTGCCCGGCAAGGATCGGATCCTCGGCGTGACGATCGTGGGCGAGCACGCCGGAGACCTGATCGCCGAATACGTCGCCGCGATGAAGCAGCGCATCGGACTGAACAAGGTGCTGGGCACGATGCACATCTACCCGACGCTGGCCGAGGCGAACAAGTTCGTGGCGGGCGAATGGAAGCGGGCGCATGCGCCTCAACGTCTGCTGGGCTGGGTCCGGCGCTACCACCAATGGCAGCTGGGCTGAACGGCGCGCCTGCTGCCTCTGCGGGCCCTGATCGCCCGCCCGCCGAGACCGGCCTGCCGGTGGCCGTCGTGGTTCCCGTGCTGGACGAGCGCGAGAACATCGCTGCGGTGCTCGCCAGCCTCGCGGGGCGCGCCGCCCAGGTCGTCGTCGCCGATGGCGGCAGCCAGGATGGCACACCGGTGCTTGCGCAGGCGCACGGCGCAATCGTGATCACCTCCGAGCGGGGGCGCGCGATCCAGATGAACGCCGGGGCGGCCGCGCTGGCGCCGGGCTGGCGCGTGGTCCTGTTCCTTCATGCGGACACCCGGCTGCCGGCAGACTGGAGCGAGGCGATCGGCCAGGCTGTGCGCGGCGGCGCCCAATGGGGGCGATTCGACGTGCGCCTGCGTTCCGAGCATCCGCTGCTGCGTCTGGTCGGTGCGATGATGAATGCGCGCTCGCGGCTGACGGGCATCTGCACCGGCGACCAGGCGATGTTCGTCACCGCGCCCGCATGGCATCGCATCGGGGGCTTTCCAGCCATCGAACTGATGGAGGACATCGCGATCAGCGCACGCCTGAAGCGCTGCGCCGGTCGACCGGCCGCCTTGCGGGCCGTGGTCCAGGTCAGCGCCCGCCGATGGGAGCGAAACGGCATCTGGCGCACGATCGGGGCGATGTGGATCCTGCGCCTGCGCTATTTCCTGGGCGAGGCACCGCCCAGCCTGCATGCGCGGTACTACGGAAAACCGCGATGAGTCTTGCCGGAGGGGCCGAGTCCGTGAGCGCGACCGACAAACCGCGCGAACTGGTGATCGTGTTTGCCCGCAGTCCGCGCCTGGGCCAGGTCAAGTCACGACTGGCCGCCACGCTGGGCGCCGCCGCTGCACTGCAGGCGTATCGCGAACTGCTCGAACATGCGCTGGCCGCCGTGGCCAGCTGCCCGGGCGTCGAGCGCTGGCTGTGCCTGACGGGCGACGACCCGCACGGCGAAGGCGCGGCGCTGGCCACCCGGTTCGGCCTGCGGCTGGCGTCGCAGTCGGGTGCCGACCTGGGCGAGCGGATGGCGCGCGCCCTGAGCGACGGCCTGGCCGAACATGCTCGTGTCGTGCTGATCGGCTGCGACTGTCCACCGATCGACGCCACCGTTCTGCGGGCGTCCTTGCGGGCGCTGGAATCCCACGATCTGGTCTTCGGTCCCACCGAGGATGGAGGCTATGCGCTGGTCGGCACGCGGGTGCCGCCATGCGAGGCGGTCTTCGGGCCGATCGATTGGGGCACGGCCAGAGTAATGTCGCAGACCCGTGACCGACTGCGTGCCGAAGGCATTTCCGCCTTCGAACTGCCGATGCTGTGGGATGTGGATGAAGCGGCCGACTGGGCACGCTTTCAGGCGTGGAAACCGCCTCGGGGCGAAGGCGCACGATGACCGTTGCAGGGACACCGGCCCCTGCGGTCCCGCCGGCCCGGCCGGCGTGCGCAGGTCGATCGCGTCTTCGGTTCCTGCTGGCCGGTTTGGGCGCAGGGATCGCAAGCTGGGGCGTCGGCGGACGCGCTCAGCCGGTCGGACCGGCCCCGTCGGACCTGTCCACCCGTCCGACGGGCACGAGCCCGGCCGGAGGGGCCGCCCGGCAGCCGAATGCCAAGCCGCCATCGGCGCCAGACGATGGCGCGGCGCGGCAGTCCCTGACCAGCGCGTTCTCGAATGCGACCCCGGGCGGCCCCCTGCCGGCAGGCTGGCTGGAGCAGCGGCTGCGATCGATCGATGCCAACCGATACCGGCTGGTGGCCGAGCAGGGGCAGACGATGCTGAAGATCGAGTCGAACCGCTCGGCATCCAGCGTGCTGCATCGGCTGCCCCCCGGGGCTCGACCTGCGCGGCTGGCCTGGCGCTGGCGCACCGACAACTGGCCAAGCGCAAGCGCGGCATTCGGCGAGAAGGCGGGCGACGATTTCAGCCTGCGTCTGTACCTGATGTTCGACTATCCGCTGGATCGCGTGCCGACCGGCCAGGCGCTGGCGCTGCGCATGGCGAGAGCCTTGCACGATCCGACCCTGCCGGCCGCCACGCTGTGTTACGTGGCTGATCCACGCGTCCCGGCCGGAACGCTGATGGCCTCGCCCTACACGAGCCGGGTGCAGGTGATGGTGATCCGATCGGCGCCCTTGTCGGAGGCGGGATGGCAGGAAGACCGCGATCTCGAGGCCGATTTTCAGCGCGCCTTCGGATCCGAGTACGGTCCCGGCATGGCGCCGGTCGCCGCTGTGGCCCTGGCCGCCGATACCGATCAGAGCGGCTCGCGGGTGAACTCGTGGTTCAGCGACCTGCGTTGGTCGAACGTTCGCTGACCGCGTCAGCCGGCCTCACCAGCGGCGGCGGGGGCGGCGGAGCGTCGGGCTCGGTGGCCCGCAGCAGCGCTTCGACATGCGCGTCGGCACGCGCCTGCGCATCGGCCTGGGCCAGCGAGTCGGCCTTGGCCTGAGTCGCCGCGATGTTCTCGGCGTTGCGGGCGTGGAAATTGGCGATCTGCTCGAAAACCTCTGCGATCGGTCGCGCGCTGCCGACCAGTTCGCCCTGCACATACTCGACGCCCAGGAAGCGCAGTCGGTCGTAGATGTCCTGGTTGTGCACGTGCTCGGCGATGGTCTTGACGTTCAGCCGGCGGGCGACCCGCACCGTCGACAAGACGATTTCCTCGTCGATCGGGTTGGTCACCAGGTTGCGGATGAACGAGCCGTCGATCTTCAGGTAGTCGATCGGGAATCGTTTCAGGTATTCGAAGGTGGCCAGGCCGGTGCCAAAGTCGTCCAGTGCAATCCCGAAGCCCTCCGCTTTCAACTCGTCGACCAGGCGCGAGGCCGCCCCCGGATTGCGGATGGCTTCGCTCTCGGTGATCTCGAACACGATCTTGCCGGGCGGGATCTTGAAGCGGGCGCGCTGCTCGCGAATGAAGGAGGCGATCATGCCGTCGCTCATCGTCATGCCGGACAGATTGATCGAGCATTTCCAGGTGCGCTCCAGCGCGCCGCGGTGCTCCGAGAGCCACGCAAACACCATCTCGATGACCCCGCGGTCGAGCGCCACGGTCATCTGGGCCTGGACCGCCAGCGGCAGGAATTCGGGCGGCCGGATCAGATGCCCCTGGGCATCGCGAAGGCGGGTCAGGACCTCGTAGGCGACCATGCCTTCGGGGGCCTCCGGATCAACCATCGGCTGGGCGTAGACCTCGAGCCGCTTTTCGCGGATCGCTTCGCGCACGTGCTCGAGCTTGCCCTGGTGGGAGCGGCGCGCGTCGATCATCGTCTGAGACAGCGGTTCGACGAACAGCTGCGGGTCGCGCACGCTGGCGGCGATCGCCATCGCGTCCGACAGCGACAGCAGGCAGTCTTCGCCATCGATCATCACCGAACGGTCGATCAGCAGGCCGCCGACGCTGGCTTGCAGGCGGATGCTGCCGTGGTCGGCCTTGTAGACCTGGCCGTTGAGTTGCGCGTAGATCTCGCGGGCGAGGCCGCGTACGCTGGCGACGGTATCGGCGATCACCATCAGCGCGAAGCGGCCGGACGAAAGCCGCGCCGCCTGAAGCGCGCCCGGCTGGCGCATCAGCAGCATGGCCACGCTCTGCTCCAGATGCAGCGCCTGGATCGGTCCGCACAGGTCGTTGACAGTGTCGAAGTTGCCGACGTTGATGCCGATCAGGCCATAACCGGGCCGATCGGCCGCATCCAGCCGCTCGGCCAGCTCGGCCAGCAGGCCACGGTCGTTGAGCAGTCCGGTGGTCATGTCCTGACGGGCCTGCAGCGCCACCCGCGCCAGAGCCTGGCGTCGATCGGTGGCAACAGCCTGCATCAGCAGGGCGACCACGACCGCGCATAACACCAGCACGGTCCCTTCGAGCGCGCGCGCCACGTTCTCGCTGGCATCGCCAACCTCGAAGGCCCGCACCGCCAGCAGCAGGGCAGCCGTCACGAACAAGGTCATCGCCGTGGTGCGCTCAGGCATGCGCACCGACGTCCAGGCAACGATCGGGAAGAAGAAGAACAGCAGCGCATGTCCGTATTCGCGCTGCCCCAGGCTCGACAGCAGCAGGCTGCCGGCGATCACGAATACCGTCAGCACGATGGCCGTGGTATCCAGCAGTGCGCCGCTGGGCTCGTCGTTATCCCGTGAATGCGACAGCCCGTCGCGGGCCCAGGCGAGCAGGGCAGGGGCTACCAGCAGCAGTCCCAGCGCATCGATCAGCCACCAGGCGATGAAAAGGTGCGCGGCATGGACAACCGGCATGAACCCCGCCGCGCGCAGGCCCAGCGTCGCGATGGCGGCATCCAGCGGGGCTGCGACCAGGCCGCACATCAGCAGGAAGCGAAGGACCGCATCCATCCGATAGTCGGCGGGCTTCCAGGCGTTGAGCTTGCGCATCGCAGCGATGGCGACGATCGGGCCGGCGGACGTGGCGAGCAGAGCGGTCAGTGCGAAGCGCAGGCTCTCGAATCCGACGAAGGCCCAGGCCGCCGCGCCCACCGCAGCCGGCAGCACCCAGACCGGTCCGTAGCGCCAGCCGCTGGCCAGCGCGATGGCGCCCGCGGGCCAGACCAGAAGTCCGACCGGACTTTCGAATGCAAGAAGGCGTGCCACCAGGCAGCCGGCAAAACTGAGCGCGGCCATCAGCACGGCGCGCAGCACCAATTCCAGGCTCGACGGGAGGCTGGCAGTCAGGATGGGTGACAAGGGCGGTCGATCAGGTGGTGACAGCGACGAGTTTAATTCAACGGGGACGGTCCGGGCTTCCCGCCCGCCGCGGCCTCTGGCCGGACGGCGACAGGATAGCGATGGTCGGTCCGATATCGGCACGAGGCGTGGATCCGCAAACGGGCACGGCAAGCCGCAAGGGCGCACAGCGGCATAAAAGCAAGCGCCCCGCAGGGCGCCCAAGAGTCGGACCACTGCGCCAGGCGGCGGCGCAGCAGTTCGTTCCAGCGGGCCTTCAGGCGGCCATCAGCTGGCGCAGCACGAAGGGAAGGATTCCGCCGTGACGGAAGTAGTCGACCTCGATCGCGGTGTCGATGCGCAGCAGCACGGCGACCCGCTGGGCGGTTCCGTCGGCCCGCTTGATCACCAGCGTGACGTCCTGTTGCGGCTTGATCTCGCCGTCCAGGCCTTCGATGTCGAAGCTTTCGTCGCCGGCAATGCCCAGCGCCTGTGCACTGTCGGCGCCCTTGAACTGCAGCGGCAGCACGCCCATGCCGACCAGGTTGGAACGGTGGATGCGCTCGAAGCTGCGCGCCACGACGGCCTTCACGCCCAGCAGCTGCGTGCCCTTGGCCGCCCAGTCGCGCGACGAGCCGGTGCCGTACTCCTCGCCACCGAAAATCACGGTGGGCACCCCGTCGGCGACGTACTTCATCGCCGCGTCGTAGATCGGGAGCTGTTCGCCGGAAGGCTGATGTACGGTGAGGCCACCTTCGATGCGTGAGCCATCGGCCGTCGGCGGGATCATCAGGTTCTTGATCCGCACGTTGGCGAAGGTGCCGCGCATCATCACTTCATGGTTGCCGCGGCGCGAGCCGTAGCTGTTGAAGTCGGCCTTGATCACGCCATTGGCCAGCAGCCATTTGCCCGCGGGCGAGCTGTCGGTGATCGAACCGGCCGGCGAGATGTGGTCGGTGGTGATCGAGTCGCCGAAAACGCCCAGCGCGCGGGCGTCTCGAATCGCACCGCCGCTGGCGGCCGGCTGCATCGAGAAGTCGTTGAAGAACGGCGGCTCGGCGATGTAGGTCGAGGCGGGCCAGTCGTAGACCTGGCCCTTGGTGCCCTTGACCTTCTCCCACAGCTTGCCCGGGTTGGCATCGACCTGCGCGTAGTTGGCCTTGAACACCTTCGGGTTCATCGCGAACTTCATCAGCTTGTAGACCTCGTCGGAGCTCGGCCAGATGTCGCCGATCCAGATCTCCTTGCCACCCTTGCCTTTGCCGATCGGCTGGCTCATCAGGTCGATCATCATGTTGCCGGCCAGCGCATAGGCGACGACCAGCGGCGGCGAGGCCAGGAAGTTGGCCTTCAGGTTGGGGTGGATGCGTGCTTCGAAGTTGCGGTTGCCCGACAGCACGGCGGCGCAGATCAGGTCGTTCTTGGCGATGGTCTCGTTGATCTCGGCCGTCAGGTCGCCGGCGTTGCCGATGCAGGTCGTGCAGCCGTAGGCCGCCACGTTGAAGCCGAGCTTTTCGAGGTAGGGCAGCAGGCCCGCCTTCTCCAGGTATTCGGTGACCACCTTCGAGCCGGGAGCCAGCGAGGTCTTGATGTGCTTGCGCACCTTCAGGCCGGCTTCGACGGCCTTCTTGGCGAGCAGGCCGGCGGCCAGCAGCACGCCCGGGTTCGAGGTGTTGGTGCACGAGGTGATCGCCGCGATCAGCACGTCGCCATTGTGCAGTTCGAGGCCGCTGGCCGTCTTGATGCCGGGGGCGAGGCGCTCGGGTGCCTGATTGAAGCCGTTCTCGCCGATCGGCTTGGAGAACAGTTCGGTGAAGGTCGAGCGAACGTTGCCGATCTCGATGCGGTCCTGCGGCCGCTTCGGGCCGGCAACCGACGGGGCCACGGCGTCGAGATCGAGCTTCAGCGTGGTGCTGTAGTCGATGTCGCCCGACTTGGGCACGCCGTACAGGCCCTGGGCCTTGAAGTACGACGCAAACGCGTCGATCTCGCCCTTGGTGCGGCCGGTGCCCTGGAAGTAGTCGATGGTGCGGTCGTCGACCGGGAAGAAGCCCATCGTCGCGCCGTATTCGGGCGCCATGTTGGCGATGGTGGCGCGATCGGGCAAGGCCAGGCTG
This sequence comes from Burkholderiaceae bacterium, assembly GCA_016710525.1. Lineage (GTDB taxonomy): Bacteria > Pseudomonadota > Gammaproteobacteria > Burkholderiales > Burkholderiaceae_E > Quisquiliibacterium. Next base: position 63,041 of record JADJVQ010000018.1, read on the forward strand.
GAGGTGCCTTCACCAAAGAACTCGACGAACTTGCCGACCACCTTTTTCCTTGCGCAGCATCTCGGTGATGGTGAGCACCAGGTCGGTCGCGGTGACGCCCTCGCGCAGCCGGCCGGTCAGCTCGACGCCCACCACATCGGGCGTCAGGAAGTACACCGGCTGGCCGAGCATGCCGGCCTCGGCCTCGATGCCGCCCACGCCCCAGCCGACGACGCCGATGCCGTTGATCATCGTGGTGTGGCTGTCGGTGCCGACCAGGGTGTCGGGGTAGGTGATGCCGTCCTTGCCCTTGTGCACGCCGCGCGCCAGGTACTCGAGGTTGACCTGGTGGACGATGCCAAAGCCCGGGGGCACGACGCCGAAGGTGTCGAAGGCCTGCATGCCCCATTTCATGAACTGATAGCGCTCCTGATTGCGATCGAACTCGAGCTTCATGTTCAGGTTCAGCGCCTTGGCCGAGCCGTAGTGATCGATCATCACCGAGTGGTCGACGACCAGATCAACCGGCACCAGCGGCTCGATGGTCTTGGGGTTCTTGCCCATGCCCTGCGCGACGGTGCGCATGGCGGCCAGGTCGGCCAGCAGCGGCACGCCGGTGAAGTCCTGCAGCACGACGCGCGCCACCACGAACGGGATCTCGTCGGTGCGGTCGGCGACGGCCTTCCAGTTGGCGAGCTGCTCGACGTGTTCGGTCGTGACCTTCTTGCCATCACAGTTGCGAAGCACGGATTCGAGCACGATCCGGATCGAGACCGGCAGGCGCTTGATATTGGGGAACCGCTTGGCCAGAACCGGAAGCGAATGCAGCTTGCCCGTCTTGCCGGAAGCGAGCTTGAAGTCCTTGAGGGTCTTGAACGGATTGTTCGTCATGGGGATCCTCTTGCTGGGTCGAGTGGGGGTCGGGATGCAGGATGGCAGACGGGCATCTTCCCGTCGATCGGCTAGGGCGCGGGACGGCTGGCAGGGCCGCCTGCGCGGCGCCGTGGCGGCCGCGGTTCCGGTTCGGGTCTGAAGCCGCCGTCGGTCATGTTCAATGTTCCCATGCCGGGAATGATCATGTCGCCCGGGCGCTGCGCGGGGGCACAGGCGCCGATCCAGCGTGCAGCGACGGCATCCTTGTCCTCGCGGCGCACGCCGCCAAGCGGCGGATCATACGTGACGAGCGTGTCGATGCGGTATTCGCTGTCGAAATTTCCCGACGCAACGGCGCGGCTGGTGACTGTGGTGCGGGATTCGCGACAGATCGATTCCGACAGCCAGGCATCGCCCGCCCGCACGAACGCCCCCAGCGTGCAGGCGCCACGCGCGCCTGGCGTGCGGTCCAGATGCGAGTCCGCGGTGTCGGTGTTCTCGCCGACGCAGAACTGCATGGCCGGCAGGCCCGCTGCCTGGGAACCGACGCTGCGGATTTCCCAAAGGCCGGTGCGCCGCTTGGGAAACGCGGGCCGTTGCGGGGCCGCCACCGGCTGCCGCGGGCGCGTCGCCCGGGCCGGTGGCCGAGGGTGCCGAGCCCTGGGCGTGCAGCCGCGCCGATCCCAGCGCCGAGACTATCGCGGCGGATGTCATCGCGATCAGGATCAGGCGGGTCCGGGTCACGTCAGCGGATGAGCCTGGCGCGGTGCGATGGCAGCGGCGCGTTGGACCTCAAAGCTTGCACTCGTTGGCCAGCGTGCGCCCGGCACGCGAATCGAGCAGCATCGACTTGCCGACGATCACGATCCAGACCATGCCGGCCTGCACGTTCTCGAAGCGCAGCGCGCCGCTGCGCGCGCGCACCGCCTGCAGAGAGGCGTCCTTGCCCAGCCAGTTGATGACCATCGACTGGCCATCGGGCGCGATCCGGCGAACCACCACCCGGCGGTTCAGTTCGCAGCGGTACAGGCCCGGCTCCATCGACAGAGAGCCGCCCGCATCGAAAGGCGGCCCGGATGGCGCCGCCTTGGGTTGTCCGCTCGACTGGACCTCCTCGCCGCGCAGGATCGGTGGTGCCGGGGGCACCGTCAGGTCCGCGGGAGTTTGCGCGAGTGGCGCCGGCGCGGGTGCAGCGGCTGTGGCAGGCGCAGGTGCAGGTGCTGCGACGGGCGCTGCGGGCGCGGGTGTGACGTCGCGCAGCGGCGGCGGCGAGGCGGCAACCGGCGACTCGGGCGCCGCGGCGCACGCCGCCAGCAGCGTGACCAGCCCCAGGCACAGCCAGGTGGTGGCGTGGCGGGGTTGGCGAACGGAAAGCGATGTCGGCATGCGGGCGGCTTTCGAGGGGGCGGCGATCAGGGCCGGGCGGCCAGCGGCACGAACTTGAGGTTCTCGGGGCCGGTGTAATTGCCGCTGGGTCGGATGATCTTGTTGTCGATCCGCTGCTCGATGATGTGGGCCGCCCAACCCGACGTGCGCGAGATCACGAACAGCGGCGTGAACATCGCCGTGGGCACGCCCATCATGTGGTAGCTGACGGCGCTGAACCAGTCGAGGTTGGGGAACATCTTCTTGGCGCTCCACATCACAGTCTCGAGGCGGTCGGCGATGTCGAACATCTTGGTGGTACCGGCATCGACTGACAACTGGCGCGCCACTTCCTTGATCACCTTGTTGCGCGGATCGGAGATCGTGTAGACGGGGTGCCCGAATCCGATCACGACCTCCTTGTTCTCGACTCGGCGGCGGACGTCGGCCTCGGCGTCGTCGGGGGAGTCGTAGCGTTTCTGGACTTCGAACGCGACCTCGTTGGCACCGCCGTGCTTGGGCCCGCGCAGCGCGCCGATGCCGCCGGTGATGGCCGAGTACATGTCGGAGCCGGTTCCGGCGACGACACGGCAGGCGAAGGTGGAGGCGTTGAATTCGTGTTCGGCATACAGGATCAGCGAGGTATGCATCGCCTTCTCCCAGAGCGCCGAGGGCTTGCGGCCGTGCAGCAGGTGCAGGAAATGGCCGCCGATCGATTCGTCATCGGTTTCGACGTCGATGCGCTTGCCGTTGGTGCTGAAGTGATACCAGTACAGCAGCATCGAACCCAGCGAGGCCATCAGGCGATCGGCGATGTCGCGGGCGCCCGGCGTGTTGTGATCGTCCTTTTCAGGCAGATTGCAGCCCAGCGCCGACACGGCGGTGCGCATCACGTCCATCGGGTGCGCGCTGGCCGGCAGGCTCTCGAGCACGGTCTTGACCGCGGCCGGGATGCCGCGCATGGCGCGCAGGCTGGCCTTGTAGGCCGCCAGTTCGGCACGGTTGGGCAACTTGCCGTGCACCAGCAGATAGGCGATCTCCTCGAACTCCGCCGCGTCGGCTATGTCGAGGATGTCGTAGCCACGGTAGTGCAGGTCGTTGCCGGTACGCCCGACAGTGCACAGCGCGGTATTGCCGGCGGTCACGCCGGACAGGGCAACGGATTTCTTGGGCTTGGGGCCGCTGGCGGGGGCGGATTCTTGGCTCATGGGGCATCCCTCCTTCGAGTGCGTTCGTTGAACAGATTAAAGTGGTCGGCGCGGCCGATGCGGTACAGCACGTGCCGGCGCAGCGGGTGGCCGTCTGCCAGCGCGGGGTGATCGAAATCGTCGGCAGGGTCGTGGCGCATGTGAAGGCGCTCCATGACCCGGCGCGAGCGCAGGTTGTCGACAGTGGTAAACGCGACGACTTCGGCCAGCGCCAGCGTGCCGAAGGCGTAGTCGAGCGCCAGCGCCGCGGCCTCCGAGGCGTAGCCGCGGTTCCAGTGGGCGCGTGCCAGCCGCCACCCGATTTCGACGGCGGGCATGAACGGCGCCTCGAATCGCGGCACGTTCAGGCCGACAAAACCGATGAACTCGCCATCTTCCTGGCGCGCCGCCCACCAGCCCCAGCCGCGCCGTGCCAGCGCCGCTTCGATCGTGTCGGCCAGCGCATCGGACTGCTGCCGGTCGAGCACGGATGGAAACCAGCGCATGGTTTCGGGGTCGGCGTTCAGGGCAGCGAACAGTGGACGGTCGTCCGGCTGCCAGGGGCCGAGCGAGACCCGCGGCCCGCGCAGGCGGGCCACCTCCCGCGCGTGCGCCAGGCTCTGTTCGAACACATCCGGATCCGGCATGGCGGCGAACGGGCCCCGGAAGCGCGCGGAGCCGTTCAGCCCTTGCGCTGCTGGGCGAACAGGGCGTCGAGCTTGTTCTCGAAGTCCCAGTAGCCGATGGAATCGTAGAGCTCCTGGCGGGTCTGCATCTGGGGCACGACCGCGGCCTGGGTGCCATCGCGGCGCAAGGTCTCGTAGACGTTCTGGGCGGCCTTGTTCATGGCCCGGAACGCCGACAGCGGATACAGCACCATCGCGATGTCGACGGTGCGCAGCTCTTCGACGGTGAACAGCGGGGTCTGGCCGAACTCGGTCAGGTTCGCGAGCACCGGCACCTTGACCGCATCGACGAAGCGGCGGTACATCGACAGTTCGGTCATGGCCTCGGGGAAAATGCCGTCTGCCCCGGCTTCGACACAGGCGACCGCGCGCTCTATCGTGGCTTCCAGCCCCTCGACGGCCAGCGCGTCGGTGCGGGCCATGATGAAGAAGTCCTTGTCGGTGCGGGCATCGGCGGCGGCCTTGATGCGGTCGACCATCTCGTCCTGGGTGACGATTTCCTTGTTGGGCCGATGGCCGCATCGCTTGGCGCCGACCTGATCCTCGATGTGCATCGCGGCGGCGCCGAACTTGATCAGCGACTTGGTGGTTCGTGCGACGTTGAAGGCGGACGCACCGAACCCGGTATCGACGTCGACCAGCAGCGGCAGGTCGCAGACATCGGTGATGCGGCGCACGTCGGTCAGCACGTCGTCCAGACCCGAAATCCCCAGGTCGGGCAGGCCGAGCGAGCCGGCAGCCACGCCGCCGCCGGACAGGTAGATCGCCTTGAAGCCGGCCCGCTTGGCCAGCAGTGCGTGGTTGGCATTGATGGCGCCGGGAATCTGCAGGGGGCGCTCCTGGGCCAGGGCGGCACGGAATTTTTGACCGGGTGTCATCGGGATATCCTCGGGTTCGAATGGGGGGCGACGGGGAAGAACGCGGCACGCGCGTCGTCGGGGAGAGGGGCTGCGGCGGCCTCGGCGCGGCGCAGCACGCCCCACCAGTACCGATACCCGGCGTGGTCGAGCATCCGGCCCTCGCGGCGCATCGGCTGCCAGCCGGCCGCCTGTGCGGCCAGAAGGATATCGGTCGCTTCGCGGATCAGACCGGCTGAGGGGCGCAGGGCGTCGATGATCGGGGCGATTTGCGTGGGATGGATGCTCCACATCCGGGAGAAGCCGAACTCGGCGCTCGCGCGGGCCGCATCACGATGGGCGTCTTGCGGATCGGCCAGGTCGATGCAGACGTTGTGTGCCGCAACCTTTCCGGCGGCATGGGCCGCCACCGAGACGTCTGCCTTGGCGCGCCGCACCACGGGGTTGTCGAACTGACCGGGGGAAGTGAGCACGGCCGGCGGGAGTGCGCCATCGAAGCGGGCGACGTAGCCGATCAGGCCGAACGCCAGACACTGGACTCGCGGATGGGCGGCCAGTTCCCATGCGGCGTGCAGCCCGCCATGGGTTTCGATCAGCGTGTGGATGGGAATCTCGCGGCGAACACCGCATTGCTGGGCGATGTCGTCGACCGCCGCGATCACGCGCTCGAGGGACTCGAGGTCTTCGACCTTGGGCACGGTGACGTAGGCCAACTGCGCACCAGCCGCCCGGATCACGATCTCGAGATCGCTATGCCAGTGGCGCTGGGCGGGATCGTGGATCCGCAGGCCGACTCGCGCGAAGCGGTTATCGGGCGATGCGATGAGCGCGCCCACCATCGCCGCATGGGCGGCTTCGTGGCCGGGCGGCGAGTCCTCGCAGTCGGCGGTGATGTCGAAGACCGGGCCCAGCCTGGCCTGCAGGGCCAGCGACTTCACCAGCAGCGCTTCGCTGCCCGCGTAGTGATCGCACACCGGCAAGGCGACCGGCGCGGGCTCTGCCTTGCCGTGGAGAGCCTTGCTGGGGTGCACGTGGATCACCTGCGCGGGCAGCAGGCGCGGTCAGGCCAGCAGGTGCTTGACGCCGTCGCGTTCTTCGAGGAGTTCCTTCAGCGTGATGTCGATGCGCGACCGCGAGAACTCGTCGATCTCGAGGCCCTTGACCAGCGTGTATTCGCCATTGGCGCAGGTGACCGGGTACCCGAACATGACGTCTTCCGGGATGCCGTAGGCGCCGTCCGACGGGATACCCATCGTGACCCATTTGCCGTTCGTGCCCAGCATCCAGTCGTGCATGTGGTCGATGGCCGCGTTGGCCGCCGACGCGGCCGACGACAGGCCGCGCGCCTCGATGATGGCGGCGCCGCGCTTGCCGACCGTGGGCAGGAACACGTCGCGATTCCAGGCCTCGTCGTTGATCAGGGTCTTGACCGACTGGCCGTCGATGGTCGCGAAACGATAGTCGGCGTACATCGTGGGCGAATGATTGCCCCAGACAGCGAGCTTCTCGATGCTGGCGACCGGCTTGCCGCTGCGGGCGGCGATCTGCGACAGCGCCCGGTTGTGATCGAGCCGCAGCATGGCGGTGAAGTTCTTCTTGGGCAGGCCGGGGGCCGACTTCATCGCAATGTAGGCATTGGTGTTGGCCGGGTTGCCGACCACCAGGATGCGGCAGTCGCGGCTGGCCGCTTCGTCCAGCGCGCGACCCTGCACGGTGAAGATGGCGCCGTTGGCTTCGAGCAGGTCCTTGCGTTCCATGCCCTTGCTGCGCGGGCGGGCGCCGACCAGGATGGCGCAGTCGGCGTCGCGGAACGCGGTCTTGGGGTCGTCGGTGACGACCACGCCGGCCAGCAGCGGGAAAGCGCAGTCTTCCAGTTCCATCACGACACCGCGCACCGCCGGCAGCGCCGCGGTGATGTCGAGCAGCTGCAGGATCACGGGCTGGTCTTTGCCGAGCATGTCGCCGTTGGCGATGCGAAACAGGAGGCTGTAGCCGATCTGGCCTGCTGCGCCGGTAACGGCGACGCGCTTGACGGGTTTGGTCATCTGGGAACCTCGCGGTGATGTGCGGTTGAGATGGAAAACGCCCGGGCGTGTGGTTCGCCCTTGGGTTCGCCCTCGCGAACGCTGCGCGTTTCACGCAGTGTAGGCTTTCGGCGGATTTTCTGTCAATTCGAAAAGCTATCTTATATAAGACATAAGTTATTGAAATCGTGCAATCGCTGTGCTTCAATCGTCACCATGAGCGATTCCCGCCGCGAAGGCGAGTCCGTGCGCAATGATGCGCCCACGTTCAGCCCCTTGTATCGCCAGATCAAGGGGCTGATCACCCGCGGCCTGCAGGCGGGCGACTGGAAGCCTGGCGAGGCCATTCCCAGCGAGACCGAACTGGCCGGTCGGTTCGGTGTCAGCCAGGGGACGGTTCGCAAGGCCATCGACGAGCTCGCCACCGAAAACCTGCTGGTGCGCCGGCAGGGGCGCGGCACCTTCGTTGCCACCCACCACGAGGCACGTGCCCAGTTCCGGTTTCTGCGGCTGCGTCGTGACGGCGGCGGCGAAGCCGGCCCGATGGACAGCCGCATCCTGGAATGCCGGCGCCTGCGCGCCCCCGGCGAGGTGTCCCGGCTGCTGCAGCTGCGCGCCGGCGAAACCGTGGTGTTCATCCGGCGGCTGCTGGCGTTCGAAGGCCATCCCACCGTGCTCGACGAGATCTGGCTGCCGGGGGCGCTGTTCCGGGGCCTGAGCGCCGAGCGGCTTGGTGCTTCGGTAGGGCCCCTGTACGGCATGTTCGAATCGGAATTCGGTGTCCGGATGATTCGTGCGACCGAATCGATCCGGGCGATCGGCGCCGATGCCGAGGCCGTCCAGTGGCTGGCGGTTGCGTCCGGCACGCCCCTGCTCGAAGTCGAGCGTGTCTCTTACACTTACGAAGACCAGCCCGTGGAGGTCCGCCGAGGCCAGTACGTCACCGAACGCTTTCACTATTTCAATGAGCTCAGTTGAGCGATATGAACCGCCTGCCGGGGGCGTTGATGGTGCGCCGCGCCAAAATGCTTCAGAATACGCAGGTTTTGCATTGCTCCACGTGAACCGACTCCGTCGAGGACTAGATGGCTGATCCAGCTGTTAAGCAGGGCCCTCGGGCCCGACCGCAGTACACCAATATTCATGTTTCCCAAATTGTCCAATACCGGCTGCCCCTGGCCGGCGTCGTCTCGATCCTGCACCGGATCAGCGGCGCGCTGATGTTCCTGTTCGGACTGCCCTTCATTCTCTATCTGTTCCAGCAGAGCATCACGTCTGAGATCAGTTTCGAGTCGTATCGCGCGGTCGTCGCTTCGCCGCTGGTCAAGCTGGTGCTGGTCGGATTCATCTGGGCCTACCTGCATCATTTTTGCGCGGGCATCCGCTACCTGCTGCTCGACCTCCATGTCGGCACGGAAAAAGAGCAGTCCAAGACCTCGGCCGGGGTCGTGCTGGCGGTCAGCTGGCGCTGACCGCCATCATCGCGCTGAAGCTGTTCGGAGCCTTCTGACATGACCACCAAACGAATCATCGTCGGTGCGCACTACGGCATGCGCGACTGGCTCGCGCAGCGGGTCAGCGCGGTCCTGCTGGCGCTGTACACCCTGGTTCTGCTGGTCGCGCTGCTGTTCACGCCGGAACTCAATTACGGCAGCTGGGCGGGTCTGTTCGCCAGCGGCTGGATGAAGGTGCTGACCCTGCTGGCCCTGCTGTCGCTGATGTATCACGCCTGGATCGGCGTGCGCGACATCTTCATGGACTACATCAAGTCGACCGGTGTGCGCCTGTTTGCGCAGGTCGTCACGATCGTGCTGCTCGCCGGCTATGCCTGCTGGGCAGTCATCACTCTCTGGAGAGTTTGAGATGGCCGAAGTGCTCAACCATCTTGCGAACAACCTGCCCCGGCGCAAGTTCGACGCGGTGATCATCGGCGCCGGTGGCGCCGGCATGCGCTGTTCGCTGCAGCTGGCCGAGGCCGGCTACAGCGTCGCGGTGCTCTCGAAGGTGTTCCCGACCCGGTCGCACACGGTCGCTGCCCAGGGCGGCATCGGTGCCTCGCTGGGCAACATGAGCGAGGACAACTGGTACTGGCACATGTTCGACACCGTCAAGGGTTCGGACTACCTGGGCGACCAGGACGCCATCGAGTTCATGTGCCGCGAGGCGCCCAAGGTCGTCTACGAGCTCGAACACTTCGGCATGCCGTTCGATCGCAATCCCGACGGCACCATCTATCAGCGCCCGTTCGGCGGCCACACGGCCAATTTCGGCGAAAAGCCGGTGCAGCGCGCCTGCGCGGCCGCCGACCGCACCGGTCACGCGCTGCTGCACACGCTGTATCAGCGCAACGTGCGCGCCCGCACCCAGTTCTTCGTCGAGTGGATGGCGCTGGATATCCTGCGCAATGCCGAAGGCGATTGCGTGGGCGTCATCGCGCTCGAGATGGAAACCGGCGAGGTCATGATCCTCGAATCCAAGGTGACGGTGTTCGCCACGGGCGGCGCGGGCCGGATCTGGGCGGCGTCGACCAATGCGTTCATCAATACCGGCGATGGCATGGGCATGGCGGCGCGCGCCGGCATTCCGCTGGAAGACATGGAGTTCTGGCAGTTCCACCCGACCGGTGTGGCGGGTGCCGGCGTGCTGATCACCGAAGGCGTGCGGGGCGAGGGCGGCATCCTGCTGAACAAGCATGGCGAGCGCTTCATGGAGCGTTATGCCCCCACCTTGAAAGACCTGGCGCCGCGCGACTTCGTTTCCCGCTCGATGGACCAGGAGATCAAGGAAGGACGCGGAGCGGGCCCCGACGGCGACTACGTGCTGCTCAAGCTCGATCACCTGGGCGCCGACACCATCATGAAGCGGCTCCCGTCGATTCGCGAAATCGCGATCAAGTTCGCCAACGTCGACCCCATCAAGGATCCGATCCCGGTGGTGCCGACCATCCATTACCAGATGGGCGGTATCCCGACCAACTTTCATGGCCAGGTCGTTGCGCCCAAGGATGGCAATCCGAACGCGGTGGTCAGCGGCCTGTACGCGATCGGCGAATGCGCCTGCGTGTCGGTGCACGGCGCCAATCGGCTTGGCACCAATTCGCTGCTCGACCTGGTTGTGTTCGGGCGCGCAGCCGGCAACCACATCGTCGCCAGCAAGTTCAAGGACGAAGGCCACAAACGGCTGCCGGACAACACCGGCGACGCCACGCTCGCGCGGCTGGCCCGGCTCGATGGCTCGACCAGCGGCGAGAACACCCAGGACGTGGCCAATGACATCCGCCGCTCGATGCAGGCGCATTGCGGCGTGTTCCGAACCTCGGACCTCCTGAAGGAAGGCGTCTCCCAGATTCTCGAACTCGACAAGCGTGCGCGCAACGTCCACATCAAGGACAAGAGCAAGGTGTTCAACACCGCCCGTGTCGAAGCCCTTGAACTGGACAATCTGACCGAGACCGCCAAGGCGACGATCGTGTCGGCTGAAGCGCGCAAGGAAAGCCGCGGCGCGCACGCCCACCGCGACTTCCCCGATCGCGACGACGCGCAGTGGATCAAGCACTCGCTGTGGTACTCCGAAGGCAATCGCCTGGACTACAAACCGGTGAACATGAAGCCGCTGACGGTCGACACATTCGAGCCGAAGGCGCGTACTTTCTAAGAAAGACGCAAGACACTCATGAGCGCAACCATCGCAGCCCCGCAGTCGACCAAAGCCCCGGCGTCCGCCGCCAAGCAGGTCGTGAAGTTCTCGATCTATCGCTACGACCCGGACAAGGACGAGCGGCCCTACATGCAAAACATCGAGGTGGAGCTGCAGCCCACCGACAAGATGCTGCTCGACGCGCTGATGCGCATCAAGCAGACCACTGACGACTCCGTGTCGTATCGCCGCTCGTGCCGCGAAGGCGTCTGCGGTTCGGACGCGATGAACATCAACGGCAAGAACGGCCTGGCCTGCATCACCAACCTGCGCGACCTGAAGCAGCCGATCGTGCTCAAGCCGCTGCCCGGACTGCCGGTGGTGCGCGACCTGATCGTCGACATGACGCAGTTCTTCAAGCAGTACCACTCGATCAAGCCGTTCCTGATCAACGACATGCCGCCGCCCGAAAAAGAGCGCCTGCAGAGTCCTGAAGAGCGCGAAGAGCTCGATGGCCTGTATGAGTGCATCCTGTGCGCCTGCTGTTCGACGTCCTGCCCGTCGTTCTGGTGGAATCCCGACAAGTTCGTCGGCCCGGCCGGCCTGCTTCAGGCCTATCGGTTCATCGCCGACAGCCGTGACCAGGCGACCAGCGAGCGGCTCGATAACCTCGAAGACCCCTATCGCCTGTTCCGCTGCCACTCGATCATGAATTGCGTGGATGTTTGCCCGAAGGGCTTGAACCCGACGCGCGCGATCGGCAAGATCAAAGACCTGATGGTCCGCCGCGCGGTCTGATCGAACATCCGGCCATGACATCGAGCGAATCCGCCCCGCTACAGGCTGGTCCGGCCCCAGGGCTCCTGGCCGATCCGGCTCTGGCCCACCAGGACGATCCGGCGCGGCGGCGGCGGCTGCGCTGGCGCTCGCGGCGTGGCCTGCTCGAAAATGACCTGGTCCTGACCCGGTTTCTCGACCGATTCGAACAGTCGTTGTCGGACGACGATGTCCAAGGTCTCGACCAGCTGCTCGAGGCCCCCGATAACGACCTGCTGGACCTGATCCTGGCGCGCACCGATCTGCAGGGCGATGCCGCCACGCCGGCTGCCGCCAGAGTCCTGTCGCTGCTGCGCCAAGTCTGACCCTTCCGACCCCGACGAACCTCCTCATCGATTGACCACAAGGATCACTAAGATGACCACGCCGCACAAAGCAACGATGTCGTTCTCAGACGGCACGCCCTCCGTTGATTTCCCGATCTACAAGGGCACGGTCGGACCCGATGTGGTCGACATCCGCAAGCTCTACGGTGCGAGCGGCAAATTCACCTTCGATCCGGGCTTCCTGTCGACGGCCGCGTGCGAATCCAAGATCACCTACATCGACGGGGACAAGGGCGAACTGCTTTATCGCGGTTATCCGATCGAACAGATCGCGGTCAATTGCGACTATCTCGAGACCTGCTACCTGCTGCTGAACGGCGACATGCCCAATCCGGCGCAGAAGAAGGACTTCGAGAACCGCGTCATCCATCACACGATGGTCCACGAGCAGATGACCCGCTTCTTCCAGGGCTTCCGCCGCGACGCGCATCCGATGGCCGTGCTGGTGGGCTGCGTGGGGGCGCTGTCGGCTTTCTATCACGACTCGCTGGACATCCAGAATCCCGAGCACCGTTTCGTCTCGGCGATCCGCCTGGTCGCGAAGATGCCCACGCTGGTCGCGATGGCCTACAAGTACTCGTCGGGTCAGCCGTTCATGTATCCGCGCAATGACCTGTCCTACTCGGCCAACTTCATGCGGATGATGTTCGGCACGCCGTGCGAAGACTACAAGCCCAACGACGTGCTGGTCCGGGCGCTCGACCGGATCCTGATCCTGCACGCCGATCACGAACAGAACGCCTCGACCTCGACGGTTCGCCTGGCCGGTTCATCGGGCGCCAATCCGTTCGCCTGCATCGCGGCCGGCATCGCCACGTTGTGGGGGCCGGCACACGGCGGTGCGAACGAAGCCTGCCTGCAGATGCTCGATGGCATCCAGGCGCAGGGTGGCGTCGCCAAGATCGGCGAGTTCGTTGCGCAGGTCAAGGACAAGAATTCGACGGTCAAGCTGATGGGCTTCGGCCATCGGGTCTACAAGAACTACGATCCGCGCGCCAAGCTGATGCGCGAGACCTGCTACGAGGTGCTGGGCGAACTCGGCCTGGAGAACGATCCCTCGTTCGCGCTGGCCATGGCGCTCGAGAAGATCGCGCTGGAAGACGATTACTTCGTCAGCCGCAAGCTCTACCCGAATGTCGACTTCTACTCGGGCATCGTGCAAAAGGCACTGGGCATCCCGACCTCGATGTTCACCTGCATCTTCGCCATGGCGCGAACCGTCGGCTGGATTGCGCAGTGGAACGAGATGATTTCCGATCCCGACCAGAAGATCGGCCGGCCGCGCCAGCTGTTCACCGGCGCCACCGCTCGCGACGTCAAGCCGATCGGCAATCGCTGAGCTGACCCCCGGTCCGAGGCGCAGCCTCGGCCCAAACAGAAAAAGGCGCTTCCGGGCGCCTTTTTTTGTGGGTCGCCCAGCTGACCGCGCCAGCTGGGCAGGTACAGACTGATCGGGCTAGAGCAGCGGGCCCATCCGCTTTTCGCCGCGCTCGTAGACGACGTGGGCGCGCCCGACCAGCAGCGGATCGACCATGCCGATCGCATCCAGGTCCTTGTTGGTGTAGGGCAGCTTGTGCAGCATGTAGCGCATCGCATTCAGGCGCGCGCGCTTCTTGCAGTCGCTCTTGATGACCGTCCAGGGCGAATCGGCGGTATCGGTGGCGAAGAACATCGCCTCCTTGGCCTTCGTGTATTCCTCCCACTTGTCGAGCGACGCCTTGTCGATCGGCGAGAGCTTCCATTGCTTGAGCGGATGCGCCTCGCGTTCGCGGAACCGCCGCCGCTGTTCCTTGCGGCTGACCGAGAACCAGAACTTGATCAGGTGGATGCCGCTGCGCACGAGGTGACGTTCGAACTCCGGCGCCTGGCGCATGAACTCGGAGTATTCGTCCTCGTTGCAAAAGCCCATGACCCGTTCGACGCCGGCGCGGTTGTACCACGACCGGTCGAACAGCACGATCTCGCCGCGCGTGGGCAGGTGCTGCACATAGCGCTGGAAGTACCATTGGCCGCGTTCCAGTTCGGACGGCTTCTCCAGCGCCACCACCCGCGCGCCCCGCGGGTTCAGGTGTTCCATCAGGCGCTTGATCGTGCCGCCCTTGCCGGCCGCGTCGCGGCCTTCGAACAGGATGACGACGCGCTGACCGGTTTCCTTGGCCCAGGCCTGCAGCTTCAGCAGTTCGACCTGGAGCCGGTACTTCTGCTTCTCGTAGTTGCGCCGCAGCATCAGGTTGCGATACGGATAACCGCCATCGCGCCAGTCTTCGGCCAACTCTTCGTCGGGGTTGGTCGAGACAGTCTGACGGGACTTGTCGCCCTTGAGCAAGGTGTCGCGGATCAGTGCGGCGTCGTCGGCCGCCATGCCCCCGATCAGTTCTTCGAGCGTCTTGGCCAAGGCGCTCGGATCACCTCCCTGGCGGATCACGTCGACAATGGCCGCCGCCTGTCCCTGCGTGGCCGCCTCGACCGCGTTCTCGACGGTGTAGGCTTCGATCGACTCCGCGTCCAGGCGAGGCGGAATGTCGCCGGCGCGTGCGGCACGCGGGCGCGCGGTGCGACTGCGGGTACGCGGTGCGTCGGGCACCACCGTCAGGGCTCGTTTGGCGGTCATCGGTCGGGTTAGCGCAGGGAGTGGTTGATCCGGTCGAGTGCGGCGACGCCCGGGCAAAGGTCGGCAGCTTGCAGTGAGTTTAGTGCTCTGGCTGGGGTGCGCAGGGCCGTGTGCAGGTCGCTGGCGTCGGAGTCGACATACAGCAGGCCGGTGACGACCTCTCCTTGGGCTTGATGTTTCTGGATGAAGGACATCGCGCCGAGCTTGTCGGTGGCATCGTAGTCCTGCGCGATCTTGCGCAGGCGCAGGAAGGTGCCGTCGTGCTGCTCGACCTCGGTGACATCACCGGGCGCGTATTGCGCGGTGATCTCGCTGCGCTTGGGCATGAAGTCGATGCGGTTGACGGCCTCGTTGTGCTCGCGCACGTAGTCGTAGCTCTTGGTGCTGCCGGAGTGGTTGTTGAAAGCCACACAGGGGCTGATCACGTCGATGAAGGCAGCGCCCGGATGGGCAAGGGCCGCCTTGATCAGCGGCACCAGCTGTTCCTTGTCGCCCGAGAAGCTGCGGCCGACGAAGGTCGCCCCCAGCTGCAATGCCATCGACACCAGGTCGATCGGCGAGTCGCTGTTGACGACCCCCTTCTTGGACTTCGACCCCTGGTCGGCCGTGGCTGAAAACTGGCCCTTGGTCAGGCCGTAGACGCCATTGTTCTCGACGATGTAGGTCATGTTGACCCCGCGGCGCATCACATGGGCAAACTGGCCCAGGCCGATCGAGGCGGAATCGCCGTCGCCGGACACGCCCAGATAGATCAGTTCGCGATTGGCCAGGTTGGCGCCGGTGAGCACCGAGGGCATGCGTCCATGCACGGTGTTGAATCCGTGCGAGTTGCCCAGGAAGTAGTCCGGGGTCTTGGACGAGCAGCCGATGCCCGACATCTTGGCGACGCGGTGGGGTTCGATACTCAGGTCCCAGCAGGCCTGGATGATGGCGGCCGAGATGGAGTCGTGGCCACAGCCGGCGCAAAGGGTCGAGATCTTGCCTTCGTAGTCGCGGCGGGTGTAGCCCAGCGAATTGGTCGGCAGGGTCGGGTGGTGCAGTTTCGGCTTGGTGATGTAGGTCATCGTTCGCGCTTTCGAATGTCGTGCCGTCGCCCGAAGGGATCAGGCGGCCTTGCCGCGCGTGAGCGGCTCGACGTTGCTGCCGCGGATGCGATCGCCGATCTCGCGCACGATGAAGCGTGCGGTGATCGGCGTGCCGTCGAAGTGCAGGATCGGGACCAGGCGGGCCGGAGCAACCTCGAGCTCGTTGACCAGCATCGAGCGCAGCTGCGCATCGCGGTTCTGCTCGACGACGAAGATGGTGTCGTGTTCCTCGATGAAGCGCTCGACCGCCGCATCGAAGGGGAAGGCCCGCACGCGCAGCGTGTCGGCGTGGATGTCGGAGCGCTCGAACACGTCGCTGGCCTCATGCATCGCCGGGCTGGTCGAACCGAAGTAGATCACTCCGAAGCGGGTTTTCTGCGTCGCCGAGCGCAGTACCGACGGCGGCACCAGCGCGCGGGCGGTGGCGAACTTGCGCAGCAGCCGGGTCACGTTCTCGACGTAGTCGGGACCGGTCTCGGAGTAGCGGGCGTAGGCATCCTTGGTCGTGCCGCGGGTGAAGTAGGCGCCCTTGGTGGGGTGCGTGCCCGGATAGGTGCGATAGGGAATGCCGTCGCCGTCGACATCCTTGTAGCGCCCGAAATCGCGGCCTTCCTGCAGTTGTTCGGCCGTCATCACCTTGCCGCGATCGTACTGGCGCGCGTCGTCCCAGGTGAAGGGGGCGGTCAGGCGCTGGTTCATGCCGATGTCCAGGTCGGTCATCACGAACACCGGCGTCTGCAGGCGGTCGGCCAGGTCGAGCGCCTGGGCCGAAAACTCGAAGCATTCGTGCGGGTCTTCCGGCAGCAGCAGCACGTGTTTGGTATCGCCGTGCGAGGCGTACGCACAGGCGTGCAGGTCGGCCTGCTGGGTGCGCGTGGGCATGCCGGTCGACGGGCCGCCGCGCTGCACGTTGATGATGGTGACCGGGATCTCGGCGAAGTAGGCCAGGCCGATGAACTCGGTCATCAGCGAGATGCCGGGGCCCGAGGTGGCGGTGAAGGCGCGCGCGCCGTTCCAGCCGGCGCCCACCACCATGCCGATCGAGGCGAGTTCGTCCTCGGCCTGCACGATCGCGAAGCGGTTCTCGCCGGTTTCCTTGTCGACGCGCAGCTTGGCGCAGTAGTTCTGGAACGCTTCGGCGACCGACGACGAAGGCGTGATCGGATACCACGCGCAGACCGATGCGCCGCCGTAGACGCAGCCCAGCGCAGCTGCCGCATTGCCGTCGATGAAGATCTTGTCGCCGACATTGGAGGCGCGCCGTACCGACAGGTCGCAGGCGCCCGCCAGGTTGGCCTTCGCGTAGTCGTAGCCCTTGCTGTAGGCATCCAGGTTGGGCGCCATCAGCTTCTGCTTGCCCTTGTACTGCTCGCCCAGCAGCTGCGGAATGACGTCGGTGTCGATCTCGAGCATGGCCGCGAGCGCGCCGACATACATGATGTTCTTCAGCAGCTGGCGCTCGCGCGGGTCCTGGTAGGCCGCATTGCACATCTCGGTCAGCGGCACGCCGATCAGATGGACGTCCGGGCGCACCCGTCCGGCCGCCAGCGGCTTGGTGCTGTCGTACAGCAGGTAGCCACCCGCCTCGATCTCCAGGACATCCTTGTCCCAGGTCTGCGGATTCATCGCGACCATCATGTCGACCCCGCCGCGCCGCCCCAGGTAGCCCTGTTCGGTGACGCGCACTTCGTACCAGGTCGGCAGCCCCTGGATGTTCGAGGGAAAGATGTTGCGCGGACTGACCGGCACACCCATGCGCAGGAAGCTCTTGGCGAACATCTCGTTGGCCGAGGCCGAGCCCGAGCCGTTGACGTTGGCGAACTTGATGACGAAATCGTTGACGCCGCGGATGCGGCTGGTGGCGTTGGCGCTCATGATTCAGGCGGCCTTTCGCTGGGGGCTCCGGCAAGCGGGGCCGGCGTGGGTGACATTGAGCAGGAACTTGTGCATGTCCCAGGCGCCGGTCGGGCAGCGCTCGGCGCACAGACCGCAGTGCAGGCAGACGTCTTCGTCCTTGACCATCACGCGACCGGTTTTCAGGATCTCGGACACGTACAGGTCCTGCTCCACGTTCGTGGCAGGCGCGCGCAGCCGCTCGCGCAGCTCGGGCTCCTCGCCATTGGCGGTGAACGTGATGCAGTCGGTCGGGCAGATGTCGACGCAGGCATCGCACTCGATGCACTGCCCGGCATTGAACACCGTCTCGATGTCGCAGTTCAGGCAGCGCTGGGCTTCCTTCCAGGCGGTGGCGACATCGAAACCCATCTCGACTTCGATCTTGATGTTGCGCAGCGACTTGTTGACATCGCGCCAGGGCACCTTGTTGCGGGCGTCCGGGGCGACCTCGTTGTCGTAGCTCCATTCGTGGATGCCCATTTTCTGGGACACCAGGTTCACCCCGGGGGCAGGGCGCTCGCGCACGTCTTCGCCATTGAGAAACTTGTCGATCGACACGGCGGCATCGTGGCCGTGGGCAACCGCCCAGATGATGTTCTTGGGGCCGAGGGCCGAGTCGCCGCCGAAGAAAACACGCGGCTGCGTCGACTGCAGGGTGACGGTGTCGAGCACCGGCAGGCCCCATTTGTCGAACTCGATGCCGCTGTCGGCTTCGATCCAGGGGAAGGCGTTTTCCTGGCCGACCGCGATCAGCACATCGTCGCATTCGAAAACATGGTCGGGTTCGCCGGTGGAAACCAGGCTGCGCCGGCCCTTGTCATCGTAGACGGCCTTGACCTTCTCGAAACTCATGCCGGTCAGCTTTCCCGCGGTGTGCAGGAAGGCTTTGGGGACCAGGAAGTTCAGGATCGGGATGCCTTCGTGGACCGCGTCTTCCTTCTCCCAGGGCGAGGCCTTCATTTCCTCGAACCCCGAGCGCACGATCACCTTGACGTCTTCGCCGCCCAGCCGCTTGGCGGTGCGGCAGCAGTCCATCGCGGTGTTGCCTCCGCCCAGCACGATGACGCGCTTGCCGATCTTCTCGACGTGCCCGAACGACACCGAGGACAGCCAGTCGATCCCGACTTTGATGTTGGCTGCGCCTTCCTGGCGGCCCGGCAGTTCGAGGTCGCGCCCGCGCGGCGCGCCCGAGCCGACGAAGATCGCGTCGAACCCCTGGGCGAGCAGGGCGTTCATCGACGAGATCTCGACACCGCCGCGGAAATCGACGCCGAGCTTGAGCACGTAGCCGGTTTCTTCGTCGATGACTTCTTCAGGCAGGCGGAAGCGTGGAATCTGCGAACGGATCATGCCGCCGGCGCGCGAGTCACGGTCGAACACGGTCACGTCGTAGCCCAGCGGCGCCAGATCGCGGGCGACCGTCAGCGAGGCCGGTCCGGCACCCACGCAGGCAATACGCCGGCCGTTCTTGCGCACGGCAGGGACCGGCAGCAGGTGGGTGATGTCGTCCTTGAAGTCGGCGGCGACCCGCTTGAGGCGGCAGATTGCGACCGGCTCCGGCTTGGCGGACTGTTCCTCCTCGACGCGCCCGCGCCGGCAGGCCGGCTCGCAGGGACGGTCGCAGGTGCGCCCGAGCACGCCCGGGAACACGTTGGACTTCCAGTTGACCATGTAGGCATCGGAATAACGCCCAGCGGCGATCAGCCGGATGTATTCCGGAACCGGGGTGTGGGCCGGACAGGCCCATTGGCAATCGACGACCTTGTGGAAATAGTCGGGGTTGCGAATGTCGGTGGGTTGCAACGAATCTCCTCCTGCGCCCGGAGCGGCAGGTGCAGCCCGGGTCTCATGGCTTGATGCTGCGCGGGAGTCTATCGTGGGCGCCGTTTGTCGCAAAGCTGCAACCGTCAAAGGGCAGTCTGCTGATTCATTTGTTGAAACCGTTGGATTCGGCTGACAACATGAGGCCACCGGAATGCGGCGCTGCAGCAAGGGGCTGGAGCCTGTTTGCGCGAGTTTCAGCCAGCCAATCTAGTCGCGCCGAAGTGTCGTCAACTGAGCGCAAATACCGTCTGTCGGCTATCAACCTCCCTCGAGCCTATGGGGGGAGACCCGGGGGTGCGGGTGTTAAGATCCGACTCCATCCAAAGCCTGCCTATGACCTGAACCCCTGTCACAGTCTGAGGACGCGAACCGCCTATCCGGAAGCCGGAATGCGGTCGTCGGCCGCCGCTGATCGAGCCTCTGCTTATCCGGCGTCCGAGCATCTTTAACGAGAAGCTCGTTAAGAAAGGTGAAGCGCCATGATGAAAGCATTCCAGTCGAACTCGTATCTGTTCGGCGGCAACGCGCCCTATGTCGAGGAGCTGTATGAGAGCTACCTCAACAACCCTGGCTCCGTCCCGGAGCGTTGGCGCGAGTATTTCGACAACCTCCAGCATGTGCCGGCGGCCGACGGCAATCCGCAAACCCGCGATGTCGCGCATGCGCCGATCGTGCAGAGTTTCGCCGAACGGGCCAAGGACGGCACGCTGCAGCCGCGGGTCATGGGCGGCGACGCCTCGACCGCGCGCAAGCAGGTCTACGTCCAGCAGCTGGTGGCCGCTTACCGCTTCCTGGGATCGCTGTGGGCCGACCTCGACCCGCTCAAACGCCAGGAACGCCCCCAGATTCCCGAGCTCGAGCCGGCGTTCTACGACTTCAGCGAAGGCGACCACGCCAATATCTACTCGGCCAGCAACACCTATTTCGGCTTCGAGCAGGCCACGCTGCGCGACATCCTGCGCGCCCTGCGCGAGACCTACTGCGGCACCATCGGCGCCGAGTTCATGTACATCTCGGACCCGACCCAGAAGCGCTGGCTCCAGGAGCGCCTGGAATCGACCCGCGGCCGCGCCAGCTATTCGCCTGAAAAGCGCAAACGCATCCTCGAGAAGCTGACAGCGGCCGAAGGCATCGAAAAATACCTGCACACCCGGTATGTCGGCCAGAAGCGGTTCTCGCTGGAAGGCGGCGAGAGCTTCATCGCCGCCATGGACGACCTGATCCAGCGCGCCGGCGAATCCGGCATCCAGGAAATCGTGATCGGAATGGCCCACCGCGGGCGCCTGAACGTGCTGGTCAACACGCTGGGCAAGATGCCGGCCGACCTGTTCGCCGAGTTCGAGGGCCGTCACGCCGACGACCTGCCGGCCGGCGACGTCAAGTACCACCAGGGCTTCTCCAGCGACATCTCGACCCCGGGCGGACCGGTGCACCTGTCGCTGGCTTTCAATCCTTCGCACCTGGAAATCGTCAACCCGGTGGTCGAAGGCTCCTGCAAGGCGCGGATGGACCGCCGCGGCGACAAGAACGGCAGCGAGGTGCTGCCCGTCATCGTGCACGGCGATGCCGCCTTCGCCGGCCAGGGCGTGGTCATGGAGACCCTGAACCTGGCCCAGACGCGCGGCTATGGCACTTTCGGCACGGTCCACATCGTCATCAACAACCAGATCGGCTTCACCACCTCCGATCCGCGCGACAAGGGCTCGACCACCTATTGTTCGGACGTGGTCAAGATGATCGAGGCGCCGGTGCTGCACGTGAACGGCGACGACCCCGACGCGGTGGTGTTCGCAACCCAGATCGCGCTCGAGTTCCGCCAGAAGTTCGCCAAGGACGTGGTGGTCGACATCATCTGCTTCCGCCGCCTGGGCCATAACGAACAGGACACCCCGGCGCTCACCCAGCCGCTGATGTACAAGAAGATTGCCCAGCACCCGGGCACGCGCAAGCTGTATGCCGACAAGCTGGCGGCGCAGGGACTGGTGCCCGCCGGTTTCGGCGACGAGCAGGTCAAGCGCTTCCGCGACGCGATGGACGAAGGCCGGCACACCGCCGACCCCGTGCTGTCGAACTTCAAGAGCAAGTTCGCGGTCGACTGGATGCCCTTCCTGAACCGCAAATGGACCGATGCGGCCGACACCGCGGTGCCCAAGGCGGAGCTCAAGCGCATCGCCGCGCGCATCACCAGCGTGCCGGCCACTCTCAAGGTTCACCCGTTGGTCGAGAAGGTGCTCGCCGACCGGCGCGCGATGGCCGCGGGCGACCTGCCGCTCGACTGGGGCATGGGCGAACACCTGGCCTACGCCACGCTGCTGTCCTCGGGGTACGGCGTGCGGCTGTCCGGACAGGATTCGGGCCGCGGCACTTTCGTGCATCGGCATGCGGTGCTGCACGACCAGAACCGCGAGAAGTGGGATTCCGGCTACTACATCCCGCTGGAGCACGTGGCCGACAACCAGGGACCCTTCACCGTCATCGATTCGGTGCTGTCCGAAGAAGCGGTGCTGGGTTTCGAGTACGGCTATGCCACCGCCGAGCCCAACACGCTCGTCATCTGGGAAGCGCAGTTCGGCGACTTCGTCAATGGCGCGCAGGTCGTGATCGACCAGTTCATCAGCTCGGGCGAAACCAAATGGGGCCGCGTCTCGGGCCTCACGATGATGTTGCCGCACGGTTACGAGGGGCAGGGCCCCGAGCACTCTTCGGCACGGGTCGAGCGATTCCTGCAGCTGTGCGCCGAGCACAACATGCAGGTCTGCCAGCCCACCACACCGGCCCAGATCTTCCACCTGCTGCGGCGCCAGATGATCCGGCTGTTCCGCAAGCCTCTGGTGATCCTCACGCCGAAGTCCCTGCTGCGCAACAAGGAGGCCACGTCCAACCTGGACGAGTTCGCCAAGGGCGGGTTCCAGACGATCATCGGCGAGACCCAGGCGGGCATCGACCCCAAGAAGGTCAAGAAGGTCGTGCTGTGCTCGGGCAAGGTCTATTACGACCTGCTGGCCGCGCGCCGGGAGCGCGAGCTCGACGACGTCGCGCTGCTGCGACTCGAGCAGATCTACCCGTTCGCGCACAAGGCCTTCGAGACCGAACTGAAGAAGTTTCCCAACGCGACCCAGGTGGTCTGGTGCCAGGACGAGCCGCAGAACCAGGGCTGCTGGTTCTACGTGCAGCACCATATCTCGGAAGCGCTCAAGGAAGGCCAGAAGCTGTCGTATGCGGGTCGTCCGCCGTCGGCATCGCCGGCGGTCGGCTACTACGACAAGCACTATGCGCAGCAAAAGGACCTGATCGCCGCGGCACTGGGCGAGGTCAAGGCGCGCGCCAAGAAGGGCTGATCGGCACCGCAGCAGCCGGGGGGCGCCCGGCCGCCTGCCCCATCCTGGCAGCCGGCGGGGGCGTCCCGCTGCCCCATGCCCCCCCAGATACGTTGAACAGGATTGCGAGTCAAAACATGGCACTGATCGAAGTCAAGGTTCCGCAACTGTCGGAATCGGTCGCCGAGGCGACGCTGCTGCAATGGCACAAGAAACCGGGCGACGCGGTCGCCCGCGACGAAAACATGATCGACATCGAGACCGACAAGGTGGTGCTCGAACTGCCGGCGCCGGAAGCGGGCGTCATTGCCCGCCTGATCAAGCCCGATGGCGCGACCGTGGTCGCGGGCGAAGTGATCGCGGTGATCGATACCGAAGCAACCGCCGGCACCGCGCCGGCCGTCAGCGTTGCGGCGCCCACCCCAGCGCCGTCCAGCCAGGCCTCGCCTGGGTCTTTGTCGGCGCCCGCGCCTTCGTCGGCCGGGCTCAAGGGCGATGTCGCCATGCCCTCGGCCGCCAAGATGATGGCCGAGAACAGCCTGGGCACGGCCCAGGTGCAGGGCACCGGCCGTGATGGCCGGATCACCAAGGGTGACGTGATTTCGGCCCTGGAAGCCGGTGTCCGGCCGGCTGCGGTCGCGCCTTCCGCGCCGCCGATTCCCACCGGTGCCTCGGCATCCAGCCTGCCGCAGGTTCGGGCGCCGCTGGATACCTCCAAGCTGCTCGAGGGCCGCCCGGAGCAGCGTGTGGCGATGTCGCGGCTGCGCCAGCGCGTGGCCGAACGCCTGCTGCAGTCCCAGGCCACCAACGCCATTCTGACCACGTTCAATGAAGTGAACATGCAGCCGGTGATGGACATGCGCAAGAAGTATCTCGAGCGCTTCGAGAAGGAACACGGCGCTCGTCTGGGCTTCATGAGCTTCTTCGTCAAGGCGGCCGTGCATGGCCTGAAGAAGTTCCCGGTGGTCAATGCGTCGGTCGACGGCAACGACATCGTGTACCACGGCTACTTCGACATCGGCGTCGCGGTCGGTTCGCCGCGCGGCCTGGTGGTGCCGGTCGTTCGCAATGCCGACCAGATGAGCTTCGCCCAGATCGAAAAGCAGATTTCCGAGTACGGCAAGCGCGCCGGCGAGGGCAAGCTCGGACTGGAAGACCTCACCGGAGGCACATTCTCGATCTCCAATGGCGGGGTGTTCGGCTCGATGCTCTCGACGCCGATCATCAATCCGCCGCAGGCAGCCATCCTGGGCGTGCACGCCACCAAGGACCGGGCTGTCGTCGAGAATGGGCAGGTGGTCGTTCGTCCGATCAACTACCTGGCCCTGTCCTACGATCACCGGATCATCGACGGCCGCGAAGCCGTGCTGTTCCTGGTCGCCATCAAGGAGGCGCTGGAAGATCCGGCCCGCCTCCTGCTGGACCTCTGATCGAACCGGGAGCCATCACATGAGTGAACGTTACGACGTCATCGTCATCGGTGCCGGCCCGGCCGGCTACATCTCGGCCATCCGTGCCGCGCAGCTCGGCTTCAAGGTTGCCTGCGTCGAGAAATGGAAGACCCCGTCGGGCGAACTGGCGCTGGGCGGCACCTGCCTGAACGTGGGCTGCATTCCCTCCAAGGCGCTGCTCGCCTCGTCCGAGGAATATGAAAACGCGGCCCACCACCTGCATGAGCACGGCATCGAAGTGCAGGGCGTCAAGGTCGACGTGGCCAAGATGGTCGCCCGCAAGGACGGCATCGTCAGCAAGATGACCAAGGGAATCGAGTTCCTGTTCCGCAAGAACAAGATCACCTGGCTGAAGGGGCACGGCCGCTTCGTCGGCGCGGCCGATGGCTTCTACAAGATCGAGGTGAGCGGCGACGATGCCAGCGAGATCAATGAAGCGCGCAACGTGATCATCGCAACCGGATCGAAGTCGCGCCACCTGCCCGGATTGCCGGTCGACAACGTGGACGTCTGCGACAACGAAGGCGCGCTGGTCTTCACCGAGGTGCCCAAGCGGCTGGGTGTGATCGGGGCGGGCGTGATCGGCCTCGAGCTGGGCTCGGTCTGGCGCCGCCTGGGTTCCGCGGTGACCATGCTCGAGGCGATGCCGGGCTTTCTGGCGGCCTGCGACGAAGCGGTGGCCAAGGAGTGCTGGAAGATCTTCACCAAGCAGGGCCTGGACATCCAGCTCGGGGTGAAGATCGGCGAAGTGAGCCGCTCTGCCGATGGCATCACCGTGCCGTACGTCGATGCCAGCGGTGAGCAGCGCTCGCTCGTGGTCGACAAGCTGATCGTGTCGGTGGGCCGCGTGCCCAATACCGACAAGCTCGGGCTGGAGTCGATCGGCCTGGCGCCCAACGAGCGCGGGTTCATCGAGGTCGACGATCACTGTCGTACCGCGCAGCCCGGCGTGTTCGCGATCGGCGATGTGGTGCGCGGGCCGATGCTGGCCCACAAGGGCGAAGACGAAGGCGTGATGGTGGCCGAGCTGATCGCGGGTCAGCAGCCGCACATCGACTACAACTGCATCCCGTGGGTGATCTATACCTCGCCCGAGATCGCCTGGGTCGGACGTACCGAACAGCAGCTCAAGGCCGAGGGGCGTGAGTACAAGGCCGGCCAGTTCCCGTTCGCGGCCAACGGCCGGGCACTGGGCATGCTGGCGGCCGAGGGATTCGTCAAGGTGCTTGCCGATGCGCGAACCGACGAGGTGCTGGGCGTTCATATCATTGCCGCGACGGCCTCCGACCTGATCGCCGAGGCGGCGGTGGCGATGGAATTCAAGGCCTCGGCCGAAGACATCGCGCGAGTCTGTCATCCGCACCCCTCGATGTCGGAGGTGATGCGCGAAGCGGCGCTGGCGACGGATCGCCGTGCGCTGAACATGTGATCGCGGGGTCTGCGATTGGATGTTCTCCAGGCCTATGAGGCCGCACTGCAGCAGCGTGGCTACACGACCGATGCCGCGCAAACCGCGGCGATCGAGCGACTGCAGCGCATGCACGAGGAGCTGGTGGCGTTCAAGGCCCAGCGCTCCAATGCGTTCAAGAAGCTCGTCCGCCGTCCCGATGTGCCGCGCGGCGTCTGGCTGTACGGCGGCGTCGGGCGCGGCAAGAGCTTCCTGATGGACTGCTTCTACGGCGCCGTGCCGGTCGTGCGCAAGACCCGCGTGCACTTCCACGAATTCATGCGCGGGGTGCACCGCGAGCTCGACGAGCTGAAGGGTTCGGCCAATCCGCTCGATGAGGTGGCGCGCCGGATCGCGCGCCGCTACCGGCTGATCTGCTTCGACGAATTCCATGTCTCGGACATCGCCGACGCCATGATCCTCGAGCGGCTGATGCGTGGCCTGTTCGGCCACGGGGTCACCTTCGTCATCACGTCGAACTATGCTCCCTCGGCGCTGTATCCGGATGGTCTGCATCGCGACCGCATCCTGCCGGCGATCGAGCTGCTGTGCTCGCAGCTCGATGTCCTGTCGGTGGACGTGGGCGTCGATTATCGTCGCCGCTCGATGGAGCAGGTGCAGGCCTACCATTGCCCGCTGGGTGCACAGTCCGATGCCGAGCTGCGGGCGGCGTTCGCGGCGCTGGCCGAGACCCGCGACGAAGACCCGCGGCTGATGATCGAGAATCGGGAGATCCGGGCTTTGCGCCGCGCCGGTGGCGTGGTCTGGTTCGACTTCCGAACCCTGTGCGGCGGTCCGCGGTCGCAAAACGACTATCTCGAGCTGTCGCAGCAGTTCCACACGGTGGTGCTGTCCGATATTCCCCGGATGAGTGCCGGCATGGCTTCTGAGGCGCGCCGTTTTGTCTGGCTGATCGATGTGTTGTATGACCAGCGGGTCAAGCTGCTGATGTCGGCCGAGTGCCCCCCCGAGGAGCTCTACACGGCCGGCGCCATGTCCGGCGAGTTCCATCGCACGGTAAGCCGGATCATCGAGATGCAATCGCGCGAATACCTCGAATCGCCGCGGCGCGGTGCAGCGGGAGCCCTGACCTGAACGGCCGACGCGGGCGCCGCAGTGACGTAAACTGACCGCATGGCATTGTTCGAAGTTTCGGGTCCGGCACGGTGGCGGTACGCCCATGCGCGCTGATCGCCGGCGTTTTGGCGCATCGTTGTCCCTGAGAGCGGTACGCCTGCGCGGGGTTGCGCTGCTGCTCGCGTGGCTGGTGCTCGCCGTCCCGATGGTGACGTGGGCCCAGTCCGACGAAGACGGGCTGCCGGACGCCAGCACGGTCCTCGATTCCGCGCAGGCCGAGCAGGTGCTCGAGGACGTCCGCCGGGTGCGTGCCGGCAACGAACGTGCACGCCGGCTCAAGCTGGCCGACTGCGCGAAGCGGTTTCTGGTCAATCGATGCGTGGACGAGACAGAACGCTTGCACCGGCTGACGGCCGATCGCCTGCGCCGCCTGGAGCGGCACGCCCAGGAGATCATCCGCGAGACCCGAAACCGCGAGCGCAACGAGGCGCGGGCTGAGCGCGAGCAGGAAACCCGCGAGCGCATCGAGGCTTCGCGCCTGCGCGAGGGCCAGGCGATCGATCAGATGCGGGCGCGGGAGGCCGATCGCGCGCAACGCCTGCGCGATGCCCAGGCGCGCGATGCCGCCGCTGCGGACAACGCGGCGCGTTATGCGCAGCGCCAGAAGGAGCGCGAAGAGCGGGCTCGCGAGCGCGAGCAGGAAGACCGTCAGCGGGCGGCTGCTTCGCGCCCGACGGCAACGGGGGCGCCTGCGCCGGCGTCGGGGCCTCGCCGCCGGCCCCGCCGCTTCTGGTTCGCCCGGGTCGGCCCCGCCCGTCGCGCCTAAGCGCTGAGCTTGAGCAGGACCAGCGAGCAGTTGTCGCCGCGTCCGCCGGCGCGGGCGCGAGCCAGGTCGATCAGGCGGGCGGCGGCCGCGCGCGGCGGCAGGCTGGCGACGATTTCGGCCAGTTCGATCGGCGCAACGTGAGCCCACAGGCCATCTGAACACAGCAGGAAGCTGTCGCCGGCACGCGGCGAGAGCAGCCGGCCGAGCGTGGGAACCGGTGCGCGCGCGGACCCGATCGCATTGACGAGGCAATGGGCCGACGGATGCAGGCGCGCCCGATGATCAGGCAATCGACCTTCGTCGACCAGCCGGGCCGCATAGGTGTCGTCGCGCGTGCAGTGCTCGATGCGTCCGTCGCGAAAATGATAAACACGGCTGTCGCCGACGTGGCACCAGTCGACCCTGCCCGGCTGGACCAGTACGGCCGCGAATGTGCTGTGGGGTTCCAGTTCGGAGGTGATCGCCGCCAGGCGCAGCACGGTGTGCACCTCGTCGACCACGGAGCCGAAGAATCGGTCCGGGGTTTCGGTTTCGGGATGGAAGACGTCGAAGCGGCGCCGCGTCGCATTCAGCACGTTGTCGGCGGCCAGTGCGCCGCCGCTCATGCCGCCCATGCCATCGGCCAGCACTCCGAGCGCGCATCTCGGCGCCAGCGCGCCGCTCAGCAGCGCGACGCGATCCTGCTGTTCGGCGCGGTCGCCCCGATGCTGGGCGGTGCAGCCGCTGATGACAATATCGGTCGACGGCGGCCGATCAGACCCCTCGCGAGGGGCTGAGCCGGATGAATGAGGACTGGTCTTGTGGTCGACCAGAGCGGCGGACTGTACCGGGGACATGGTGAAGACTATTATTCCACGCGTGATCATTGCCTCTTCAGCCGCTTGTCCGCCTGCGGCTTACACTCAACCATGACAGACCTCGAAGACATCAGGCGCCGTATCGCGGAGCTGCAGCTGGAGCACCGCGGCCTTGACGCCATGATCGAGGCGATCGGGCAGCAGACCCGCTTCGATGAATTGCAGCTGCGCCGGCTCAAGAAGCGCAAGCTCCAGATCAAGGATTCGATCACGCTGCTGCAGATGCAGCTCGTGCCCGACCAGCCCGCGTAGTGCCCGAATCACACAGCAGTGACGGCGTCCTGGCGGGCGTCGCGGTGCGGGCTCTCGGGCCCGAGGGGCCCTTCGCCCAGGCCCATCCCGACTACCGGGTCCGCGAAGGCCAGCTCGGGCTGGCGCGTGCCATTGCGGCGGCGATCGAATCGCGCGGCGCCCTGATCGCCGAGGCGGGCACCGGCACCGGCAAGACCTTCGCCTACCTCACGCCGGCGCTGCTGTCGGGCGGGCGGATCATCGTATCCACCGGCACGCGCACCCTGCAGGATCAGCTGTTCGACCGCGATCTGCCGGAAGTGGTCCGTGCGCTGGGGGTCCAGGTCGAGTGCGCGCTGCTCAAGGGGCGAGCGAACTACATCTGCCGTTATCACCTGCGCCGCAACCTGGCCGACGGACGGTTCGCCCGCCGCGAAGACATCGTCGATCTGCGCCGTATCGACCGCTACGCGGGGGTCACGCGCAGCGGCGATCGCGCCGGCGCGCCCGATGTCTCGGAAGATGCTCCGGCCTGGGCGCTGGCCAGCTCCACGCGTGAAAACTGCCTGGGGCAGGAGTGCCCGGACTATGGCGATTGTTTCGTGGTGAAGGCGCGGCAGGCGGCGCAACGGGCCGACCTGGTGGTGGTCAATCACCATCTGTTCTGCGCCGACCTGGCGCTGCGCGACGAGGGCGTCGCCGATCTGCTGCCCAGCGCCGACGCGGTGATCTTCGACGAGGCCCATCAGTTGCCCGATGTGGCGACCTCATTTTTCGGCACCTCGGTCTCTACCCGCAAGCTGACCGAGTTCGCCCGCGACGTGCTGCGCGCCGGTCTGGCCGAAGCGCGCGATGCCGCCGACTGGACGACCGAGTCGCGCAAGATCGAGCAGGCGGTGCGCGAACTGCGGCTGCACGCCGGCGAACCGGCGCGCCTCGATGCCACGGCGCTGCGCACTCGCGAGGCACTGCTGGGGGCCGTCGCCCAATGTGTCGAGACACTGACCGACCTGCGCGCGCTGCTGGCCACCAGTGCCGAGCGCGGCCGCGACCTGGCCCGCTGCGCCCTGCGGGCCGGCGAGCTCGTCGTGCAGCTCGAACGCTGGCAGGACTCGGTTCTGGAGCAGACCGGCCGGGGCCCCAAGGCCGAGCCAGACGATCAGGACGCCTATGGCGAACCGACGGTTCCGGTGCCTGAGGGCGGCGTGGCTGTTGCCGGCACCGCGCCGGCGGCCGGCTCGCTGCCGGAGCAGGCCGCGGCCTTGTCGGAAGACGAGACTGCGGATGACGGCCTGCGCGTGGCCTGGGCCGAGATCAGCAGTTACGGCGTCACACTGCATGCCACCCCGTTGTCGGTGGCCGGCACGTTCCGCCGGCATCGCGCGCAACGCCCGCGTGCCTGGGTCTTCGTGTCGGCGACCTTGGCTGTCAGCGGCACCTTCACCCATTTCGCGCGGGCGATCGGGATGCTGGATGCCGCCACGCACGCCTGGGAAAGTCCGTTCGACTTTGCCCGCCATGGGCTGCTCTACGTGCCGCAGGGGATCGGCGAGCCCTCGGGGTCTGATTTCCCGCAACGGGTCTTCGAGACGATCCGGCCTTTGCTGACGGCCAATCAGGGACGGGCATTCGTGCTGTGCACCACACTGCGGATGGTCGACCAGCTCGCCAGCCGGCTGGCACAGCATCTGGAGCGCGAGGGGAGTGCCCTGACGCTGCTGGTTCAGGGCACCGCGCCGCGCGCCGAGCTGCTGGAGCGCTTTCGCAGTGCGCCCGCGCCGGTGCTGATCGGCAGCGCCAGCTTCTGGGAAGGTGTCGATGTCCGCGGACGCCAGCTCTCGCTGGTCGTGATCGACAAACTTCCATTCGCGCCGCCCGATGACCCGGTCCTCAGAGCGCGCATCGAAGCCACGCGGCGCGAAGGGGGCGATCCTTTCCGGCAGCTGCAGATGCCGGCGGCCGCGATGGCCCTGAAGCAGGGCGCCGGCCGGATGATCCGTTCAGAAACCGATCGCGGACTGCTGGTGGTCTGCGATTCGCGCCTGGCTGACCGGCCCTACGGGCGCCAGCTGCTGCGCAGCCTGCCGCCCTTTGCCCGGACCCGGTCGGCCGAACAGGCGCTGGCCTTCCTGGCTGCGCTCGACGATCAGCCCGCGGACCTCATTTCCACACTTGCCACCAGCGCCGATCGTCCGACTGATAGCCCTTGCTGAGCAGTTCGCTGCGCGGAAAGTTGGTCTTCATCACGCGTTCGGTGTCGCTGCGCAATTCGTCCAGGCCCAGCCGCTCGTACGACATCAGCATGATGTAGAGGGCTTCTTCGATGGCTGGCGCCTGCTGATACTGCCGCACGGCCAGCTGCGCGCGATTGATCGCCGCGACATAGGCGCCGCGCTTGTAGTAGTAGCGGGCGATATGGACCTCGCCCGCGGCCATCGAATTGACCAGGTACTTCATCCGCGCTTCCGAGTCGGCGGCGTACTTGCTGTCCGGGAAACCGCGTGACCACTTCGCGGAAGCCGTCAAAGGCCTCACGGGCCGCCTGCAGGTCGCGCTCGGACAGATCCTGCCCGCCCAGACTGGCCAGCCACCCCTGCTGTTCATTAAAGTTGATCAGGCCGCGCAGGTAATAGATGTAGTCGAGCGCGGGATGGGTCGGGAATTGCTTCAGGAACCGGTCGGTCGAGGCCAGCGCCATCGCCCGGTCGTTCTCCTTGTATTGAGCATAGGCAATGCTCAACTGCGCCTGCTGAGCCCAGCGGCCGAACGGATAGCGCGCCTCGAGCTTCTCGAGCATCTTGACTGCCGCCGAATAGCGGCCGGAACGCATTTCTTCCTGGGCCTCTGCGTATAATTTCTCGGCGTTCCAACCGAGGGTCGGGTCGCGCTGGTCGGTGGTGCTGCAGGCCGACAGCAAGATGGTCAGCCCGGCCAGCAAGGCCAGCAGGCGTCGCGCCGGTCCCTTGAACATCGATCCGCCCTCGAGGCTGCCTGTACGGTGCATTGCAATTGTCTTTCGATGAATCCGCCGTGCGTTGCCGGCCGGCGGCGCCCCGGGGCGCCGCACCCGATGGCGGGCGGCCGTCCGGCGGCTTCGTGAGTGGGGCAGATTATAGCCATCGGGTGCCCTCGGTGAGCGCCCTGGGGTCCGAAGGCCGGGCTGCCAGGGGCGCGGGCGACGAATTCAGCGACGACGACGCCCTCGATATCGAACCTTCTCCTGCGCCGCAGGACGAGCCTTCGCTCATCGAGATCTCGGCATCGGCCGGCGTGGGGCAGCGCGTCGACCGCTTCCTGGCCGAGGCGCTGGCCGGCCGCGTGCCGGGCCTTTCACGCACCCGGCTGCAGCAGTGGCTCGCGCTGGGCGCGGTGTCGTGCGCCCAGCGTGCCCTGGCGCCTTCAACCCGTCTGGCGGGCTTCGAGACACTGCAGGTCAGGGTGCTGCCGCGGGAAGCCGACCAGGCCTTCAAGCCGGATCCGGTGCCTCTGGTCATCGTGCACGAGGACGACGATGTGCTGGTCATCGACAAGCAGGCCGGGCTCGTCGTCCATCCGGCGGCCGGGCATTGGCGCGGCACCCTGCTCAACGGCCTGCTGCATCACCGTCCGGCACAGGCATTGCTGCCCCGGGCGGGCATCGTCCATCGCCTCGACAAGGACACCACGGGCCTGATGGTGGTCGCGACCAGCGAGCGCGCACTGGCTGTGCTGGGTGCGCAACTGGCCGACCGGTCGATGTCGCGCCGTTATCTGGCGCTGGCCGGCGGGGCGATCGGCGGACCGATGACCGTCGATGCGCCGATCGGTCGCGATCCCCGGGTGCGCACGCGCATGGCGGTGGTCGACCCGGGCATCGGCAAGGCCGCCCGCACGCATGTGCGCCCGCTGGCCACGGGCCATTGGCGCGGCCTGCCGGTGACCCTGGTCGAATGCCGTCTCGAAACCGGGCGCACGCATCAGATCCGGGTGCATCTGCAGCACGAGGGGCATGCCCTGCTCGGCGATGCGCTGTATGCCGGAAGCCCGGGCGTCATAGCCCGTCAGGCCTTGCATGCCTGGCGCCTGGCCTTTGCGCATCCCGACGGGTCGGGCCAGAAGGCCTGGCGGGCGGAGCCTCCCGGCGATCTGAACGACGCGATCCAGGCCTGCGGAATCGACCCGCTGGCCTGGCGCGAGAAGGCCGACCGGCCATGGAATTGAGCTGATGCCCGGGCGAGATCCGACGGGTTGGGACGCCTGGCAGCCTGCGCTCTGGCCGGCGCCTGCCCGAGTGCGGGCCGGACACACGCTGCGCCGGGGCGGCGTCAGCGTCGGCGCCTGGGGCGATCAGGCCGGTGCTGACGGGCTCAATCTGGGCGCGCAATGCGGCGACGACCCGGCATTCGTCGCGGCGAATCGAGAGCGCCTGGCCGCCCGCCTGCCGAGTCCGCCCGTGTGGCTCGATCAGGTCCACGGCGTGCGGGTGCATCGGGCCGGCTGCGCGGGCGGCGGCGCGGCCGTTTCCGCCACCGACGCATCGGTGACCGATCGATCGGGTGTCGTGCTGGCCGTGCTGTCGGCCGATTGTCTGCCGGTGCTGCTCACCAATCACGAAGGCACTGTCGTCGGCGCGGCCCATGCCGGCTGGCGCGGGCTGGCCGGGGGAGTGGTCGAGGCAATGGTGGCGGCTGCGCGGCGGCTGGCATCCTCTGATGCGCGCTGGCTGGCCTGGCTCGGCCCAGCCATCGGTCCGCTGTCCTTCGAGGTCGGTGACGAGGTCAGGGAAGCGTTCATGGCGCACAGCGCGCAGGCCGGCACAGCCTTCCTGGCAGGGCGCGAGGCGGGTAAGTGGCAGGCCGATCTGTATCTGCTGGCGCGCCAGCGCCTGGCGGAACTGGGCATCGACTCGGTCCATGGCGGCGGCCGCTGCACCGTCGGCGATCCGGAACGCTATTTTTCGTACCGGCGTGATCGCACCACCGGACGACTGGCGAGCCTCATTTGGATCGATCCGGCGGATTGAGCGGTACCGATGGCCCCGACGGCGCTTCCGTCGCTTCCGGCGCTTCCGTCGCTTCCGTCGCTTCCACGCGCGCGGCCAGGTCGCGCCGGCGTCGCGGAGTGCCCAGCAGGTACAGCAGCAGGCCCAGCGGCAGGAGTCCCGCGCCGACGAAAGTGACGATCCCCCTGAATACGGTCGGCTGCATGATCGAGATCAGCAGCAGCACGTAGAGCCAGGCAATGGCGACGATGTACATGGTTCGGCCTGCGAGGGCTGCGGACTGCGCAAGCGCACCGTAAGCCGGTATGTGTAAAGTCCGCCTTCAGGAGTCGGCGAACGCGTACTTGGCGGGCCGATTGCCGAGCAGGGCTGTCGATTGACAAAAGTCTTGCGCGGTGCAGAATGAATTCAGTCTAACAAGCATTTCTGGGGTGCTGAGAATGCGCCCCGCAGGGAGGGGGACACATGGCATCCGCGAAAGAGTCCGCGCAGGTTGGACGGGCCGCAGCACCGCGCGCCAGCGTCAAGAACGCAGCGGCTGGGTCGGCTTCCCGCCGCGGCA
This sequence comes from Burkholderiaceae bacterium, assembly GCA_016710525.1. Classification (GTDB taxonomy): domain Bacteria; phylum Pseudomonadota; class Gammaproteobacteria; order Burkholderiales; family Burkholderiaceae_E; genus Quisquiliibacterium. The sequence goes on from JADJVQ010000018.1 coordinate 96,976, forward strand.
AGTCAGCAGTTCCCAGCATGAACGCGGGCGCCGATGTGCCGGCCGCCTTGCCGCCCGCCGCATCTGGCCGAGTCCGGGCCGCGCCAGCCAAATCCCCGGCCGCATCGGGCCGCTCCCCGAGCCCTTCGCCGGTCGTGCCGGCGGCCGCCCGCAAGACTGCCGTGCCCGCCGCCAAACCCCGAGCGTCCTCGGGCGGCAAACCCGCCCGGGTGGGGGCGGCGGACCGCAAACCCGAGCCCACCGCGCAACCGCGGCCCGCAGCGGGCGCCACGCGCAACGCGAGCGCAGCCCGGCGCGAGGCTCCCGCCAGCGCGCCCGTTTCACCGCTGGCGCAGGCCGAGGCGCTGATCAGCGGCTTGCTGCCGGCGCTGCCGGCGGCGCAGATTCCGCCGGCCCGCCTGGCCGAACTGCAGTCCGAGTACCTGCGGCGATGGCAGCAGCTGGTGAGCGGTGCCAGCCAGCACGCGGCCCCGACCCTCACCGACCGCCGTTTTGCCAATGAGGCCTGGCACGACAGCGGGCCCTTTTCATGGACCGCGGCGTTGTATCTGCTCAATGGCGAGTTCATGCAGAAGATGGCCGAGTCGGTGCAGGCCGACACCAGGACCCAGGAGCGCGTGCGCTTCGCGACCCAGCAGTTCGTCGACATGCTGTCGCCCGCCAATTTTCTGGCCACCAACCCCGAGGCGCAGAAGAAGATTCTCGAAACCCGCGGCGAGAGCCTGCGTGTCGGGCTGGAGAACCTGGTCAGCGACCTCGAGAAAGGCCGCATTTCGCAGACCGATGAAGAGGCCTTCGAGGTTGGCCGCAATGTCGCGACCAGTCCCGGCGCGGTGGTGTTCCAGAACGATCTGGTGCAGCTGATCCAGTACGAGGCGTCCACGCCTGCGGTTGCCAAGCGGCCGCTGCTGCTGGTGCCGCCCTGCATCAACAAGTTCTACATCATGGACTTGCAGCCGGACAACTCGCTGGTCGCCTACGCGGTGTCGCAGGGCCACACGGTTTTCATGCTGAGCTGGCGCAACGTCGGGCCCGATCAGGGCAGCCTGACCTGGGACGACTATCTCGAGCAGGGCATCTTCGAATGCCTGCGCGTCGTGCGCGAAATCAGCGGCGCGCCGACGATCAATGCGCTCGGATTCTGCGTCGGGGGCACCATCCTGGCCGCCGCGCTGGCGGCCCTGGCGGCGCGTGGCGAGCGGCCCGTGCAGTCGATGACGCTGATGACCACGCTGCTCGACTTCGCCGAACCCGGCGTGCTGGGCATCTTCGTCGACGAAGCGTTCGTTCGTTATCGCGAGCAGATGCTGGGGGTCGACGGCATCCTGAAGGGCCAGGAGCTGGCCACGACCTTCTCGTTCCTGAGGCCCAATGACCTGGTCTGGAACTACGTCGTCAGCAATTACCTGAAGGGCGACCGGCCGCCGGCATTCGACCTGCTGTACTGGAACGCCGACAGCACCAACCTGCCGGGCCCGATGTACTGCTGGTACCTGCGGCACATGTATCTGCAGAACGAGCTGAAGATCCCCGGCCGCCTCACCTGCGTGGGCGAGTCGATCGACCTGCGCAGCATCGCGCTTCCGACCTTCATTTTCGGCGCGCGCGAAGATCACATCGTGCCGTGGCGCGCAGCCTATGCGAACACCCAGGTGCTCGACGGACCGGTGCGTTTCGTCCTGGGCGCCAGCGGCCACATTGCCGGCGCGATCAATCCGGTGACCAAGAACAAGCGCAGCTACTGGAGCGGGCCGGCGCAGTATCCCGCCGATCCCGAGGCCTGGTTGAGCACGGCCACCGAACGGCCGGGCAGCTGGTGGCAGGAATGGTCGGCCTGGCTGCAGGAGCACCGGGGCGGCGAACAACCCGCGCCGGCCAGCGTGGGCAACAAGCAGTACCCGCCGCTGGAACCGGCGCCGGGAAGTTACGTGAAGGCGCGTGCGCCACAGTAGATGTCTTGTGAGCTGCTGGCAGCGGCGGCATCACCCGGCAAGAATCCAACAAAGGAGAGGGAGTTCACATGAGCAAGAAGCTGGCATACGTCACCGGCGGAATGGGCGGCATCGGGACCGCCATTTGCCGCAAGTTTCACGACATGGGTTACGAGGTTGTCGCCGGCTGCGGCCCCACCCGCGACTTCGTCAAGTGGATCGATGAGCAGAAGGCTGACGGTTACCACTTTCACGTGTCGGTAGGCAACGTGTCCGACTGGGAGTCGACCAAGGCGGCCTTCGAAAAAGTTCGCGCCGAGCTCGGCAACCCGTCCATCCTGGTCAACAACGCGGGCATCACCCGCGATGGCGTGTTCCGCAAGATGTCTCTGGATGACTGGAATGCCGTCATCTCGACCAATCTGAACTCGCTGTTCAACGTCACCAAGCAGGTGATCGACGGCATGCTCGATTCGGGCTGGGGACGCATCATCAACATCTCGTCGGTCAATGGCGAAAAAGGCCAGTTCGGGCAGACCAACTACTCGGCCGCCAAGGCCGGCATGCACGGCTTCACGATGGCGCTGGCCCAGGAAGTGGCCAGCAAAGGCGTCACGGTCAACACCGTCTCGCCCGGCTACATCGGGACCGACATGGTGATGGCGGTGCGCGAGGACGTGCGCGAGAAGATCATCCAGACCATTCCGGTTCGGCGGCTGGGCAAGGCCGAAGAAATCGGCTCGATCTGCGGCTGGCTGTCGACCGACGACGCCGGCTTCACGACCGGCGCAGATTTTTCGTGCAACGGCGGCCTGCATATGGGATGAGCGAGGGGTTTCGCCGGCTGGTGCAGCCGGCGACGATGTGTGAGCTCGCCCGATTCACTGTTCTTTCGATTCCCCGGAGACCCCGTACATGCCGAGCACCTCGAGGCTGATCAAGAAATACCCCAACCGGCGGCTCTACGACACCCAGACGAGTGCCTACATCACGCTGGCCGACGTCAAGCAGTTGGTTCTCGAGAGCGAGGACTTCAAGGTTCTCGATGCCAAGAGCGGCGAAGACCTGACCCGCAGCATTCTGTTGCAGATCCTCCTGGAGGAGGAGGCGGGCGGTGCGCCGCTGTTCTCGTCCATCATGCTGTCGCAGATCATCCGGTTTTACGGTCACGCGATGCAGGGCATGATGGGCTCCTATCTCGAGAAGACGATGGGCGCCTTCGTCGAGATCCAGGGCAAGATGCAGGATCAGTCCAAGGCCTTCTACGACACCAAGGGGCTGCCCAGCCCCGAGATGTGGACCCAGTTCATGTCGGTGCAGACGCCGATGATCCAGACCATGATGAGCAACTACATCGAACAGAGCAAGAACCTGTTCGTGCAGATGCAGGATCAGATGCAGCAGCAGGCCCGCTCGATGTTCCATACCTTTCCCTTCCAAGGGACACCGGGCGACAAGAAGTAGTCCCGCGGCTAGAATCCGGCTCTCCAAAGCGAATCTCACGCCGCCTGCGGGCGGCGTTTTCACATGACCCAGAAAACCATCGCGCCCCCGCGGCGCCGCGCCCGGACCTCCGACCGGGCGCCGCGTGTCGGCTTCGTGTCGCTCGGCTGCCCCAAGGCGCTGGTCGACTCCGAGCGGATCGTCACCCAGCTGCGTGCCGAGGGCTACGACATCTCGCCCAGCTACGCGGATTCCGATCTGGTCGTGGTCAACACCTGCGGCTTCATCGACGATGCGGTGGCCGAATCGCTGGATGCGATCGGCGAGGCGCTGGCTGAAAACGGCAAGGTGATCGTCACCGGCTGCCTGGGCGCCAAGACCGGCGGCGACGGCCGCAACCTGGTGGCCGGCATCCATCCCAAGGTGCTCGCGGTGACCGGGCCGCACGCGCTGGCCGAGGTCATGGGGCATGTCCATCAGCATCTGCCCAAGCCCCACGACCCGTTCACCGACCTGGTGCCCTCCGGCGGCGTCAAGCTGACGCCGCGCCACTATGCCTATCTGAAGATCTCCGAGGGCTGCAACCACCGCTGCGCCTTCTGCATCATTCCGTCGATGCGCGGCGACCTGGTGAGCCGGCCGATCGGCGAGGTCATGCGCGAGGCCGAAGCGCTGGTCAAGGGCGGCGCGCGCGAGCTGCTGGTGATCTCGCAGGACACCAGCGCCTATGGTGTCGACCTCAAGTACCGGACCGACTTCGTCAATGGCCGGCCGGTCAAGACCCGGATGCTCGAGCTCGCACGCGAACTCGGCGAGCTCGGGGTGTGGGTTCGCCTGCACTACGTGTACCCGTATCCCAGCGTCGATGGCGTGATCGAACTGATGGCGGCGGGCAAGGTGCTGCCCTACCTGGACGTGCCCTTCCAGCACGCGCATCCGAGGGTGCTCAAGGCGATGAAGCGCCCGGCCTCGGGCGAGCACAACATCGAACGCATCCGGGCGTGGCGGGCCGCCTGTCCCGACCTGACGATCCGCAGCACCTTCATTGCCGGATTCCCTGGCGAGACCGAGGCCGAGTTCCAGTACCTGCTCGACTTCCTGCGCGAGGCCGAACTCGACCGCGTCGGCTGCTTCGCCTATTCACCGGTCGATGGCGCAACCGCCAACGACCTGCCTGGTGCGCTGCCCGAGGAGGTGCGCGAGGAGCGGCGGGCACGATTCATGGAAGTGCAGGCCGAGATCAGCCGCCGGCGGATCAAGCGTTTCGTCAAGCGCACGCTCGACGTGCTGATCGACGAGCTGCATGTGGCCGAGGACGGTGAGCTGGTTCAGGCGGTGGGCCGCTCGGCGGCCGACGCGCCCGAAATCGACGGGCGCGTGCTGGTGCGCCCGCACGCGTCGCTGCGGGTGGGCGAGTTCGCGCGCGTGCGGATCACCCGGGCCGACGAGCACGACCTGTACGGTTCGGTGGCGCGCTGAGCCGGCGCGCCTGCACTCACCAGAGCTTGGCCAGGTACAGCGCGATGCAGACACCCCAGCCGACCATCCAGATCAGGCTGCGCAGGTTCGCGCGGTCCGCCAGGTACAGTCCGAGGTAGATCACCCGCAGGACGACGAAGGCCACGGCCAGCCCGTCGATCCGGGCCTGCGGGACGGCCATCCATTGCGCCGACAGCACCGCCGCGGCAAAGAATGGGAACGCCTCCCAGGCATTGGCCTGTGCCGCGTTCGCGCGCGCCCGGAAACCGGTCTGGCGCGCCAGCCAATCGCGGGGGTTGCGATTGTCATAGCCTTTGAAACCGGCTTTGGCGATGCCTGTGGATACGATGGGCAGCAGGCCCGCGAGCAGGATGCAGACGATGGCGAGGGGCATCGGAACAACTTTCGCAAAGGCGTCGCGCCGCGGCGCGCGGGCGACTGATGGAAGGATGGCCGTCGCAGTGTAGTCCGCGCGGCTGTGGCAGGCCTGCGTGCGCCTCGAGGGGGGCGGGGGGGGGGGGGGGGGCGGGGGCCGCCCGGCGGCCCGGCGGCCCGGCGGCGGCCGGCGGCCGGCCGGCGGCCGGGGGGCCGGCCGGGCCCGCCCCGCCCGGGGGGGCCGGGGGGGGGGGGGGGGGCGGGGGGGCGGGCCGGCGCCCTCGCGCGCGGCCGCGGGCGGGCCGGGGCGGCCGGGGGCGGGGGGGGCCCCGGGGGGTTCCCCCCCGGCGGGCTCGGGCGGGTCGGGGGGCCGCGGCGGGGCCGGGGGCCGGCGGGGGGGGGCGCGGGGCGGCCGCGCCGTTTGCCGCGCGGGGCGCGGGCGGGGGCCCGGCCCCGCGGGGCGCCCGGGCGGGTTGGGCGCGCCGGGGGGGGGGGGCGGGGCGGGGCCGGGGGGCCGCCGGCCGGGGGCGGGCGGCGCGGGGGGCGCCCGGCGGGGTCTTTCCGGGCGGGGCCGCGCCCGCGGCGCGCCGGGCGGGCCGGGCCGGGCGGCCCCTTCAACGGGCGTACGGCCGGTGTTTCGAGGGCCATGCCGGCCGCCCGCGACCGCAGGTACAACTCGAGCTCGACATGCTCGACCGATCCGAATGCATGGGGCTCGGCTCGCACACCGGTCATGCAGTTGCGCAGGCGCCGCTGCAAGGATCCCAGCGACTGCCATTCGAGGCGATAGATCGGGTATCCGGTGGGATGTCCTTGCGGGATCAGGGCGGCTCCCAGGCGCCGGCCGGCCAGCGTGTCGTGGCAGTCTCGGCACGAGAAGTTCAGCTGTCCGATCCGCTGTTCGAATCGATGGCGCCCGCGCTCCACAAAGGGCGAGAGCCGCGGATCCTTCGGTGCTTCGATGGGCAGACCGCGAGATTGGGTCCCGATCAGCGCGCTGAGCGCGAGCAGTTCGCGGCTCTCCCAGGCCAGCGCGGGGGCCTGCTGCCAGCGTACCCGGCAGGCATTGATGCGCTGCTCGAGCGTGATCGGCGCATTGGCCGCCGCATCGAAGGCCGGGTAGCGCACGGCAACCCCCGCCATCCGGGCCGCTTCGCCGTGGCAGTCCGTGCAGGCCCGCTGCGCAGAGCCGGCGGGCCGGCTCCATTGCGCGGCGCCCTCGAGCACCGACAGCATCCCGGGATTGGCCGCGTCGTCGGCCTGCATGGCCCGGGTGGCCGGGCTCATGTCGGCGAAACCCGAGCGCCGCGCCTGGGCGGTTGCGATGTCCGACGCGCTCGCCAGGGTCGAGGCAGCGAGGAGCAGCCATGCCGGCCGCATCACTCCACCGTGACGGAGGCGCTCGCGCGCTGGTGCCCGCCGCGGTCGTCGATCCAGGTGCATTCGATCACGCCGCTCTGGGTGGCGCGCGTGAAGAAGGCCAGGTAGGGATTGGCGGTGATCGCCGGATGCAGCGTGGCGCGGAAGACCTCGACGCCATCGTAGGTGCAGCGAAACTGCTCGATGATGTTGCGCGGCACGATGCCGCCGTGGGGCCCGGTGCGCAGTCCGGTCTCCATCGGATGGGCCACGAGCGCGCGGATCTCGAAAATCTCGCCGCGCCGCACGCGTGCCGGCAGATTGAGCAGGGCCTGGGTCATCGGCGGGTCATTCCAGGCAGGCGGCCAAGGCCACGACCACGTCCACCGTCGCGCTCCAGAAACTGCCGTCGCTCAGTTCGGCGACGGCGCTGATCTGCTGCGAATCGGCCATGCGCATCCGAAACGACACCTGTGCGCGGCCCGCGCGCGGACCCAGGACTATCTCCAGCACATCCGGATGCGGGTTCTTTTCGGTGAAGACCGCGATGCGGCGCACGTGCTCCTGATCGGTCATCGGGCTGGCGACCCGCACCGTGACCGAAACCGAATTGCCGTTCTCGACGATCTCGGGCAGGCTCAGTTCGATCTTCCCGGGGTGTGGCGCCGCCCCCGGGTGAAGGCTGCGATCTGCGCCTGCATCGCATCGCGCGTGGCGCGGGCCGGCGTCACGGCCAGCGAACAGGCCAGTCCGGCGAGTGTGCCCAGCCAGGCCCGGCGAGGCGAGCCGCTCATCGCGCGGCCTCGGCCGACGTGGTGCTTCGCAGGCTGGCCAGATAGGCGATCACGTCCTCGATCTCGTCGGCTGCCAGGACGGTGCGCCCGCGCCAGGCCGGCGCGACCTGGCGCAGGTGATCGGTTCGGAAATAGGACGGCATCAGCGATCCCGGATTCAGACGTTGCGGATCGGCCAGCCGCAGGCGCAGCTGCGCGCTCGTCCACCGGTCGCCGGCGCCGGCCAGATCGGGCCCGATGTCGCCCTGGAAACGCTCTTCGGGGATCGGTGCGCGGTGGCAGAGCAGGCACAGCCCGCGTTGCCGGCTGGCCACGATCGCGCGGCCCTGCCGTGGGTCGCCGGGGCGTTCATGCAGGGGCTGGGGAATGCCGGTGGCGATGCTGGCGGTGGCCATGCCGGTGCCGGTGCTGTCGTCGGCGCCACTCTGGGCGCGGCCTGCGAGCGGCAGGCAGGCCAGCGCCGCGCCCACGGCCATCGCGGCGCGGGCCTTCTGCCCGCGTGCCGAACTCGTCCCGATCATGCCCGCCTGCCCGCTAGGCGCGTCGCAGGTCGGTGTGCTTCAGCGGCAGCGTGCGGACCCGTTTGCCCGTTGCGGCGAACACCGCATTGAGCACCGCCGGCGCAGCGACCGCGATCGTCGGCTCGCCCACGCCGCCCCAGAAACCACCAGAGGGCATGACGATGGATTCCACCGCCGGCATGTCGGCCATCCGCATCACCGGATAGGTGTCGAAGTTTTGCTGCTCCATCCGACCGTCCTTGACGGTGCATTCGCCATACAGGCATGCCGACAGGCCATAGGCGAACGAGCCTTCGATCTGGTGGGCGATCTGCATCGGATTGACCGCATGGCCGGGGTCGGTGGCTGCCACGATCCGGTGGATCTTGAGCTGACCCGCGGGGCTGACCGAGACTTCTGCCACCGCCGCGGTGAAGCTGCCGAACCCTTTGTGCTGGGCCAGGCCGCGAAACACGCCAGGCTTGGGCGGTGTGCCCCAGCCCGCCTGCCTGGCCGCCGCTTCCAGCACAGCCAGGTGCTTGGGGTGCTTGGACATCAGCTGGCGGCGGAACTCCAGCGGATCCTGGCCCGCGGCATGCGCGAGTTCGTCGACGAAGCACTCGAGGTAGACGGCGTTCTGGTTGTGATTGACGCCGCGCCAGAACCCGGCGGGCACCGGCGGATTGCGCATCGCGTGGTCGACCAGCAGCGCCGGGAACGAATAGCCGATCTCGCCGTCGCCGCTGGCGGTCAGCCCCTGGAAGGTGACCATGTCGCGGCCCCCCTGCAGGTTCTGCGGCGCGACGCTGGCCAGGATCGACTGGCCCGAGATGCGCATGTGCAGGCCGGTGACCTTGCCATTGGCGTCCAGGCCGGCCGACAGCTTGGCCTGGGTCACCGGATGGAAGCGGCCATGGAGCATGTCTTCCTCACGCGACCAGAGCAGCTTGATCGGCACGCCGGGCATCTGGCGGGCAATCAGCACGGCCTGGCGAACCCAGTCGTGCACGGCGCCGCGGCGGCCGAAGCCACCCCCCAGGTGCAGCTTGTAGACCTCGCACTTCGCCGGCGGCAGCCCGCTGGCTTCGGCGGCCGCGGCCAGGGCCGCTTCGCCGTTCTGGGTGGGGGTCCAGACCTCGCAACGCTCGGCGGTGTAGCGCACCGTGGCGTTCATCGGCTCCATGGTCGCGTGATTCTGGTGCGGAAAGGCGTAGACCGCTTCGATCTTGCGCGGCGCCGCCGCGATCGCGGCCCGGGCGTCGCCGACCTGATTGCCGACGAAGGCCTGGGGGGCGTCCAGGCCGCTCTTCAGGATGGCCGCGACGCTGGCGCTGGAGACATTGACGTTGGGGCCTTCGTCCCAGACGATCGGCAAGGCGTCAAGTGCGGTCTTGGCCTGCCACCAGGTGCTGGCGACGACGGCGACCGTGCTCTCGTTGACCCTCAGCACCGCCTTGACGCCAGGCATCGACATGACCTTGGCCGCCTCGAAGCTCACCAGCTTGCCGCCGAAGACCGGGCAATCGCGGATCGCTGCGTTCAGCATGCCGGGAAGCTTCAGGTCGATGCCATAAACCTGCTTGCCGGTGAGTTTGTCGGCCGTATCGAGGCGCTTGACCGGCTTGCCGGCGATCTTCCAGGTGCGCGGATCCTTCAGCGGCACGTCCTTCGGAGGGGCCAGGCGCGCGGCGGCGGCCGCGACCTTGCCATAGCTCACGCTGCGGCCGCTGGCGCGATGGCTGATCAGGCCCTCGGCCACCGAGCATTCGGCCTGCGGCACCTGCCACTGCTCGGCAGCGGCCTGCACCAGCATCATGCGGGCGGCCGCGCCGCCCTTGCGCACGTACTCGTGCGATTCGCGGATGCCGCGGCTGCCACCGGTCGAAAAATTGCCCCAGACACGGTTGCGAGCCAGGTTCTGTCCGGGCGTGGGGTATTCGGTGGTGACCCGGGCCCAGTCGCACTCGAGCTCTTCGGCCACCAGCTGCGCCAGGCCGGTCAGCGTGCCCTGGCCCATCTCGGAACGGGCGATCCGGATGACCACCGTGTCGTCCGGCTGGATCAGCACCCAGGCATTGACCTCGGCCGTGGCACCGGTGCCTTGTGCCCCGGCACGCGGAATGTGAAAGCCCAGGCTCAGGCCGCCGAACGCGGCGGCCGATCCGACCAGGAAGCGCCGGCGACCGCGCGCGGGTGGCCGGCGCCTGGCATGCGCGGTCGGCCCCTGCGACCGGCTCAGCGCGGCGAATCCGGTGTCGGGAAGGAATCGGGTCGTGCAGGCGGGTCGAATCGGTCATGATGCCCTCGGCGTTCTCAGGACTTGGCGAGGCCGTCGGCGGCCAGATGGATCGCGGCCCGCACCTTGTTGTAGGTGCCGCAGCGGCAGATGTTGGTGACGTTGGCGTCGATGTCGGCGTCGGTGGGCTTGGGCTTGTCGGCAAGCAGCGCGGCAGCGCTCATGATCATGCCGGCCTGGCAATAGCCGCACTGCGGGACGTCGAGCGCCAGCCACGCCTTTTGCACCGGATGCGAGCCGTCGCTCGACAGGCCTTCGATGGTCACGATCTTCTGGACCGTGGTCACGGCGCTGATCGGCATCGCGCACGAGCGCACCGGCGCGCCGTCGATGTGCACGGTGCACGAGCCGCACTGCGCGACACCGCAGCCGTATTTCGTGCCGGTGAGTCCGAGCTGTTCGCGCAGGGCCCAGAGCAGGGGGTATTGTCGGCCGCGTCGACTTCGACGACACGGCCGTTGACGGTGAGCTTTCGCATGTCGTCTCCAAGGGGCGGTTGGCAGGATCGCGGGAAATTTACACCAGCATCCGGCCGCGAGGCATGCGTCCGTCGGTGTTTCCCCGGGGGGCGGATGGCGAAGTCGGGGGGACGTTTGCCTTGCGGACCCGGCCTGCGGCGATTCGCGAGGGCTTGGAACCCACTTCCGAAATCCGATGCGCCGTCAGTAGCCGCGGCACGGGAACCCGATAATCGCTACGGGAAGGACTCAAAACCAGAGGAGACCGGATGAAACAACTCAAGGGACGGGTGGCGGTGGTCACCGGGGCGGCCAGCGGCATCGGGCTGGCCATGGCGCGGCGCTTCGCCGCCGATGGCATGAAGCTGGTGATGGCCGACATCGAAGCCGGGCCGCTCGCGCGCGCCCTGGCCGAGATTCAGGCGGGCGGCGCGCAGGCGATTTCGCACCGGGTCGACGTGATGGCCGAAGACCAGGTCAATGCGCTGGCCGATGCCGCATTCGGGCATTTCGGAGCTGTGCATGTGCTGTGCAACAACGCCGGCGTGGCCGCGCCGGCACTGCGCACCCGGGCCTGGGAATCGACCATTGCCGACTGGCAGTGGATCCTGAACGTGAATCTGATGGGCGTGCTCTACGGCGTGCGTGCGTTCGTGCCGCGCATGCTGGCCGGCGGGGACGAGGGGCACATCGTCAACACGGCGTCGGTGGCCGGCCTGCTGACCGGCGCCAATCCGTACCATGTCTCCAAGCATGGCGTGTCCTGCCTGACCGAGGGCCTCTACAAGGACTTGAAGCTGATGGGCGCGCGCGTTTCGGCCTCGGTGCTGTGCCCGGGACTGATCCGCACCGGCATCCTCGAGGCCGAACGCAACCGGCCGAGCAGCTTTGGTCCGCCCACCGACATCGCTGCGCAGTCGGACGACGTGAAGCGGTGGGCCGCGGCGTTCCGCAGTTCGCTGGAGGCCGGCTACGAGCCTGCACAGGTCGCCGACGCGGTCGCCGAGGCGATCATGGCCGATCGCTACTACGTGATCCCGGCTCAGCCGTTCCTGCAGGATCTGATCCGCACCCGCATGCAGGACATCATCGAGCAGCGCAACCCGACGATCGCGGCGCCACCGGCCTGACCGGGGCGTTCAGGCCGTTCCGCTGGCCGCCAGCTGTCGCGCGGCGAGCGCCAGCAGGCCGGCGCAAGCCACCAGCACCGCGACCGCGAGCAGCGAGGGCGCCACGAACGAGCCGCTCCGGTCGGCCAGCCAGCCGCCGATCGCCGGGCCCAGGATCTGGCCCAGCCCGAAGGCGGCGGTCATGCGCCCGACCACCTGGGCGCTGGCGCCGCCCGACAGCCCGCGCGCCGTGGTCAGACCCAGGGCCGTGATGGCCATGAAGGTGCCGCCCAGCAGCAGGGCGCCCAGGAAGACCGCCAGCAGATGCTCGCCCAGCGCCGCCGCGGCCACGCCGAGCGCCTCCAGCAGATAAGCGGCGATCATCGCGATCCAAGGACTTGCGCGCTCGGACAGCCGCTGCCAGAACCAGTTCGACGGGGCGGCCGCCAGGCCGACGATGCACCAGACGAGCATTTCGTAGGGCTTCCATTCGGGCCGCGAGCGCACCATCACCACGATGAAGGTGGCCGTGATGACGTACCCGAAGCCCAGCCCGCCGTAGGCCAGCAGCAGCCAGCGCAGCGCCCGGGCACGTGCCCTGGCCGGGGGCCCGGTGGCGGGCGCCGCCGGCGACGCTGCGCCCGCGCGCCCGGGGTCGCGCAAGCCCAGCGCGGGCCATGCCAGCAGCGCCGAGACCAGTCCCAGCGCAGCCCAGGCGCCCGCGCCCGAAGCGCCTGCGCGGGCCATGATCTCGACGATGGCCGCCGTCAGCGCGATGCCTGCGCCGACGCCTGCGTAGAGGGCGGCGAACAGGCCGGGCCGTCGATGCGCACCCAGGATGTCGAGCACGATCGCCGACCCCTGGACCATCACGAAGGCACTGGCCACGCCCGACAGCGCGCGGGCCAGCGCCAGCAGCCAGGGGGACACGAGCACGGCCAGCGAAAAGGTCGTCAGGACCGACAGGCCGATCGCCGCGGCGTAGGCCGTGCGGCGACGGTGCGCGGGGACGCGGCTGGCGGCCAGCGCGCCGATCAGATAGCCGGCGAAGTTGGCCGACGCGATGTAGCCGGCCGCCCGCAGGCCCAGCCCGGCCTCCTCGATCAGGGCCGGCAGCAGCGGCGTGTACGCGAAGCGCCCGATGCCCATGCCCAGCGCGAGGGCCGCGAGGCCCGCGAGCGCGGCCCGATGGGCGCTGATCACCTCAGGGGGCCGACACCGACGCCCCGAAGCTGTCCTCGAAGCAGTTGAGCAGCGCGTCCAGGCCGCAGTGGTTCAGCGCGTGCGTGGTCTGGGCGCGCACGACCGGCTTGGCCCGGTAGGCCACCGACACCCCCGCGATGGCCATCATCTTCAGATCGTTGGCGCCGTCGCCGACCACGATGGCGGCCGAGGGCTCGCAGCCGAGCTGCGCGCACAGGGTTTGCACGGTGCTGCGCTTGACGTCGGCATCGACGATGCCGCCATCGAGTTCGCCGGTGAGCCTGCCGCCGGCCACGACGAGCCGGTTGGCGCGGGTGAAGTCCAGGCCCAGCCGGGGTTTCAGGCGCTCGGTGAAAAACGTGAAGCCGCCCGAGACCAGCAGCACCTTCAGGCCCGCCTGGTGGGCGCGCTCGATCAGTGCCGCGGCGCCCGGCGTGATCTTCAGGCGGTTTTCGTAGACCTCGGTCAGCGCGCTTTCGGGCAGCCCGGCCAGCAGGGCGACCCGCCGGCGCAGGCTCTCGGCGTAATCGGGGATCTCGCCGCGCATCGCGGCTTCGGTGATGGCGGCCACCTCGGCCTTGCGGCCGGCGAAGTCGGCGATCTCGTCGACGCACTCGATGTTGATCAGCGTCGAATCCATGTCGAATGCGATCAGGCGGTAGTCGGCCAGGCGCCGCCCGGCCGGGACCAGGGCGGCGTCGACCCGGTGCGTGGCCGACAGCGCGTCGAGCGCGGCACGATCGAAGCCGGCAGGCGCGGCGAATCGCGCGGCGAAGGGGCTGTTCGCGAGGGCGGCTGCGCCCAGCTCGGTGGCGATAGAGTCGAGCAGGGTGCGCGACAGCGCCGGATGCTGGATGACGAGATTCATGACAGGGCCTTGATCACTTCGCGGATGCGCGCCAGGCGCGAGGCGAGATCGGTGGAGGCGACGGTGAGCCGCAGCCGGTCGGGACCGGCCAGTTTGGCATCGCGCCGGCTTTGGATGAAGCGGATGATCCGCTCCGGAGGAATGGGCGGACTGGGCACGAACTGGAACTGGATGGCCTCGGCAGCCGCGTCGATGCGCACGATGCCCAGCGGCTGGCTCTGGATGCGCAGCCGGTGCGTCTCGATCAGGGCACGGGCCGGATCGGGCAGTTTGCCGAAGCGGTCGACCAGTTCTTCCTGCACGGATTCGAGCGCATCGGGCCGCTCGCAGCTGGCCAGCCGCTTGTAAAGCGTGAGCCGCTCGTGCACGTCGCCGCAGTAGTCGGCGGGCAGCAGCGCGGGCAGGTGCAGCTTGATCTCGGTGGTCGCGCCCAGCGGTGAGGAGAGGTCGGGTTCGCGTCCCGCCTTCAGCGATTTCACCGCCTCGTTGAGCATTTCGGTGTACAGCGCGAAGCCGACCTCCTGCATCTCGCCCGACTGATCGTCGCCCAGCACCTGGCCGGCGCCGCGGATCTCGAGGTCGTGCATGGCCAGATAGAACCCCGAGCCCAGCTCTTCCATCATCTGGATGGCTTCCAGGCGCTTGCTGGCGTCCTTGGTGATCGCCGTCTCGTCCGGGATCAGCAGGTAGGAATAGGCCTGGTGATGGGAACGGCCGACCCGGCCGCGCAACTGGTGCAGCTGGGCCAACCCGAAGCGGTCGGCTCGGTGCATCACGATGGTATTGGCGCTGGGCACGTCGATGCCGGTTTCGATGATGGTCGTGCACAGCAGCACATTGAAGCGCTGCTGGTGGAAGTCGCGCATCACGCGCTCCAGTTCGCGCTCGGGCATCTGGCCGTGGGCGACTTCGATGCGCGCTTCGGGCACCAGCTTCTCGAGGGCCTGCTTGCGGTTCTGGATGGTGTCGACTTCGTTGTGCAGGAAGTAGACCTGGCCGCCGCGCTTGAGCTCGCGCAGCAGCGCCTCGCGTACCGTGCCTTCGGTCTCGCGGCGCACGAAGGTCTTGATCGCCAGGCGCTTTTGCGGGGCTGTGGCGATGACGGAAAAATCGCGGATGCCTTCCAGGCTCATCGCCAGCGTGCGCGGAATGGGCGTGGCGGTGAGCGTCAGCACGTCGACCTCGGCGCGCAGCGCCTTCAGGGCCTCCTTCTGCTTGACGCCGAAGCGGTGCTCCTCATCGATGATGACCAGGCCCAGGCGCGAGAACTTCACGTCGGCCGACAGCAGCTTGTGGGTGCCGATAACGATGTCCACGCGGCCATCGTTGATGCCCTCGATGGCGGCCTTCACTTCTTTGGTCGACTTGAAGCGCGACAGCTCGGCGATGCGCACCGGCCAGTTGGCGAACCGGTCGCTGAAGGTCTGGAAATGCTGTTCGGCCAGCAGCGTGGTGGGCGCGAGCACCGCGACCTGCTTGCTGTCGGACACCGCAACGAAGGCGGCGCGCAGGGCCACTTCGGTCTTGCCGAAGCCTACGTCGCCGCAGACCAGCCGGTCCATCGGCTTGCCCGACACCATGTCCTGCATCACCGCGTGGATGGCGCCGAGCTGGTCGGGGGTCTCTTCGAAGCCGAAGCCTTCGGCGAAGGCCTCGTAGTCCTGGGCCTTGAAGCGGAAAGCGTGGCCTTCGCGCAAGGCGCGCCGGGCGTACAGGTTGAGCAGCTCGGCGGCGGCGTCGCGGGCCTGCAGCGCGGCGCGCCGGCGGGCTTTTTCCCACTGGCCGGAACCCAGCGCATGCAGCGGCGCGTCTTCCGGGGCGGCGCCGCTGTAGCGGCCGATGACATGCAGCTGCGAGACCGGCACATACAGCGTGCTGGCGCCGGCGTAGACCAGGTGCAGGAATTCGGTGGGGCCGTCGCCCAGATCGAGATTGACCAGTCCCTGGTAGCGGCCGATGCCGTGCTGGGCATGGACCACCGGGTCGCCCACCTTGAGCTCGGACAGATCGCGGATGATCGCGTCGACATCGCTTTGCGCCTCGCGGCGCCCGCGCGCGCCCCGGCGCGCCACGCCGGCGAAGAGCTCCGCCTCGGTGATGAGGTCGATGCCCGCGCCCGGCAGCACGAATCCGTCGTGCACCGGCCCGACGCCCAGCGCGATTTCGTGGACTCCGTCCGCAAACGATCGCCAGTCGTCGACCATCGGCAGGTCGGCGCCCATGCCTTCGAGCAGCCGGTACTCGGCGAACAGCTGCGAGAGGGTCTCGCGGCGGCCCGGCGATTCGGCGACGATCAGCTTGCGATGCGGCGAATCGAGCAGGAAGCGCTCGAGCGCGGCCAGCGGGTGCTCGGCACGCCGGTTGACCACCACCTCTGGAAGGGGACGGGCCCAGCCTCGCACCGGTGCGAGCGTGGCCGCGGCGCGCGCGGGGCTGGCCTGCGGCGTGCCGCCGAGGTCGGCGGTGGTGGTGTCGGGGGCATCGGGCGCGGCCGTGCGCGCACCGGTGATGGCGAAGCGCCCGAAGCGCGCGGCCAGCACGAACAGCTGTTCGGACGACAGGAAGAGTTCGTCCGGACGCAGCAGCGGCCGTTCGATGTCGTGGGCGAGGAACTTGTAGCGCTGCGCGGTTTCGTGGCCGAAGCGCTGCACGGCCTCCTGCACGTCGCCATGGGTCAGGATGACCGAGCCTTCGGCCAGGTAGTCGAAAAAGGTCGCCGTGCCGTCGAAGAACAGCGGCAGCCAGTATTCGATGCCGGCGGGCGACAGCCCGTTGCCGATGTCCTTATAGATCGACGACTTGGACGGGTCGCCTTCGAAGCGCTCGCGCCAGCGGCCGCGAAACGCGGCGCGCGCGGCTTCATCGACCGGGAATTCGCGCCCGGGCAGCAGCCGCACTTCGTCGATCGGGTACAGGCTGCGCTGGGTGTCGGGATCGAAGGTGCGGATCGATTCGATCTCGTCGCCGAACAGGTCGAGCCGATAGGGCAGGGTGGCGCCCATCGGGAACAGATCGATCAGCCCGCCGCGCACGCTGTACTCGCCGGGCCGCACCACCTGCGACACGTGGTCGTAGCCGGCCAGCACCAGCTGGGCGCGCAGCTGCGCCTCGTCCAGGCGCTGGCCCTTCTTGAAGAAGAAGGTGTGCGAGGCCAGGAAACTGGCCGGCGCCAGGCGCTGCAGCGCCGAGGTGGCGGCCAGCACGACCACGTCGCAGGCGCCCTGCTGCAGCCCATAGAGGGTGTCGAGCCGCTCGGAGATCAGGTCCTGATGCGGCGAGAAATTGTCGTAGGGCAGGGTCTCCCAGTCGGGCAGCAGGCGCACGCGCAGCGAGGGGTCGAAAAAGACGAGTTCGCCGGCGAGCCGCTGCGCACTGGTGGCATCGGCGGTGAGCACGGCCAGCACCCGCGTGCGGGTCGCGGACCGAAGCGCCTCGGCAGGCTCCGGGGTCGGGCCGAGCGGATTGAGCCGGCGCGCCAGCAGCGCAAGCAGCAGCGAGTCGCCCACGCCGGCATTGACATCCAGCACGAAGCTGGTGCCGGGGCGCGGTTGAACGGGGATGGAAGCGAGGGCGCCGGCAAGCACCGGCGAGGCGCCCGGGGGCGGGGCAACGGAAGTCAAGTCGCGTGGCGTCCGGGAAGCTCTGCAGCAAAGATAGAATTCTATCCGATGGACACTTCTCCCCGATTCCACGCCGTGGTCCCTGCGGCCGGCATCGGCGCCCGCGTCGGCGCCGCCACGCCCAAGCAATATCTCGAACTGGCCGGACAGTCGCTGCTCCAGTGGTCGGTGCAGGCACTGCTCGCCGCCGCCTTCATCGACGAGGTGTGCGTCGTGGTCGCCGCGGGCGATACGCTGGCCGCGACCCAGGTCGGGCACTGGCCCCGGGTTCGGGTGCTGCCCGTGGGCGGGGCCACCCGGCGCGACACCGTGCTGGCCGGGCTGCAGGCTGCCGGCAGCGACTGGCACGAGCTCGATTGGGTGCTGGTCCACGATGCGGCGCGCCCGGGGCTGAGTCTGGCGTCGCTGCTCCGCCTGCACGATGCGCTGGCGGCCGATCCGCTCGGCGGCCTGCTGGCATTGCCGGTCAGCGACACCGTCAAGCAGGTGCAGGGTGCCCAGGCCGTGGTCGCGCGTACCCTGTCCCGCGACGACTTGTGGCTGGCCCAGACCCCGCAGATGTTCCGTTACGGCCCGCTGCGAGCAGCCCTGCGGGCCTATCCCGACGTCACCGACGAGGCGGGGGCCATCGAAGCGGCCGGCGGGCGGCCGCGGCTGGTCACCGGCGAACGACACAACTTCAAGGTCACCACCCGCGACGATCTCCATCTGATGGGGGCATGGCTGGCCACCCGGAGTCAGGACCGCGGCGGGGTGGGCAACCGACCGCCCGTGCCCTCGGAGGACTCATGATGATCCGGATCGGTCAAGGGTACGACGTGCACGCGCTGGTTCCCGGGCGCGCGCTGATCGTCGGCGGTGTCCGGATTCCCCATGCGCGCGGTTTGCTCGGTCATTCCGATGCCGACGTGCTGCTGCACGCGATCACCGATGCCTTGTTCGGGGCCGCGGCGCTGGGCGACATCGGGCGGCATTTTCCCGACAGCGACGAGCGCTGGCGCGGCGCCGACAGCCGGGTCCTGCTGCGCGAGGCGATGGCGCGGGTGCGGGCGGCCGGTTTCGAAGTGGCCAATCTGGACAGCACGATCATCGCGCAGGCGCCACGCATGGGCCCGTTCATCGCCGCGATGGTGGACAATCTCGCGGCCGATCTCGGCGTCGCACCGGGCCAGGTCAACATCAAGGCCAAGACGACCGAACGCCTGGGCTTCGAGGGCCGCGGCGAAGGCATCGCGGCGCAGGCCGTGGTGCTGCTCGTGGCGGCCCGCGACTCCTCACACACCGACCTCACCGGACAGCCATGAGCCAATCGAACCAGCCGATCCCCGCCGACGTCGTGCATCGTCCCGAACTGAACCGTTTCGAACTGGAGGTCGACGGTCGGCTGTGCCGCGCCGACTACCGCCTGGACGGCAACGCCATGAGCGTGCACCACACCGAGGTCCCGCCCGCGCTCGAGGGCCGCGGCCTGGCGGCGGTGCTGGTGCAGGCCGTGTTCGACCACGCGGCAAGCAATGGCCTGACCGTGCGCCCGTTGTGCTCCTATGTCCGGGCCTGGGCGAAGCGCCATCCCGAGGTCAGCGGCTTGCTCGCCTGAACAGCCGGGGACCGGGCCTCCAGGCGCCCGCGGGTCAGCGCCGCGGGACCAGCCCGACCGCCAGTGCGGTGCCGGCCAGCACCACCGCGCAGCCCGCCACCATCTGCAGCGTGATCGTTTCTCCCAGGTACAACGCACCCGAGACGATCGCCACGACCGGATTCAGGAAGGTGACCGACATCGTCGGCACGGTGCCGACTTCGCGCAGCAGGCGGAAGTACATCAGCATGCCCAGGCCGGAACTGGCCACCCCCAGGAACAGGGCCTCCAGCCAGGGCCGCAGACCGGGCAGGGTGGTGCGCGCGGCACCCCAGGCGCCATGCCACTCGGCCCAGGCCAGCGGCGCGAGCGCAAGCGCGGCCGCCAGCATCGTGCCCACCGTCACCGCCAGCGGGTCCAGGCCGGCCATCCTGACGCGGGAGAAATTGGCGGCCATGCCCCAGACCAGCGACGAGCCCAGACCCGCCAGGACCGACAGGCTGACGATCAGCGATGACGAGTCCATGCGCAGCGACACCTTGCCCCAGAACAGCACCGCGACCCCGAACATGCCGACCACCAGGCCGAGCACCCGCCAGGGCCCGATGCGCTCGCGCAGCCAGGCCCAGGCCACGACCGCGCCGAACATCGGGGCGGTCGCGTTCAGGATCGCGGTGAGCCCGGCGCTCAGGGTGAGCGCGGACCAGGCGATCAGCACGAACGACAGCGCGGTGAAGGCCGTACCCTGGATGGCGAACAGGCCGGCGTGCGTGCGCAGCGTGCCCAGGCCGCCGCGCGCGATCAGCAGCGGCAGCAGCATCAGCGCCGCAATGCCCATGCGCAGCGCGATCAGCGTGACGGGTCCGAAGGCAGGAACCGCCGAGCGTGTGAACAGATAGGCGGCGCCCCAGATCAGCGACAGCAGCAGCAGTTCGACGACATGGCGCGGGCGCAGCGGCGACGGCGCAGAGCGGGCGGACTCGACCAGGATGAAGTCTCCGGGGCTGCGTCGGCTCAGGCCAGCGCGGCCAGGCGCTCGTGCACTTCGTCGGCCAGCGCCAGGCACGAGGTGAGGCCGGGCGATTCGATGCCGAACAGATTCACCAGGCCCGCGACGCCGTGCTCGGTGGCGTCCTGCACGAGGAAGTCGGCCGCCGGATCGAGGGCCCGCCGACCTTGGGCCGGATGCCGCTGTAGCCGGGGGCCAGCGCGTCGTCGGGCAAGCCCGGCCAATAGGACCGGATGGCCTGCTCGAAGCCATCGGCGCGGCGCGGATCGACCCGGTAGTCGATGGCCTCGATCCACTCCACGTCGGGCCCGAATCGGGCCTGCCCGCCCAGGTCCAGCGTCAGGTGGACCCCCAGGCCGGCGCTTTCGGGCACGGGGTAGATCAGCCGGGTGAACGGTGCGCGTCCGGTCAGGCTGAAATAGTTGCCCTTGCACAGGCGACCCTGCGGCAGGCTCGCCGGGTCGATGCCCTCGATGCGCGCGGCCACGGCCGGCGCGTGCAGGCCGGCGCTGTTGACCACGGTACGCGCGCGGATCGCCATCGGCTCCTCGCCGCCGACCCGCAGTTCGATCCCGCCGGCCGTGGCCCGGGCCCAGAGCAGGGGGCTGTGCAACGCCAGCATCGCGCCGTGGTCCTGTGCATCGCCCAGCAGCGCCAGCATCAGGCCATGGCTGTCGATGATGCCGGTGGCCGGCGAATGCAGCGCGGCCTCGCAGCGCAGCGCCGGCTCGAGCGTGCGCGCGTCGGCGCCTGACAGCAGGCTCAGTTCCTCGACCCCATTGGTGCGGGCATGGGCCGCGATGCCCTCGAGCTGCGCCACCTGCGCCGCCGTGGTGGCGACGATCAGCTTGCCGCAGCGCCGGTGCGCGATGCCGCGCTCCGCGCAATAGGCATACAGCCGGCGGCGCCCCTGGACGCAGGCGCGCGCCTTCAGCGAGCCGGCCGGGTAGTAGATGCCCGCGTGGATGACCTCGCTGTTGCGGGCGCTGGTCTCGGTGCCGAAGGCCTCGAGCGCCTCCAGCACGATCACGTCGCGGCCCGCGCGGGCCAGTGTCCGGGCAATCGCCAGGCCGACGACGCCGGCGCCGATCACCGCGCAGTCGATGTCTTCCATGACCGGCCCGCTCACCAGTGGGTGGCGTGTTTCCACGGGTAGCGCTGCTCGAGGCGATCGAGCAGGTAGTCGACCTCGGCGCGCGCGGCGGCCGTCAGCGGCGCGGCCGGGCGGCGTTGCGCATCGCTGGCCAGCACACCGCGGCGCATCATCACGTACTTGCGCACCGCCAGGCCGACGCCGGGCTGCTGCTCGTAGCGCACCAGCGGCAGGTGGGCATCGAACAGGTCGTGCGCGGCATCGCGCCGGCCGGCCGCGTTGTGCTCGACCACGCCGACCAGCATCTCGGGGAAGCAGTATCCGGTCATCGCGCCGTCGGCCCCTCGGCCGGTCTCGAAGTCGAGGAACAGCCCGCCGTTGCCGCACAGGATCGAGATGCGGCGCAGCGAACCGTCGCGCTCCCAGCCGCGCAGCGTGCTGATCTTCTCCAGGCCCGGCCAGTCCTCGTGCTTGAGCATCACGCACGAGGGGTTGTCGGTGACGATGCGCCGGATCACGCCGGGGCTCATCACGACGCTGAAGGTGAGCGGATAGTCCTGGATGACGAAGGGGATGTCGGCGCCGATGGCCTCGACCGCCTGCCGGTAGTAGCCGACGATCTGGTCGTCGGTGCGCAGGGTGTTGGGCGGCGCGATCATCACGCCGGCGGCGCCTGCGGCCATCGCCTCGTGCGAGAGTGCGCGCATCGCGGCAAAACCGGGCGCGGTGACGCCCACGATCACCGGCACCGGCATGCGCCTGACGACGTCGCGCACGATCGAGATGCTCTCGGAATGGTCGAGCTTGGGCGCCTCGCCGAGCTGGCCCAGCACGGTGATGCCGGTGACGCCCGCCTTCATGTAGAAGTCGCACATCCGGTTCAATGACTCGCGGTCGATCGACCCGTCGGGCTGGAACGGGGTCGGGGCGATGGCGTAGACGCCGCGCGCTTGCGCAGACAGGCTCATGGTCGGGCTCTGTTCGGGAAAATTGATCGAAGCCGCCAGTATGCCTGCCGACGCGGCGGCGACGGGCGGTACCATGGCGCTTCCCGCCCCCCCACCGGATGCCGCCATGCCCATCGACGCCCTCGAGACCCTCGAATTCGAAACCGGTCCGACGCCGCGGGCGACCCTGATCGTGATGCACGGGCTGGGTGCCGACGGCAATGACTTCGTGCCGATCTGCGAGGCGCTCGACCTGTCCGCGGTGGGCGACATCCGATTCATCTTCCCGAATGCGCCGATGCGCCCGGTCACCATCAACGGCGGCTACGTGATGCGGGCCTGGTACGACATCCTGGGTGCCGTCGGTTCGCGACGCGAAGACGAGCCGGGGCTGCGCGACGCGCAGGCGGCCATCGACGCCCTGATCGAACGCGAGGCCGATCGTGGCGTCCCGACCGAACGGATCGTGCTGGCCGGCTTTTCGCAGGGCTGCGCGATGGCGCTGCTGACCGGAGTGCGCCATCGCGCGCGCCTGGCCGGCATCGCCGGCATGTCCGGTTATCTGCCGCTGGCGGCCTCAACCGCCGCCGAGGCCAGTCCGGCCAATGCCGGTGTGCCGATCTTCCTGGCCCATGGCCGGTTCGACCCGATGGTGGCCATGGACCGCGCGCTAGCCGCGCGCGATCAGCTGACGGCCCTCGGCTATCCGGTCCAGTGGCATGAATACCCCATCGAGCACAGCGTCAGTCCCGACGAGGTGGCCGATCTGAACCGCTGGCTGCTGAACGTGCTGGCGGCCTGAGACCCGTGTCCACCCTACCCAAGGAGCAACCATGAGCGTCGAAGTCATCAATCCGGGCAGCCTGTCCAGAGGCAGCTACTCCCACGCGGTCGTCGTCGGCGGCGGGCGGCTGGTCTTCGTCTCCGGCCAGGTGTCGGTCGACGGCACCGGCAAGGTCGTCGGCACCACCTTCGAGGCGCAGGCCGAACAGGTCTTCGCCAATCTGGCGACGGTGCTGACCGCGGCCGGCGCGCGCTGGCAGGACGTCGTCAAGATGAACGTCTATGTCAGAGACCTCACCAGCGCCAAGGTCAAGCTGTTCCGCGAGATCCGCCAGCGGCACCTGCTCGATCATCAGCCGGCCAGCACGCTGGTGGCGACGCCCGGACTCGTGCACGAAGACATGATGCTCGAGGTCGAAGTGGTGGCGCACATCGCCTGAGCGGCACTCTCCCTTCAAAGAGGAATCCATGATCACCCTGCATCACCTGAACGACTCGCGTTCGCAGCGCATCCTGTGGCTGCTCGAAGAACTCGGCAAACCCTACGAGGTGGTTCGCTACCAGCGCGATCCGGTCACCAACCTGGCCCCGCCGGCGCTCAAGGCGGTGCATCCGCTGGGCAAGTCGCCGGTCATCACCGACGAGGGCGAAGTGATCGCCGAGTCCGGGCTGATCGTCGACTACCTGATCCGTCGCCATGGCGACGGCCGCTTCGCGCCGGCCATGGACTTCCAGTCACGCGATTTCATCGCCTATCAGCACTGGCTGCATTTCGCCGAGGGCTCGGCCATGCTGCCGCTGCTGCTCAAGCTCTACGTCGGACGCCTGGGCGATGCCGGCAAGCCGCTGTGGCCGCGCATCGAGGGGGAACTGCACAATCACTTCGCCTACATCAATCAGGCGCTGGAAGGCCGCGAGTACTTCGTCGGCGATTCGCTGACCGGGGCCGATGTGCAGATGTCCTTCGTGTTCGAGGCGGGCAGTTCGCGCGGGCCCTTCGAGCAGTACCCCAACATGGTCGCGTTCAAGCAGCGCATGCAGCTGCGCCCGGCCTATCAGCGCGCGCTGAAGGTGGGCGGGCCGTACCGGTTCGCGGCCAATTCCTGAAGGGTATCCGCATGCCGACCGCGCTGAACGCCCTCGAAACGCCTGCCTTGCTGCTGGACGAGCCGCGCATGATGGCCAATATCGCGCGCCTGTCCGCGCGGCTGCGCGCGCTCGGGGTGCCGCTGCGTCCGCATGTCAAGACCGCGAAATGCATCGAGGTGGCGCTGGCGATGACAGGTGGCGCGCCCGGTCCGATCACGGTGTCCACACTGCGCGAGGCCGAGCGCTTCGCGCAGGCCGGATTTCGCGACATCACCTACGCCGTGGGCATCAGCGCCAACAAGCTGCCGCACGTGGCCGAGCTGCTGGCGCGCGGCGTGCGGCTGACGGTGATCCTGGACAGCGTCGAGGCGGCGGTCGCGGTGGCCGGCTTCATGCGCGGGCGGCGCGAGGGCCTGGACGTGCTGATCGAGATCGACACCGACGGCCACCGCGCCGGCGTGCAGCCCGAGTCGCCCGACCTGCTGGCGGTGGCGCACGCCCTGCAGGCGCCGCAGGTGGCGCTGATGGGCGTGCTGACCCACGCCGGCGAGTCCTATCAGTGCAAGGGCGACGAGGCGCTGCGTGCGATGGCCGAGCAGGAGCGGGCCGGCGCGGTGCTGGCCGCGCAGCGCCTGCGCGCCGCGGGCCACCCGGCGCCGGTGGTCAGCGTGGGCTCCACGCCCACGGCGCTGTCGGCGGTCGATCTGTCCGGTGTGACCGAAGTGCGTGCCGGGGTGTTCGTGTTCTTCGACCTGGTGATGGCTGGGGTGGGGGTTTGCACGCCCGAGCAGATCGCGGTGTCGGTGCTGACCACGGTGATCGGGCACCAGGATCATCGCGGCTGGACCTTGTGCGACGCCGGCTGGATGGCGCTGTCGCGCGATCGCGGCACCGCCGCGCAGGCGGTGGACCAGGGCTATGGACTGGTCTGCGATGCAGCGGGTCAGGTGCTGCCCGATTTCATCGTCAGCGCGGTCAGCCAGGAACACGGCACCATCACGCACCGCAGCGGCGACCCGACACGCCGGCTGAACCTGCCGGTGGGCACGATGCTGCGCATCCTGCCCAACCATGCCTGCGCCACCGGGGCGCAGCATGATCGGTACCGCGTGCTGGACGAGTCGGGCGGGGTGGCGCGCGAGTGGGAGAGGTTCGGCGGCTGGTAGGCCGGTGTTCAGCTGGCCGAGCGCTCGCCCGCGGCACGGTAGGTTGCCACCAGCACGTCGCGCCAGGCCGGCCGGGTGGCGTCGACCGGCGACACCGGCGTCACGCCATGCAGTGCCCGATGGTCGTCGACCAGAGCCATGTCGCCTGGCTCGGTCAGGGTGAAGCTGTCGATGCGCGCGCCCGCGGTATCGAAGATTTCGGTCGTGCCGCGGGCCACATTGCTGCGCCTCACCATCATCACCAGCACGAAGTCGACCCCGTCGCGGTGCTTGCCCTCGGGCGTGGGCTGGCCGAGCGCGCCGGCACGAGCCTCGATGCGAAACTGATGGACCTCGATGTGCGCGGCCCGTCCGGGATGCAACGCCTGGAAGATGGCCAGGCCGGCCGACAGCGATGCCTGCATGGCCGGGCCCGCCAGCACCGCATCTTCGACCGGCGCGAAATGCCGGGCGATGCCGCCGTTCAACCGGTTGTAGTCCAGGCTCTGGTAATGCGGCTGATGCGGCTGAGTCTGCAGGTCGGCGCTGTGGGCGATCGCTGCCAGCGTGGCATAGCGGCGGCGCCGGTAGCGTCCGCCGTCGCCCATGTAGGTGTCGAGTTCGAGCCGATCCCAGCTCTGGGCGAATGCCGGCCAGTCGGCCGATGCCGAGTCGCCCAGAAGCGGGCAGGTCAGCGTCGCGGGCACGAACAGGAAGGCCTTGCTGACCAGCTCGTCGGCGAGCGCGGCCCGCCGGCACAGGTTGGCCGGGCCGCCACCGGCGCGATCCGGTCGGGCCGGCTCAGCTCAAGTCTCCCAGCAGCGCCAGCCGGGTCTCGTTGCCGACCGGCGAAACCTGCGCCTGGTAGTTGGGATGGTCGACCCCGACCGACAGCGACACGCCGTACTTCAGGGCCGCGGCCATTTCGTCGGTCAGCTCGAAGCGCAGAAAATGTACCGCCGACGTCTTGTCCGCGTTCTCCCGCTCCATGTCTTCGTCGGCCAGCGCGTACACCTTCGGCGAACCCTCGACCTGCACCCACACCCGATCCTCGATGCCGATCAGCCGGCCGAGTTCGACACGCCGGATATCGGCATCCGGGTACTCGATCATCATCGTGGCCTTGAAGTTGCGGCCGTCGGGCACCAGCGGGTTGTACGACTCCAGCTCGTGGGTGATGCCGTCTTCCTCGAAGATCTTTTCGATGCGCAGCATCTCCTGGATCTGGTAGCGCACCGTCAGCTCGTCCTCGAACAGCAGCGTGATGTGCTCGCCCAGGCGCACTGCGCGGTGCTTCTTGTGGCCGATCACCTGCTTGCGGAAATCGGGCCGGGCCTTGGCGTAGGCCTCCAGGGTCATCAGCGAATCGCGGGTCACTTTAGCCATCATGAATCACTCCTTCAAACCATAGGCGATGCGCAGCAGCGTGATCGGATGGGCCAGCTTGCCCTCTGTGGGCTTGCCCGCGATCTGCATGCCTTGCGTGATGTGGTGGCCGGCCAGCTGGCAGTCCGACGCGATCCAGTCGGGCTCGCCGCCCGGGTGCTCGGCCATCTGGCGGAACACCGGCCGGCCGATCTTCAGCGCGGTCTCGTGAAACTCCTTCTTCACGCCCCAGGTGCCGGCGTGGCCCGAGCAGCGCTCGATGGTGTTGACCTGCGTATCGGGCACCATCTGCAGGGTTTCGCGGGTCTTCTGGCCGACGTTCTGCACCCGCAGGTGGCAGGCGACGTGGTACGACACCTTGCCCAGCGGCTGGGCGAAATCGGTCTTGAGCAGCCCGTCCTTGTGGCGCGCGACGAAATACTCGAAGGGGTCGAACATCGCCGCCTTGACCGCCTGCACATCGGCATCGTCCGGGTACATCAGCGGCAGTTCCTGCTTGAACATCAGTCCGCAGGACGGAATCGGCGCGACGATCGCCCAGCCGTCGCGGGCCAGCTTCGCCAGCTTGGGGATGTTCTTGCGCTTGAGCGCGTCCACCGACTCCAGGTCGCCCAGTTCCAGCTTGGGCATGCCGCAGCAGGCTTCCTTCTCGACCAGCGAGTAGGGGATCTGGTTGTGGTCGAGCACCTTGAGCAGGTCGTGGCCGATGCCCGGCTCGTTGTAGTTCACGAAGCAGGTCGCGAATACCGCCACCTTGCCGGGCGTGCGCTGGCCATCGGTCGCCGCATGCGCGGGCGAGGCCGCGGCGTGGCTGCGAAACGGCTTCGTCGTGAAGTCCGGCAGCCAGGCGCTGTGGTGCACGCCCACCGATTTTTCGCCGAACTGGCGCAGCGTGGCGTTTTCCTTGGCCTTGTTCACCAGCTGCACGACCACCGGGATGGTCGCGAGCTTGCCGTTGCGGTCGGTCGAGGACAGCGCCGTATCGCGCAATTTCGTCGGCGTGCCCTGCTTGAACTGGATCGCCTTGGCGCGCAGCATCAGGTGCGGGAAGTCCAGGTTCCAGGGGTGCGGGGGCACGTAGGGGCACTTCGTCATGTAGCAGACGTCGCACAGGTAGCACTGATCGACGACCTTCCAGTAGTCCTTCTTGTCGACGCCGTCCACTTCGAGCGATTCGCTGGCGTCCACCAGATCGAACAGGGTCGGGAACGCGTTGCACAGGCTCACGCAGCGGCGGCAGCCGTGGCAGATGTCGAAGACCCGCTCCATCTCGGCCAGGGCCTTCGATTCGTCGTAAAACTCGGGGTTCTTCCAGTCGAGCGGATGCCGGGTCGGCGCTTCGAGCGAACCTTCGCGTGCGGTCATGGGTGTCTCGCGGGCAAATGAGGGGAGTGCTTGCGCGACTCCCCTCGGATCACACCGGCGCAGGCTGCCCAGGGCAGGCAATCCCGTGCCGGTGCTGGCGCAACCTGATCAGGCGGCCAGGGCTTCGAGCGCCTTGGCGAACTTGTTGGCGTGCGAGCGCTCGGCCTTGGCCAGCGTCTCGAACCAGTCGGCGATTTCGTCGAAGCCTTCGTCGCGCGCGGACTTGGCCATGCCCGGGTACATGTCGGTGTACTCGTGCGTTTCGCCGGCGACCGCGGCCTTCAGGTTCAGCGCCGAGGCGCCGATCGGCAGGTCGGTGGCCGGATCGCCGACTTCGGCCAGGTAGTCGAGGTGGCCGTGCGCATGGCCGGTCTCGCCTTCGGCGGTCGAGCGGAACAGCGCCGCCACTTCGGGATGGCCCTCGATGTCAGCCTTGTTTGCGAAGTACAGGTAGCGGCGGTTGGCCTGGCTTTCGCCGGCAAACGCAGCCTTCAGGTTGTCATGCGTCTTCGTGCCCTTCAAGGACGGCATTGCAGTCTCCAGTCTGAACTGAGGGTGGGGGGCTGTCCATGCGGGCGAACGGCCGCAGCAGCCGATCGGCGCTCGCCTCGGGGACACCTGGGCCCGTGATCGCTGACGATCATGGCGACCCCCTCGGGCCTGCGCGCGACGCTCGATGCGGGCGGGTCGCGTCGGAGTGGGCGCGGCCATAACGCAGCGCGTTCTCGATCAGGTTGCCGAGCGCGCGATGCGAGGTCGGTCGGATCGCCGCGCCAGTGGCGCGCGCGGGCCGGCGTCGACGGCCAGCGCCAGGTCGCCGCGTCCAGTCGCCCCTGGGTAGGCGTGGTCGATGCCGGCCATCACCTCGACGACCACCGACTGGATGCGCCCGGGCTGCCGATCGCCGGCCGCCGTGCGGGCGTATTCCATGAACTTGCCGACGATCGCGTCGATCCGCGTGATGTCCTCGCTCATCGATTCCTTGTCGGCTTCGGCCATCGGCGAGAGTTCGATCTCCATGCGCAGGCGCGTAAGCGGCGTGCGGATGTCGTGCGAGATGCCGGCCAGTGCGACCGCGCGATCGCTTTCGAGTTCCGTCAGGTCGCTCACCATGCGGTTGAAGCGCCGGTTCAGCGCGGCGATTTCGGTCGGGCCGCGTTCGGGCCAAGGCGGGCCGGACTCGCCACGGCTGACGCGTCCCAGGGCCTGCGACAAGCGCGCCAGCGGGCGGTTCAGCAGGCGCGAGCCATGGCCAGCGCCCCGAGCAGCCCCAGCGTGGCCGCCAATCCCAGCAGGGCCCACCAGGGCGGACCGAGCTGGCGCTCGAAGCGGCGCGCCGACAGGCCCAGCCAGTAGGGGTCGCCGTCGATCTCGAAGCTGACCCACAGTCCGTGTTCGCCATTGACGCTGGCCGCCACGCGGGTTTGCGGGCCGAGCAGGCCGCGCAGCCGGCCGAGCAGGGCCTGCGCTCGCGCGGCCGGCTCGAGGGGCTCGCTGCGATCGCCCGGTTCCAGCGGCGCGACGCGCACGCCTTCCTCGCGCGCGAGTTCGGCCAGCAGCTGGACCCGGCGATCGGACTGCGCGCTGACCAGCGCCGATCGGGTGAGATTGACCACCGAGGCCACCTCCCAGGCCAGCTTCTGTTCGGCCGGCGCCGGGTCGAAGATCCGGATCAGCTCGAGCATGGCCATCAGGCAGGCCACCACCAGGCCGGCGATCAGCAGGAAGGTGCGCCAGAAGAGGCTGATGCGCACGGGTGGACGGCGGCTGGAAGCGCGCGGGCGAAGGGGAGGGTGCCGGGGCGCTGCCGGGCCGCTACTGGCCGTCGGGCACGAAGACGTAGCCCACGCCCCACACGGTCTGCAGATAGCGGGGGTGCTGGGGATCGGACTCGATGAGCTTGCGCAGGCGCGAGATCTGGACGTCGAGGCTGCGGTCGAAGGCACCGTATTCGCGCCCGCGGGCGAGCAGCATCAGCTTTTCGCGCGACAGCGGCTGGCGCGGATGGCGCGCGAACGCCTTCAGCACGGCGAATTCGCCGCTGGTGAGCGGCACCGGCTCGCCTTTGCGGGTGAGGGCGCGCAGGGACAGATCGAGATGGAAGTCGCCGAAATGGACTTCGGCCGCCTCGGCACTGGGCGCGCCGGGCGCCTCGGCGGCTGGCTGGCGCCGCAGCACCGCATTGATCCGGGCCAGCAGTTCGCGCGGATTGAACGGCTTGGGAATGTAGTCGTCGGCGCCCATTTCGAGACCGACGATGCGGTCGACGTCATCGCCCTTGGCGGTGAGCATGATGACCGGTGTGGTGTCGCCGGCACCCCGCAGGCGGCGCACGATCGACAGGCCGTCCTCGCCCGGCAGCATCAGGTCCAGAACGATCAGATCGAAGGGCTGGCGCTGCAGCAGCCGGTTCATCGACGGCGCGTCCTGCGCGAGGGTGACCTCGAACTGGTTCTCGGTCAGGTATCGACGCAGCAGTTCGCGAAGCTTGAGGTCGTCGTCGACGACCAGGAGGTGCTTGCCGGTGGTGCTCATGCGGCAATGATAACCACCGGTCTGCGTCGTGCCCCAGCACCGTTCGGCGGGCTTACCGGTTGTTACAACGGTTACCCCGGCGAGCCCCCTGCCAATGCCGCACTTGCCTAGAATCCGGGTCATGTCACGCCCTGCCTGCCCGCCGCTCCCGTCGCGAACCGCCATCCGGCGGACGCTGGGCTGGCTGCTCGCGGCGTGTGCCGCCTTGACCGGCGCCCTGGCTCAGGCGCAGCCCCCGGGCGGTCGTCTCGACCCCTCCGAGCGGGCCCGGCTGCGCCAGGAACTGCGTCAGCAGGCCTGGGGGCCTCGGAGCGAGCCCGGCGGTGGACGTCGTGGCTGGGCACCGGGGGCGCCACCCTCGGGCGGGCCTGGCGCGTACGGCGCGCAGCCGCAATCGCCGGGCTATGCGGCCGATGGCTATCCGCAGGGCCGCCTGCCGCCGGGGGCTGCTCCGCGGGGAGCTTATCCGCCGGGCGCCTACCCGCCGGGCGCCTACCCGCCCGGTGCGTACCCTCCTGCTGCCTATCCGCCCGCTGCCTATCCGCCCGGCGGCTCCCCTCCCGGAGCGCGTCCGTACGGCCCTGGCGGCGCTTATCCGCCGGCCTACCCGGTCGGCCCCGGCGCGCGGGTCTATCCGCCGGGTGGTGGCGGATATCCGCCCGGCGCCGCGGCTGCACCTGGTGCGGGATATGCGCCGCCCCCCTACGGCCAGGGCGCGTATCCGCCGGGTGCCCCCCCGCGAGGCGCCCATGCGCCGGATGGCCGCGGCGAACAGGGCTACCCCAGGCTGTCGCCTGAAGAGCGCCGCCAGCTGCGCTCGCAGTTGCGCGATGATCGCCAGCGGCGACGCGACCAGTCGGAGCGCGACTCGCGCTGACGGCGCCGGTCGTGCGCTCGGCGATCGAAAGGTCGCGGCGAAGGTAAAATCCGCACGTGCCCACCGCCCCGTCCGACACGCAGGTCCGTCGCCATCCGCCCATCCTTGCCCTTGCCACCTCCGGGTCCTGGTGTTCGGTGGCGCTGGCCTGGCGCGATCCGCATGCCCCCGAGCCCTCACCGGACCTGACGGGTCCGCAGCCGGCCGGCCAGGCGGCCGCGCTCGCTGGCGGTCTGCAATCGGCCTGCGCCAGCGAACTCGCCGGCCAGGCGCATTCACAGCGTGTCCTGCCGATGGCGCGTGAACTGCTCGCACAGGCTGGGCTGCAGATGGCCGATATCGGGCTGATCGCGTTCGATGCGGGTCCGGGCAGCTTCACGGGCCTGCGGATCGGCTGCGGCCTTGCGCAGGGGCTGGCGCTGGGCATCGGCTGCCCTGTGGTGCCGGTTTCGTCGCTGCGGGCGCTGGCGTGGCCGTACCGGCGTGTGCGGGTGCTCAGCGCGACCGACGCGCGCATGGGCGAGGTCTATTTCGCGCAATGGGCCCCCGCCCGCGCGGGCGATGCGGCCGCGGCCCGGCTGGCCGACGCGGCTCTGGCGGTGGCGCCGCCAGCGCAGCTGTCGGCGCTGATCCAGGAGGTGGCGCGGGCGCACGAGGCCGATCGCCTGGCCGTGACCGCTTACGGCGATGACCCGTCCGGACTGTCCGGCGCGCCCGCAGTGCCTGGCGCATCCGATGCATCCGACCTGTCCGGCACGCCAGACCGATGGGTGGCTGCCGGGGACGCTTTTCTGCGCTATCCGGAGCTGGCCGATCAGGCGCGCGCGCACGGGGCGCAGGTCCTGGCCGATGTGTTCCCGCGGGCGGACACAATCGCCGAATGGGCGGCGCTGGCATGGGCGGACGGACGCCTGCAGCGCCCCGACGACGCGGTGCCGATCTGTGCGCAACAAGGTCGCGCTGGATGTCGATGAACAGCGTGCCCTGCGCCAGGCCAGGGATGCCGCGCGATGAGCGCCCGCCCGTCCGTCTTGCCGCTGGCGCCCTGGCGCGTGCGGGTATTGCGGGCCAGCGATGTGCCGGCGGTGATGGCGGTCGAGCGCGAGATCTATCCGTTTCCCTGGACCGCCGGAAACTTCACCGATTCACTGGCCGCGGGCTATGACGCCTGGGTGCTCGAGACCGACACCGGACTGATCGGCTATGCGATCGTCATGTGGATTCCCGACGAGGTGCACCTGCTCAATCTGAGCGTGGCGGCCGGCTGGCAGGGGCAGGGCGTCGGGCGCCGGCTGCTCGGCTGGCTGTGCGACGAGGCCGCGCGGCGCGGGGCCCATGCGATGTTCCTGGAAGTGCGCCCCTCCAACGACCGGGCGCGCAGCCTGTATGAAACCAGCGGCTTCGAGACCGTGGGGCTGCGCAAGCGTTACTACCCGTCGTACAACGACTCTCGCGAAGATGCCCTGGTGATGCGCCTGCCGCTGGGGAGCGCCCAGCGATGAACCCGTCGCAACAGCGGGCGTGGGCGGCGCTGGGCCTGGGGCCGCGCTGGCTGAGCCGCGGCGCATCGACGCACGAACATGACGCGCCGGCGCACGCGATGCCGGCTCCGGCCAATGAGCCGGCAGACAGTTGCGCCGGGCCCGATCAGCCGGTGGCTGCCGCCCGACCGCCAAGCCGTTCCGAAGTACTCGCGCATGACGATACGCCCGTGGCCGCGATGTCCTGGAGCCAGCTGCGCGCAGCGGTGCAGGACTGCGCCCTGTGCGGGCTGTGCCGTGGCCGCACCAGGACCGTCTTCGGCAGCGGCGCACAGGACAGCCCCTGGATGATCGTGGGCGAAGCGCCCGGCGCCGAAGAAGATGCGCGCGGCGAACCCTTCGTCGGGCAGGCGGGCCGGCTGCTCGAGAGCATGCTGGGGTCGCTGGGCTTGTCGCGCGATCGCGATGTGTTCATCACCAACGTGCTCAAGTGCCGACCGCCGGGCAACCGCAATCCCGAGCCGGACGAGATGCGCCAGTGCGAGCCCTACCTGCATCGCCAGATCGCGCTGCTCCAGCCGCGCGGCATCCTGGTGATGGGCCGGTTCGCCGCCCAGGCGCTGCTGCGCACCGATGCGACGATCGCCAGCCTGCGCGGGCGGGTGCATGCCTACCCTGTGAACGGGGGGGAACTGCCGATGGTGGTGACCTACCACCCGGCCTATCTGCTGCGCAACCTGCCCGACAAGGCCAAGGCCTGGGCCGATCTGTGCCTGGCCCGCGGGCGATTCGGCGCGGGCGCCGCACGGCCGGACTGAACATCCGGGACCGCTGTCCGGGACCGTCCGCCCGGAACAGAGGCCCTAGTGACCGCCCTCGGGCAGGGTCGCCTCGGTGTCGAACTCGCGCTGGTTGGCCCGGTGTCGCAGGATCACCAGGACCATCGATACCGCGACGAAGCCGCCGAACATCACGATGATGTAGGTGATGTGCACCTTGGCGCTGATCAGCAGCGCATAGAGCCCGAGCATCAGCAGGATGTTCAGGTTCTCGTTGAAGTTCTGCACCGCGATCGAGTGGCCTGCGCTCATCAGCACGTGGCCGCGGTGCTGCAGCAGCGCATTCATCGGCACCACGAAGAACCCGGCCAGCGAGCCCACCAGCACCAGCAGCGGATAGGCTGCCGCCTGCGTCGACACCAGGGTCATCATGGGCACGATGATGCCCATGGCCACGCCGAACGGCAGCACCCGCAGCGCGCCGCGCAGCGGCACGAAGCGTGCTGCCAGCACCGCGCCCAGCGCGATGCCCAGTGCGACCACGCCCTGCAGCACCGCCGCCTTGTTCAGCGGCATCTGCAGTTTCGTCTTGGCCCATTCGAGCACGATGAACTGCAGCGTCGCGCCGGCGCCCCAGAAAAGGGTCGTGACCGCGAGCGAGATCTGGCCCAGCCGGTCCTTCCAGAGGACCACGCAGCAGTGGGCGAATTCGCCGACCAGCTTGAACGGATTGCGTTCCTGGTGCGGATAGTGGGCGCCGGTGTCCGGGATGCGCAGATTGAACGCCGCCGCGATCACATAGACCACCGCGATCACCAGGATCGCGGCCTCGGCGGGCGTGTCGATGCCGGTTTCGAAGCCGGGCAGGTCGGCCGACAGCAGGGCCGACGACACCGCGGGGCTGATCAGCGCGCCGCCCAGCACCGTGCCCAGGATGATCGAGCCGACGGTCGTGCCTTCGATCCAGCCGTTGGCCGCGACCAGCTTCTCGGGCGGCAACAGCTCGGTGAGGATGCCGTACTTGGCCGGCGAATAGGCCGCCGCGCCGAAGCCGACCACCGCATAGGCGAGCAGCGGGTGGACCGTGAAGAACATCAGCAGGCAGCCCACGACCTTGATCGTGTTGGTCATGAACATGACCCGGCCCTTGGGCATCGAATCGGCCAGCGCACCGACGAACGGCGCCAGCACGACGTAGGAAATCGTGAAGAACAGCTTGAGCAGCGGCTTCATCCAATCGGGCGCGTGCAGCTCCACGAGCAGTGCGATCGCGGCGATCAGCAGCGCGTTGTCGGCCAGCGACGAAAAGAACTGCGCTGCCATGATCGTGTAGAAACCGCGTTTCATGAATCCCCTGGAGTGCCCCGCTGAGGGGGGCGCCGGGGTTATACCATGAAGGCCGGACACATCTGTTGACGACCTTCACGACGCGGGGCTGCACGCCGCGCGCGTGCCGCCAGGCGCCGGGTCCTGGCGCTGCCCGGACTATAGTTCGCTACCCGCCGATCGCCATGACCCGCCCGACCCGTATTCGCCTCTCGATTGCCGCACTGCGTCATAACCTGTCGCGGGTGCGTGCGCTCGCGCCGCGCAGCCGGATCTGGGCCGTGGTGAAGGCCGATGCCTACGGACATGGCCTGGCCGCCGCGGTGCGCGGCTTCGTCGAGGCCGATGGCCTGGCGCTGGTGGAGTTCGACTTCGCGCTGCGGCTGCGCGAGCTCGGCTGGCGCAAACCGGTGCTGCTGCTCGAGGGCGCCTTCGAGGCCGCCGATGTGGGTCTGGCGCGCACTCACGGATTCGCGCTGACAGTCCATGAAGCACGGCAGATCGACTGGCTGGCTGCGCTGCCGCCGGGCCCGCCGATCGAGGTGCATCTGAAGATGAATACCGGCATGAACCGGCTCGGCTTCCCACCGGATTGTTGCATCGCAGCAGCCGCACGGCTGGCCGGTCTGCCGGCGGTCGGCAGCGTGACTTGGATGACCCATTTCGCCCAGGCCGATGCCGCCCCGGGGGTTGCCGACGCGCTCGACCGATTCCAGGCGGTCCTGCCGCCCGGCCCGGTGGCGTGCTCGCTGGCCAACTCGGCGGCGATCGTCGACTATCCGCAAACACACGTCGACTGGGTGCGCCCGGGCATCATGCTGTACGGCGCGACGCCGTTTGCCGACCGGCCCGCGGCGAGCCTGGCACTGCGCCCGGCGATGGCGCTCGAATCGCGTCTGATCGCCGAGCAGCGCCTGGCTGCGGGCGATACCGTCGGCTATGGCGGCGCTTTCGTGGCGAAAGCGCCGATGCGGGTCGGGGTGGTGGCCTGCGGCTACGCCGACGGCTATCCGCGCCATGCGCCCACCGGCACCCCGGTGGCGGTGGCCGGTGTGCGAACCCGCACGCTGGGGCGTGTCTCGATGGACATGCTGTGTGTCGACCTCGAACCGGTGCCGCAGGCGGGAGTCGGCGATTGCGTCCAATTGTGGGGCGACCAGATCCCGATCGACGAGGTGGCCGCGCACGCGGGCACGATCGGTTATGAGCTGATGTGTGCGGTCGCGCCACGGGTCGCCCGATTCATCGAAGACTGATCCGAGTTCCGCGTTCCATGGCCAGACCGAAGACCCAGTACGTGTGCACCGAATGCGCGGGCGTTTCGCCCAAGTGGTCGGGCCAGTGTCCGCATTGCGCCGCCTGGAACACTCTGCAGGAGACGATTGCCGACGACAAGGCGGCCGCGCGCAACCGCTTTGCCAGCCTGGCGCCGACCGCCGGCGTGCAAACGCTGGGCTCGGTGGCCACCGAATCGATCGACCGCCTGCCCACGGGAAGCGAAGAATTCGACCGGGTCCTGGGCGGCGGACTGGTCGTGGGCTCGGTGATCCTGATCGGCGGCGACCCCGGCATCGGCAAGTCCACCCTGCTGCTGCAGGCGCTGGCCCATCTGTGCGCCAGCCAGCCGGTGCTGTACGTGTCGGGCGAAGAATCCGCCGGCCAGGTCGCCCTTCGGGCGCGCCGCCTGGGCCTGGCGGCCGACGCGATGCCGCTGCTCACCGAGATCGCGCTCGAGCGCATCGTGCCGGTGCTCGAGTCGCGCCGCCCGGCCGTCGTGGTGATCGACTCGATCCAGACGCTGTATTCCGAGGCGCTGACCTCGGCGCCGGGGTCGGTGTCGCAGGTGCGCGAATGCGCCGCCCAGCTCACCCGTCTGTCCAAGCAGCTGGGCTGCGCGATCGTGATGATCGGCCACGTCACCAAGGAGGGAACGCTGGCCGGGCCGCGGGTGCTCGAACACATGGTCGACACGGTGCTGTATTTCGAGGGCGACACCCATTCGTCGTTCCGCCTGGTGCGCGCCTTCAAGAACCGTTTCGGCGCGGTCAACGAGCTCGGCGTGTTCGCGATGACCGACCGGGGGCTGCGCGGGGTCTCCAATCCATCGGCCTTGTTCCTGTCGCAGC
Source organism: Burkholderiaceae bacterium (assembly GCA_016710525.1). Taxonomy (GTDB): domain Bacteria; phylum Pseudomonadota; class Gammaproteobacteria; order Burkholderiales; family Burkholderiaceae_E; genus Quisquiliibacterium. The sequence continues at coordinate 133,928 of JADJVQ010000018.1, forward strand.
ACAGCCAGCCGGTGCCCGGCACCTGCGTGCTGATCACCCAGGAGGGCAGCCGCCCGCTGCTGGTCGAGGTCCAGGCGCTGGTCGATACCGCGCACGTGCCCAACCCGCGGCGCCTGTCGGTGGGTCTGGAGGGCACGCGGCTCGCGCTGCTGCTGGCCGTGCTGCACCGGCATGCCGGGATCGCCCTGTTCGATCAGGACGTGTTCGTCAACGCGGTGGGCGGTGTGCGCATCGGCGAGCCCGCGGCCGACCTGGCGGTGGTGCTGGCGGTGGCTTCGTCGCTGAAGGGCAAAGCACTGCCGCGCGGCCTGGCGGTGTTCGGCGAAGTCGGCCTGGCCGGCGAAATCCGGCCGGCGCCGCGTGGCCAGGAACGCCTGCGCGAGGCGGCCAAGCTGGGGTTTTCGCGGGCGCTGGTGCCCAAGGCCAACCTGCCCAAGAAACCGATCGAAGGCCTGCCGGTGATCGGCGTGGACCGCATCGACGAAGCCTTGCAAGCCGCCTGGAATGAGTGACGCACCAGGGGCGATGGCGCGTGCGCCGCTGCCGCCCGACGAGCAGCGAAAGGTCGTGAGCGGGCTGCAGGTCGGCATCTTCGTGGCCGCGATCGACTCGACGCTGGTGTCGGTGGCCCTGCTGACCATTGCGCGCGACCTTGGCGGGGCGAGCCTCATCGCCTGGGTGGTCGCGGGCTACACGGTGGCGGCCACGGTGGCCACGCCGGTCTACGGCAGCCTGTCCGACATCCACGGCCGCCAGCGCATGATGACCATCGCCATCGTCATCTATCTGGTTGCCGCCATCGGCTGCCTGTTCGCACAATCGATGCCGCAGCTGCTGGCGCTGCGCGTTCTGCAGGGCCTGGGCGGCGGCGGCCTGGTGGTGCTGTCGCAGTCGACGATCGGCGATGTGGTGCCACCGACCGAGCGCGGACGCTACCAGGCCTGGTTGTCGGGGACCTATGCGCTGGCGGCGCTGATCGGGCCGGTCACCGGCGGCTATCTGACGATCTGGTTCGGCTGGCGTTCGGTGTTCGCGGTGACACTGCCGCTGGCGCTGATCGCGCTGCTGCTCACGCGGCGGGTGCTGGCGCGCCTGCCGCGGCCGGCGCGGGCCCAGGCGCTCGACTATCCGGGAGTCATCCTGCTGGGATGCGGCCTGACCGGGCTGATGGTGGCGCTGACCCGGATCGGCCAGGGCGCCCGCCTGGACGATCCGGTGGGCGGGGGGCTGCTGCTGGGTGCGGCGGTGCTGCTGATCGTGTTCTGGCGCCGCCAGTTCACCGTGGACGGTCCGATCATGGCGCCCGACCTGCTGCGCAATCGCGAGGTCCTGTGGGGCTGCCTGGCTTCCGCGCTGGTGTTCTTCGCGATGATCGGCGGTGCGGTCATGCTGCCGCTGGCGCTGCAGGCGGTCGCCGGCAATCCGCCTGACCAGGTCGCGCTGAAGATGCTGATGCATGCGCTGGCGGTGCCCTTCGGGGCCTTCTTCAGCGGACGGATGATGCCGCGCACGATGCGGTTTCGCCGCAACATGGTCGCCGGGGCCGTGCTGGGCTGCCTTTGCGCCGCACTGCTGGCCTGGCTGCGCTTCGAGTCGCCGGTGGCGGTGGGCGCGGCCATGCTGGGCATGGGCCTGGGGCTGGGCATCGCCCTGCCGCCCGGCGTGGTGGCGGTGCAGGTCGCGGTCGCGCATGCCCGCATCGGCGCGGTCACCGCGCTGCTCGGGCTGGCCCGCTCGCTGGGCAGCGCGATGGGGCTGGCGATCCTGACCTCGGTGCTGTTCTCGACGATCGGCGTGGCGGGCGGCAGCTCCGCGGCGATGCTGGTCAAGCGCATCGGTCCGGCCGACCTCACGCTGGTTCACGGGTTCACGATGGTGTTCGTGTGCGTGGCCGTGGCGCTGGCCTTGTCGGCGCTGGCCGCGATGCAGCTGCCGGCCACGCCGCATCGGCCGGCGAACTGACGCTCGGCCCGCGCGCGGCTGCCGCAGCGACACGCCCCTCGCGAGGGACTACTGGTCGGCCGTCTGGCGCATCTTGCGGGCGGCTTCTTCGAGCTGGACGTCGTCGATGACTTCCATCACGCCCTCCAGGTCGACCGCGCCCAGCACCTGTTCGAAGCGGCCGGTGAGCGGCTGGTCCGGTGCGAGCAGTCCGCGCTCGTACAGATCCCAGATCTCAGGGCCGTAGTCGGTGGCGAGCAAGGCGGGCGCGAATCGGCCGAAGAAGTCGCGCAGATTGGTCACGTCGCGCAGCAGCATGCGGCGCGCGTGATTGTTGCCCGCCGCATCCACGGCCTGGGGCAGGTCGATGATGACCGGGCCGTCGGCCGCCAGCAGGATGTTGAATTCGGACAGATCGCCGTGCACGACGCCGGCGCACAGCATGCGCACGACCTCGCCGATCAGGGTGGCGTGATGTTCGAGGGCCTGCTCGGGCGTGAAGACCACATCGTTCAGGCGCGGCGCGGCGTCGCCGGTTTCATCGGTGACGAGGTCCATCAGCAGCACGCCGTCGCAGAAATTGTGCGGCTTGGGCACCCGCACGCCGGCGGCCGCGAGGCGGTAGAGCGCATCGACTTCGGCGCTCTGCCAGGCTTCTTCCTGCGCCTGGCGGCCGAACTTGGTGCCCTTGGCCATCGCGCGCGCCTGGCGGGTGTTCTTGACCTTGCGGTTCTCGGTGTAGTCGACCGCCTGGCGGAAGCTGCGGTGGGTGGCCTCCTTGTAGACCTTCGCGCAGCAGGTTTCGCCGCCACAGCGCACAACGTAAACCGTGGCTTCCTTGCCGCTCATCAGCTGGCGCACGACTGAGTCGACCAGGCCTTCTTCAATCAGCGATTGCAGTCTCTTGGGTGCTTTCATGGGCGACATTCTGCGCCATGCGCACAAAAATGCCCCTGTGGCAGGGGTGGCCGCGGGGCGAAAGACGCCGGGCAGCCCCCGCGCGGGCCGCGACGGCTCAGCCGCATTCGATGCTGCCCTGTTCGCTCAAGCGGCGGATTTCCTCGGCATCGGCACCCAGTTCGGCCAGCAGTTGCGCGGTGTGTTCGCCGCGGCGCGGTGCGCTGCGGCGCAGGCCGCCCGGCGTACCGCTCAGGCGCGGGGTGATGTTGTGCATGACGGTGGCGGGCTGGCCCGCGTCGGCAACCTGCAGGTACACGCCGCGCTCGGCCACATGGGGGTCTTGCAGCAGCTGCGCGGCATCGTAGATCGGGCCGACCGTCACGCCCTGGCCGCGAAACCATGCCAGGCATTCAGCCTGGTCCATGCCGGCTATGAACTCCGCCACCATGCGCTCGATCTCGTCATCGTGGGCCAGGCGGGCGGCGTTGGTCGAAAACCGCTGATCGTCGAACAGGGCGCCCTGGCCGATTGCGTCGAACACCCGGCGCGCCATGGTGTCGGAGGATCCGGACATCGAGACCCAGCGCCCGTCCCGGCACCGGTAGGCGCCTCGAGGCGACGAGATTTTTTTCCGGGCTCCGCCGCCACGCCGGTGGCCGCGTAGTGGGTGACATCCGGACCCATGATCGAGAGCATCGGCTCGAGCAGCGACAAGTCGACCACCTGGCCGCGCCCGCGATTGACCTCGACCTCGCGCAGTGCGGCGGTCACCGCGAAGGCGCCGCTCAGTCCTGCCACCATGTCGGCCAGTGCCAGGTTGGGCAGCTGCGGCACGCCATCGGCCTGGCGATGCTTGTGGGCGAAGCCGCTGAATCCTTCGATCAGGCTGCCGAAGCCGGGCAGCTCGCTGTAAGGCCCGCTCTGGCCCCAGCCCGACACCCGCACGATCACCAGCCCGGGGTTGTCCTGGTGCAGGACGGCCGGCGCCAGGCCCATGGCCTCGAGGGTGCCGGGCCGGAAGCTTTCGACCAGCACCTGCGCCGTGGACACCAGGCGGCGCAGCCACGCCATGCCCGACGGGTCGCGCAGATTCAGCGCGACGCTGCGCTTGTTGCGGGCGTAGACCCGCCACCAGCCGTCGTACCCCTGCGGGTGGTCGGGGTGGGTTTCACGCCATTCCCGCAGCGTATCGCCGCTGCCGGCCACCTCGACCTTGATCACGTCGGCGCCGAAGTCGGCCAGCTGCAGGGTCAGCATGTTGCCGGCCACCAGACGGGACAGATCGACCACCCGGACTCCCGAGAGCGGTCCGGTGCGCGCGGGGTCAGGGGTCACATGGGGAAGGTGTTCGGTCGTCATCGAAGGTCTCGCTCCACAAACCGCATCAGTGCTCATCAACCGGTTTCGTTCGATCGTTCAGAACGGTCAGGGCAGCCAGTGCCGACAGCGGCACCGGCTTCAGTGGCGCGCGAATCCGGTAGGCGCCCACCTCGCCGGGCGGACGGCCCAGCGCCCGCGCCAGGACTTGGGTCACCACCAGTCCGCACTGGCGTCCCTGACAGGGACCCATGCCGCAGCGGCTGAAAAACTTGGTCTGGTTGGGTCCCTGGCAGCCCAGCGCGACCATTTCGCGCAGCCGCCCCGCGCTCACTTCTTCACACCGGCAGACGATCGTTTCATCGGGAGGATCGGTGATCCACTCGGGAGGACGATAGAGGGCATCGAGGAAGGGGCGGATGCGCCGCTGGCGGCGCAGGGCGTCGCGCAGCGGGGCGGCCCGCGCATCCCGATCGGCCTGCGACAGCCGCCCGAGTTCGTGGGCTGCGCCCAGGGCGGCCAGCGCGCCACACGCCTGCGCGGCCAGGGCCCCGGCGATCCCGGCGCCGTCGCCCGCGATCCGGAACCCGGCCAGAGATGTCAGGCCCCATGGGTCGATGCGCGGCTGCCAGGCGAGCTGCGCATCGCTCCACTCGTGCTCGACCCGCAGCAGCCGGCTGAGCTGGGTGTCGGGAACCACGCCGTGGTGCAGCAGCACCAGCCCCGCGGGCAGCAGACGGGCCCGTCCGGCCGACTCGAAGGCCAGGCCACTGGCCCGCTCCTCGCCCTCGATGCGAAGTCGGCTGGCCCCCGTGAACCAGGGCAGGCGGGCGCGCCGCAGGCGGCCTAGCAGGCCCAGACCGTCGCGCAGCAGGGTCGGCGCGGCCAGGGCGGCTGGAAGATGGGCCAGCGCGGCGCGACGATTGGCCGCGGGCGCGGTTTCGACCAGGCCCGCGAGCATCGCGCCGGCATCGAGCAGCTGGCAGGCGACCAGCAGCAGCAGCGGGCCGCTGCCGGCCAGCACCACCGGGACGTCGGGAATGCTCGCGCTGGCCTTCAGGGCGATCTGCGCCGCGCCGGCGGTCATCACCCCCGGCAGCGTCCAGCCGGGCACCGGCGAAGCACGCTCGAGGGCCCCGGTGGCGGCGATCAGCTGCGGCGCGCGCAGCTGCACCGAGCCGCCATCCTTCAGTGCGGTGACAGTGAGGTCCTGCGCGACATCCCAGACCAGCGTGCCCTGGTGCGCCGTCACCGAGGAGCCGGCCAGGCGGTCGGTCAGCAGCCGGCCCTCGGTGTAAGCGGGCCCCAGCAGCTTGGCCAGGCGCGGGCCGGTCGCGGTCACATGGCGGTAGATCTGGCCGCCGGGCAGGGCTTGTTCGTCGAGCAGCGCGACCCGCAGACCGAGTTCGGCGCCGGTCAGCGCCGCCGACAGGCCGGCCGGACCGGCCCCGATGACGATCAGGTCGTGGGTCATCGCGGCGGGGCCCCATCAGGATGCGATGCGGGCATCGGGCGGGCGCCCCGCGGCAGCCGAACCCGCATGCCCTCGCGCGCCGGGACCATGCAGGCCTGCACGTTCGGGCGTCCGTCGACCTCGACCAGGCACTCGAAACACACACCCATCAGGCATAGCGGCGCGCGCGGGGCGCCCGACAAGGCAGTGTGGCGGAACGGCACGATCGCGGCGTTGAGCAGGGCGATCGCCAGCGTGTCGCCCTCGCGGGCCTGCACCGCCTGGCCGTCCACCGTCAGGGTGATCGCGCGCTCGGGCGCGCCGGTCTCAAGCGGCCTGAACATCGAAACGCTCCGCCTTGAAGCCGGCCATGTGCGGCGGTTCGCGCCCGCCGATTATCCAGTCGGCGAGCACGCTGGCGTGCTGGGCGGCCAGCGTCACGCCGCTGTGGCAGGTGACGACGAACGCGCCCGGGCATTGCGTGGATGCCTGATACACGGGAAAGCCGTCCGGGCTCATCACCCGCAGCGCGCCCCAGGTGCGCACGATGTTGACATCGGCCAGCAGCGGAAAGCAGCGGACCGCCCGGTCGGCGATGCGGGCGAGCTGGGCCAGGCTGGTCCGGTCGTCGAATCCGACATCTTCCATCGAGTCGCCGATCTGGACCACGCCGTCCTCGGTCTGGCGCACCTGCATCGTCGGGTGCCGAAGGAAGGGCTGCAGCCGTTCGGTCACCAGGATCTGCCCGCGGTTGGGCTGAACGGGGGCCCGCAGGCCGACCGCCGGCGCCAGCCGCTGATTGCCCAGACCGGCCGCCAGGACCAGCCGGGAGGCCGCCTGCCAGCGGGGGCCGCAGCGCACGTGAAAGCCGTTGTCGCGATAGATCAGCTCATCCACGCGGGTATCGGTGCACAGCTCGCCGCCCAGCGATTCGAAGGCCTGCACCAGCGCACGCAGCAGCCGCAGGGGACTGACGTGCCCATCGAGCGGACAATAGATCGCACCGCGCACCTGGGGCCCGACATGGGGCGACAGCGCCCGCACCTGGGCAGGATCCAGCACGTCGAACGGATAGTCGGCGCCCAGATCGTCGCGCAGGCGCCGCAGGCCGGCCGCGCGCTCGGCCAGTTCTGAGTCATCCAGGCACAGGGTCAGGCCGCCGGGCTGGGCCAGCGCCACGTCGACACCGGTGCGCTGCGCGAGTTCGGCCGCGAACGCGGGCCACTGCCGCGCCGAGGCCATGGTCCAGCGGGCATAGTCCGGGCGGTCGCGACCTTTTCCCTGGACCCAGACGAGGCCGAAGTTGCCGCGGGCAGCCCGAAAGGCGACATCGCCCTCGTCGAGCACGCGCACGCGCTGGCCGGCACGGGCCAGGCCGTAGGCCACGCACAGGCCCACCAGACCGCCCCCGATCACCAGGGTGTCGACGTCGGCCGCCGCCGTCATGGCGCGCTCGTCACGCCACGCGGGCGCTCGCGGCAGGGTCGGGCCGAGCTGCGGGTCTCGCGGGCGGGATTCCCGCAGCGCGCGGTGGGCGCGGAAGGCGCGGCACACGCTGGCGGGGGCGCGGGCGCGGGCGATACGGACAGGAACGGGCGGCCATTAGGCAAGCGGGCGGGTCGTGCGGTTTCGGGATCGCTATTCTGACACCGGCACCGCCGCACGCGCGGATGCCTGCGCGGCGCCAAGGTGCACGGCCTTTGCGGCGGCGCGGTAGGATCGAACGATCCCGTCACGGCGATGGCCCTCCGGCCGTCCCCCATTCACAAGGAATCTGCGCGCATGTCTCTGTCAGCTCCCGTTGCCCGAACTCTGAGGCATACCCGTCGGATCGTCTGCGAAGGCTTTCATCGCGACGATGGCCTGTGGGACATCGAAGCCGTGCTGATCGACACCAAGGCCTATCGCTATCGGGAGCCCGAACGGGGCCTGCGCGAGATCGGCGATCACGTGCACGAGATGCATGTGCGCCTCACGGTCGACTCGACGATGATCGTGCGCGCCGTCGAGATCGACATGGCATTCCGGCCCTACAGGGCCTGCATGGACGCGCCGCCCGCGTTCCAGGGGCTGGTCGGCAAGAGCATCGGCCCTGGCTGGCGCAAGTCGGTGCTGGCCTGTGCCGGTGGCTCTGCCGGATGCACGCATGTGCGCGAGCTGCTGCTGCCGATGGCCACTGTCGCCTTCCAGACCATCCTGGGCTGGCCGGAAGACGATGGCAGCGAACAGCCGGTTCGAGTGACCGGCGACCCCAAGGGTTTCCTGAACGGATGCAAGGCCTGGGCGCAGGATGGACCGATGGTCGCCACGCTTTATCCGCACTGGTACAAGGCGCCCTCAGCGTAGGGTAGCCTGGCGGGGCATCGGGCCCGAAAACGCGGCCCAACGCGGCCGCGCCCGGCGCAGCGCCGTCCCGCGCGCCCGCCGTGCTCGTCCAGGACACGCTGGTCGGGCGTGCGGTTTATAGTCGCCCGATGCGCATCGCTCGAAATTGGACCCTGGGTGCCAAGCTGGCGCTGCTCGCAATGCCGTTCCTGCTCATGGCGATGGCGTCGATCGGGGTGCTGGTGTGGATGTCGCTGCAGCTCGAGGCGGCGCGGCGGCGGTCAACGAAGCCGGCCGGATGCGCATGCAGGCCTATCGGATGGTCCCTTGCGGCGGAGAGCGGCGACGTGCTCGCGCTGCCGGGCCAGCTGAGAGAGTTCGAACGCAGCCTGCGCCTGCTGCGCGACGGAGATCCCGAGCGGCCCTTGTTCGTGCCGTGGGACGACACCGTGCGTCTGCGTTTCAGCGCGGTCGAGATCGACTGGCGGCAGTTTCGGGAACGCATCGATGTCGACGCTCGGTTGTCCGCGATTCGGGCCCCGTCCGCGGACGCGACTGCCTTCGTGTCGCACATCGACGAACTGGTCGCGTCGATCGAGGCGCATCTGTCGCGCTGGACCTCGCTGATGCACCTGCTGCAGCTCGCGCTGATGGCGGTGGCGGTCATCGGGGCGGCTGCCTTGCTGTACACCGGCTATCTGTTCGTGCTGGAGCCCGTGGCGATGCTCCAGCCAGGCCATCCATCGGATCCCAGGGGCGACCTGGGGCGCGGGTCGAATGCCCCACCACCGACGAGTTCGGCACGCTCGGTGCCGGGTTCAACAATATGGCCGGACAGCTGCAGTCGATGTATCGGCATCTCGAGAGTCGGGTGCAGCAGAAGACCGCCCAGGTCGAAGAAAAGCACGAGCGGCTCGAGAGCCTGTACGAGGTCACCAATCTCGTCACGCGGGCGCTGACGCTGGACGAACTGGCCCAAGGTTTCAGCCGCAGCGTCGCACGCATCGCGCGCGCCGATGGCGTGGCGCTGCGCTGGTCGGACGAAACCAATCTGCGCTACCTGATACTCGCTTCGCACGGGCTGCCTGCGAGCATGCTCGATGCCGAGCATTGCCTGGCGCCGGGGGATTGCCATTGCGGATCGCCGGCGGCGCTGTCCGGAGTGCGCGGTTGATCCCGATACGCACCAAGGAAGTCGCGCGCGTGAGGCACTGCCAGCGCGCCGGCTTCGAGACCGTGGTGTCGGTGCCGATCCGACTGCACGACCGTCTGATGGGCGAAATCGATCTGTTCTTTCATGCGCAGATCGAGCTCTCCGACGCCGAGCGTTCGCTGCTCGATGCACTGGCCATGCAACTGGCGGGCGCGATGAGAACCTGCGCCTGAACGCCCTCGAACTGGAGGCGGCAGTTGCCCAGGAGCGTTCCTTCCTGGCGCGCGAGCTGCATGACTCGATCGCCCAATCGCTGGCCTTCCTGCGAATCCAGGTTCAGCTGATGCGCGAGGCCTTGGCCCGAGGTGATCCGGAGCAGGTCCAGTACGTGCTGGGCGAGATCGATCTCGGGCTGCACGAGAGTTACGGCGACGTGCGCGAGCTGCTGATCCATTTCCGCACCCGCGCCAGCGGCGAGGACATCGAACCGGCGCTGCGCACCACCCTGCGCAAGTTCGAGCATCAGTCTGGCCTGACGGCCACCCTGCAGATGCGCGGCCAGGGCCTGCCGCTGGCACCGGACCTGCAGATCCAGGTGCTGCACATCATTCAGGAAGCGCTGTCCAACGTGCGCAAGCATGCCCGCGCCTCGCACGTCTGGCTCCTGGTCGAACAGCAGCCGCAGTGGCGCATCGAGGTACGCGACGACGGGCTCGGCTTTTCCACGCGCGACGAATCCTCGGACGAGACCCATGTCGGCCTGCGCATCATGGTCGAGCGCGCCGAACGCCTGGGCGCCCGCCTGGACGTGCTCTCGACGCCCGGCCTGGGCACCTCGGTGGTGCTGACCTTGCCGCTCACCGCGCGGCCCCCGGTCGCAGACCATCCGGCACAGCGCCAGGCCGCCTGACGAACGATGGAACCCGGTTCGGCGAGTGTTCGCATCCTGGTGGTCGATGACCACCCGCTGTTTCGCCGCGGCCTGACGGCTCTGCTGCAGCGTGATCCTCAGTTCGACGTGATCGGGGATGCCGGCGACGCCGGGCTCGCGCAGCGCCGAGCCCTGGAATTGCAGCCCGACCTGATCCTGCTCGATAACCATCTGCCAGGCGTCCTTGGGGTCGATGCCCTGCCGGCCCTGCGCGAAGCGGCGCCGGGCGCGCGCATCGTCATGCTGACCGTCAGCGAAGACGAGCGCGATCTGTCGGCCGCGCTGCGCGCGGGCGCCTGCGGATACCTGCTGAAGACCATCGAAGGCGATGCGCTGTCGCAGGCGATCCGGCGCGCCATTCGGGGCGAGAGCGTGATCGCCCAGGAAATGACGGGCAAAGCTGTTCGACG
>JADJVQ010000019.1 GCA_016710525.1 Burkholderiaceae bacterium
AACGTTCGACATGAGCGGCAGGCCAGAGGCCTGTCTGCTCCATGGCAGGGTTAGGTCGGGGTGCAACCTCTCTATGAGCGCCCACGCCAGTATCCCGGCCGACGGCTTTGATGAGCGAGCGCCACTATGCGGACTTCACTCTCTGAGTCCGCGTAGATAATGCTGTATGGAAATCTTCGCAGCGGCAGCCGCCGGAGACCGCCGGTCCATCGCGAACCAAGCCTCGGATGCGAACTCAGGAGATCAACTGTTCGCTCGAACTCGGCAATAAAGCTCTCGCCCATCGACGTGCCAGCCTTCGTCGCGTAGAACGAGGCCCCGTCCACGAGTTCGGCTTGCGCTAACCGATGAAGAATAATTCTCAACGAATGGCGGCCTTGGCACGCGCGATCGCACTTTCTACCGACACTCCGGCATCTGTTCCGGCTTCCAACTCGGCCAGACGCCTAAGTGATTCCGCCGACCACTCCTGTTCAACGCTCGGGTTTGAAGACAAGCTCGCAAGCAGTCGATCGGCCAGCTGCACCCTATCTTCTGGCGACAAGAGCAGCGCCTGATATTCGAGATCCGCGAAGGTACTTGGCATCGTGCACTCCATCATCTCTACGGGGGTTGATTCTACGCTGATGCGTCCATTGGTGACCTAACGCAATTTGTACAGCGTTGAGAATCATTCTCGCTGCTGCATAATTTCGATCAAGAAGTCCATCGTCTGGGTGGACCCCACACCAGCCTTGAGTCCTCGGTCATCCGTCTAATTGCTTATGTTCTTGTGCAGCCTAAGACTGGCCGGATGGCGATTCCTTCCAACCATACCGCAGGCCCAGCAGATCCGCAGGGCAGTTCTGATCCCGAGCCTCCAAAAAGCCCACGTCTGCTCGACCAGATTCGCGCCCGACTGCGTGTGCTGCACTACAGCTACCGCACCGAGCAAATCTATTGCCATTGGGCAAAGCGCTTCATCAGACACTCGGGCCTACGCCACCCCAGAGAGATGGGGGCACCCGAGGTCGAGGCGTTCCTAACCTATCTAGCCACTGAGCGGCGGGTTTCCGCGTCCACTCAAAATCAGGCCAAGGCGGCCCTGTTGTTCCTCTACAAACAGGTACTGGGAATTGAACTTCCCTGGCTCGACGAAATTACTCAGGCGCAGCAGCGGCGGCGGCTGCCGGTCGTCTTAACTGCGCGTGAGACCCGTCTGCTGCTCGACCACATGACAGGCACGAAACATCTGGTGGCATCGCTGCTCTATGGCAGTGGGTTGCGCCTGATGGAAGGTTTGCGTCTTCGCGTGAAAGACCTCGAATTCGAGCGTCGCGAATTGATCGTCAGGGCCGGCAAAGGAAACAAGGACCGTGTCACCGTGCTTCCCGAGAACCTGATCCAGCCGCTGATTGACCACTTGGCAAAGGTTCGCGCAATGCACGAACGCGACTTGGCCGATGGCTTTGGCGATGTGGAACTTCCCTATGCGCTCGACCTCAAGTATCCGAGGGCTGCGTCGTCATGGGCCTGGCAGTATGTCTTTCCGTCAGCCAGCAAGTCGGTGGACCCAAGAACGGGCGTGATCCGGCGTCATCACCTTTTCCCGGACACCCTACAGCGCGCGGTGCGTCAGGCGGCGAGGCAGGCGGGCATCGACAAGCCCTGCAGCCCCCATACCCTTCGCCATTCGTTCGCCACTCACCTGCTGCAATCTGGCTACGACATCCGCACGGTGCAGGAGCTGCTCGGCCATTCGGATGTGTCGACCACGATGATCTACACCCACGTGCTGAACAAAGGTGGACGGGGCGTGCGCAGCCCGCTTGACGGCTGACTGCGAATCCGCCTCGTCAGACTGGAAACCGCCGCTTGAGGTCCGCCACCTGTTCCGGCGTCAAACACCGGCATGCCCGCCCATGCAAGCTCAGATGCAGCCGTGCCGTCGCCTCCAGCTCTTCCACCGCATCACTGGCCGCCGCCAGGCTCGTGCCCGCCACCACCGGCCCATGATTGGCCAGCAGCATCGCATGATGCTTTCCCGCCTTCGCCCGCACCGCATCCGCCAGCGACAGATCGCCCGGCGCGAAGTACGGCACCAGGGGCAGGGTGCCCACGCGCATCACGTAGTAGGCGGTCAGCGGCGGCATCACATCGTCCGGATCGGCATCGGCCAGGACCGACACCGCGGTGGCGTAGTGCGAATGCAGGTGGACCACCGCGTTTGCGCCTGGCCGCTGCTCGTACACCGCCAGGTGCAGGAAGCTCTCCTTGGTTGGCGCGTCGCCGCCCAGAAGACGGCCGCCGGCATCCAGGCGCGAGAGCCGCGCCGGGTCGAGGTCACCCAGGCTGGCGCCGGTGGGTGTCATCAGGTAGCCGTCGGCCGTGCGTACGCTCAGGTTGCCGGTCGAGCCGTGGGTCAGGCCACGCGTATAGAGCGACGCGGCGGAGCGGCACAGGGATTCGCGGGCTTGCGTCAATGAGTCGGTCATGAAGGTGCGCCAGTGGGGAAATGGGGCAATCAGCAACGGTCAGCGGGCCATTGTCGCGCAGGCGCAACCGGCCGGCATGCCGATCGCAGGATGCGGCGGGCGGCCGTGCTAGAAAGACCGCTCCCGTCCCCCGATCCCTTGCCATCATGAACCGACTGATACCGTCATTCGTGCGCACCGGCGTACGCACCGGCGTGCTCATGGGCGTGCGTTTCACTGCCTTGGTCCCTGTCGTCGCGTTTGTGGTGGCAGCCAGCGGCTTGCTCAGTGCCTGCGGCGGTGGCGGAGGCGCGGGCGGCGCCGGCGGCACCGCCGACGCGCTCGCGCCGGCGAGTTCCGCCGTCGCCCAGATCGATGCCCGGGTCACTCAGGCGTTCGCGTCGGCCAGCATCGCCGGCATGTCGGTGCGCATCATGGATCGCAACGACCAGGTCGTTTACAACAAGCGCCTGGGCACGTTCACCGAAGACCAGCGCATCGCGGTGGCATCCGCCTCCAAGCTGGTGTCGGCGATGGTGATCTTTCGGCTGATCGAGCAGAACCAGTTGTCCCTGGAGTCGACCACCGGCCAGATGCTGGGCTGGACCGGACCCAAGGCAGACATCACGGTGCGCCACCTGCTGTCGTTCACATCCGGGCTGGAACCCGAGGCGGCCTGCACCGCCAATCCGGCGCTCACGCTTCAGGAGTGCGCCGCCACGCTGGCCGATCGTGCCGCGCTGGCCTTGCCGGCGACCCGCTTCGACTATGGCGGCGCGCACATGCAGGTGCTGGGCGCGATGGCCGAGAAGGCGACGGGCAAGAGCTGGAATGCGATTTTTCAGGAGCAGCTGGCCGCGCCGATGCAGCTGTCGACACTGGCGCGCTACTCCACCTTTCCGCGGGCCGAATCGGGCTCGACCAATCCGCTGGTGGCCGGTGGCCTGAAGCTGTCCACGGCCGAGTACGTGAACCTGCTGCGGCTGGCGTTTCACAAGGGCACCACTGGCGGCCGCTCGCTGATTTCGGCGGCGCGATTCGATCAGCAGGGTGTCGAGCCCTATCCGGCGGTCACGGTCGGCAAGTCGCCGATGGCCGATGCCGGCTTGCCGTTTCGCTATGGCCTGGGCGCCTGGCTGGAATGCGCAACGCCCGCTGCCGGCTGCTCGGCAATTTCATCGCCCGGGGCCTTCGGGTTCACGCCCTGGCTGGATCGCAACGTGGGCTACTACGCGGTGATCGCGATGGAGGCGGGCGACACCGACTCGGGCGTGTCGCGCTTCAGCGTGCGCCTGGCGCAAGACCTGAAGCCTCTGATCGCGCAGGCGCTGCGTTAGCGGCCGCGGGGAAAGTCAGCAGGAGGCGCGGGCCCCGGGTCACTCCATCTTGGCGCCCGAATAGGCGATGACCTTGCGCCACTTTTCGGCTTCCGAACGGATCAGGGCCGCCATCTCGGCCGGCGTGCTGCCTTTGGGTATGACGCCGCTCTTGGTCAGCTGATCCTTGAGCTCCGGCGATTCGAGCACCGCATTGACCTCACGGTTCAGGCGATCGATGATGGCCTGCGGGGTCCCGGCGCGAACCGAAAGATAGTTGACGGGCGAGCCTTCGAAGCCCTTGAGCACGTCGGCAATCGCCGGGATGTCGGGCAGTTGCGGGGAACGCTGAAGTGACGAGACCCCCAGTGCCCGCACGCTTCCCGCGTCGATATGCGGCTTGTAGACCACGATGCTGTCGATCGCCATCTGGACCTGCCCGGCGAGCAGGTCGGCGGTGGCGGGTCCGGTGCCCCGATAGGGGATGTGCACCATGTACACCCCGGCGGACTGCTTGAACAGCTCGCCCGCCAGATGGCTGGATGCGCCAATGCCCGCGCTCGCGAAATTGATCTTCGCCGGGTTTTTTCGGGCGTAGTCGATCAGCTCTTTCAGGCTCCTGGCGGGCACGTCCTTGTGGACGACGAGCACACTGGGCAGGATGGCCAGCTGCGAGACCGGGGTCAGATCATTGACCGGATCGTAGGGCAGCCGCGCCATCAGGTACGGGTTGGTCATCTGCGGCCCAGGCGTCGTATACAACAGGGTGTATCCGTCGGCCGGGGCCTTGGCCACGAAGTTCGCGCCCAGGGTGGCGCCCCCTCCGGGCTTGTTGTCCACGATGATGGTCTGCTTCAGCCGTTTGCCCAGGGGGCCGGCAATGGCACGTGCCACGATGTCGGCCCCGCCGCCCGGCGCGAACGGCACCACCAGGCGCAAGGGGCGATTCGGGTAGTCCTGCGCGTGGAGTGCGAGCGGTACGAGCGCCAACAGCAGGGCCAGGCCGGTTCTCAGCATGTGAGGTCTCTCAGTCGTGATGTCGTGTTCAGGCCGGCAGGCCCAGGACCTGCCGGGCCAGGATGTTGCGCTGGATCTCGTTGGAGCCGCCGTAGATGGTCGTGATGGTGGCGTTGAACAGCGGCGCGAGGGGATCGAGTCCGCCATCGGGCAGCGGGATCTCGGTTCGGTCGCCACCGTGCTCGGCAGCGACTTCGACGAGCTTGGCCGCGATCCGGGTATAGGTTTCGGTGGCCCAGATCTTGAGCAGGGACACCGAAGGCGGCAGGGCCTCCCCGCGCTTGACCATGTCGGCGTAGCCCGCGTAGAGGGCTTGCAGATCGGCAAGGTCGAGCTGCAGGACGGCGAACTCGGCTGCAAAGGAACGGTCGTCGAACAGCGACTCCGACAGGGCGAGCTGGCGCAGCAGGCCGAGGGCGTGGTTGCAGGTCTTGGGGCTGCCGACGAACAGGCGTTCGAAGCCCAGCAATGCCTTGGCAATGCTCCAGCCTGCGTTCAGCTGGCCCACCAGGTTTTGATGTGGCACCTTGACCTGGTCGAAGAACACCTCGCAGAACTCTTCGTCGCCCGCGATGTTGCGGATCGGGCGCACGGTGATGCCCGGTGTCTGCAGGTCGACCAGCAGAAAGCTGATGCCCAGCTGCTTCTTGGCCTGCTTGTCGGTGCGCACCAGCAGGAAGATGTGGGTCGCGTCCTGCGCCAGGGTGGTCCAGATCTTCTGGCCGTTGACGATGAAGTGGTCGCCGTCGCGAACGGCTTCGGTGCGCAGCGAGGCGAGATCGGAGCCGGCATTGGGCTCGGAGTAACCCTGGGCCCAGACGTGTTCGCCCGAGAGGATTTTCGGCAGCCACTGGCGCTGCTGCTCCGGCGTGCCGTGCTTGATCAGCACCGGGCCAAGATTGATGATGCCCTGGTCGGGCAGACGGGCGGCGCCGAACTCCTCGAACTCTTCGATGAAGGCCAGGATCTTGTCTGGCGGCAGGGCCATGCCACCGTGTTCCTTTGGCCAGGCCGGCGCGATCAGGCCCTGTCGGGAGAGCGCGAAATACCACTCCTTGATCTCGTGCCAGTGCAGGCGCCGGGGCGCGTTGCGGTGCTGCGCCGGGTAGTTCGCGTCCAGGAAGGCGCGGGTGGCGCGACGGAATTCGTCCTCCGGCAGTTGTGCCCAATCGGTGCCCAGCGGGGGGATGTCATCGGTGTGCGCGGGCCGTTCGTGCGCGGGTTCCGAGGTCTGCAGCGCCAGGTGCCTGAGCCGGTGCCCGGCGGCATTGCCCAGCCAGGTCTCCAGATGCAGTGCCCGCTTCCAGTACAGGCCGATCTGGAATTCATCGGTGAAGCCGATTGCGCCATGAAACTGCACGGCCAGCCGGGTCAGGCGGATGGCGGTGTCGGCCGCGCGGGCCTTGGCCCGGCTGGCCAGCGCAGCCCGTTCGCCCGGATGCGTTTCGAGTCGATCGAGGACGTCGCGCAGGCAGGCCGCGCTCAATTCGACCGCCAGCAGTGCGTCGACCATCCGATGTTGCAGCGCCTGGTTGGCACCGATCGGCTTGTCGAACTGGATCCGGGTCTTCAGGTAGTCGAGCGTGAGTTCGTAGACGTGGCGTGCGATGCCCAGCAACTCGGCCGCCTGGACGATCCGGGTCAGGTCATTGGCCTGGTTCAATGCGGCGGCGGCGGCGGGTCCGGTGCAGATCGCCTGTGCCGCGGCGCAATCAAACTGCAGCCGGGCCATCATGCTGCCATCGACGCGTGGTGTGCTGGTCACCCGCACCTGCGGCCCGGCCGGTACCCAATGCAGACTGGGTCCTTCGGCGAGCACCAGCCAGCCATCCGCGCCGGCGCCTGGCGCCACCCATTGCCGGGAGCCGGAGAGCGTGGTGGTCGCGCCGCTCTGATCGACCGCCAGTCCCTCGCCCGTCGCGTTCATCTCGCCCGCGCGGGATTGCCAGGCCACGCCGGCCAGGATCCGCCCGGACGAAATGTCCGACAGCAGCCGGTCGCGCAGGGGGCCGGGCGGCAGGGCCAGGAGCAAGGCCACCGGCTGTACGCCGGCCGCGACAAAAGGTTCGGGCAAGGGGCGCCGGCCGATCTCTTCGACCACGGCCGTCAGTTCGCGCAGGCCCAGGCCCAGTCCGCCTTGCGACTCGGGAATCAGGATCGAGGTCCACCCCGCGTTGGCGATGGCCTCCCAGACACGGCGATCGAAACCAGGCTGGGTCAGGCGCAGTGAACGCAGCCGCGCGGGCTGGGCCTGATCGGCCAGAAATTGTTTCGCACTGTCGCGAAAGGCTTCGTCGATCGAAGCGTCAGCGGTATTCATGGTCTGGCCCCCTCATGGCAACACTCTAAGGTGCCCGGTCCCGTCCTCGTAGTCCGCTGGTTCACAAATCAGGTATGCGTCGTCCGCCATGCGCCGATCGGCCCTGCGGCCAGTCAGGGCCGGTGTCTTCCGGCGGCCATGAAGCGAGCATGGCGGGGGGCGTGCGGGTCGCGCGATGAGACAATGAACGACTGGGGAAACGGAATCCGGACTTCGATGCACGGCAAGGCAACCGATTTTTCGCTCGATCTGGCGGCGGACCTGCAACGGTGGCGAACGTTTCTGGCCGTGGCGGAGCTGGGCAGCCTGACGCGGGCGGCCATCTACCTGGACAGCAACCAGTCCTTGTTGAGCCGGCAGATCAATGCGCTCGAGCGTGATTGCGGGGCCCGCCTGTTTGTCCGCACGGGTCGAGGCGTGGCCTTGTCCGAGGTGGGCGAACGCATCCTGGTCCGGGTCAAGTCCCTGCTCGTCGATGCCGAGCTGCTGGAGAGCGAGATCCGCGGCACGGCGCGAGAGCCGGCCGGGCGGGTGACCTTGGGACTGCTGCCCTCGATTGGCGGAACGCTGGTCCGCCGGTTGTTCTCGGCCATGCGCACCCGGCTTCCCCAGGTCCAGCTCAAGGTGCTGGAGGGCTCCAGGGGCGAGGTCGAGGAATGGCTGGCCGATGGCCGGATCGACATTGCCATCCTGTACCGTTATGCGAGCTCGCTGCCCAGCCATGAAGTGGCCCTGGCCACCGTGGACAGCTACCTGATCGGCTGTCCGGGCGACCGGATGACGCAGGGCGCCGAGGTGCCATTCGCCAAGCTCGACAAGCTGCCCTTCATCCTGCCCAGTGCACCCAACGGACTGCGCACCTCGCTCGATGTGCTGGCCCGTCACCATGGCCTTCAGCTCGAGCCGGTCATCGAGGCCGATTCGCTGCCCCTGCAAAAGGCCCTGGTGGCCCAGGAGCGGCTGTATACGGTCCTTCCTCTGCATGCGGTCTGGGGCGAGCGGGCAGACCGGCAGCTGCAGGCCTCGAGAATCATCGATCCGACGCTGCAAAGAACGGTCTCGATGGCCGTGGCCAAGTCCAAGGGACCCGCGCGGGCCGTCGCGGCGCTGGCCGAGCTGACCCAGGAGATCGTCGCCGACATGGCCAGGCACGGCATGTGGAAATCGGGGGCGGAATAGCAGGCTTGACGCTTTGCGCATGACGCGCCCGTCTGATCGCCCCTACCATGATCCCATCGCCTCGATGGAGCACTCATGCCGCGAATCAACCTTCCCGCGCCCGAAGCCATGGACGCCGATCAACGCCGTGTGTACGACAAGATCGTCTCGGGCCGGCGAGGCCGCATCGTCGGCCCCTTGCGTGCCGCCCTGCACAACCCGGAGCTGGCCGATCGCTGGCAGGCCCTGGGCGAGCTGCTGCGCTATCAGACCAGCCTGTCACCCCGGATCTCCGAACTTGCCATCCTGGTCACGGGGCGGGCCTGCAATGCACCGTTCGAATGGCATGTGCATCGAGGTGAAGCCGAAAAAGCAGGCATCGAGCAGGCCGTCATCGAGGCCCTGCTGCGCCAGGAAGTGCCGCAGGGATTGAACGACGCCGATGAGACGGTGATTCTGTTTGCCCGGCAGCTGAACCAGTTCAAGGCGGTCGGCGATGCGGTCTATGACCGGGCCCGCAGGGCGTTCGGCGACAAGGGGGTGGTCGAGCTGGTGGCGCTGGTGGGGTACTACACGCTGGTGGCCATGACGCTGAACAGCCACCACATTGCCTTGCCCGATGGCGCGGCGCCGGCCTTTCCGTGGCCGCAGCCGGAGCCGGAGCCGGCCTGACCCTGGCCTGGCCTGGCCTGGGCGGGGCTGGCGGGGCAGGGCGAGGCGGAGCGGGCGGTGCATCAGCCATCGGCGGGCTCGGTCAGCCGCATCGAGGGACGGGCCGAAAACGTCTCGTGCCAGGCTGCCAGCCCCGCCGACCGGGTGCGCCAATCGAGCGTTTGAAAACGGTAGTCGATATAGCCCAGCGCGCAGGCAACGCTGATCGTGCCGATGGTCAGGCCGGACTCCTGCAGTGCCGTGGACTCGGCCTCGAGCTGGCCGAGCGCGGCATCGACCTTGAGCGCGAAGGCGGCCATCAGGGTGTCCAGGGGGCGTTCGCGTTCGCGTTCATTGCGCCACAGGATCAGGGCGTCGAGCAGGCCATCGCCGAAGCTCTGCCAACGCAGCGCGTCCCAGCGTGCCTGCCCCTGCTTTGGAAACAGTGCGCCAGACGCTCGATCATTGAGGTACTCGCAAATGACTCTCGAGTCGAACAAGGGCCGCCCCGACTCGGGCATCAGGGTAGGGATCTTGGACAAGGGGTTGTCCTGCATGATGGCCGGGTTCGGCGCGAGCATGGCCGCAACCGATCGGACCTTGTCGATCTGGCCCTCCAGTCCCAGTTCGATGGCGCACACCATCACCTTGCGAACGTAAGGCGACTTGGGCGACCAATGCAGTTTCATCATCAAAGCACTCCAGTCAGTTTCAGGTGCGCAGCTTCTTCGGGGGTGTAGCCCAGTTCTTCCAGGATCTCGTCGGTGTGCTGGCCGAGCAGGGGCGGCGCGCGGCGGATGGGCAATGGCAGACCGTCGAAGCGCATCGGGCTTGCAACCAGGGGAACGTCGACGCCCGAGGGATGAGGCACATGGCGCAGCATTTCGCGCGCCTTGACCTGCGGGTCTTCGAAAACCTCGCGCACATCGTTGATCGCGCCGCTTGGCACGCCGGCCTTGGCGAGCGCGGCCAGCAAAGTCTCCCGCGGCCACCGGGAGAATTGCTCGTGCAGCAGCGGTGCGAGCACGCCAAGATGATTCACCCGCTGCTCGTTGCGCGCGAAGCGGGGGTCATCGGCCCATGGTGCGCAACCGAGCACCTGGCAGAGCTTCGCGAACTGCCCGTCGTTGCCGACCACCAGGATGATGGCGCCGTCGGCGCAGGCGTAGACGTCCTGCGGCTGAATGTTGGGGTGGGCATTGCCGGTGCGGGCCGGCACCTTCCCGGAGACCAGATGATTCATGGCCTGGTTGGCGAGCGTGGCCACCTGGACATCGAGCATGCCGATGTCGATGGCGCAGCCCACGCCGGTCTGATCGCGGCAGGCGACCGCGGCGAGCACCGAGGTCGCGGTGTACATGCCGGTCATCAGGTCCACGATGGGGATGCCGACCTTTTGAGGTCCACCACCAGGAAGGCCGTCGCGCTCGCCGGTGACGCTCATCATGCCGCCCATGGCCTGGATGAGAAAGTCGTAGGCCGGCTGCTCGCGCCGGGGACCGGTCTGACCGAAGCCCGTGACAGACACGTAGATCAGACGGGGATTGATCGCCCTGAGGCTGGCGGCGTCCAGACCATAGCGCGCGAGCGTGCCGGTCTTGTAGTTCTCGAGCAGGATGTCGCAGTCCTTCACCAGGCGGCGAACCACTTCCTGCCCTTCGGGCCGATCGATTCTCAGGGTGATGGAACGCTTGCCCCGGTTGACCGCGAGGTAGTAACCCGCTTCGGTCGTGTCTTCTCCGTTGGCATCCTTCAGGAACGGCGGGCCCCAGGCACGGGTGTCGTCGCCGGCGCCCGGCCGTTCGACCTTGATGACCTGCGCACCGAGATCGGCCAGGACCTGCCCCGCCCACGGTGCGGCGAGGATGCGACTCAAGTCGAGGACCTTCAGATGGGACAGCGGTCCGGGTGGCGTGGGCATGGGCGGGCAACTCGAGGGGACGATCGCGGAAATCCACTGTACTTCCCGTGGCCAGCGGCCGCCTAGCGCCGCAGCCGCAAGACAGACTTGCCCCGGCGCACATACCGATCCCCTGTCGACTGCGCGGGTGCGTGCGCGGGTGCGTGCGCATCGCAGGCACGGTGCTGGCGTGGCCTGCGCGACGCCGCCCAGAGATGCGCAATTGCGCAACACTGCCTTGCAGGCACCCGCCTGGCATCTTTCCTGGCGCCCGATAGATTGAGCGCCATGAGGTCCACACCGAAGACCTCGCGATTCGACAGGAGACCTTCGTGGCCATGTGGCAGACACGCGCAGTGGGATGGTGGGCCTTGGGCACTTTGCTCGCGTCTTGCACGGTGGCCTCCGGACCGCCGTCGAGCGGGCTCGGCCTCAGCCGACCCTGTGCCGAACTGGCAGGGATGGCCTGGACGGCCGAGACGCTGCAGCGGCCCGAGCAGCCTGCCGAACTGCGCACCGGGGGCCTGAGGCTGACCTCGTCGCAATGGATGGCTGCCGCGCCGGCGACTGCCCGGACCCAGGCCGTGGCGGCCCACTGCAAAGTCATGGCCGAGGTGTTGCCAGTGGATCCTCTGGCGCCGGTCATTCAGGTCCAAGTCAACCTCCCCGAGCAGTGGCTTGGCGGGGCCATTCAAGTGGGTGGCGGGGGGCTCAATGGATCGGTCCCGCGCAATCTCGCGATCCTGAGCGCATCGGGTTCACCGGTCAGTGCGGCCCAACCGCCCGATGCGCCTTACCCGATCAACCTGGGTTACGTGATGTTCGGCGGGGATTCCGGCCATCGGGAGTCCGACCGCCATTGGGCCCTGAATGGCGAGGCCTGGGTGAACTTCGGACACGCCGGTCTGAAGAAGACCCGCGACGCCGCCGTCCTCGTCATGACGGCCGCGTACGGGCAAGCACCCCGGCGCAGCTACTTCATGGGCCAGTCGCAGGGCGGGCGGGAGGCGCTCGAAGTGGCGCAGCGCTATCCGCAGGACTATGACGGCATTGTCGCGACCGCACCGCTGATCGGGTATGGCGCTCATGTGGTGGCCAAGGTCCTGCTGGCCGGGCACCAGCAAGGCGATGCGTGGATCTCGCCCGAGAAGGCAAAGCGGATCGGGGCGTCCGTGCTCGAACAGTGCGACCACCTCGACGGACTGAACGACGGCGTCGTCTCCAACTATCTCGCCTGTCAGCAGCAATTCGATGTGCAACGGCTTCGGTGTCCCGGGGGCGTCGATCTGGGGCCGGGCTGCTTGTCCGATGCGCAGATAACCACTGTGAACATGATGCGTGCACCCACCCGTTTCGCCCTGCCGCTGGCCAATGGCTGGTCCTCGTTCCCGGGCTATGGCGTGGGCCGCGAGGCCTTGGGCTGGCTGAACATCACGCCCAGGCCAAAGGCCGGCGAGATTCCCAATCTCGGGCAGCCGGGCTACACCGTGCAGTTCGGGATCCTGAAAGATCCCAAGGCCGATCTGCTGCAGTTTTCCATCGAGCGGCATGCCCGGCAGATCCAGGCCGCCTCGCAGTTGATCGATTCCACCAACCCGGACCTGACGGCCTATTTTGCCCGTGGCGGGCGCCTGATCGTCAAGTCGAACAGCGCCGACTATGCGGTCAATCCGCAGACGCTCGCGCAGTGGTTCGACCGGGTTCGAGTGCATTCCGGCCAAGCCAGCGTCGACGCCCAGGCGCGGTTCTTCGTGCTTCCCGGCGCAGGGCACAGCGGTGACGGGGTGAGCGAGTCCACCGGACAGCCCATAGCCTCCTCGGTCGACCTGGTGGGCATGATGCTGGACTGGGTCGAGCGCGGCGTGGCGCCTCCGGAGGCCCCTGTTCTGCGTGCCATGCAGC
The DNA here is from genome assembly GCA_016710525.1 of Burkholderiaceae bacterium. Taxonomy (GTDB): domain Bacteria; phylum Pseudomonadota; class Gammaproteobacteria; order Burkholderiales; family Burkholderiaceae_E; genus Quisquiliibacterium. The sequence continues at coordinate 12,718 of JADJVQ010000019.1, forward strand.
GCGAGGCGCCGCATCGCATCACCGCCACTCGACCGATGTGCCGGTATCCCCAATACCCTGCCTACCTGGGTGGCGACGCCCAGCGGGCCGAGAGTTTCCGCTGCACCGATCCGCAACCCTCGAAGGAGCGGGTGTTGTTGCAGGATGGCGGCCGCAGTGTCGATGTCCTGATCAATGGCCGAGGGCCTGGCGTCGTGCTGCTGCCCTCGTCGTTGAGAGACTCTTTCGACTTCGATGAAGTGGCGGAACGCATCGCCGGCCAGGGATTCAAGGTACTGAGGCCGCAGCCCCGCGGCATGGGACGAAGCAGTGCGCCCCCGGCCGACATGACGCTGTCGACCCTCGCGGCCGACGTGGCCTTGACGATCGAACGATTGGGCGACGGCATGCCCGCGGTGGTCGTCGGTCACGCCTACGGGCATTGGGTCGCGCGGGTTGCCGAGGTCAATCATCCCAACCTGGTCCGCGGTGTCGTCGTGCTGGGCGCTGCCGCACGCACCTTCCCGCCGGGCATGGCCGAAGCCCTGGCGATCGCCTCCAATCCATCGCAACCGGAAGGCAAGCGCCTCGAAGCCCTGATGAAATCGATGTTTGCGCCCGGCAACGACCCCAGGTCGTGGTTGACCGGCTGGCATCCGCCGCTTCGCCAGGCTTACCGCAGCGCGTCCCAATCGCCACCGAAGGACGCCTGGTTTGCGGCGGGCAAGGCGCCGATCCTGGATCTGCAAGGGGCGCAGGATCCGTGGCGGCCACCGTCGAGCTCGAACGAACTCAAGGCCGTGATGCCCGGGCGGGTCACCGTTCAGCGGATAGAGCGGGCAAGCCACGCACTGATTGCCGAACAGCCCGCGGCGGTCTCGGAGGCGATCACCGCGTGGATCCGGGGCCTGCCGGCCGTGCCGGTTGCGCGCTGATCATGTGCTGATCACGCGGTGACCGGGCGCTGGCCACGCGGTGACCGGGCGCTGACCACGCGGTGACCACGCGCTGACCATTCGTTCGGCACGGCCTGAGCGCGCGCAAGACCGGCGGTGGACTTCGCGGGCGAAGTCCACGCCGTGCATCATCGACCGGTGAACACCGGCGCGCGCTTTTCCCGGAAGGCAGCCTGGGCCTCCTTCGCATCATCCGTCTTGGCGATCTGGGCGGTCATGTCCTGCTCATAGCGATAGCCGTCGCGCAGGCTCATGTCCTCGATCACATTGAGCGTGTGCTTGCCCATGCGGGTCGAGACGGGACTCTTCGATGCAATGGTCTGTGCGATCTCCATCGCGGTGGCCATCAGGTCTTCCGGGGCGACGCACGCTTCCACGATGCCCAGCCGATACAGCTCGGGCCCGTCCACCCGCATGCCGGTGAGCGCCATGCGGCGCAGACGCGAATGGCTGAACAGGCGCATCGCATGGCGGCAGCCCCCGAGCAGGCCGACATCCACTTCGGGCAGGCCCAGCCGGGTGGCGGTGCTGGCCACCAGGATGTCGGCCGAAGCGGCCATGGCCACGCCCGATCCCAGGGCCGCGCCGTTGATGGCGATGACCACCGGCTTGGCGCACTCGCGGATGGCGTGGAAGCATTCGCGGGTGCGACGCGAATGGGCGGGCAGATCGCCCGGTCCCTTGATGACCTCGGCGCGGCCTTTCAGGTCGGCGCCCGCACAGAACACCTTGCCGGCGCCGGTCAGCACGACGGCCCGGATGTCGTCGATCTCGCTGATCTGGTCGAGCGCCCTCGTCAGTTCGTCATTCAGGGTCCGGGTCAAGGCGTTCACCGGCGGGCTGTTGAGTGTCAGGGTGGCGACGTGGCCGTGGATTTCGACCAGCAGCTCGGAAAAGGATTGCATGAGAAAGGCCTATCGGGAGGGGGTGGAAGACTGAGGGCGCGGACAGATCGCGGTCGGGATCTGCACGGCACGAGAGCGCCGCAGATGGCGCGGACCTGTTGCGCTTGAATATACGATCTGCCAGCTGGCACGGCCGAACGCTCGCGACATAGCTGATATGAGGAAATCTTCATTTCGAAGGCCGGCCGCGCCGGGCACGCGCCCGAAGGGCCCAAGCGCACGAAATATCAAATCGACGCACTGGCGCATCGCCATCATGCGGGCTCCCCCCTTCGCTTTGGAGTTCTCCATGAACCCTGTCGAATCCGCACCGGACCATCATCGGACCTGGACCACCTACACGCTGGCGTGGCAGGCGGAATCCGCCAGCGACCGGCTGGCGTTGCTGGCCCGTTCGCTGCATCCCGAGTGCCGCTATGCCGATCCGCTGGCCGACGTGATCGGATGGCCGGCGCTGTCGGCGTATATGCATGATCTGCAGCAGCAGATTCCCGGGGTGCATTTCGTCGCCACCCGGTTCATCACTCATCATAGGTGCAGCATGGCGCAATGGCAGATGCGTGATACACACGAAGCCGTGCTGAGCGAAGGCGTGAGTTTTGGCGAATACGCGGCCGATGGCAGACTGATCCGCATGAACGGATTTTTCGACACCCCGCCCGCCGGCTGACCGTGCAATACCTCGAGCAGGTTCAGCGCGGCATCGACTTCATCGAGGCTCGACTCGATCAGGAGGAGGTTCCCTTCGAGGCGATTGCGCAGGCCGCCGGCCTGAGTGCCTGGCACTTTCAGCGGATCTTCAAGGCGATCACCCACGAGACCCTGAAGGGCTACATCCGTTCGCGCCGCCTGGCGCACGCCTGCGCGAGCCTGGTGGGCACGAAGCGGCGCATCCTGGACATCGCACTGCTGGCCGGGTACGACTCGCAGGAAAGCTTCACCCGCGCCTTCAAGCACCAGCACGGCGTGACACCGGGCGAATTCCGGAGAGCCCGCGCGCTGCGCCAGGAGCACAAGAAGGTGAGCATCGATGCGGCGTATCTTGCCCACCTGCAGACGGGCGTGGTGACAGAGCCGGTGTTCCGGCATTGGCCGGCGCGCCGCTATGTCGGACTGCAGACTGCTTTCTATGGTGTCTGCTCGGACAAGAACGACCTCGCACTGCGCATCCCGCCGCTCTGGGATGCCTTCCTGCGCCGCCTGCCCGAGGTGGCCTGCCCGGTACCCGGCGTCTGTTACGGGCTCGTGGATCAGGATCCGCGGGACGCCGAGCGGCTGTCGTACTGCTCGGCGATCGAAGTCGACGCGATCGAGCGCATTCCCGACGGCATGCGGGTCGTCGCGATCGAAGCCCAGACCTATGCGGTGTTCCGGCACGTCGGCGCGCCTGAGCAGCTCGACAACACCGTCAACTACATCTATTCGAACTGGCTGCACACCGCCGGCTGGCGCCATACGCAAAGCGCCGACATCGAGTGTTATGGCCCGGACTATCTGCCCGGTACCGACACCTGCGTCACCGAATACGCGATACCGGTTTCGCGCTGAACGCGCGCTTGAAGGTTTCGCCAATGCCGCGGGTACTGACCGCGATCGAACCGTGGGCTAGGCTGCCGGGCCGGGTCTTGGACAGGTCGATGAATTCCTTCAGCGTGTTCACCGGCAAGCCCGCATGAACGCCGAAGCCGATCGGCAGCAGGCAGGTCATCGCGATCGGGGCGAACTGGTTCAGCTTGAACGGGACCTCACGGCTGAACACCGAACTGGTGACCATGGTGATGCCGCACATCAGCAGGGTGTCGTCGTCGGCCGTGGCATTGGTCACCGATTCAGCTTGACCGGCCGGGCAGGCCATCCGGCGGCTTGGGCCATCGTGCGGCCGGCCAATGGAGTCAGTGCGGCGCCGGATGCCAGTCGCAGCAGGCGCCGCCGCGTCAGCGAAGCGCTGGCCGGGGCAGCTGCACCCACTGCTGCACGCTGGCGCGCGCCCATTGCGAGCGCGCATAGTGCGCCAGACGGGCCGGGACCGGATCGCCGTTGAGCACCAGGCGGTTGAGCATCAGGGCCAGGTCGGTGTCGGCGATGCTCCAGTCGCCGAACAGATGCTGCGCGTCGGGCGGCAGCAGCGTGTCGACCGCGGCGAACAGCTTCAGCGCGGTCTCGCGCGCGGCATTGGACAGTGGCTGCGGCACAGGCCGGTAGAACACCACCTGGGTGTTGCGCTCTTCGCGCAGGGGCGTCAGGTCGCTGCGCAGCCAGGCCTGCAGTTGCCGCGCCCGGGCGCGCGCTTTGGGTTCGCGCGGGTAGAGCCGGGTGCCGGGGTACATCTCGTCCAGGTACTCGGCGATGGCGGAGGATTCCGACAGCGAAAACTCGCCATCGACCAGCGTGGGAACGCGGTGGCTGAGCGAGGCCGCCGCGTACCACGCGTCGTGCTGCGCGCCTTCGGCGAGGTTCACCTTGGTCAGCTCGACGGGAATGCGCTTTTCAGTGAGGGCCACGAACGCGGACATGGCGTAGGGGCTGGCGTACTGGGCATCGACGTACAAACGCATGGCGGTGGCTTTCATGTTCAGTCGAGCATCGCCAGGGCTTTGGCAAAGAAGTCGGTGCTGCCGAAGTTGCCCGACTTCAGGGCCAGCGCCAGCGGCGACCCATCGGCCGCGCCGCCATCGGCGACCATCCAGGGCACTCCGGGGTCGATCTGCGGGCCGACCCGGAGCTGTTCGATGGCCAGCGCCTTGACCACGGCGCCGGAGGTTTCGCCGCCGGCCACCACCAGTTTGCGCACGCCGGATGCGACCAGGCCGCGCGCCACCTCGGCCAGGGCGTTCTCGACCAGCTCGCCGGCGGCCGTCACGCCCAGCTGGGCCTGCACGCGGGCCACGTCTTCAGGCGCGCTGGTGGCCGAGATCAGCACCGGCACGCCGGCCTGCGCGCGTGCCCAGTCCAGCGCCTGGCGCGCCACCGGCTGACCCGCGGCCAGCGCCAGCGGGTCGATGCGGAACACGGGGCGCGTGGCCGCCCAGTCGGCCACCTGGGCGTTGGTGGCCCGCGAGCAGCTGCCGGACAGGACCGCGGCCGGCCCGGCGATGGCCGGCATGCGTGCCGCCTGTCCGGGGTCGCCCAGCAGGCCCTGCGCCGCGAAGTTGGCGGGCAGCCCCAGCGCCACGCCGGAGCCGCCGGTGACCAGCGGCATGCCGGCACAGGCCGCGCCGATGTGCATCAGGTCGCGATTGTCCACGGCGTCGACGATCGCCAGGCCCACGCCCTCGGCCCGCAGTGCGGCGAAGCGCTCGCGCAGGACATCGGCACCACGGGCCACCGTGTCGTAACGGGCCAGGCCCACCCGGCGCTTGGTCTGGCGCTGCAGCACACGGACCAGATTGGCATCCTTCATGGGCGTGAGCGGATGGTTCTCCATGCCCGATTCGTTGAGCAGGCCATCGCCCACGAACAGGTGGCCACGGAAGATGCTGCGGCCGTTTTCGGGGAAAGCCGGGCAGGCGATGCTGAAGTCCGAGCCCAGTGCGCTCAGCAGCGCATCGGCCACCGGGCCGATGTTGCCGGCGTCGGTGGAGTCGAAGGTGGAGCAGTACTTGAAGAAGAACTGGCGTGCGCCCTGCGCCTGCAGCCAGCGCAGCGCGGCCAGCGATTCTTCGATCGCCTGGGCGGCTGGTGTGGTGCGCGACTTCAACGACACGACCACCGCATCGGCGTCGGGCGCCGTGCCCTGCGGCACGCCAATCGTCTGAACCGTGCGCATGCCCCCGCGCACCAGCATGCCGGCCAGATCGGTGGCGCCGGTGAAATCGTCCGCGATGCAGCCCAGCAGCATGATCAGTCCTTCTTGGCCGGCAGTTCGATGCCGGTGAGCTTCTGGAACATCTTGATCACCGCCGAGTCGTCCTCACCGCCCAGGCCCGAGGCACTGGTGGCCAGGTACATCTGGTGCGCGGCCGAGGTGAGCGGCAGCGGGAAGGTCAGCTGGCGCGCCGAGTCGAGCACGATGCCCAGGTCCTTGACGAAGATGTTCACCGCCGACAAGGGCTTGTAGTCGCCGGCCAGGATGTGCGGCACGCGGTTCTGGAACATCCAGCTGGCGCCCGCGCTGTTGGAGATGACTTCGTACAGCGCGTTGGGTTCGATGCCGGCGCGAATGCCCAGCGCCATCGCCTCGGTGGCGGCGGCGATGTGCACGCCGGCCAGCAGCTGGTTGATCATCTTCACTTTCGAGCCCATGCCCGGCGCATCGCCCAGGCGGTAGACCTTGGTGGCGATGGCGGCCAGCACGTCTTCTACCGTGGCGAAGGTTTCCGGGGCCCCGGAGGCCATGATGGTCATCTCGCCGCTGGCCGCACGCACCGCCCCGCCGGATACCGGCGCATCGAGATGGCGCAACTGCATCGCCGACAGCCGCTCATTGAGTTTTTCGGCGAACTCGGGGGCGACGGTGCTCGACGCCAGCACGGTGGACCCGGGCTTGAGCGCGGCAGCGGCGCCGTGCTCGCCGAACAGCACGGTTTCGGTCTGCGCGGCATTGACGACCAGCACGATCACCGCGTCCACGCGGGCCGCCAGCGCGGCGGGCGTGGCATGGGCGATGGCGCCTTCGCCGGCGATGCTCTGGCGCGCGGCTTCGCGCACATCGCAGGCGTGCACTTCGAAGCCCTTGCGCAGCAGGCTGCGGGCCACGCCCATGCCCATCGCGCCCAGGCCGATGACGCCGACAGCGCGTGGAGAGGATCGGGCGGGGGTGTTCGGGGCGGGGGTTTGGGTCATGGGCACTCCAGGCGGACGGTGGCGGGCGCTCGATGCCGGCGGCTGGCGGCGTCCGAAAACCCGATGATAAGTGACGCGGCGTGGCACGTGCTTTCGGGGGGCGCGGTCCTGCGATTGACTTGGCGCGAGGGTGCGCCGAATACTGCACCAGCCCCCGATGGCAGCGCCCGCCAGTGGGTCTCCCAATGTCCTGCGCCGAACACTTTCCGATCCCACCAACCGACCACATCCGGAGATCCCGATGAAGACAGGCCCGCACACCGGTTACGACGTCTCGCTGCTGGACCCTGGCATCGCGCTGATCCAGTTCAACCGGCCCGAGCGCATGAACGGCATGAGCACCGCGATCAAGCGCAGCCTGATCGAGACGCTGACCCAGGCACAGATGGACGACCGCGTGCGGGTGGTGGTGTTCACCGGGACCGGCCGAGCCTTTTGCGCCGGCGACGACCTGAAGGGTTATCGCGACGGGACGGGAGACGAGAAGATGCTGGTGCCGCCGATCCCGGGCGGCCACGACACCGACATCGGCACCTACGACGCGCTGCGCGTCATCTCGCAGAAGCTGAACAGCACTATCCGGGACCTCTCCAAGCTGACCATCGCCGCCGTCAACGGCCTCGCGCTGCAGTCGGGTTTTTCGATGGCGCTGGCCTGCGACTTCCGGCTGGCCGCGCGCTCGGCCCGGCTGGGCAGCGCCACGCTGCGCTTCGGGCTGCTGCCCGACGAAGGCGGACAGTACCTGCTGGTGCAGCTGATGGGCGTGGCGCGCACGATGGACTTCCTGATGCGCAAGCGCATCGTCGAGGCCGATCAGGCGCTGGCCCTGGGTCTGGTCCATGAGGTGCATGAGGACGATGCGCTGACCGATGCGGCGATGACCCTGGCGCGCGAACTGGCCGAAGGCCCGCAGGTTTCGATGCGGCTGCTCAAGCGCTCGATCTACAACGCGTCGGAGCTGTCGTGGGCTCAGTCGCTGGACGAGATCGCGGCCAAGACGGCGATCAGCGATCACCATGCGGATGCCCGCGAAGGGGTGGCGTCGTTCCGCGAAAAGCGCCCGGCGCGATTCAATGCCTGGCTGGCGCCCAAGGCGTCGGCGCAGGACAAGTAAAGCGCGAGGGGATAAAGGCGCATCGCGATCCGGACCGCTCAGTGCCCGGCCCATCAATGCCCGCGTCGCGTCGATAGCCCGGCCGGCAGCCGCGAGCCCAGCAGGATCACCAGCAGCGACATCGCCGAGGCCGTGGCGAACGCCAGCCTGAAGCCCTGAACCAGTTGCGGGGACGGCGCCGCGCCGCGTGCGCCATCGGCCAGCAGGGCCGACAGCGCGGCACCGCCACCGGACCCGCTGGCCGCGCCCACCACGGCGAACAGGATCGAGCTCAGCACGGCGATGCCGATCGCGCCGCCCAGCGTGCGGCACAGGGCGACGGTGGCGGTCACCACGCCCACTTCGCGCGGTGCGACAGCGGTCTGGGCGGCGACCAGGCAGGGCGCCATGCTCAATCCGAGGCCCAGCCCGAGCGTGAGCAGCCCCAGGAACTGCGCCACACCGGTCAGCATGGGATCGAGGGCGAACACCGCGCCGCCCAGCGCTGCCAGCAGCCCTGCGGCCATCACCGGCGGCTTGACGCTGCCCGAGGCCCACAGCCAGCGCCCGCCGGCGAAGGAGCCGCAAGGGATGCCCAGCGTGAGCGGCAGCATGCGCAGCGCGACGTCGTTGGGCCCGGCGCCGGTGAGGCTTTGCATGGCCATCGGCAGCATCACGGTGCTGCCGATCAGCACGAAGAACTGCAGCGCCAGGATCAGGCAGCACAGCACCACGGTGCGATCGCGCATGTGAGAAGGCTGCAGCAGCGGCTCGCTGGCCCGCTGTTCCTGCCTGGCAGTCAGATAGCCCAGCACGGCGGCGCCACCGAACAGCAGCGCGGTCGGCCATTCGGTCAGGCCATGGCCCTGGCCCAGCCGGGTCAGGCCGATCATCAGCGACGACAGAGTTGCCGCGAGCAGCAGCGCGCCCAGGTAATCGATCCGGTGCTGGCGCTGGGCGCCGCCGCGGCCCTGCAGCACCTTGCGGGCGGTGATCAGCGCGACGGCCCCCAGCGGCAGATTGAGCCAGAACACGGCGCGCCATGACAGGTAGAACGTGAGGTATCCGCCCAGGATGGGTCCGGCCACCGCCGCGAACGCATACACGCCGGACAGGTAGCCCTGGAAGCGGCCGCGTTCGGGGCCGGGCGCGATGTCGGCCACCACCGACTGCACCAGCACCAGCAAGCCGCCGCTGCCCAGTCCCTGCAGCACCCGCGCGGCGATCAGTTGCGGCATGGTCTGGGCCAGCGCGCACAGGATAGAGGCGGCACAGCTCAGCACGATCGCGATCGACAACAGGCGCCGGCGTCCATAGACGTCGGACAGCTTGCCGTAGATGGGTGTGGCCACGGTGGAGGCGACCAGGAATCCCGACACGACCCAGGGCGTCAGGGAAAAGCCATCGAGCTCGCGCCCGATCGACACCAGCGCCACCGAAACCAGGGTCTGGTCGAGCGCGCCCAGCAGCATCGCCAGCAGCAGGCCGAGCACGACCCGCAGTGCGGCCTGCGAGGACATCGAAGAGGAGGGGAGTGGAGCAGGGGCGGTCAAGCCGCGGATTATAGGCGGGCGCCCCGGGGCGCCCGTTTCAGTCTCGTGAGGCGTTCGGCAGGGATGCGCCGAGGTTTATGATCATTCGTCGTCGGGCAGATTCATCCAATACCGCCAGGCGGAATACTGGTTGCGCATCAGCGCCTCGTCGGTACCGCTGATGTCGCGGCCATCGGGACCGGGGCCATCGGCAGCCTCGGTACCGGGCCAGCCGCGCTGCAGGCTCACCCATTCGTTGCCATCGGCGGCCAGTGCGCGCTGCGCGCTTTCCCACAGATGGATGTCGTCATGGGCCACCACCGACATCGGCGAAAACACCAGCCGGTTGTAGGTGGTGCCGCGCCGATGCAGCGTCGCCGGTCCATCGGCAGGCGCCAGCGCCCAGACCTCGAGCAGCGTCTGGTCGGCGGCCAGCGGGCGCAGCACCCGGATGGTCAGCGGCGAAGCCTTCATCGCGGCGCCGGGATAGAAGATCACGTTTTGCGGCGTGAAGGCCAGCACCTGCGCGGCGCGCTCGGGCCCGTGCGCCTGCGCCAGGGCCTCGGAGTAGTCGCCCAGGTCGCCATAGGCCGAGTGGATGCTGGCCTGCGTGCCCAGGATGCTGTGCCCGCCCGGCAGCACACGCCCGCCCATGCGTTCGAAGAACGCGTGACCATTGGCGAACGGCAGCAGCTGTTCGATCGCCATCGGCTTGGGTGTCTGCGGGGCTTGCTCGCCCCACACGGACTCGGCCGCGCCGGCCGCCGACGCATGGGCGGTCAGCACGTGCAGCGTGTCGTTGATGTTCTCGAGGTACAGCTTCCAGTTGCAGCGCAGCTTCATGCGCAGGCACGGGCCGTTCACCTGCAGGCGTCCCGAAGGGGATCGGTCGGCGATCAGGTCGATCACGGCCAGCAGTGGCGCCATCTGGTCTTCGAACGCCGGGCCGCGGGCCGACACGCGCACGAAGACGAATCCACGATAGGCCGCGGTGGCCACCGGCGTGAGACCCCGCGAGGCCTCGCACGAGTCGAAGGCGGCGCGAGCGTAGTCGTCCTTGTTGGGCACGCCGATCAGGCTGCCGTCCAGCCGGTAGCTCCAGCCATGGTAGGGGCAGCGCAGCGTGCGCCCGGCGCATCCCTGCCGATCGGTGACCAGCGTGGAGCCCTTGTGGGCGCAGCGGTTGAGCACCGCGCCCAGCGAGCCGTCGGCCCGGCGCAGCAGCAGCACCGGCTGGCCGGCGATGTCGGCGGACAGGTAGTCGCCGGGCTGGGGCAGCTGGCTCTCGTGGCCGATGTATTGCCAGGTCCGGCCGAACAGCCGCCGACGCTCCAGGGCGAAGAGCGTGTCGTCCAGGTACAGCGAGCGATGCACCCGCTTGCCATCGAACAGCTGGTCGAGCGACAGCGCGCCGTTGGTCATCGGTGGCGACTCGGGGAGGAGGGGGTCAGAGGCACGACTTCGAAGCGGCAGGCTTGACCGCCGTCGCGCGCCACGCAGCCGGATTCGACGCAGCGGACCGGCACGCCGAAGCAGGCCTGGCCGAGCGCGCTGAGCATGCCCGCGATCGGGGCGCAGACGGGCTGCTCGGCACGCTGGTCCTCGAAGGCCTGCACGAAGGGACTGTTGCTCACCGTGAGCGCGAGGCCGGGCGAGTGGGCGGGGCGCTCGAAGCGCCAGACACCCCAGCCGAGGTCCGCCGCGGCCGAGGGCATCGTCGCCAGCAGCGCGGCGGTATTCCCGCCCAGGGCGTCCAGGTAGGCGCTGACGCTGTCGGCACCATGCAGCGCGACCGACCGAGCGAACGCGTCAAGCACGGCGCCGCGATGCTCCGGGGCCACCAGGGCCAGCGCGCCCGAGAACACATCGGCGCGCATCAGCAGGTAGCGGCGCGGGCCGTCGCGCACCTCGCCGGCATCGGGGTCGTGAACCAGTCGGTCAGCCAGGTCGCCCATGCTCGAGGCCGCGCGCTACTTCGACAGCAGCAGTTTGGGCAGCCAGGTGGCCAGCCCGGGCATCAGCATCACCGCGATCAGCATCATCAGCCCGAACACCACGTAGGGTGTGACCGCCGAGAAGATCTGCTGGGTCGAGATGGACTTGGGCGCGACGCTGCGCATCGTGAACAGCAGCATGCCGAAGGGCGGCGTGAGCAGGCCCAGCTGCATGCAGATCAGGAACATCACGCCGAACCACAGCGGGTCCCAGTGGAAGTGCTGCACCAGCGGCATGAAGAAGGGCAGGGTGATCAGCATCATGCTGACCTGGTCGATGAAGCAGCCCAGCACCAGCAGGATCAGCAGCATGCCGATCAGCACCGACCACTGCGACAGTTCGCCGCCCTGCACCAGCGCCACCAGGCCGTTGGTGGCGCCCGAAAACGCCAGGATCTGCGAGAACGTGGTGGCCCCGATGATGATGAACAGGATGATGCCCGAGATGGCCGCCGTGCCCATCAGGGCCTTGAGCAGGTTGTCCCAGGTCAGCGAGCGGTAGGCGAAAGCCACCAGGATGGTCGCCAGCGCGCCGATGGCGGCGGACTCGGTGGGCGTGGCCCATCCCGCGGTCATGGCGGCGATCACCACCACGAAGATCAGCACCAGCGGCGTGACGTACACCACCAGCGGACGCCAGCGCGCCCAGCCATGCACCGGCACATGGTCGAAGGTGGGCGCCAGCGACGGATCGAGCTTGCAGCGGATCACGATGTAGCCAACGAACACCACCGACAGCAGCATGCCGGGCACCACACCGGCCACCAGCAGGCCTGAAATGGAGATGCCGGCGAGGCTGCCCAGCAGCACGGTCAGCGCCGAGGGCGGCACCAGCATGTCGACCCCGCCGATCGCCATGATCGGTCCCATCGCCATCGACGGCTTGTAGCCCCGGCGCAGCATTTCGGGCAGCAGCAGGCTGCCCAGCAGCGCGGTGGTGGCGACCGTGCTTCCCGAGATGGCGGAGAACACCGTGCCCGCGACCACCGCGATCACCGACAGGCGGCCCGGCATCTTGTAGATGAGATTGTCGAACGCGTCGATCGCGCGCATCGCCACGCCGGTGTGGAACAGCACTTCGCCCATCAGCACGAAGAACGGGATGGGCGTCAGGGAAAAATTGGTGATCGAGGCCACGCCGTTGCGCACCACCTGCATCAGCCCGGATTCGCCACCCATCAGGATGACCGCGCCCACCAGGTTGATGCCCAGGAATGCGAAGCCCGCCGGCAGGCCGGCCAGCAGCAGCACCGACAGGATGCCGAACAGCACCAGCAGGGTTTCCCACCACAGCATGGTCACTCTCCGGCGACGGCGTCGAGCGGGTTGACCGGCAGGTGGGCATCCGGATTTTGCAGCTTGCGCACGCACACCACCGCCATCAGGCCGAAGCCCACCGGCACGGGCACGAACAGCCACCACTCCGGAAAGACGAGGCTCTTCAAGACCACGCCGCCCACCTGCACCGCGTCCAGGATCACGCGCACCGAGTACCAGCAGATGATCAGGCAGATGACCAGGCCGATCGCGGCGGCCAGCCGGTCGACGCGGCGCATCGCGTGCGCCGAGAGCTTCGCCTGGAGCAGGTCCAGGCGCACATGCTCGTTGCGGTAGAGCAGCCAGGGCGCCGTCAGCAGCGTGGCCACCGGCAGCGAGTACTCGGTGACCTCGACGATCCAGGGCAGGCTCATGCCGCCCATGTTGCGGCTGATCACGTCGAAGCAGACCATCAGCAGGATGGCGCCCATGATCAGCGCCGAAGCCACCGCGCAGCCGTGGATGACACGCGCGAGCATCAGGCGTATCCGGTCACTTGGGCGCCATCATGTCGCGCAGTTTGGGCCCGTGCACCGGGCTGGCCTTGACGATGCCTTCCCAGGCCGCGTCCATGCTGGTCTTCAGGAAGACCTTGGACTGGGCGTCGTCCAGCTTCACGACCTGGATGCCGGCGGCGGTCTGCTTCTTGATCTCTTCGGCGGAATCGCGGCGCGCGATCTCGGCGTTTTCGCTTTCGAGCCAGGCGCCCTGCTTCTCGAGGAAGGTGCGCTGCGCGGGGGTGAGCTTCTTCCAGGTGTTGGCGCTGAACTGGATGCCCAGCTCGATGGTGTAGAAGCCCGGCTCGAGGCGGAATTTGGTCTTCTCGTGCCAGCCCAGGTCGAAGATGCCGATCAGCGGCCAGCCGTAGCCGTCGACCACGCCGCGCTCCAGTGCGGTATAGACCTCGCCCGGGGCGATCTGCAGCACATTGGCGCCCATCTTCTGGAAGAAGTCGCGGTAGATGGGGGCGATGCGCAGCTTCAGGCCGGAGAGGTCGGCCTTGTCGATGCGCTTGGTGGAGTAGATGTAGTACTGGATGCCCTCGCCGGTCTTGGCAAAGTAATACAGCCCCTTGTCCATCATCACCTTGTTCAGGTAGTCGAGCGCGCCGTTCTTGCGCGACTCGGCGATGGTCTGGGTGGTGTAGTTCAGCGCGAGGCCCTCGGGGGCGATGCTGGCGGTGAACGAGGTGGTGGTGTTGGCCAGGTCGACCACGCCGTTGCGCAGTGCGTTGCCCTGCTCGAACGTGGGAATGGCTTTCGGGCCGCCGATGTAGTTGATCTGGACGATGCCCTTGCCTTCGTCGTTGACCTTCTTGACGAAGCGTTCGAAGTTGCGGGCGAAGTAGGTGCCTTCCTGGAAGGCATTGACCGCCTTCAGCGTGATTTCCTGGGCCTGCGCACCGAGGGCCGGCACGGCGAGCGCGACGGCAAGGGTGGCACGAAGGGCTAGGCGGCGGGCGCTGCGGGTGTTCATGGGCACTTTCCTTTTGATCGCGAAAAATTACTTTAATGTTGAATAATCGAGATGTCAAAAATTGCGCGGCCGGGGGTCGCCCGATGGAGAACGGCGCCTGCGCGGGCGATGCGGCGACGGGCTCCCACTTCAGATGTATTCCGGTGCCGCGCCCCGCAGCGTAGCCTTGTTTGCAGGGGATTCACCCGACGCAGCGCGAAGGAGCCTGCCATGTTGCCACTGGTGCTCAACGACGATCTCGGACACCACGTCCAGATCGCGATGCAGGCTTCGGTCGGAAGGGATGCCTGCAATCTGCCGGCCGATGTCATCCTCGTCCAGTCGATGCTCAACAGCCTGCCCCAGGAGCTGGGCGGCCCGTGCCCGGCGCTGACGGTGGACGGCGAGATCGGGCCTCGGACGATCGCCGCCATCGTTCGCGTGCAGCGCGCCACCCGGCAGCGAACGGTCGATGGCCGCATCGACGCCCATGGCGCGACCCTGATCGCGCTGGGCCAGCTGCTCAATTCGCACGGGCTGATTCCCCGCGGTGTCCAGGGCATCGGCGCACCGGACGAGCGGGTCTGCCATGGCGTGGCGAAGCCGCAGGCGCCGCGCCGCCATCGTGCCGCGGTCGCGCACTGGTCGGCGCGCGCTGACGGCGCCGGGCCGATGGGCCGGCACGGCACGGCAGTGCGCGCGGCAAACTGCGGCGACAGCACCATCCGGGTCCGTACCAGCGGGCGCGGCGCGCAAGCGCGCGGCGGTTAATCCTCGGGCTGCCCGTCGGGGCCGCCGGCCGGCGGCCGGTACAAGCCCGCGTGCTTGAGCATGCCCAGCGTGCGGGCGAGCACATCCTGGCGCGGATCGGCGGGGCCCTGCGCCTGCCAGTCATAAAATCCCTGGCCGGTGCGCAAACCCAGCCGGTTCTCCTTCATCATCGCGTCGATCGATGCCGGCAGTGCGTAGCGCTGCGGATCGAGCCGGGCCGACAGGTAGCGGCTGGCGTGATACAGGATGTCGGCGCCGCCGAAATCGATGAACTCGAGCACGCCGATCGCGGCAAAGCGCAGCCCCAGTCCATGACGCGTGGCCTTGTCGATTTCTTCGGCACTGGCCACGCCTTCTTCGACCATGCGCGCCGCTTCGTTCATGATCAGCGCCTGCAGCCGCGGCACGATATAGCCGGGTGCCGCCGCGCAGCGCACCGGCACTTTCCCGGCCAGCTCGAGCAGCGCGCACAGGGCGTCCGTGATGGCCGCATCGGTGCCGGGATGCGGACTCACTTCCACGATGGGGATGATCCACGCCGGATTCAGCCAGTGCGCGTTCAGGAACCGCTGCGCACCGTTCACGAATTCCGCCAGTTCGGTGCTGAGCATCGTGGAGGTGGTCGACGCGATGATCGCCTGCGGCCGGGCGGCCCGGGCGATGCGCCCGAGCGCGTCGCGTTTGGCCTCGAGCGTTTCGGGCACGCCTTCGAAGATGACCGGGCAGTCGGCCATCGCCGCGTCGGCATCCGGATTGCCGACCACCTGAATGCGCGCCATCAGGGCTTCGATGCCGCGCGCGTCGATGGTGCCCAGCGCGGCCATCGCGGCGAGATTGCCGCGCAGGTCGGCATCGATCTCTTCGCGAAGCGTCTGCCAGCGGGCCGGGTCGCGCGGCCGGGCGTCGATCAGGCGCACGTGCAGGCCGGCCCAGGCGAAGGCGAGCGCCATGCCGCGGCCCATGCGCCCGGCACCCACCGCGCCGATCGGCGTGTGCGCAGTGATCGAGACGGCGCTCATTGCAGGCGGGCCTGCAACTGGGCGGCGCTGAGCGGGCCGAGGTCCCAGCCCTCCAGCGTGCGTTCGCCGGCGCGCAGGTCGCGCCCGAGGATGGCGCCCGCGATGGCCAGCAGTCCTTGCGCGACCGGCGCGTCCACGCCCGCCTTGCGGGCGATCGAGGCGAGCAGCGCGAGGCCGAAGACCACGTCCTCGGTCATGTAGCGATGGCTGTGCAGGTCGATGTGTTCGCGCCAGTCGCCGGAGTCGACCAGCCGCTGATGGGCATCGCCGTACATCCAGCGGTCACTGGTGTAGTGATCGGCCAGCGGGAAGTGCGGCGCCCCGTAGCCCAGCGCCTCGCGCACCGCGATCCGCTCGGCATCGAGCGCGCTGGTGACCGCGCGCACGCTGGGCTGGGTGCCCTCGTTGTGGATGTCCCAGCGCGGGAAATGCTCCAGGGGCGCGGCATTCATCAGGATCAGCGGCGGGTGGATGATCGGGCCGGCGTTCATCAGCGCGCCCGACAGTGCGTCGCCGCAGGCCTGCACCGCCGGGAAGGCCTGGCGCACGATGGCCAGCGCTTCGTCGGCGCGCGCCAGCGGGAACACGCCGGTGGGCAGGCGGACCGCGCGGATCGTGATCGCGACCTCGGCCGGCCCGCGCTTGCGGGCGAGCCAGGGCAGCGTGCCGGTCTCGGCAAACATCAGGCGCGCGGTGGAACCGGCTCGCGCCAGTTCCTGGGCCATCACCCAGCTGCCGAAGGTGCCCGGCGGCAGAAAGATGACCTGGCCGTCGCGCACATGGGGGGCGATCCGGCGGGCAAGCTCGACCTGGGTGGTGGCGGGCAGCGGCATCAGCAGCAGTTGCGCGCCACGCACCGCTTGGCCGATGTCGTCGGTGAACTCGGCCAGGGGCACCGTGCGTCGTCCGCGCATGTCGAGCACGCCGATGCCGCCCTGGTCGCGGATCGCCTGGAACTCGGCCGCATTGCGCCGCCACAGGCAGACTTCGTGGCCTTGTTCGGAGAGGTCGGCCGCCGCCGCGTAGCAGCCGTGGCCGCCACCCAGTACCGCGATTTTCATGGTCAGCATCCTGAGGAATCGGGGCGGCCGCATCCGGCGCCCGGGTGCGGATCACTATCCGGCGCAAACACTTCAGGTGTCAAGCGATCGACGTTTCGTCAGCGCGTCTGCGCGATAGGTCCGGGCGTGGGCGTGGGCGTGGGCGCTGGTGCGGGTGCGGTGCCGTGCGGTGCGGTGCGGGCGTCGTCCGATCGCGGTCCGATCGCGGGCGCGCGGTGTGGAAGGCTGCCGTCGAATCTCGTAGAGTCGGCGGGATGGCCTGTCGAGTACGCTTGCCAGCCTGCTCTGGCGTGGGGCCGGACCCTTTTTCCCGAACCAGGATCTTCGACATGAACTACAGCGACTTCCAGTTTCTCCAATTCGATCACCGTCCCAATGGCGTGCTGCTGATCACGCTGAACCGGCCCGAGGTGATGAATGCCACCAACGCCCGCCTGCACTGGGAGCTCACCAAGATCTGGGGCGTGGTCAACGACGATCCGAAGACCCGTGTGGCGGTGGTGACCGGCGCGGGCGAGAAGGCATTTTCGGCCGGCGGCGACCTGAGCTGGATCACCGAGATGGTGGGCAACGCGGACAAGGTGGCCACCGTGATGAACGAGGCGTCCGACATCGTCTACAACATGATGGCCTGCGACAAGCCGATCATCTCGGCCATCAATGGCGTGGCGGTGGGCGCCGGACTGGCGGTGGCGATCCTGGCCGACATCAGCATCATGGCCGAAGAGGCCAAGATCACCGACGGCCATGTGAAGCTGGGCGTGGCCGCGGGCGACCATGCGGCCATCTGCTGGCCGCTGATGTGCGGCATGGCCAAGGCCAAGTACTACCTGCTGACGGCCGACTTCATCAACGGCAAGGAGGCCGAGCGAATCGGCCTGGTCAGCGTGAGCGTGCCCCGTGCCCAGCTGATGGACAAGGCGATGGAGGTGGCCAACAAACTGGCCATGGGCAGCCAGCAGGCGATCCGTCTGACCAAGCGCTCGCTGAACGGCTGGATGAACATGGCGCGGCCCGTGTTCGAGAGCTCGCTGGCGATGGAAATGCTGTGCTTCATGGGCGAGGACGCCAAGGAAGGCGTGGCGGCCGTGAAGGAAAAGCGCGCGCCGGTGTTTCCGTCGACCAAGGTCTAGGGCCGGCCAGCACGCTGGTTCGTCCATCGTGCCGGCAGACCCAGGGCGGCCTATCATGATGGGCCAGCATGATGGGCCAGCCGATCCATACGGGCCGGTTCGCTGCAAGGAGTGGGTGTGGAGGAAATTGCGGTTCTGGACTTCGAGACCACCGGCCTGAGCGCCGGCAATGATCGGCCGACCGAAATTGCGATTGCCATCGTGCGCGATGGCGTGGTCATCGACCGGTTCCAGAGCCTGATGAACCCTGGCCGACGGATTCCCGCCGAGGTCGTGCATCTGACCGGAATCACCAATGACATGGTGGCTGTTGCGCCGCCGGTGGCACGGGTGATGCGCGAGGCCGCACGGTTCGTGGCGGGTCGGCCCCTGGTGGCTCACAATGCCGCCTTCGATCGGGGATTCTGGCTGTTCGAACTGACGCGGCTCGGACTGGACATCCGGTCAGACTTCGCCTGCACGATGCTGCTGGCCCGGCGCATCTATCCGGGCGTGCCCAACCACAGGCTCGCGACGCTGCGCGATCATCTGCGCCTGCAGCCCACGGGCAGGGCGCACAGGGCGCTGGCCGACGTCCTGACGACCGTGCAGTTGTGGCAGCGGATCCGCGATGACATCGCGACGCGCTACGCGATCAGCGGCATCGGGCATGCCACGCTGTGCCAGGTGCAGCGGCGCGCCCGCGCCGCCGTGCCGCGCTTTCTGGCGGATGTTGCCCAGGTGCCTCGGGTCAGTCTGTCGGTTGCGTCCGGGCCAGGCTGAGGGCCGCCTGCCGCACGGAACCCGGCACAGTCCGTCGACCCCTCTTCAGGCCTATATCGCGGGACCTGCAGGCTGCGTAGCCTGGGTTGTTCCGGCCTCGTGCCGATCACCCAGGATCTCAACATGTTTCCCCTCGTGCTGAATGACGACCTCAGTCGTCTGGTACAGATCACCCTGCAGGGTTCGGTCGGCAACAGGGGTAAGAACATTCCCCCGGATGTCGTCCTTGTGCAGTCGATGCTGAACAGCCTGCCGGCGCAGCAGGGCGGGCCTGCGGTGAAACTGGCGGTTGATGGCCGTGTCGGCCCCAAGACGATCGCGGCGATTTCGGGCGTGCAGCGTGCGTTGAGGCGGCGAGTTGTCGACGGCCGGATCGATCCGAAGGGCCCGACGCTGATCGCCTTGGGCCGCCAGCTGAACTCGCAAGGGCTGATGCCGCGTAATGTCCGGGGCATAGGCGCGCCTGACGAGCGCGTTCGGCTCGGGCTGATCGGTGGGGGCGGCGCACCTCCTGCGCGTCGTGGCTCCAGCGTGGCCGGATCGATCCCGGGCATCTCGCCGACCGACTGGCAGTTTCGCAGCAGTTCGGGCGTCAGCCTGGGCGCGGACATCTTCGGTGTGGCTGCGATGACGTTCTTCCTGGAGAAGGACAGCCGGCCTGGCGCCGTCAGGGCCTTTCCGTGGTCGGGCATCGGGGTTGGCCTGAGCACCACGCCCGTCGGCCTGGACATTTCGTTCGCGGATTTTCCGAGTTTCGGGCTGCGTCTGAGGCAAGGGATCTTCGGATCCAATCCGATGCCCGAGGATGATTTTCAGGGGCCCTGCACCGTCTTTTCGCTCGGCGCCAATCTGGGCGTGGGTTTTGCCGGAACGATCTGCATGTTCGGCGCGATCGGGCCGGTTGTCCTGTCGACCCGTGCAATAGGTGCGATTGCTGGACTGGAGGTGGGCATTCCGGGCGCGGGGATCATGGGGTTCTTCGGTGTGACGGGGCGAGCGTCGAACTGACCCTACCCGAGCGACTGGAGGAATCGAATCATGGCGGCATTCACCTCGTCGGGCCGCTCCTGCTGTGTCCAATGCCCGCAACCCGGCAGCATCACCGCGTCGCGCAGGTCCGGTACCCAATGCCGCAGGTCCTGCAGCGTCTTTTCCATGCCCTGGAACGCCACTACCATATCCCGTTCGCCCGCCACATACAGCGCCGGTACGCTCACTTTGGCGCCAGCCCAGGCCGCGAGCAGTTCCCAATTGCGATCGATGTTTCGGTACCAGTTCAGGCCTCCGCGATAGCCGGTGTGGCGGAACTGATCGGCGTAGAAATCGATGTCGGACTCGAGCAGCCATGGTGGCAGGGTCTCGGGCGCATCGAGCGGATTCAGGAACCCGCCGCCGCGCGGCACCATGCCGGCCGGCCCCTTGCCGGCGCCCGCTGGGCGGCGCGGTGGATCGCCGGAGCCCCAGTAGAGGAGCTGGCGAATCGTGCGGCGAGGGTCCTGTTCGAATTCCGATTCCGCGTCACCGGGCTGCTGAAAGTAGAGCTGATAGAAGCGCGAATCGGGTGTTTGCGGCATCAGGCTCGTGGGTCTGTTGGGGCCGCGTGGCCGAAAGGGCACGCTCAGGCCGACGACCGCCCTGAATCGGTCAGGGCGCAGCAACGCCGCATGCCAGGCCACCGGCGCCCCCCAGTCGTGCCCTGCAATGAACGCGGTCGGCTCGCCTAGCGCGTCCATCAGGCCGACCAGGTCGCCCACCAGGTGCAGCAGTGTGTATTGGTCGATCGGCACGGGGCAGTCGGTCTGGCCGTAGCCGCGCTGATCCGGCGCGACAGCGTGATACCCGGCCCGAGCCAGCGCGACCAGCTGATGCCGCCATGAATACCAGGACTCCGGCCAGCCATGGCACAGCACCACCAGAGGTCCTTCGCCGGCCTCGGCGACGTGCATGCGGATGCCATTGGTTTCGATGAAGCGGTGTGTGATTTCCATGACATTGTTCCCGGTGGGTTTGCCGCGATTCAGTATGCATCGCCCAGCCGAACGATTTCCAGTGCGAGCGAGTGCGGGCCAGGGCCATTGCGGGTCCGCTCGAGCGCCGGGTCAAGAGTCCCGTTCTTTCAGGAACCCCTGGATCAGTCGCAGCAGTGCCTCTTCGATCTGCGCGCGTGGCAGGCCCTTGGCCGCCAGTCCGACCGAAGCGCGAACCACTCCGCTGAACGCCTGGGTGAGCACGAACGCCTCCGCTGGGGACAATGTGCGGCGGGTGCCATCCGGTCGGGCAATGCCGGAGGCGGTCAGCAGGTTCGCGATCAGCGCGGAGACTCGTGCAGGCGCTCGTGGTTGCCTTGCGCCAGGGTGTGTTCCAGCAGAATCCGGTGCACCCGCGAGCGCCCGCCAAACGCGCTGAAGACCGCGCGGATGAGCACCTGCGCCTGGTCAACGGGATCGGACGGATCGGGTCTGCTCAGGGTGGCGATCATTTTGGCGGTGACCGTGCGCACTTCGCGCTCGCCCAGGGTGCTCAGGATCTGCTGCTTGTTCTTGAAGTACTGGTAGAGCGTGCCGATGCTGATGCCGGCCACCTCGGCAATGCGGTTGGTGGTCAGGCCCGCCAGGCCTTCCTGGTCGATGATTCGGGTGGCCGCCTCCAAAATGAGTTCGACCTTCTGCCGGGCCCGCTCCTGCGCTGGCGCGCGTCGCGCAACTGATTGAATTGGAAGAGGTTTTTGCGGCACGATGGAAGACGTGGAATGCGAGTATGAAAACATGAGCTTAACTCATATCCTTCGTTCATCGCACACCCGACAGGTACCTCGTCATGGAAGATCTGGTTCTTTTTCAACTCGCCGCGACGGCCCTCATTCTGCTGATCTCATTGGCCGAAGCGCTGATCCTGCAGTCGCGCGGACCAGGGTCGTTCGACTGGTCGGAAGCCTGGCTGTCGATCGGCGACCTGATCGGCCGGCGCTTGCTGGCCCTGCTGCCGCTCAGCCTGGCGGCACCGGTGTTCGCCTGGGCCTGGGAGCACCGCCTGTTCACCGTCGAACTGGGCGGCGTGGCGGAATTCCTGCTGCTGTTCGTGGGCCTGGAGTTCTTCTACTACTGGTACCACCGAACCGCGCATCGGGTTCGCTTCTTCTGGGCCACGCATGCGGTGCATCACTCGCCCAACCAGCTCACCCTCTCCACCGCATTCCGCCTGGGCTGGACAGGCAAACTCACCGGCACCGGTCTGTTCTTCACGCCGCTGTCCCTGCTGGGCTTCGAGCCCAAGGTGGTGCTGACCGCGCTGAGCCTGAACCTGCTCTATCAGTTCTGGCTGCACACCACCTGGATCCCGAAGCTGGGCTGGCTGGAATACGTGCTCAATACGCCCTCGGCGCATCGGGTCCACCACGCCTCCAACCTGGACTACCTGGACGCCAACTATGGCGGCGTGCTGATCGTGTTCGACCGTCTCTTCGGCACCTATCTGCCCGAGCGTGATGAGCAGCCCTGCATCTATGGCCTGGTCAAGCCGATGCGGACCCGGAACCTGCTGACGATGGAGTTCGCGCAGTGGCAGGATCTGTGGCGCGACATGCGGGCGGCACGCAGCCTGAAGGACGCACTGGCCTACCTGGCGATGCCCCCAGGCTGGTCACCCGACGGAAAGGGCCAGACCACCGAGGATCTGCGGGGCGCCACCTCGCTGGATGCGCGGCGGGTGCCGGCGGCTCGATAGCCCGGCGGCTCGATAGCCCGGCCGATCGGGTCCGACCGATCAGGCGGTGAACGAAGCCAGCCGCTCGGAGGCCGCGGCGAAGTCTTCCATGAACTCGGCCACCACTTGCCGCGTCGAGAGGGGCCGATTCATCAGGCCCACGCCCTGGCCCACCCAGTAGGTGGCGAGCTTGCGCGCGGCCGGATCGCCGGACTGCGCCAGCTTGTCGATCCGGCTGAGCGCGGGCTCGCTGACCAGCCCTTGCAGCGGCATCGGCAGCGGCTCGGGCGCCTCGGGCTGCTGCCAGGCGTCGGTCCAGGGCGATCGCAGCTGGCGGGTGTACTTGCCGGTGCGGCTGCGCGAGCGCACTGTCTGGCGCGAGCTGGCCGCCAGCATCTTTTCCTTGACGGCCGGGTTGGTCTCGGCCTCGGCGGTGGTGAGCCAGACCGAGCCGCACCACGCGCCATCGGCACCCATCGCCATGCAAGCGGCCATCTGGCGGCCGGTGACCACGCCGCCGGCGGCCAGCACGAACAGGTCCGGGAAATCCTTGACCGCGTCGATCACTTCGGGAATCAGCACGATCGTGGCGACCTCGCCGCAGTGCCCGCCCGCTTCGCCGCCGGCCGCGATCAGCACATCGACCCCGGCCTCGGCGTGGCGGATGGCGTGTTCTTTCGCGCCGGTGAGCGCGCCGACCAGCAGACCCTTGTCGCGCGCCATCTGCATCATGAAGGGCGGGGGCACGCCCAATGCGTTGACGACCATCTTCACCTGCGGGTGCTTGAGTGCCTCCTGCAGGACCCCGATCGCGCCGGCCGCTCGCAGGTTGTCGCCGTAGTCGGCCGGCACGCCCTGGTCCCACAGCCCCTTCGTGTCGATGCCGTTCTCGGCCAGGATCCGGGTGACGTAGGCTTTGTGTTCGGGCGGGATGCGGGCCTCGATCTCGGCCGGCGTGAGGCCGCCGTCCTTGCCGTCGATGCTGGTCGGCACGATCAGGTCCACACCATATGGCTTGCCGTTGGTGTGGGCATCGAGCCAGTTCAGTTCGATGGCGACGCTCTCGGGGGTGTGGCCGACCACGCCCAGCACGCCGAACCCGCCGGCCTTGCTGACCTCGGCGATGACGTCGCGGCAGTGGCTGAACGCAAAGAGCGGAAAGTCGATGCCCAGGCGATCACAGAGTCTTGATTGCATGCCGGTTGTCTCCTCGGGTCAGGGTTGGATGGGATGGAACAGTGTGCGCCAGGACGCCACCGGCTCCGAGGATGCGGCGCGGAATTCGAACACTTCAGATGTCAAGTTTTTGGTGCTAAAGTAATTCTCTCGAAACTTGCATCCGCAGGGAGCCGAGATGAACGCCATTACCTTGCCGCCGCTCGATCGCGAGGCCGCGAGCCTGCCGGAGGATCACCTGGCGCTGCGCCTGTGGCTGCGCATGCTCACCTGTACGCTGCTGATCGAAAAAACCATCAACGGCCGGCTGAAGACCGATTTCGCGCAGTCGCTGGCCCGCTTCGACCTGCTCTCGCAGCTGCATCGTCATCCGGAGGGCCTTCGGATGACCGAGTTGTCCAAGCGCATGATGGTCACGGGCGGCAGTGTCACCGGCCTGACCGACGGACTCGAGGCGGAAGGGCTGGTCGAGCGCCAGGAAGACCCGGGCGACCGGCGCTCGAAATGGGTGCGGCTGACCGCGGCGGGGCGCAAGCGTTTCGTGGCGATGGCCGCCGAGCACGAGCAGTGGATCGCGCAGATGATGGGCGGATTGAGCGCCGCCGAACAGCGCGAACTGTTCCGGATGCTGGCCCGCCTGAAGGTCTCGATCGGCGAGGCGGGCGGCGAGTCGCCGGGACCCGGGCCAGTGTCGTGAGCGACGACTCCACTCCCCAGCACACGCGCCCGCAGCAGCAGGCGGCCGGGCGCACGTGTTCGCGCCGCAATCCGCGGCCTGCGCCTCGCGGCAGGTGGACCTGCCGCGCCTTGAGCACCAGCCGGCGCCAGCCCATCCAGATCCCGGTGATGCTGATGGCCACGCCCCCCAGGCTGGCCAGCACGAGCAGGACGTCCCAGAGCGGGCGCGCGGCCAGAAGCGGCCACCAGTCGAAGCTGTGCAGGAATGCGAACAGCCAGCGCTTGATGCGCTGGTGGCTGTCGAGACGGCCGGCCACGGCACCCGAATAGGGGTCGAGATGGACCCAGGTCCGGTTCGGATCGTCGAACTCGAGCCTGAGCATCGGCAGACGGCGCTCGATGTGTCCCAGCATCGTGTGCGGGGCGCGCGCGTAGTAGTAGCTGTCGTATTCGGTCAGCAGCTGCTGGCGGATCACCTTGGCGCCCGGGAGCAATCGGGCGCCGTCGCGCGCCAGCTGATCGATGGGCAGTTGCACCCGGATGTCCGAGGCGCCATCGGTCGCGATCAGCCGCGTGCGACCCGCGCCATCGAAGGCCTGCAGATGCAGCTCGCCGCCGATCATCCGCCACTCCAGCTCGCGCGCGCGCAAGCCCGCGTCACGCAATCGGTCGAGCAGGACGCCGACCGGCAGCGACGCACGGCCGAGGTCCAGTGGTCCGCCTGCAAAGGCCCCCTGGTCGAGCCTGGGCGCTTTGCTGTCGAAGACCTTCCAGGGGTTCATCGACATCAGCCCGCTGAAGATCCATGTGATGCTGATGACGCCGAAGATCAGGCCCGCGATGTGATGCCAGCGAAACAGCGTGCCCCGATAGGGCGAGCGCGATCCCGACTTGTAGGCGCCCGAGAATCG
Organism: Burkholderiaceae bacterium; assembly: GCA_016710525.1. Classification (GTDB taxonomy): domain Bacteria; phylum Pseudomonadota; class Gammaproteobacteria; order Burkholderiales; family Burkholderiaceae_E; genus Quisquiliibacterium. The sequence goes on from JADJVQ010000019.1 coordinate 37,944, forward strand.
CCAGCGCAGAATCCCCACCACGACGCCGCTCAGGGCCAGCACGGTGCCCGCCACCGAGCTCCAGATCACGATGTCGGTCCAGACGGAATCGAGCGCGCCGCCGCGAAAGGGATAGAGCCAGTGGATCCACGCGCCCACCCAGTTCCAGGCCCGCTCGGTGAATGTCGCGTCGCGCACCACCTCACCGGTTCGCCCCGAGACGTACACCCGGGTCTGCGCGGGATCCTCGCCCTGCATCACATGGAAGGGGCGGTGCGCCTCCAGCGCCTTCGAGTGCGTCCAGGCGTCTTCTTCGATGCTGCCCAGGTAGGCGATCGGCGCCCCGCCCAGGTAGGCGCCGGCCGCGCGCAATGCCGCCGCCTCGGTGATCGAGGTGATCTCGGCGCCAGTGGCGGCGTCGTAGACCTGCGGCTTGCCGCGCCTGGGCTCGACGACGAACCGTGGCAAGCCGCCGATGCTGGTCAGCCGGACCGACTTGGGTTCGGGCGCCAGCGCGGGCAGCGTGCAGCAGGTCTTGCCGTCGAGGACCGGCAGCGCGGCCAGCCGTTCCTGCAGCGTGAGCTTCGGGTACCCGACGTACATCATCACGACGCCCGAGACGAACCACATCGCCATGAACAGGCACAGCACAACCCCCGCCCAGCGATGAATCAGGAACAGCAGCCGCTTCATGTCAGCCTCCTCAGAACGTGGCGCGAAGCGTCAGATCCACTGACCGCGGTGCGCCGAGGAAGAACATCGGCGTGCCGGTGATCGAAGCCGCGTACACCTTGTCGGTGAGATTGCGTCCGCGCAGCACGAGCGATGTGCCCTTGCTCAGCCGATAGGCGAGCGAAGCCCCCAGCAAAGTGTAGCCGCCGTCGCTGATCGTGTTGGCGTTGTTGCCGAAGCGTGCCGACACGTGACGCAGATCGACACCGGCCGACAGGCTGGGCGTGAGGTTGTAGGTGACCCACAGGTTGGCCACTCGCCTGGGCGTATTGGTGGGCGTGTTGCCCACCCGCGAGACCGCGACCCCGCTGACGTTCTCGGTGAAGTCATCGAAGCGCGCGCTGCCCAGCGACAGATTGCCCTGCACCAGCAGGTCGCGGGAAGCCCGGTACGACGCCGCGATCTCGATGCCGCGCGAACTCTGCTGGCCGACCGGCACCGTCGTGCCCGGGTTGGCCGGGTCCGACACCGCGAGGTTCTTGCGGGTGATCTGATAGGCGGCCACCGTCGCAACGCCGCGCCCGCCGGCGAAGTCGAACTTGCTGCCGACCTCGAACTGGCGCCCGGTGGTCAGATCGAAATTGCGCACCTGGCTGAAGCTGGCGGTGCTCAGGATGCCGGCCGGAGGATCGGCGGCGGTGCTGTATTGCGCATAGACGTTCGCACCGGGGCTGATGTCGTAGACGGCACCCAGGCGGCCGGTCACCGGCTTGTAGGTGTTCTTGAAGTAGGCCGGGTCGGTGGCTGTGACGGTGCGCAGGTTGGTCACCTCGAGATCGATCTGATCTCGGCGCAGGCCGCTGACCAGCGCCAGCGAGTCGGTGACGCGGGTGCGGTTTTCGACGAACAGCGCGAGCGTCGTCACCTTGTTGGCGCGGTCCGGGACGAATCCTTGCGTCATGCCCGGGATCGAAAAGAAGTTCTCGGTGCTGAAGTCGTAGGGATTGACCGTGCTGACGTTGAGCGTCAGCGAGCGCGGGAATCGCGTCTGCTTGTTGACGCTGTAGTCCAGCCCGAATGCCCAATCGGCGGGACGCCCGAACAGCGTGGCCTTGTGGTTGACCTCGACCCGATTGCCGATCAGGTTCTGGTCGTGGCGCTGCAGCAGCGGCGAGGAGCGGATGACCTGCGAATTGTCGGCGGTGAAGCGATAGACCTCGACGTTGCGATAGTCGCGCAGCGCATCGTAGTGATAGAGCGTATTGCGCAACCGGGTCGCCTCCGATGCACGGTACTCGGTGATCGAGCGCGCCCACTTCACGGTCTGTTCATAAACCCCGTCGGCCGCGTTGTAGTTCTTGAAGCGGGTGCCCGAATCGATCCGCCCATCGCCCGTGGTGGGGTTGAGCAGTGGCGTTCCCCAGTACGGCCGATCGACATCCTCGCGCTGGTATTCGAGGGCCAGGGTGTGCGACCACCGGCTGTTGAAGTCCGTGAGCAGCGAGGCCGCCAGGTTGGTCGCGACGCGCCGGCTGCTGTCGACATAGCCGTCTGTGGCGCTGCGGTTCAGGTCCAGGCGGGCCGTATTGCGCACGCCGCCGTCCGCGCCGCTCAGGCGCCGGTTGATTCCGAAGGCCAGATTGCTGCTGTTGAACGAGCCGTAGCTCAGCTGGCCGTCGATGAAGTCGGCCTCGCGCTGCGGTGCCTTGGTGATGTAGTTGATCGAGCCGCCGACCGCGCCGGCGCCGAACAGAAACGTCGACGGGCCGCCGATCACCTCGACTCGGTCGTAGATCCAGCTGTCGACGGGCCGTGCGGCGATGGCGTCGTATTGCACGGTGATGCCGTTGAACAGCTGGGTGAGCTGGCCGGCGCCGAAGCCGCGGTAGACCACCGAGCCGGCCGATCCGGGCGGTGCCGAGAATGTGAGTCCGGGAGCTCCACTCAAGATTTCCTGGGTGTTCAGCCAGCCGCGCTGTTCGATCGCATCGCGCCCGATCACGAAAACGCTGGCGGGTGTTTCGCGGGGAGTGATCGCCAGGCGGGAGCTGGTGCTCTGAGGTTCGTCGAGTCCGAGTTTGTCGATCGGTTTGCTGCCGGTCACGACAACCTGGGGCAGGGACGTGGCGGTGGAAGCGGGGGCCTGCGCCCACGCGCAAAGGCTCGACAGGGCGCTGGCGACGGCGGCCGCGCAGGTGGTGGGTTTCATGGGTGCTCTCTGATGGCAGTACGAGCCGGGCGGGCTCGCTGGAGGGCCGGGCAGGACCCGCGATCAGCGAGCCGGGTGCCAGGCGACAGTCACTACGGCGATCAGGAGGCCAGCGGTGGCGCGCGAGCGGGCGCCGACAGCCAGACATGGGGCGTGCGTGGCGCGTGAAGGAAAGAGGGCGGGACGAACTCGACCAGGTCGAGCCGGCCGACAAAGCCGATGGGGGCCGGACCAGGCGCACCCGCCAGCGACAATGAACAGAATTTGCAGTGCTCGAAACCGGCACTGGCCGGGGCGGGAACTTCGTCCACGACCGAGCCGTCGGGGGCGACCGCGAAGATCTTGACGCCCTGGGTGGTACAGGCCTCGACCAGTGTGTACGGACTGCCGGAGGCGCGGGCCAGCGCATGCGAAATGGTCGGCGCGAGGCTGGCGAACAGCATCACGAAGGCCATCAGCAGGGCGGTGCGGCAGCGGGTCACGAATCGGGCGGCGGACGAGGAGGGAGCGATTGTACGGGAACTCGGCCTGCCCGAATCGCCACGGGCCGGTCCGTTCCAGGCCTTCTGCTACTCTTGCGGGTGCTGTTTCGACCGGGGCCCGCATGCGGGCCCCGGAACTGTGTTTCCACTGTGACTGGCAGGTCCAGGCTCGGGTTCCCGGCGTTCCGGGCATTCTTGGCCGCCTGAATCCGATGAAAAGAATCTTCTCCTGCGTGAGCCTCGCGGCCGCCGTGTTCGTGGCGGCGTGCGGCGGATCGAGCGTCCCCAGTGTTCCCCAGAACGTCTCCGTCACGCCCGGCGACGGCCGAGTCGTGATGACTTTCACCCAGGAGTCCCAGAACACCTACTGGGTCTTCACCGCGCCCGGATCGACCGTGTCGTTCCCGGGTTCGTCGTCCACTGCCGGCTACAAGTCGGTTCGCGGAGCCAATTCGCCCCATCCGGTCATCGACCTGGTCAACGGCACGCAGTACGCCTTCATCATGGCGGCCTCGGAAGACGGTTCGAAGGTCGGCGACACCAGTCCGGTGCTGACCGCCACGCCGCGCCCGGCGGGAGCCACGTGGACGGCCGGCACATCGCTCGGTGCGATCAGCGTGAATGGGGTCGTCTTCGATGGCACCAATTTCGTGGCGGTCGGCGCGGGCGGCGCCATCTTCACCAGCACCGATGCCATCGCCTGGACAGCCGCCACCTCGGGTACCACCAGCGACCTGAACGGCATTGCGTTCGTGAACAGCCGCTACGTGGCCGTGGGGGCCAACGGCACGGTGCTCACCAGCACCGATCGGGTCAGCTGGGGGCTGCAGGGCTCCGGCACCACCGAAACCCTGTTCGGCATCGGGCAGTCGGGCGGCACGCTGATCGCCACCGGCACCAATGGCACCGTGCTGACCAGTTCGGATTCATCCGCCTGGAACCGCGCCACCACCGGGGTCACCCGGACGCTGTACGCGGCGACCGGCCTGAACGGGCGGGCAGTCGTGACCGGTGCCGGCGGCACGCTGCTGACCAGCACCGACCTGTCCAGCTGGCAGGCCGTGTCCTCGGGCGCGAGCGCCGATCTGCGCGGCGTGACGGTCGACACCGCCAAGTTCGTGGCGGTCGGCGCGGGCGGCGCCATCCTGAGCAGTGCCGACGGATTGAGCTGGACCGCCGTGGCCTCCGGCACGACGGCATCGCTCGCCGCGGTCACCTTCGCCAGCCAGTTCGTCGCGGTGGGTGCGTCCGGCACGGTGCTCACCAGCCTCGATGGCACGACGTGGCTCAATCCCTCGTCGGGCTCGACCAGCAGCCTGAATGGCGTGTTTTTCGGCCTGGGCCGTTATTCGGCAGTGGGCGCCTCCGGCACCAATCTCACCGCATTCTGAGCGTCATCGGAGGCGCTCGTGCCCTCAGCGGGGCAGCAGCGCCGCGATCAGACTGCCCGCCTGCGGTCCGTTCCAGTCGAACTCGCCGACGATCACCTGGCGGGCGCGGCCATCCGGGCCGACCAGCACACTGGTCGGGAAGATCCGCCGGGTCCAGGCGCGCGTCACCGCGCCGTCCCGATCGAGCAGCACCGGGAAGGTCAGCGCAGCCGCCGCGACGAATCGCTCGATGCGCGCCGCGGACTCCTGGTAGTTCACGCCGGCGACCGCCAGCCGGCCGGGTCCCAGGCGCTCGGCCAGGGCCTGCAGGGTCGGCATCTCCGCACGGCAAGGCTCGCACCAGGTGGCCCAGAAGTTCAGCAGCACCACCCGGCCACGCTGAGCTGACAGGGACCATGGCTGGCCGCGCAGGTCGGTCAGTGTCAGCGGCGGGGTGGGGCCGGCGGGCCACGCCGTGACGGTGTAGCCGGCGGGGCGGGTCGCGGAAGCGTCCGACGCTGCAGCTGCGGGGCCGACCGACGGACCGGTCGGAAGACCGCTCGAGGCGGTGTCCGACGGCCTGGCCGGCTGGGCGAAGGCGCTGGCCGCGGGCGCCAGCAGGGCGGTCGTATGCGCTGCGCAAAGGGCGCCGCTCAGGCCACGGAGGAACCGGCGCCTTGCGATCGGAATGCTCGGGCGCTCGCAGGTTGCGGTGCTCATCGTCGGTCTTGCGGGATGGGGATGCCGTGGATTGTGCCGCAAAGCGCCGCCACGCCCGACAGAGTCCTAGCCAGCCAGCTGCCTGAGCGATTGGATCAGCCGGCGCGCGCTCTCTTCGCCGAAAGGCTCCAGAACCGAGCGTTCGTGTGCCCTTGCCATCGCGATCAGCGGATCGACCTCGCGGATGCCCCGTGCGGTGAGGCTCACCATCACGCTGCGCCGGTCGTGTGCGGCGGCCTCGCGGCGGACCAGGCCGGCATCGGCCATCCGGTCCAGCAGCTTGCTCACGGTCGATTGCTGAGCCAGCACCACATCGCCCAGTGCCTTGATGCTCATCGGGCCATCGCGCAGGGCGGCCATCACCCGCCAGTGCATGACCGGCACGCGGCGCGCGCGCAGGGCCTCGTGGAACTGCCCGGACACGCGATGGCTGGCGCGCGCCAGCAGGTAGGCGAGGTAGGTGTCGATGAACGCGGGCGAGGGCGCCAGCCCGGTGTCCGCTGGCGCCGGGCGCCCCTGCTCGTCCGCGGCGAAGGCTGTTCGCACGCGGGCCTCAGCGACGCGGCACGAGCGCCAGCACGCGCAGCGGGCTGCCGCTGCCGCGCAGAATCTTCAGAGGCGGGCAGATCAGGACCGCGCCGGTGGGCGGCAGCTGATCGAGGTTGGTGAGGCACTGCAGCCCGTAGCGGCCGGCCCCATGCATGTAGTAGTGGCAGGGGTAAGGCGGGCGCAGGTGAAACCCCTGGCCGGCATCGGTGCCGATGGCCTCCGAGCCGAAGCCAAGCACATCGCGCTGCGCGACCAGGAACTGCACGACCTCGGAGTCCGGGCCCGGCGTGTGCTGGCCGGTTTCGTCGAAATTCTGGTAGGCCACCGGGTCCGTGCGCTTGGACCAGTCGGTGCGCATCAGCACCCACGAGCCGGCCGGGATGCGGCCATGCTCGCGTTCCCATTGTTCGACCGCCGCCACGCTGAGGAGGTGATCGGGGTCGGCGGCGGATTGTGCCGAGCAGTCGATCACGCAGGCGGGTGCGACGAAGTGCTGGACCGGGATGGTGTCCACCGAGTTCTGCGGCAGGTGACGCCCCGACACCCAGTGAATCGGGGCATCGAAGTGGGTGCCGGTGTGTTCGCCGCAGGAGAAGTTGTTCCAGTACCAGCCCGGCCCGCGTTCGTCGTAGGCCGAGATCTCTTCGATCCGGAACGGCTGGCACTGGCCCATCTCGGGCGGCAGCACGATCTGCGGAAACTCGGGCGACAGCGTCTGGGTCAGGTCGACGATCTGGATGCGCCCGCTGACCAGCGCGCCGACCAGGCCGGCCAGCAGTTGCGCCGGATCGGACGTGGCGTCGTGCCGGGCGGGCGGAGTGTCGATGACCGGGGTATCGCTCATGGCTTGCCTCGTGATTCGGGGGATGCCGCTCAGGCGCCGAGCTCGCGCTCGAGCACCTTGGGGTCGTCGCGCCAGCGCTCGCGCCATTCCTGGGCCACGTCGCCCGGGTAGACATCTTCGACGCCGGCGCGCAGCGCCTTGACCACCGCATTGGCCAGGTTGGCCGGACTGAGCTTCGGCGGGGGCAGCAGCTGGTACCACTCGTCCTCGACCGGGCCCGGGAACACATTGATCACCCGCACACCGGCGGGGCGCATCTCGGCGCGCAGGCACTGCGACAGCGAATACGCTGCCGCCTTCGAGGCGGAGAAGGTGCCGTGCGCGGGGAAGTTGGACAGCGCGTAGATGGACAGCAGATTGACCCAGGCGACCGCGCTGGTCACACCGTCGGCGCCGCGGGCGCGCATCACCGGCGCGAATTCCTGGGCCAGGCGCAGCAGGCCGACGTAGTTCACTTCCATCTCGGCCTTGGCGGACTCGACGCCCTGGCGCCCGCTGATGCCGCTGGTGCGGTGGTATTCGGCGGTGTTGATCAGGATGTCGACCTTGCCGCCGATCTCGCGCGCCAGTTCCTGCACCGAACGGCTGTCGGTGACGTCCAGCGGCACCAGGCTGACCTGGGGCAGCTTCGCGATGGCGTCGAACCCCGGCGGCTGCTTCCAGGGTTCGGCCTGGCCGACCCAGATCAGCTCGGCGCCGGCGCCCGCCAGCGCCTGCACCATCGCCTGGCCGACCGCGGTCTTGCCATCGGTGATCAGCACCTTGCGAAGGCGCGGGTCGCAGGTCATCTCGCGCAGTTGCGGGTCGTCGCTCATGTGGGCAGTCTCGTCGAGAGGGGTGGCGAACAGCACCGCCTGGCCGGCCTTGTCCAGGCAGGCCTGCACGCGCACGCGACACGGCGGCGGCGCGCAGTCGCCGTGCAGGTGCACGACCACGGTCACCGCGGCGTCCAGGCGCACCATGCCCAGCCGCCAGGGCAGCCGCTCGCGAAAGAACAGGTCGTTGCTGTGATGGAGCACGGTCTGCGAAAGCAGCTCGCCTTCGCCGCCTTGCGTGCGCCATTGCAGCTTGATCGACAGGCAGCGATGGCAGGCTTCGCGCGGCGGGTACTGTACGGCCGCGCATTCTTTGCAGACCTGCAGCGCGAAGCGGCCTTCGGCGGCAGCCGCGGTCATCGCGAGCGCGGTTCGGCTGCGCCCGCCCGGGGGCAGGGTGGGCAGGCGGGTGCGCAGGATCGGGTTCTTGCGCTTGGGGCGGGCCAGCGGTGTGGTCATGGGGTCAGTCCGCGCGTGCCAGCAGCACCGCACTGGTCGACAGGCCGCGGTCGAAATTGATCATGCCGAAGCCGCAGGCCAGTCCGATGCGCGCGCCCGCCACTGTCGTGCCGCCGGCCTGACCGGTGAGCTGGCGCACGGATTCGACCAGGCCCAGGAATCCGCCGGCCGCGCCGGCCTGGCCCGTGGACAGCTGGCCGCCATTGGTGTTGACGGGGAAGCTGCCGTCGGTGGTGAAGCTGTGCTGGCGCACGAACTGCGGGCCTTCGCCCTTGGCGCAAAAGCCGAGGTCCTCGAACTGCATCACCGAGATCACCGGGTAGTCGTCGTAAGTCTGCATGAAGTCGACCTGGTCGTGGGTGACCCCGGCATCGGCGAAGAAGCGCTCGCGGTCCATCGCCCAGCCGGCGCGGATCTGGATCGGGTCCTGCGCGAAGGCGTTGTGCCGCTCCTGCGTGGCGAGGATGCGCACGAAGGGCAGGCCCAGGTCGCGGGCGCGCGCCTCGCGCATCACCAGGAAGCCTTCGGCGCCGGCGCAGGGCATCACGCAGTCATACAGGTGCAGGGGATCGGCAATCGGCCGCGAGTCCATGTATTCGGCCAGCGTCAGCGGCTTGCTGAAGATTCGGCTGGGATACTTCAGAGCGTTGGCACGCTGGGCCACGCACAGCTTGCCGAAGTCTTCGCGGGTGGCTCCGAACTGGCGCATGTAGTGCGCGGTGAGCAGCGCGAAGCTGGCGTTCGGCCCGCCGGCGCCGTAAGGGTAGACCGCGTCGCGCGCGAACATCGAAAAATTCGACAGCGTGAGTCGAAACGAGTCGACATGGTTGGTGTCGGCCGCGACGCAGGCGACCACATCGGCATCGCCGCACTGCACGGCGCGTGCGGCGCGGCGCAGCGCGATCGGGCCGCTGGCCCCGCCCAGCGGGATGTAGTCCAGCCAGCGCGGGCACAGGTCCAGGTGCTGCATCAGGCCGATGGCCGAGTCCGGCGCCAAAGTGAAGCTGGACACGCACACGCCGTCCAGCGTTTCCTTGGGGAGATGGGCGATGTCGAGCATGTCGCGCAGCGCGCGGGCCACGAACCAGTGCGCCGCGCGGATCGAGTAGCGCACATAGGGCACCGAGACCGGCGCCGCGATCACCACATCTTCGTATCCTGCGCTGGCCATCCGATGGGTCGCTTGACATCTGAAATGTTTAGTCGTGAAATACTATACATGACTTTTCATTGATTACAACGAGGGGTCTCGGCAGTGGCGGAGCGTTCGTTCAGCAGTGAAGTCGGCAAGCTCAGACTGGGCGCCGGCGAAGAGTTCCGCGGCGAGGGAATCCTCGCGGTGACCAAGGCCCTGCTGCAGGCCGGGGTGGCGTATGTGGCCGGTTATCAGGGCGCGCCCATCTCGCACCTGATGGACGTGCTGACCGACGCGAACGACATCCTGGAAGACCTGGGCGTGCATTTCGAGCACAGCGCCAGCGAAGCCACGGCCACCGCCACGCTGGCCGCCTCGGTCCACTACCCGCTGCGCGGCGCGGTCACCTTCAAGTCCACGGTCGGCACCAATGTCGCCTCCGATGCGCTGGCCAACCTGGCCTCGGGCGGGGTCACCGGCGGCGCGATGCTGATCGTCGGCGAGGATTATGGCGAGGGTTCCAGCATCATGCAGGAGCGTTCGCACGCCTTCGCGATGAAGTCGCAGGTCTGGCTGCTCGACCCGCGGCCCAACCTGCCCAGCATCGTCGCGATGGTCGAGCAGGGCTTCGAGCTGTCGGAAGCGACGCGCACGCCGGTGATGCTCGAGCTGCGCATCCGCGCCTGCCATGTCCATGGCAGCTTCATCGCCAAGGACAACCTGCGGCCCGCGTTCACGCTGAAGGAGGCGATCGAGCAGCCGCGCCGCGACGTGAACCGCATCGTGCTGCCGCCGGCCAGCTTTCTGCACGAGCAGGAGAAGGTGGCCGAGCGCTGGCCCGCCGCGCAGAAGTTCATCGTCGAACACGGCCTGAACGAGCGCTTCGCCGAGCACGCCCAGGATTTCGGCATCGTGCTGCAGGGCGGCATGTACAACGCGGTGATCCGCGCGCTGCAGCTGCTGGACCTGTGCGACCCCTACGGCGAGAGCCAGGTCCCGCTGTATGTGCTGAACGTGACCTACCCGCTGGTCGACGACGAGCTGCGCGGCTTCTGCGAGGGCAAGCGCGGCGTGCTGCTGGTCGAGGAAGGGCAGCCCGCCTTCATCGAGCAGAACATCGACTCGATCCTGCGCAAGAGCGATTCGCCGACCCGGGTGCATGGCAAGGACATGCTGCCGATGGCGGGCGAGCTCACCGGCGCGATCATGCTGAAGGGGGTGGTCAGGTTCCTGCGGCGCTACGCTCCCCAGTGGCTGGAGGGCAAGCCGCTGCCCGCGGCAGCCCAGACCGCGATGCCGGCGGTGGTGGTGCAGGCCGCCCGCGATCGCAGTGCCGCACTGCCGGGCGCCGATGCGCCGGCGCGTGAAGCCATCCTGCAGCAGGCCGATCCGCACATCCACGCGCGCCCGCCGTCCTTTTGCACCGGCTGCCCGGAGCGGCCCATCTTCACGGCGCTCAAGCTGGTCGAGCGCGAACTGGGCAAGCACCATGTCAGCGCCGACATCGGCTGCCATCTGTTCTCCATCCTGCCGCCCTTCGACATCGGTGCGACCACCATGGGCTATGGGCTGGGCTGGGCGGGCGCGGCCGCGCTGAACAGCCGCGACACCGCCAGGCGCACCCTGAGCTTCATGGGCGATGGCGGCTTCTGGCACAACGGCCTGACCAGCGGCGTGGGCAATGCGGTGTTCAACCGCACCGACAACGTGCTGGTGGTGGTCGACAACAGCTACAGCGCGGCCACCGGCGGGCAGGACCTGCTGTCGTCCAAGGCACTCAACCCGCTGCGCTCCACCCGCCACGGCATCGAGCAGGCGGTGCGCGGGGTGGGCGTGAACTGGGTGCGCTCGATCTCTCGCACCTATGACGTGGCCGGGATGCGCGACACCTTCCGCGAAGCCCTGACCACGACCGAAGCCGGCCCGAAGGTGATCGTGGCCAGCAGCGAATGCATGCTCAACCGGCAGCGGCGCGAGAAGCCGGCCGCCAGGGCGCGTGCCGACGCCGGCGAGCGCACGGTGCGCGAGCGCTTCGGGGTCGATCCCGACACCTGCACCGGCGACCACTCGTGCATCCGGCTGTCGGGCTGCCCGTCGCTGTCGATCCGCGACAATCCCGATCCGCTGCGGCGCGATCCGGTGGCCACCGTGCTGGACAGCTGCGTGGGCTGCGGATTGTGCGGCGAGGTCTCGCATGCGGCGGTCTTGTGCCCGTCGTTTCACCGCGCCAGCATCGTCAGCAATCCGGGCGGCTGGGACCGGTTCCGGGCGCGCCTGGGGAACTGGCTGGTCCAGTGGCTGTCGCGTCGCGGCCAGGCGCGGCTGAAGGCGGTCCACGGATGACGCCGGCGGGCATGGCGGCTTCCGCGTCCGAAGGCGGCCGCGCATCGGGCGAACCCGTGCGGCCGATCACGATCGCCATCCTGGCCATGGGCGGCGAGGGCGGTGGTGTGCTGGCCGACTGGCTGGTCGACATGGCCGAGCGCGCGGGCTGGCACGCGCAGACGACCTCGGTGCCGGGCGTGGCCCAGCGCACCGGCGCGACCATCTACTACCTGGAACTTTTCCCGGCGAACCTGCCGCAGGCGCGCGGCCGTCTGCCGGTGCTGGCGATGATGCCCACGTCGGGCGAGATCGACCTGGCGATCGCCTCCGAGCTGATGGAGGCAGGGCGCGCGGTGCAGCGCGGTCTGGTGACCCCGGACCGCACCACCCTCGTCGCCTCGACCCATCGGGTCTACTCGATGACCGAGAAGATGGCGATGGGCGACGGGCGTGTCGATGCGGATCGCCTGGTGGCCGCCTGCCAGGCCGCCTCGCGGGTCTGTGTGCTGAGCGATTTCGCCGCGCTCGCGCAGGCCAGGGGCAGCGTGATCAGTGCGACGCTGTTCGGTGCGGTCGCGGCCACAGGGCGCCTGCCGTTCGCGAAGGAGGCCTTCGTCGACGCGGTCCGGCGTGCCGGGGTCGGTGTGCGTACCAGTCTGGCCGCGTTCGAGGCCGGCTACGAATGCGCCGAAGCGCTGCGCTCCCGCGATGGGGCGCCCGATGCTGCCCTGGCGGCCGGGCCACCAGGGCACGGACCGGCGCTGGCCGGCCTGGTGGGCGAGGCGCGTTCGCTGCTGCCCCCGGCGCTGCATGACACCGCCGTGCATGCGCTCAGGCGCCTGGCCGACTATCAGGACGTCGCCTACGCCGGCGAGTATCTCGGGCGGCTGCGCCCGTTCGCGCAGCGCCTGGGCGCCGGGCCGGCCGACCCCGACGGGTTGCCCGGCGGGTGGCTCGACGAACTGATGCGGCATCTGGCGTTGTGGATGACCTATGAGGACACCATCCGGGTCGCCGACCTGAAGACACGACCCTCGCGGCTTGCGCGGGTCGCGCAGGAAGTCGGCCTGCAGCCCGGCCAGGTGATGGAGATCGACGAGTTCCTGCATCCGCGCGTCGAGGAGATCGCCGACGTGCTGCCGGCCGCGCTGGGCCGCCGGGTGCTGGCCAGCGGTCTGGCCCGTGGCCTGGTCGGGCGGCTGGCCGGCTCGGGGCGCATCGTGCGCACCACGTCGCTGCGCGGTTACCTGCAGCTGTTCGCGGTGTCTCGGCTGCGGCCGTGGCGGCGCGCCAGCCTGCGCCATCAGCGCGAGATGGACGGCATCGGGGCCTGGCTGGGGCAGGTCGCGGGCCTGCTCGATCAGGACCCCGCCCTGGCGCTCGAGGTCATCCGCAACCAGCGGCTGATCAAAGGGTATTCCGAGACCCACGCCCGCGGCAGCCGGCACTTCGATCAGCTGATGCAGGCGCTGCCGGCCCTTCGATCGCGGGCCGGTTCGGCCTCGGTGATGCGCGATCTGCGCGAGGCGGCGCTGGCCGACGAGTCCGGCGAGCGCCTGGCGACGCTGCTGGCGGCCCAGCGGCTCGCGCCGGCGGCCGAGCCTTCGGCCACGCGGGCAGGCCCGTCATCGCAGGCGGCTGGCCTGCGGACATGAGTCGTTCGAACCTGTGTTCAACCCTGCAGGCCCCGAGGAGTTTCTGATGGCCACTTATCTGGACAAGCCCGCGGCGGTTGCGGCGCTGATCCGCGACGACGAAGTGCATCGTGACGTGTACACCCACCCCGAGATCTTCACGCTGGAGATGCGCCACCTCTGGTCGCGCGCGTGGATCTACATCGGACACGAAAGCCAGGTGGCCAAGCCGGGCGACTACGTGACGGTGGATCTGGCCGGCCAGCCGGTGATCCTGATCCGGCATGCCGACGGGGCGGTGCATGTGCTCCACAACCGCTGCGCCCACAAGGGCGCGAAGCTGCTGACCCAGGCCTGCGGCAATACCGGGCGCTTCATGCGCTGTCCGTATCACGCCTGGAGCTATCGCACCGATGGTTCGCTGCTCGGCATCCCGCTGAAGGCCAGCTACGAGAACACCCGGTTCGGCGATTGCGATGCCGCCAAGGGCATGGCGCGGGTCGCCCACGTCGAGTCGTACCGAGGCTTCGTGTTCGCCCGGCTGTCGGCCGACGGACCCGGCTTTCGGGAGTTCTTCGGCGACTCCCTGAGCTCGATCGACAACATGGTCGATCGGGCGCCGGAGGGCGAACTGGTGATGGCCGGCGGCGCGCTGCGCTATCTGCACAACTGCAACTGGAAGATGTTCATCGAGAATTTGAACGACACCATGCACCCGATGGTGGCGCACGAGTCCTCCGCCGGCACCGCCAAGCAGCTCTGGAAGGACAAGCCGGCCGACGAACCCAAGCCGATGGCGATCGAGCAGTTCGTGCCGTTCGCGTCCGACTACAAGTTCTTCGACGACATGGGCGTGCGGGTGTTCGCCAACGGCCACAGCTACACCGGCGTGAACTTTTCGATCCACTCCAAGTATTCGGCGGTTCCCGAGTACGAGGCGGCACTGGTGGCCCGCCATGGCGAGGAGCGTGCGCATGCCATCCTGCGCGAGGCCCGTCACAACACCGTGTATTACCCCAGCCTCACCATCAAGGGCGCGATCCAGGCGATCCGGGTGGTTCGCCCGCTGGGGCCGGACCGCACGATCATCGAGTCCTACACCTTCCGCCTCAAAGGCGCGCCGCCGCCGCTGCATCAGCGCACGATGACCTATTCGCGACTGATCAATTCGCCGATGTCGGTGGTCGGTCATGACGACCTGCATGCCTACCGCAGCATGCAGGAGGGCCTGGCCAGCACGGGCAACGAGTGGGTGAGCCTGCACCGCGACTTCGATCCGGCCGAGATCGGGGCAGCCGAGCGCACCGTGCGCGGCACCAGTGAAATTTCGATGCGCAACCAGTTCCGGGCCTGGAGCCAGCTGATGGCCGAGGGCATGCGGGCTGACGCCGCAGGAACCCAGCGCCAATCCAGGGAGCTGCAGTCATGAACGCAACCGTGTCGAACGCACAGCCGGCGCCATCCGCTGCGCTCGGCTCGCCTGCCGGATGGCCGGGCGAGCGCGAGCTGTTTGCCGCCGTCTACCGGGAGGCTCGCCTGATCGACGAGAAGCGCTGGGACGAGTGGTACGACCTGTATGCCGACGAAGGCGTGTACTGGGTGCCGCTGACCCCCGGGCAGCCCGATGGCATCGACCACACGTCCATAGCCTACGAAGACAAGCTGCTGCTCAAGCTGCGCATCGAGCGGCTGGGCAGCCCGCGCGCGTATTCGCAGCAGCCGCCAAGCCGCTGCACGCATGTGCTGCAGCAGCCCGAGATCGAGTCCTGCGACGTGCAGGCGGGCACCTGGGTCACGCGCAGCGCCTTCGTCTATGTCGAGGCGCGCGCCGAAGACCAGTTCATGCTGGCGGGTGCGGTGCGCCACACCTGGGTCTGGCGCGATGGGCGCCTGCAGATCCTGTGCAAGCGGGTGGACCTGATCAATTGCGACGCGGCCCTGCCGTCGATCCAGCTGTTCCCATGACGACCGCAACGGCGCCGATGGCCTCGCGCGATGAGCCCGCGAGCGTGCACCAGCAGTTTCAGCGCAGCGCGCAACGATGGCCGCAGGCCGACTTCCTGCAGATCCTGCCCGAGGTGGCGCAGCACTACGGCATCGCGCCGTGTTCGCTCACCTATTCCCAGGCGCTGCAATCGGTCGACGCGTTGGCCGGCGCCTACCGCGGCGAAGGCCTCAGGCAGGGCCAGCGCGTGGGGCTGCTGCTGGAGAATCGCCCGGCGTTCTTCCTGAACTGGCTGGCCCTCAATGCGCTGGGCGTGTCGGTGGTGCCGATCAGTGCCGAACTGCGGGCTGCCGAACTCGAGTACCTGGTGGGCCACAGCGAGATCGTGATGGCGGTGGTGCTGCCGGCGCGCGTGAATGCGATGCTGGCGGCGGCGCAGGCAGCCGGCCGGGCGCTTCGGGTACTGCCCTGCACCGGCGAGGCACCGGAATGGGACCGGGTCGTCGCATCGACGCCGGCCTACGGTGGCGCGAGCGAGCACGCTGGCGCGGCGCGCGGCCAGGCGCCCGCGGCCGGCATCGACCCCGACACCGAGTGCGCGCTGCTCTACACATCGGGCACGACCGGCCGGCCCAAGGGCTGCGTGCTGGCCAACGAATACTTCCTGGAGGCCGGCCGCTGGTATGCCGGTATCGGCGGGTTGTGCGACCTGCAGCCGGGGCGCGATCGCCTGATCACGCCGCTGCCGATGACGCACATGAACGCCATGGCCTATTCGACGATGGCCATGATCCGGGTCGGCGGCTGCGTGGTGCCGCTGGACCGCTTCCATCCGAGCAGCTGGTGGTCTCAGGTCGCGCAGTCGCGCGCCACGATCGTGCACTACCTGGGTGTGATGCCGGCGATGCTGATCGGCGCCGAGCCCTTGCCGCAGGACCGCCACCATGCCGTGCGCTTCGGCTTCGGCGCCGGTGTGGACCGGCGCCATCACGCGGCCTTCGAGGCGCGTTTCGGCTTTCCGCTGCTCGAGGCCTGGGCGATGACCGAAACCGGCGCGGGCGCGGTGGTCATCGCCAACCGCGAACCGCGCCAGGTCGGCACCGCCTGCTTCGGCCGTGCCGAACCGGCGGTGGCCTGGCGCCTGGTCGACGAAGGCGGGCAGGACGTGCCGGTGGGTACGCCCGGCGAACTGCTGGTCAGGGCGGCGGGCGCCTCGCCGCGCTTCGGATTCTTTCGCGAGTACCTGAAGGACCGCGAGGCCACTGACGAGGCGTGGCAGGGCGGCTGGTTTCACACCGGCGACCTGGTGCGCGCCGACGAGCAGGGCTGCCTGTATTTCATCGACCGGCGCAAGAACGTGATCCGGCGCAGCGGCGAAAACATCTCGGCGGTGGAAGTCGAGTCGGTGCTGCGCCGCCATCCGCGGGTGGCCGAGGTGGCGGTCGCGGCCACGCCCGACCCGGTCCGCGGCGACGAGGTGCTGGCCTGCGTGATCGTGCGCGACCCGGTGCCGCAGGCCGAACGTGCCGAGCTGGCCGGCTCGATCGTGGCCCTGGCGCTGGAACAGCTCGCCTACTTCAAGGCGCCCGGTTATGTGGCATTCGTCGATGCGCTGCCGCTCACGGCCACCCAGAAGGTGCAGCGCGGCGAGTTGAAGGCGCTGGCCCAGGCGCTGCCGGGGCAGCCCGGCTGCATCGATACCCGTGCGCTGAAGCGCCGGCAGGCCGACCGGTGAATGCCCCGCGGGGCAGCGCCGCCGGGTTCGTCCATGAACGAGCGGAATCCGCCGTGAACATTCCACCGAGCATCGGAGCAGTCGCATGAAACCCGTGGCCATCGTGACAGGCGGCAGCACCGGCATTGGCCGGTCCATCTGCGAGCACCTGCTGGCCGCCGGGCATCGCGTGTATGCGATGTCGCGCCGTCCGACCGACATCGATCATCCCGATCTGCAGTCGGTGATCGTCGATCTGGGCGATCCGTCCGCCACGCGCGAGGCGGCGCAGGCGCTGTGCGCGCGCGAGAAGGTCTCGGTGCTGGTGCACAACGCCGGCGCGATGCGTCCCGCGCTGCTGCCGGATGTGAAGCTCGAAGACCTGCATGCGCTGGTCGACCTGCACCTGGCCAGCGCGCTGATCCTGGCGCAGGCCGCGCTGCCCGCGATGCGCGAGCAGGGGCATGGCCGCATCGTGCTGGTGTCCTCGCGCGCGGCACTGGGCCTGGCAACCCGGACCAGTTATTCGGCGACCAAGTCCGGCATGTTCGGCATGGCGCGCACCTGGGCGCTCGAGCTGGGCCCGGCGGGGATCACCGTCAACGTGGTTGCGCCCGGGCCGGTGGTCACCGACATGTTCCACGAGGTGATCCCCAAGGAAGAGGCCCGCATGGCGCAGATCGCCCAGGCCATTCCGGTCAAGCGCCTGGGCCGGCCCGAAGACGTCGCGCGCGCGGTGCTGTTCTTCGCCGCGCCCGAGAACGGCTTCGTCACCGGCCAGACCTTGTACGTCTGCGGCGGCACCAGCGTGGGCAGCATCACCTATTGAACGGCGTCAGGAGCGACACATGAAGATTCTCTGCATCGGGGGCGGACCTGCCGGCCTGTACTTCGGGCTGCTGATGAAGCGGCGCAATCCGGACGACGAGGTGGTGGTGGTGGAGCGCAACCGGCCGCTGGACACCTTCGGCTGGGGCGTGGTGTTTTCGGACCAGACGCTGGGCAACCTGGCGCGCGCCGACGAACCTTCGGCACGCACCATCCTGCAGTCGTTCAATCACTGGGACGACATCGACGTGCACTTCCGGGGGCGCACCGTCACGTCGACCGGCCACGGCTTTTGCGGCATCGGGCGCCGGCGCCTGCTCAACATCCTGCAGGACCGCTGCGCCGAGGTCGGTGTTCAGCTGGTCTTCGAGACCGATGTGACCGACGACCAGGCGCTGGCACGCCAGTACGGCGCCGACCTGGTGATCGCCAGCGATGGCCTGAACAGCCGAGTGCGCGAACGTTATCAGGCGACCTACCAGCCCGACGTCGACACGCGCCGCTGCCGATTCGTCTGGCTGGGCACGCGCAAGCTGTTTTCGGCGTTCACCTTCGCCTTCGAGCAGACCGAACACGGCTGGTTCCAGGCGCATGCCTACCAGTACGACGGCGATACCTCGACGTTCATCGTCGAAACGCCCTGAAGACGTCTGGCAGCGCGCCGGGCTGCAGGACATGAGCCAGGAGCAGGCGATCGCCTTCTGCGAGAAGCTGTTTGCACGCTACCTGGACGGACATCCGCTGATGAGCAACGCCGCGCACCTGCGCGGCTCGGCCAGCTGGATCAAATTCCCGCGCGTGCTGTGCCGCAGCTGGGTGCACTGGAACACCCTCGACGGCCGCGAAGTGCCCGTGGTGCTGATGGGCGACGCGGCGCATACCGCGCATTTTTCGATCGGTTCGGGCACCAAGCTGGCCCTCGAAGATGCGATCGAGCTGTCCGAGTGCTTCGGTGGCGCGGCCGGCGACGACCTGCGCAAGGTGCTCGAGGTCTACCAGCAGAAGCGCTCGGTGGAGGTGCTCAAGATCCAGAGCGCGGCGCGCAATTCGATGGAGTGGTTCGAGAACGTCGAGCGCTATACGCACCTGCAGACCGAGCAGTTCGCGTATGCGCTGCTCACGCGCAGCCAGCGCATCTCGCACGAGAACCTGCGCCTGCGCGACAAGTCGTACCTCGAACGCTACGAGCAGTGGGTGGGCGAGCACGCGTTCGGGCAGGCCGGGCTTGCGATGCCGGCGCTGTCGCGCACGATCCCGCCGATGCTGACGCCCTTCAAGGTGCGCGGCGCGGTGCTCAAGAACCGCATCGTGGTGTCGCCGATGGCGCAGTACTCGGCCACCGAAGGCGTGCCGGGCGACTACCACCTGGTGCACCTGGGCGCGCGCGCGATGGGCGGCGCGGCGATGGTGGTCGCCGAGATGACCTGCGTGTCGGCCGATGGCCGCATCACGCCCGGTTGTCCGGGCTTGTACGCGCCGGAACACACGGCGGCCTGGAAGCGCATCGTCGACTACGTGCATGCGAACTCCTCGGCACTGATGGCGGTGCAGATCGGCCATGCGGGCGCCAAGGGATCGACACGCCTGGCGTGGGAAGGCATCGACCTGCCGCTGGAGGGCGGCAACTGGCCGCTGGTGGCGGCGAGCGCGCAGCAATACCTGGACGGGGTGTCACAGACCGCCCGTGAAGCCACGCCGGCCGACCTGGCGCGCATCCAGGCCGACTTCGTCGCGTCCACGGTGGCTGCGCAGCAGGCCGGCTTCGACTGGCTGGAGCTGCACTGCGCGCACGGCTATCTGCTCTCGTCGTTCATTTCGCCGCTGACCAACCGGCGTACCGACGCGTATGGCGGCTCGCTGGCCAATCGCTGCCGCTATCCGCTGGAAGTCTTCGCGGCGATCCGCGCGGTCTGGCCGGCCGAAAAGCCGATCTCGGTGAGGATCTCGGCCCACGACTGGGTCGAGGGCGGCATCACGCCGGCCGACGCGGTGGAGATCGCACGGCTGTTCAAGGCAGCCGGGGCCGATGTCATCGATGTGTCCTCCGGGCAGGTCAGCAAACTCGAACAGCCGGTTTTCGGGCGCATGTTCCAGACGCCGTTCTCGGACCGCATCCGCAACGAGGTCGGCATCGCCACCATCGCGGTGGGCGCGATTTCGGAGGCCGATCATGCCAACAGCATCATTGCCGCCGGCCGCGCGGATCTGTGCGCGGTCGCGCGGCCGCATCTGGCCAATCCCGCCTGGACGCTGCTGGAAGCGGCCCGAATCGGTTTCACCGACATCGAATGGCCGCGCCAGTACCGGGCCGCCAAGCTGCAGCTCGAGCGCAACCTCGATCGCGAGCGGCAGATGGCGGCCGCCAACGCAGGACTCACACCCCAGCAGGTGGCGGCGAAGCTGCTCGAAGGCTGACCCGCAACCGCTCCATCGCACCCAGGAGACAGACCCATGAGACATCTTCCCGGTCAGACGCATCAGTTGCCCGGCAATCGTCAGCCGATGGCGGACCATCTGGCCCGGCACTTCAAGTTCAGCGTCGCGCACGGCGTGGCCACCGTGGTGCTGAACCGGCCGGAGCGCAAGAACCCGCTCACCTTCGATTCGTATGCCGAGCTGCGCGACCTGTTTCGCGCGCTGGTGTATGCCAGTGACGTCCATGCGGTGGTGCTGGCCGGTGAAGGCGGCAACTTCTGCTCGGGCGGCGATGTGCACGAGATCATCGGGCCGCTCACGAAGCTCGACATGCCGGGCCTGATGGCCTTCACGCACATGACCGGCGACGTGATCAAGGCGATGCGGGCCTGCCCGCAGCCGATCGTGGCTGCCGTCGACGGTGTGTGCGCCGGCGCCGGCGCGATCCTGGCGATGAGCTCGGACATGCGGCTGGGTACGGCGCGATCGAACACCGCGTTCCTGTTCAACCGGGTAGGGCTGGCCGGCTGCGACATGGGCGCGTGCGCGATCCTGCCGCGCATCATCGGCCAGGGGCGCGCCTCGGAGCTGCTCTACACCGGTCGAGCCATGGACGGCGAGACGGCGGAGCGCTGGGGTTTCCTCAATCGCCTGGTCGCGCCGGAAGCATTGCTGGACGAGGCCCAGGGCCTGGCCCGCAAGCTGGCCGAAGGTCCGACCTTCGCCAACGGCGTCACCAAGCGGATGCTGCATCAGGAGTGGTCGATGGGCGTGGACGAGGCGATCGAGGCCGAAGCGCAGGCCCAGGCGATCTGCATGGCGACCAACGACTTCCATCGCGCCTACCATGCCTTCGTGGCCAAGCAGCGCCCTGTGTTCGAAGGAGACTGACCGTGGCCGATCCCGATCGTCGCAGCCTGGCTGCGGGCAACGAGCGTCAGGTGCTGCAGCCCGCGGGGTGGCCGCGGCCCAAGGGGTATGCCAACGGCATCTCGGCGCGCGGTCGCATCGTCAGCGTCGCCGGCACCATCGGCTGGAACGCGCAGGAGCGCTTCGAGGCGCTCGATTTCGCCGGCCAGGTGCGCCAGGCGCTGGCCAACATCGTGGCGGTGCTGGCCGAGGGCAAGGCCGGACCCGAGCACATCGTGCGCATGACCTGGTACGTGGTCGACAAGCGCGAATACCTTGGCGCGCTGGCCGACATCGGCAAGGCCTATCGGGAAATCATCGGACCCCACTATCCGGTGATGACCGCGGTACAGGTGGCCGGGCTGATCGAGGACCTGGCGCGCGTGGAGATCGAGGTGACCGCGGTCGTGCCCGACTGAGCCGCCTGGCGGACCGCGCCGCCCCGGACCGCGCCGCCCCGGACCGCGTCGCCCGGGTGGCGGCGTCCGGTCAGATTTTCAGGTGGTGCCGGACGATATTGGCCAGGTCGTCGAGTTCGTAGGGCTTGGCCAGGTAGTCGTCCATGCCGGCTTCGCGGCAGCGCTCGCGGTCGCCGCTGACGGCATTGGCCGTGATGGCGATGATCGGGGTGCGCGCGGCGCCGGTACGCCGCTCGTGCTCCCGCCATTGGCGGGTGGCCTGCCAGCCGTCTAGGACCGGCATCTGGCAGTCCATCAGTACCACGCCGTAGGTTGTCTGGCGCAGGTGTTCGAGCGCCTGCTGGCCGTCGCCGGCGACCGTCACGGTCAATCCCATCAGTTCGAGCATTTCGCGCGCGATCAGGGCATTGATCGCGTTGTCTTCGACCAGCAGCACCTGGCCGGCCAGAGGCAGGCTGGCGCCCGGTGCGGTCGCGGGCGGCGGCACGTCGGGGGCCGCACAGGGGCGGCAGGGCAAGGTGAATCGAAAGAGGGCACCGCCGCCCGGCGCGGGCTGGCAGGCGACATCGCCACCCATCGCTCGGGCCAGATCGCGTGAAATCGTCAGTCCCAGCCCGATGCCGGCACGGTGAACGGGCGAACCGGGTGCGGCGACCTGCTCGAACGCGCGGAAGATCCGTTCGGTCTGGTCGGCGGCGATGCCGATACCGGTATCGCGGACCACGAAGACCAGCAAGTCGTGTTCGGACGAGACGGTCAGCGTGACCTGGCCCGCGGTCGTGAACTTGATCGCATTGCCGATCAGGTTGTGCAGCACCTGTTTCAGTCGCGCGGCATCGGCGTCGATCCACGGCGGCAGCCCGGCGCCCCGGGTCACCTCGAAACGAAGGCCCTTCTGGCTGGCCAGCGGTTCGAGCAGGTCGGTGACTTCGCGCACCAGGGATTCGAGGCGGGCGGGGCCGCTTTCGATCACCAGGCGGCCGGCCTCGATCTTGGACAGGTCGAGCAGATCGCCGATGACGGTGTTCAGGTGCCGGCTCGACTGCTCGATCACGGCCAGCTGCGGCAGCTGTGCCGGGTTGGTGGTCGAACGGCGCAGCATCTGGGTCATGCCGAGGATGCCGTTCAACGGGGTGCGCATCTCGTGGCTGACAATCGCCAGGAAGCGGCTCTTGACCTGGTTGGAATGCTCGGCGAGCAGCAGCGCGCGTTGCCGCTGGTCGGCGATCGCGGCGTTTTCGTGGCGCAGGCGGATGAGTTCCGCGAGGCGCCGTTCGAGCCCCCTGGCTTCCATCAGGAGCATCACGAAAATGATCAGCAGGCCGCTGCCCAGGAAGACCGAGTTGCGCGTGCCCTGCCAGAGCAGCAGCAGCGCGTTCGGGATCAGCACGATGCCGAAGAACAGCGCGCTTGCCCGGAAGTCGCTGCCCAGCGAGAAGACCGACACGGCCGACACGACGGCCACGCTGGCCAGCAGCAGTGAATCGATCTGAGGCGTGGACAGGCCGGTGAACAGGAGCCCCAAGGCGCTCCAGGTGGCGGATTCGACGCACATCAGCAGGATGAATCGCCACCAGCGCCTGGGCAGGTCGATCTGATCCGAAGGGGTCTGGTTGAAGTTGCGGTCGTCCAGCACCCGGGCCCCGGACACCAGCACCCGCAGGATCACCCAGCTGGCCATCAGCGTGCCGCCCAGCACGGGCCACAGCACGATTCCGACGATGATCGAGAAGACGATGCCGGCGATCACGGGCCGTGGCGACAGCTTGAACAGCAGGGCCGTCTGGTCGAATGCAACCCGGCGCTGGATCTCCCGGCGGTCGTCTTCGCTGGCTATCGAGTCGCTCACCACCGAGGGGCCTGGAAAAGGGAACGACTGGATTGAGGGAGAATCAGAGGAAGCCGAAGGCAGGGCGCCACACTTGGGCACAACCGTGAATTATTGTAGCCGATGCGGGGCACGGTCAGGCACGCTGCACCGTGCCCATGCCGTCATCGGGCGGATGGATTCTTTCAAGAGGACGAATGATGGAACTTGGCCTATCGGGCAGGCGGGCATTGATCACCGGCAGCACCGGCGGCATCGGGTATGCGATCGCCGAAGGACTGGCCCGCGAAGGGGCGCGGGTGTGGATCACCGGTCGCACGAGCGAGTCGGTGCAGGCGGCGCTGGCGCGCCTCGAACAGGCTGTGCCGGGCTGCCAGGCGGGCGGCACGGCCGCCGATTGCGCAACGCCCGAGGGCGCGCAGAAGGTCTTCGACGATCTGCCGGCG
Organism: Burkholderiaceae bacterium; assembly: GCA_016710525.1. Lineage (GTDB taxonomy): Bacteria > Pseudomonadota > Gammaproteobacteria > Burkholderiales > Burkholderiaceae_E > Quisquiliibacterium. The sequence continues at coordinate 61,641 of JADJVQ010000019.1, forward strand.
GTCGAGATTCTGGTCAACAACCTGGGCGTGTACGGGCGCGCTGCGGCCTTCGAGACGACCGATGCGCAATGGCAATCGATCTTCGACACCAATGTGATGAGCGGCGTGCGCTTCACCCGGCACTACGCGCCCGCCATGGCACAGCGCGGCTGGGGCCGGGTGGTGTTCGTGTCCAGTGAATCGGCCTTGAACATTCCGCGCGAAATGATCCACTACGGCATGAGCAAGGCGGCCCAGCTCGCGATCTCGCGCGGCTTCGCGATCGAGATGGCGGGCACCGGCGTGACCGTGAACGCCTTGCTGCCGGGGCCGACCCGAACCGAGAACACCGAACGCCTGCGGGCCGAGCGGGCCAGCGCCGCGGGTCTTTCGGTCGCCGAGCTGGAAGCGGAGTTTTTCCGGAAATTCCGGCCGAGTTCGCTGCTTGCACGATTCACCAGTGCCGACGAGGTGGCCAGCGCCGCGGTCTATCTGTGCAGCGAACGCGCCAGCGCCACGACCGGCGCCGCGATGCGGGTCGACGGTGGCATCGTCAACCAGATCATGTAGCGCGCTTGGCGCTTCATCTTTCTTCATGTTCGCCAACATTCGCTTCATGCGGGGGGCGCAGGATGCGTGCATGCCCTTTCGGGCTGCCCGATTCCACGACAGGAGAACCCGCATGACCGAACTGAACCAGAATCTTCCCCAGGACTCCCAGGCCGGCGCTGCCGCCCAGAAACCTCGTCGCCGCCGTTTCTGGATGCTCGCCGGAGTGGCCACCGTCGTCGCCGGGCTGGCGGCCTGCGCGCCCGGACATCATCGCCATGGCGATGGCCCGATGGGCATGCATGGCCAGATGGATCCCGAATCGATGGGCAAACGCGTCGACAAGGCCGTCGAGTGGGTGCTCTCCGATGTCCAGGCCAGTGCCGAGCAAAAGCAGAAGGTGTCCGCAATCGCCAAGCAGGCGATCGGCGACCTGGCGCCGCTGCGCGACAAGCACCGTGCCGCGCGCAAGAGCGCCGTGGAACTGATGGCCGCGCCCACCGTCGATCGCGCGGCGATGGAAACCTTGCGGGCCGGGCAGCTGCAGCTCGCCGATCAGGCCAGCCGGCGGGTCACGCAGGCGCTTGCCGATGTGGCCGACGTGCTGACTCCCGAGCAGCGGGTCAAGCTCAAGGAGCGGCTGGACAAGCGGATGGGGCGCCGCTGGTCATGAACGGACGCTGATCCGATGACCCGCATCCTGATGATCGAGGACGATGCCCGCCTCGCGGCGATGGTGCGAACCTATCTGGGGGACGCGGGTTTCGAGGTGGCGGTGGCCGATGACGCGGCGCGTGGCCTGCGTCATCTCGAGCGCCAGCCGTACGACCTGGTGCTGCTCGACCTGATGCTGCCGGACGCCGACGGTCTCGAGGTGTGCCGGCGGATTCGCGCCGGCAGCGCGGTCCCGATCATCATGGTGACCGCGAAGGGCGAAACGACCGATCGCGTCGTCGGCCTGGAGCTGGGCGCCGACGACTACTTGGCCAAGCCTTTCGATCCGCGCGAACTGCTGGCCCGCGTGCGCGCGGTGCTGCGTCGCCACGGGGCGGACGCGGGCCCGGGTATCGAGGTGATGCGCTTTGGCCGCCTGGAGATCGACAAGGCCTCGCGGCAGGTGCGCCGCGACGGTCAGGACCTTGGCCTGACGGCACGCCAGCACGATCTGCTGGTGGCCATGGCCGAGCGCGCCGGGCGCGTGCTCACCCGCGATCAGCTGATCGATCTGGTCGGCGCCGATGGCGGCGAAACCATCGACCGGTCGATCGACGTGCATATCGCGAAGATCCGCGCGGCCATCGAGGACGATCCGCATCATCCCAGGCGGATCATCACGGTGCGTGGGGCGGGTTATGTGTTCGCCAAGGCCCAGGACTGACGATGAGCCGGGCGAACGGCGATCGTGGTTCGGCTGGCTCTGCACGCTGGCGCGGCTGGCTCGCGCGTCGGCTGTACTTGCGCATCTATGTGGCGGTGCTGGCGAGCCTGCTGGTCTTCGCGCTGCTGATGGGCGGGCTCTGGCGCTGGGCGCTGCATTCGGATGATCGGCCCGGCACGGCCGAACTCGCCACCGAACTCGCCGCCGACCTGCTGCCCTCGGATGCCGGGCGCGACGCCTGGCAGCGCACCCTGTCGCGATGGCAGGCGCGCACCGGCATCGACCTCACGCTGACCGATGCGGGCGGACAGGCACTGGCCAGCGCGGGCAAGCCGATGGCGCCGGACGTGCTGCGCGACACCGACCGGGAGCATCGGGACCGCGGCGGCTGGGTGTCGCGCCGCGACGGACCGCCGGTCTGGATGGTGCCCCTGGCCGATGGCCGCCGGCTGTATGCGAGCCGTCTGTGGCGGACTTCCGGCGGGCGGCCGCCCTTGCCCGGATTCGTGGGCAGTCTGGCGCTGGTCGTACTGCTGATCGGCGTGGCTGTCTACCCGGTGGTGCGCCGGCTGACGCGCCGGCTCGAGTCGCTGCAGGTCGCGGTGGAGGCGCTGGGCGCCGGCGATCTCTCGACCCGGGTGCCGGTGCGCGGTCGCGACGAAGTGGCGGCCCTGGCGGAAAGCTTCAATCGGGCCGCGCAGCGCATCGAGGACCTTGTGCGTGCCAGCCGCAGCCTGCTGGCCAATGCCTCGCACGAACTGCGTTCGCCGCTGGCGCGCATCCGGATGGCGATCGAGCTGAACGGCGACCGTGCGACATCGGCGGCATCGCGCGACGAGCTCCGCCGCAACATTGCGGAACTGGACAGCCTGATCGACGAGATCCTGCTGGCCAGCCGGCTGGATGCCACGCCGGTGGCCGACGAGCCGGCACGCCAGCGCTTCGAGTCGGTGGATCTGGCCGGACTGTTTGCCGAGGAGGCCGCGCGCGTGGGCGTGCCGCTGGACCTGATCGAGCCGGTGCCGGCCGGCCATGAGATCCGGGGTGATGCGCGTCTGCTGCGCCGCCTGCTGCGCAACCTGCTGGAGAATGCCGTGCGCCACGGCGGCGGCGAAGATTCGGTGCAGGCGCGTCTCGCGCACGACGGCGCGCGCTGGTGCGTCGAGGTGCTCGACCGCGGTGCCGGTGTGCCCGCCGACGAACGCGAGCGGATATTCGAGCCGTTCTACCGGTCGCGTGGCGCCAGTGAACGCGAGGGCGGCGTCGGGCTGGGTCTGTCGCTGGTGCGCCAGATCGCGGTCCATCATGGCGGTTCCGTGGTCTGCGAATCGCGTCGCGCCAGGCGAGCGGGCGCCAGGCCGGTTCGGGCGCCAGGCCGTGCCCGACGCCGGAGCGGGCCGGTGGCTAAGCCGGCCTACGCAGTGAACCAGGGCACGATCCGGCAGCCCGCCGGCGTTCTCGTGCGGGCGTCAATCCGCGTCACCTGGCGCGTCGCCGCTGTCGAGAGAGGTAACCGTTGAACATCGAGCGTGAGCTGCCTGCCGGCGAAGCCGTCCGCCCGCCGCTGGCGGGGTTGCGGGTTCTGGAGCTTGGCCACATCGTGGCCGGCCCGACCGCGGGCCAGATCCTGGCCGATCTTGGCGCCGAGGTGCTGAAGATCGAGACGGTGAACGGCGGTGACCAGGCGCGCGGCACACCGGGTTCGGGAGGCGCGGCGTTCCACTTCTTCAATCGCAACAAGGGCAGTCTTGCGCTCGATCTGAAGGGCCGCGGACGCGAGGTCTTCCTTCGCCTGGCGCAGGATGCCGACATCATCATCGACAACTTCGCCTATGGCGCGGTCGACGGCCTGGGAGTCGGGTACGGCGTGGTCAGCGTCGGCAACCCGCGCGTGATCTGGCTTTCGATCAAGGGGTTCCTGCCCGGTGCCGCCGAGGGCCGGCCGCTGCTCGATGAGCTCGCGCAGATGATGGGTGGCCTGGCCTACATGACCGGACCCGAAGGCCAGCCGCTGCGCGCGGGCGCATCGGTCATCGACATGGGCGCGGCCACCTATGGCGTGATCGGGGTGATGGCGGCGCTGCGCCAGCGTGATGCGTCGGGTCGTGGCCAGCGGATCACGGCAGGCCTGTACGAGACCAGCGTCTACTGGGTCGGACAATGGATGGCTGTCGCGCAGAACAGCGGCGAGCCGTCGGTGCCGATGCCGGTGATGCAGCAGGGCACCCGGATGGGCTGGGGTGTCTACCGGCTGTTCACCACCGCCGATGGCGACGAGGTCTTCGTCGGCATCACGTCGAACGCCCATTGGCAGCGCTTTTGCGACGCGTTCGGCCTGGCCGCATTGAAGGACGACCCGGCCTATGCGGACAACCGGGCGCGGGTCGCACGACGCAACGAACTCGGGGCCATCCTGAGCGAGCTGATCGGGCAGCTGCGCTCCGATGAAGTCCAGCGCCGGCTGCTGGACGCGCAAGTCCCTCATGCGCCATTGCGCCGCCCGGATCAGCTGCATCGCGAGCCGGCATTGCGCGATGACGGGCAACTGGTCGACACGCCCTTGCCATCGGGCCGTACGCTGGCCTTGCCGAAGATGCCGATCCGCGCCGAGGGCTTCGACATGCCGCTGCGCCGGCCCGCGCCCGTATTGGGCGAGGACTCGCGCGAGGTGCTGACACGGCTGGGCTACTCGCCGGCCGACATCGAAGAACTGATCGCCAGCGGCGCGGTCTGCGGGCCGCCTGGCGCCTGAACGGGCAGCCGTGCCCGCCAGCTATCGAATTCACGTTTCAGAGGATGTTCATGACAGAAAACAAAATTGCCCCGCCGTTGCCCGACCGGCTGTCGGTCGATCCGGTCAGTCCCCATCATGCCGCCGCGGTGTTCGAGCATGACATCGGCATCCGGTTCAACGGCAAGGAGCGCTTCGATGTCGAGGAGTACTGCGTCAGCGAGGGCTGGATCAGGGTGCCGGCGGGCCGGACCCTGGATCGCAAGGGCAAACCCGTGATGATCAAGCTGAAGGGGACGGTCGAGGCCTTCTATCGCTGATCAGTCCACCTTGATGCCGGCCCGCTTGACCACCTTGCCCCACTTCGTGATTTCGGCGGCGATCAGCTTGCCGAACTGCTCGGGCGAACCGCCGACCACTTCGACGCCTTGCGCGCGGAATCGCTGCACCACGTCGGGATCGCGCAGCATGGCGCCAATGCTCTGGTTCAGGCGGGCGATCACCGCCGGCGGCGTGCCCGCGGGGGCCTGCAGGCCGAACCACACATTGACCTCATAACCGGGAACACCGGCTTCGGCGACCGTCGGCACGTCGGGCAGCAGCGGCGAACGGGTGCTTCCCGTGACGCCGATCGCGGTCACCTTGCCGGCCTTGATCTGCTGCAGCAGGTTGGGGATGTTGTCGAACATCACGTCGGTCTCGCCGGCCAGCAGGCCAACCACCGCCGGGGCACTGCCCTTGTACGGGATGTGGACCACGTAGGTGCCGGTCATGCTCTTGAAGAGCTCCATCGACAGGTGATTCGACGACCCCGAGCCCGGTGTGCCGTAGTTGACCTTGCCGGGATTCTTTCGCGCGTAGGCGATCAGTTCCTTGACCGAGTTCACCGGAAAGCCCTGGCGCACGGCCAGCACGTTCTGGGTGCTGGCGGCGTGGATCACGGGCGCGAAGTCCTTGAGCGCGTCGTAGGGCATCTTGGCGCCGTACAGCGAAGGCAGCACCGAATAAGGCAGCGGCGTGATCAGCAGGGTATGACCGTCGGGCGGCGACTGGACCACCGCGGTATTGCCGATCAGCGTATTGCCGCCGGGGCGGTTGTCCACCACCACCGACTGCTTCCACTCGGGGCCGAGCTTCTGGCTGATGGTGCGTGCCAGCGTGTCGTTGAAACCGCCGGGCGGGTAGGGCACGACGATGCGCACGGCCTTGTTCGGAAACTCCTGCGCGCCGACGAGCGCGGGGGCGCCAAGGCCCAGCGCGAGTGCGGCGGAGCCGCCGGCGAGGGTGAATTTTCTTCTGGATGTCATGGGTGTCTCCGGGAGTTTTGTGATCTTGTCGGGATGCAGCGCAGGGCTTCAGAATTTGACCACATAGCCGGGGCCATCGATGGCCGGATACTGTGCGAACAGCGACTCGTCGATGTCCAGCCCGATGCCGGGCCTGTCCAGCGGCTCGACACAGCCATCGGGGCCGATCTCGAAGGTGACGCCGAACATGTCGCGCAGCGGGTTGAACCGGGACACGCAGGCTTCGAAGTAGCCGCCGTTGTCCAGTGCCGCCAGGTAGTGGATCGACACCGCGTGGTTCAGGCCGGTGGCCGAACTGTGCGGGTGGATCGGCAGTCCCCAGGCCGAGGCGATCGCCGCGATGCGCATGCCCTCGGTGATGCCGCCGGTCTTGGACAGGTCGGGCTGCAGGATCTGCACCGCACGCTCCTCGACCAGGCGCGCGAATTCGAATCGGGTGTAGTGGTTTTCGCCGGCGGCGAGCGGCACCAGCGGCGAGATGGCCGCGCCCATCCGGTAGGCGCCGTGGTCGTTGCAGCCGAAGGGCTCTTCGAGCCAGGCGACGCGGGCCTCGGCCAGCGCCGGGATCACGCGGCGCGCATCGGCCAGCGTGTAGTTGGTGTTGGCATCGGTGAGGATCTCGATCTCGCTGCCCAGGCCGGCACGCACCGCCTGCACGCGGGCGATGTCGTCGCGCGGGTTGTCGCCCAGGCGCAGCTTGACCGCCTTGTAGCCGCGCTCGACGTATTCGCGCGCCTCGTCGAGCAGGCTGGCCGGCTCCTGGAAGCCCATCGAGATGCCTCCCGCGTAGGCCGGAATGCGCTTGCGGCTGCCGCCCAGCATCTGGTACAGCGGCATGTTGGCGGCCTTGCCGCGGATGTCCCACAACGCCATGTCGATGCCCGACACGGCCAGTGCCGCGCCGGCGCCCAGGCCATGGCTGGACAGCTGCATCCGGTTCACGCGGGCGAACACGCCGACCACGTCGCTGGCGTCCATGCCGGCGATCAGCGGATTCAGGGTGTTGTTGATCAGGCTCACCACCGCGCCGGGACTGCGGCCGGGGTGGGCCTCGCCATAGCCGGTCAGGCCGGCGTCGGTCTCGACCTTGACGATGATGGTGTCGCGCTTCGTCGTGGCGCCGACGCCGAGCTTGACGGTCTTGCCTTCGGGCAGGCGATACGACAGCGGAATGGCGGTGGTGCGGGTGATCTTCATCGGGGTGGTCCTGTGATCCTGCGATTCGGGGGCGGGGCCGGGATCGGCGAAAATGAACGGTGGCGGCACCCGGGTCAAGTCACTTGAACGCCGGGTTCGTCAGGAATGTTCCGCTCCATCGACCAAGGCCTCATGAACACCATGAACGATTTCATTCCCCGCGTCGAACCGACAGGCTCCCCGGGGGGCGCTCCAGGCTCGCCCGGCAAGCCGGGACTGCTCACCAAGATGGTCGGCATGCTGGCCGGTATCGCGCTGCTGATCGGTGCGGTGCTGTTCTCGGCCGTGCTGCTCGTGGTCCTGCTGGTGGTCGGCACCGTCGTGCTGGGCTGGTTCTGGTGGCATACGCGCGCTGCTCGACGCGCGCTGCGCGAACAGATGCGCGCCAGCGCGCAAGGCCAGCCCAGTGTGCAGCCCGGGCCGGTTCGGCCCATGCATGGCCCATCGTCGCCGCTGGCCCGCCGGCAGGCCGATGTCGCCGATGCACAGATCATCCGCGAAGACACGTCCCCGCCCGGCAAGCCCTGAGGCCTGGTGTTGTCGGGGGGGGGGCCGGCGGCGGGCGGGGGGCGGGGGGGGGGGGCCGGGGGGGGGCGGGGGGCGGGGGGGGCGCGGGCGGGGCGGGCGGCGCCGCGGGGCCCGGGGGGGGGGCGGGGGGGGGGGGCGGGGCGGGGGCGGGCGGGCGCCGGGCGGCGGGGGGGGGCGCCGGGGGGCGCGGGGGGCGGGGGGGGGCGGGCGCCGGGGCGCCGCGGGGGGGGGGGGGCGGGGGGGGGGCCGCGGAGGGGGGGGCGGCCGGGGCGGGCCGCGGCGGGCGGGCGGGCGGGGGGGCGGCGGGGGGGGCGGCGGGGGCCGCGGCAGGGGGGAGGGGGGGGGGGGCGGGGGGAGGGGGCGGGGGGGGGGGCGGGGCGGGGGGGCGCGGGGCCGGGCGGCCAGGCGCGATGGCCGGATGGGGTTCAGATCAGAAGAAGGCCTGGATACCGGTCTGGGCGCGACCGAGGATCAGCGCATGGATGTCGTGCGTGCCCTCGTAGGTATTGACCACTTCGAGGTTGACCATGTGGCGGGCCACGCCGAACTCGTCGCTGATGCCGTTGCCGCCCATCATGTCGCGCGCCAGGCGGGCGATATCGAGGCTCTTGCCGCAGGAGTTGCGCTTCATGATCGAGGTGATCTCGACCGCGGCGGTGCCTTCGTCCTTCATGCGGCCCAGGCGCAGGCAGCCCTGCAGGCCGAGCGTGATCTCGGTCTGCATGTCGGCCAGCTTCTTCTGGATGAGCTGATTGGCGGCCAGCGGACGGCCGAACTGATGGCGGTCGAGCACGTACTGTCGGGCCCGGTGCCAGCAGTCCTCGGCAGCCCCCAAGGCCCCCCAGGCGATGCCGTATCGGGCGCTGTTCAGGCAGGTGAACGGACCCTTCAGACCTTCGACATGGGGCAGCATCTGGGACTCGGGAATGGCCACCGAGTCCATCACGATCTCGCCGGTGATCGAGGCGCGCAGCCCGACCTTGCCCTTGATCGCGGGGGCGCTCAGCCCCTTCATGCCCTTTTCGAGGATGAAGCCCTTGATGCGCCCGTCATAGTCGCCGCCCTGGCACTTGGCCCAGACGACGAAGACATCGGCGATCGGGCTGTTGGAGATCCACATCTTGCTGCCGGTGAGCTCGTAGCCGCCATCGACAGCCTTGGCGCGGGTCACCATGCTGCCGGGATCGGAGCCATGGTTGGGCTCGGTCAGGCCGAAGCAGCCGATCCATTCGCCGCTGGCCAGCTTGGGCAGGTACTTGCGGCGGTGCTCTTCGGTGCCGAAGTCGTGGATCGGCAGCATCACCAGCGAGCTCTGCACGCTCATCATCGAGCGGTAGCCGGAGTCGACCCGCTCGACCTCGCGGGCGATCAGGCCGTAGCTGACGTAGTTCAGGCCCGGGCCGCCGTACTGCTCGGGAATGGTCGGGCCCAGCAGGCCGAGTGCGCCCATCTCGCGAAAGATCGAGGCGTCGGTCTGTTCGTGGCGGAAGGCCTCGGTGACGCGCGGCAGGAGCTTTTCCTGGCAGTACGCGTACGCGGCTTCACGCACCATGCGCTCGTCCTCGGTGAGCTGCTGGTCCAGCAGCAATGGGTCTTCCCACTTGAAAACGGCCTTGGCGGACGGATCTGAACTCATGGAGCGCTCTCTTTGAAAATCGTGGCGAAACCGGGATTTTACGCGGCTCCGGGCCCCGGGTCCGCGGACACCGCTACAGGCCGGTCCTGACGGTCCACAGCTCCGGGAACAGCACGACGTCGAGCATGCGCCGCAGGTAGGACACGCCGGCGGTGCCGCCGGTGCCGCGCTTGAAGCCGATCACCCGCTCCACGGTGGTGACATGCCGGAAGCGCCACTGGCGAAATGCGTCTTCCAGGTCGATCAGATCCTCGGCCAGCTCGTAGAGCTCCCAATGGTCGCGCGGGGCCTGGTAGACCGCCTGCCAGGCGGCCTCGACGCTGGCGTGCGGCTCGCGCGGCTGCGACGGATCGCGTGCCAGATGGGAGGCCGCGATGTCGAATCCGCGGCGGGCGAGCAGGGCGATCGCCTCGTCGTACAACGACGGTTCGTGCAATGCGGCAAGGACTTTGTCGTGCAGGTCGGGGCGATGGGCGTGGGCCTGCACCATGACCGGATTCTTGTTGCCCAGCATGAATTCGATCATCCGGTACTGCCAGCTCTGAAAGCCCGACGACGCGCCGAGGTAGGGGCGGATGGCCGAATACTCGGACGGCGTCATCGTCGCCAGCACGCTCCAGGCGTGTACCAGCTGCTCGAGCACGCGCGACACCCGCGCCAGCATCTTGAAAGCCGGCGGCAGTTCGTCGGCGGCGATCGCGGCACGCGCGCCCGCCAGCTCGTGCAGCGCCAGCTTCATCCACAGTTCGCTGGTCTGGTGCTGGACGATGAACAGCATCTCGTTGGGATCCGGCGAGCGGGGATGCTGCGCCCCCAGCACGCGGTCCAGGTCGAGGTAGTCGCTATAGCTCATGGTCGCGCGGAAGTCAAGGCGCGCGCCTTCGAAAGTGTCGTCGGCCATGTCGGCGCTCCGTGCTCAGGTCACCGCTTTGCGGCTCATGAATCGGGCCTCGCGCCATTGGCCGGTGTCGAGCACCTGGCCCAGGTGCTCGACGGCATCCCAGACATCGGTCGCGCGCAGGTAGGCGGGCGCCAGGCCGAACCGCAGGATGTCGGGCGCGCGGAAATCACCGATCACGCCGCGGGCGATCAGCGCCTGAATCACCGCGTATCCCATCTGAGGGTCGCCGATCGCGTAGCTGACCTGGCTGCCGCGCTGCTCGTGCGCGCGCGGGGTGATCAGGCGCAGCGGGTGATCCGCGCAGCGCGCGGCGACCCGCTCGATGAACAGGTCGCCCAGCTGCAGGGATTTCCGGCGCAAGGCAGGCAGGCCGCCCGCTGACTCGGCCAGCAGCAGCGTGTCGACACCGGACTCGAGCGCGGTCATCGAGAGCACCGGCGCGGTGCCGCATTGCAGGCGCGCGATGCCGGGCGCCGGCCGGTAGCCGGTCTCGAATGCGAAAGGGCTGGCGTGGCCGAGCCAGCCCGACAGCGGCTGGTCGAAGTTCTCCTGCAGCGCGCGGGCCACGAAGGCGAAGGCCGGCGCGCCGGGTCCGCCATTGAGGTACTTGTAACCGCAGCCGACCGCCAGGTCGGCCCCGGTGCCATTGAGGTCGACCGCCAGCGCGCCCGCCGAATGGGCCAGGTCCCAGAGCATCAATGCGCCGGCGCGGTGCGCCAGCGCGGTCACTGCGGCCATGTCCAGGCAGGAACCGCTGCGGTAGTCGACCTGGGTCAGCATCACCACCGCGGTGTGTTCGTCGATCGCGTCGGCGATGCGCTCGCGTTCGACCAGCCGCAGTTCGTGGCCGGCGCCCTGCAGCGATGCCAGACCCTGGGCGATGTACAGGTCGGTGGGAAAATTGCCGGTTTCGCTGACGATCACCCGCCGTTGCGGGCGCAGGGCCAGCGCGCCGGCCAGCAGCTTGAACAGATTGACCGACGTCGAGTCGACAGCGATCACTTCGTCGGCCTGTGCGCCGATCAGCCGCGCGATCTTGCCGCCGATGCGCTGGGGCAGGTCGATCCAGCCGGCGTCGTTCCAGCTGGTGATCAGACCCTGTCCCCATTCGCGTTCCATCGCCTGCAGCACTCGCGCGCGGGTGGCGCGGGGCAGCGGCCCGAGTGAATTGCCGTCGAGGTAGATCACGCCCTCGGGCAGCTCGAACGCATCGCGCAATGCGGCCAGCGGATCGGCCTTGTCGCGCGCCGCGCAGGCATCCCTGGAGATGGGAGAGGTCATTCGGAGCCTTTTCACGGGTTTCCAGGGCACGGCCCGCGGATCGACCGGCGACGACTTGCGGGATGTTCGATTTTCGGGACCGAAGATTACTTTAGCTCTAAAGTACTTGTCCGACAAGGCGGCGCGCCGGGTCACGACAGCACGGGCAGCGATGTCATGGCCACCGGCCGCGGCCGACTGATGCATCATTCAATGCTGGTCCCTGAGGAGTTGATCGCATGAGAACAGAAGTGGCGGTGCTGGGCGGCGGGTGTTTCTGGTGCCTGGAAGCGGTGTACCTCGATGTCGAAGGGGTTCAGGCGGTGGAGTCCGGCTATGCGGGCGGATCGGTCGTCGATCCCTCCTACGAGCAGGTCTGCAATGGCGACACCGGTCATGCCGAGGTCGTGAAGGTGAGTTTCGATGCCGACACGATCAGCTTTCGCGAGATCCTGGGCATCTTCTTCGGCATCCATGATCCGACCACGCTGAACCGGCAGGGGGCCGACATCGGCACGCAGTACCGCTCGGTCATTTTTTTCGTCGATGACACGCAGCGGGCCCAGGCTCAGGCCCTGATCGACGAGCTTGCCCGCGGCGACATCTTCGATCGCCCGATCGTCACCCAGCTGGCGCCGCTGCCCGACTACTACCCGGCGGAGGCCTACCACCAGCGGTACTTCGAGCGGCACCCTTACCAGGGCTATTGCATGGCGGTGGTCGGTCCCAAGGTGGCCAAGTTCCGAAAGCAGTTCGCGAGCAAGCTTCGACGCGCCTGAGCGAATCCGCCGGGTGCGCGGGCCGGTGCGTGCGCCCGGCTGCTCAGTCGGCGCAGCAGACCCGGTTGCGCCCGGCTTCCTTGGCCCGGTACAGAGCCGTGTCGGCACGCGCGAGCGCCGATTCGAACGATTCGCCCCCGGTGACGATGGCGACCCCGAACGAAGCCGAGATGTGTCCGGCCGACGGATCGGCTGAGGCGCTGTCTGGCGGCAGCATGATGGAGCCGTTCAGCGTCGAGCGCAGCCGCTCGGTCAGCGCGAGCGCAAGGGCGCGATCGGTGGCGGGCATCAGCAGCACGAACTCTTCGCCGCCCCATCGAGCGAGCCGGTCGGTGGTCCGGATGTTGGCGCGCAGCAGCGCGGCGGTGCGACGCAGCACCTCGTCGCCCACCTGGTGGCCATAACGGTCGTTGACGCGCTTGAACTGGTCCAGGTCGATCAGGACCACGGCAGCGGTGGCCGGGTGCCCGTCGCTCGCGCTGATTTCTCCGGGCAGCTGATCCAGAAAAGCCCGCCGGTTCATGACATCGGTGAGCAGGTCGTGCGAGGCCAGGTGAGTCGCCTGGGCCAGGGCCGAGTTGAGCTGGCGATTGGTCGACGCAAGAGCCGCCCGCTGGTCCAGTTCGCGCCGATGCAGCAGCGACAGTTCAGCGAGCAGCGCCTGGTTCTCCAGAGCCGAGACCAGGCTGTCGCGGATCTGCTGGCACAGACGCAGGCCATAGAACGTCACGATCGTGCCGTAGGTGAGCGCGCCGCCCAGCAGGATCGGCGTCTGCGGATCGCTGCTGTCGATCAGGCGGGCGACGATCGGAACCCAGAACCCGGCCATGAATTTCAGCAGGGCACCGCGGGTGGGTGCCGTGACATGAATCATCACGCCCACGATCGCCACCTGCGCAACGACCATGAACTGCCCGGAGGGCGTGCCGATGAGCGGCTCGGGCGGCAGCCAGGCAAACAGCCCCCAGCTGATTCCCGAAACCAGCAGGCCATTTTCGAGGCGCGCCAGCAGGCCCTTGCCGAGTGCTTCGCTCGCGCCCAGCGACAGAACCCGAGCCGACACCCGGTGATTGTGGAACAGCGCGCCCAGTCGCAGCAGCACCAGCAGCGCGAGCAACCCCGCGGGCTGGCCAGGCAGCTGCGAGAGCGCGACCAGCGCGATGCCCGCGAGCGCCGGCATGATCGCCGCCTGATCGCGCCGGGCGAGCAGCTGCAATTGCGCCGCTTCGATGCTGCCGCTGGGCAGCACGGGTTTGACGGGCAGGGAAGTGTCCGTCATGGCGGGCTGACTCTCCGAAGGGGGCCGATGCGAAGGCAGGCGGTACAGCACTCATCCGAGCCGGGGCGAGCGACTATGCGCAGGCCGGGCACTGAAGGAGGTCGGCAGGCCCCGACAGACCCGCGCGAGGCCTGGCCAGGGGAAGCGCGGTGCCGTCCTCGAGGGCCCTGGCGGGCTCACCCGGCAGGCCGACGGCGGGCGGGACTGGCGGGCGATGCGCTCGGCCAGTGCGCGAGCCTGCCCTTGGGCGGCGACATCGCCCTGGCGGCCGGCCGCGCTGTACCACCGCAGGGCGGCGTCGAGGTCGGTATCGACGCCCAGCCCGGTGGCATACATCGAGGCCAGCACGTACTGCGCTGCCACGTCCCCGCCATCGGCGGCCCGTTCGTACCAGCGTGCGGCCTGGGCATAGTCCTGCGGCGTGCCGCGGCCCAGGTAATGCTGCGTCGCCAGCGCGAGTGCCGCATCGACGTGACCCTGATCGGCGGCACGCTGATTCCAGGCCAGCGCCGCGGTCAGCGAGCGGGCGACGAAGCGGCCGTTCTCGTGCAGGCTCGCCAGCATGAATTGAGCCGGCGCAAAACCGGCCTGAGCGCTGGCGCGCAGCAGCGCCAGAGCGCGGGTCAGCGAAGGGCGGCGGCTCTCGTCGCGCAGGCGGATGACCGCCAGGTTGTACTGGGCGGAGGCGTCGCCGGCGTGCGCCGCCCGCCCATAGGCTGCGAGGGCGCGCTCCATGTCGTCGCGCTCGTAGGCATCGAAGCCCTCCTGATTCCAGCGCTGGATCTGATCGCGCAGCGGCGCCTTCGCGGGTTTGTGGCCCGATGGGGGCTGAGCCGAGCCTGCGGACGGCGCCGACGCGGCCGGGCAGGCGAACTGCACCATCAGCGCGAACAGCGCTGTCAGACAGAGCCGCTTCTTGAGAATTCCCGACATGGCCTAATATTAGGCGCTAGTTCACCACTGCCCGGAGTTTCCATGCTCAGCCGATGGATCATTCGCCTGTCGTTTCTGCTGACTGCCCTGTCCACCTTGTCAGCGTGCGGCTACAACGACATCCAGGGTGCCGACGAGACCACCAAGTCGGCCTGGTCCGAAGTGCTCAACCAGTATCAGCGGCGTGCCGACCTGATCCCCAATCTCGTCAACACGGTCAAGGGGTTCGCGGACCAGGAAAAGGAAGTCTTCATCCGCGTCACCGAGGCCCGTTCGAAGGTCGGCCAGATCCAGGTCAATCCGTCCGATCCCGAGTCCCTCAAGAAATTCGAGCAGGCGCAAGGCGAGGTCGGCAGCGCGCTGTCGCGCCTGCTGGTGGTCTCCGAAAACTACCCCCAGCTGAAATCGGACGCCAACTTCCGCGACCTGCAGGCTCAGCTCGAAGGCACCGAGAACCGGATCACCGTGGCCCGCAAACGCTACATCGACACCATCCAGCGCTACAACGTGCTGGTGCGCCAGTTCCCGGTGAACCTGACCGCGATGGTGTTCGGCTATTCGGTCAAACCCCAGTTCAGCGTCGAGAACGAAAAGGCGATCTCCACCGCGCCCAAGGTGGACTTTGGCGGCAGCAAGGCACCGGCCAAGTAGCCGCGCGGGATCTCCGTTGCCCTCGCTGCCGGTCGCCGCGCCCGTTCGGGACCGCCTGTGACTCGATCACCGGCCCGTTCGATCTGGTCGGCTCTGCTCGCGCTCTGGCTGGCCCTGGGCGCGGGGCTGGCCTGGGCGCAGGACGAACAGCCCGTGCCCAAGCTGGTGGCGCGGGTGACCGACACCACCGGTACGCTCAATGCCGATCAGCGCGCTCAGGTCGAGGCGCAACTGGCGGCGATCGAGCAGCGCAAAGGCTCGCAGGTGGCCGTGCTGATCGTGCCCACGACCAAGCCGCAGGCCATCGAGGAATACAGCCTGAAAGTGGTCGAAGCCTGGAAGCTCGGCCGCGCGCAGGCCGGTGGCCAGAAGGTCGATGACGGCGTCCTGCTGCTGATCGCCAAGAACGATCGCAAACTGCGCATCGAGGTGGGCCGCGGCCTGGAGGGCGCCATTCCCGACGCGCTGGCCAAGCGCATCATCGCCGAGACCATCGCACCCCGGTTCAAGCAGGGCGACTTCGCCGGCGGCGTCAGTGCGGGGGTCACCGAGATCGGCCGGCTCATCGATGGCGAAGCCTTGCCCGCCCCCTGGAAGGACGGGCATACCGAGTCCGGTGCGCCGGAATTCGACTGGATCGGCACGCTCGTCGTGGCGGTGGTGGTCGGCCTGATCGTCTCGGCCATCGTAGGACGCTTCGTCGGCGCGACCGGCGTGGGCGCTGGCGCCGGCGTGTGGAGCATGGTTCAGGGACTGCCGCTCGTGACCGCTGCCGTGGTGGGAATCGGCGCCTTCGTGGCCGTTCTGGTGTTCGCCTCGCTGCGCGGCGGCGGCGGCGGCGGCGGCGGCGGCGGCGGACGGCCCGGCAGTGGCTTGCGCTCCGGGCGTCGCGGCAGCGGGCCGGTCTGGACCAGCGGCGGGGGCAGCTGGGGTGGCGGCGGTGGCGGCGATGGCGGGTCGTCCGGTGGCGGCTTTTCGGGCGGCGGCGGCGATTTCGGCGGCGGCGGCGCCTCGGGGGACTGGTAGACATGCCTCATCGAGCCAATCGCCTGCGCCGCCTGTGGCGCCACCTGACCACGGATCACGCCGATATGCGGCGGATGGTCGGCGAGTCAGCCCTCGACGCCATCGAGGCGGCCGTCCACCAGGGTGAGGCTGGCCATACGGCCGAACTGCGGGTGGCCTTCGAACCGGCATTGCCGCTGGCCCGCGTGCTGCGCCGGATGGCGCCACGGCATCGTGCGCTCGAGGTGTTCGGTGCGCTTCGGGTCTGGGACACCGAAGGCAACAACGGGGTGCTCATCTACGTGCTGCTGGCCGACCGTGCGGTCGAGATCATCGCCGATCGCAGCGCGGCACGTGCCATCCCCCAGACGCAGTGGGACGAGCTGGCCCGATCCATGAGCGCCGCCTTTGCGCGCAACGCCTACCGCGAGGGTGCCATCGATGCCGTGGTCCGGCTCAATGCGCTGCTGGCGGCGGCATTCCCGGCCGATGGCCGCGACAATCCCGACGAACTGCCCAACCGGCCCGCGGTACTTTAGCGCTCGAGGCAGGCGTCGACTCCGGCGGCGCGGCCGACCTTACTCGCGCTCGATCACCGAGCGCCCCGCGGAGACCGAAAAACGGGCTAGCGTGCTGATCGAGGGCGCAGTCGATGAAGGGTCATCGATCACGCGCAAGGCCGTGCTCAGCCGGCGGGGCGTGAACTCGGCGATGCCATACCCGCGATGGCGGGCGTCGGCGAACACAAAATGCGGGTTCTCCTCGAGCCATTCGGCATGGCGCCCGCCGCCTGCCGGACGCGACGTGATGCTGGTGCCGCAGAATTCGACGCCCACCGAGGCGCTTGCCGGGTCGCGATAGTCGGCCTTCACATGGCCGACCCAGTTCTCGTGGACATCGCCGCCGAACAGCACGGGATTGCTGACGGAATGACGGCGCAGGCTGTCGGTAAAGCGCAGGCGTGCGGCCGGGTAACCGTCCCATCCGTCGTTCCACAGCGACTCGCCGGCGCCAGGGCGAAAGTCGCGCCGCCCGAACAGGGTCTGCTGGCAGACGACGTTCCATCCCGTGCGTGCACGCGAGAACGCGTCATCCAGCCAGGCTTCCTGGGCGCTTCCCAGCAGACTGCGCCGCGGATCTTCCCACACGGCACAGTCGGCAGGGTCGACGCGGCCCGAGCCCGGCCGGCCCGCCCTGCTGCACGCCTGCGGATCCCGATATTGGCGGTCATCCAGCAGGTACAGGCTGGCCAGCCGGCCGAATCGCGCCTGACCATGAATGCGCAGCTCGTCGGCACCGGGCGGCCCGGCCAGCGCGCGGACCAGCACCGATGCCCGCAAAGGCATGTGCTCGTAGAAGGCCTGGTAGGCGGCGGCCCGGCGCGAGGCGAAATCAGCGACCGGCGGCCCGTTCTCGCCCTCGTGCGTGCCGGCATAGTCGTTCTGGACTTCGTGGTCGTCCCAGGTCACCAGCCAGGGGCAGGCCGCGTGCATGGCCCGCAGGTCCGGATCGGACTTGTGCAGGGCGTACCGCTGCCGGTAGCCAGCCAGCGTGGTGACCCAGCCGCCGTCCGGCAGGCGCGCCGCGTTCAGCGCGCCCGGATATTCGTAGATGTAGTCGCCCAGGAACACCACGGCATCGACGTCCTCCTGGCGCATGTGCCGGTAGGCGCCGTAATAGCCGTGCTCCCAGCGCTGGCACGAGGCGTAGGCCAGGCGCAACCGGGCGGCGGGCGCATCGGGCGCCGGAAACGTGCGCGTGCGTCCGCTCTGGCTGACGGCGTCGCCAGCCATGAACCGGTACCAGTACCAGCGGTCGGGGTCGAGGCCACCGACTTCGACGTGGACCGAATGCGCGAGCGCGGCCGATGCGATGGCCTGGCCGCTTTGCACCGGGCGGCTGAACGCTTCGTCATGGGCCATTTCCCAGCGAACCGTGACCGGATCGTCGCCCAGGCGCGAGCCGAAAAGACCGGGCAAGGCGAGCCGGGTCCAGAGCACGATCGATGTGGCCGTCGGCGAACCGCTCGCCACGCCCAGCGAGAAAGGGTTGGTCTCGAAGCGCGTCTGGCCCCGCGCGCTGCGCGGCAGCCACAGGGTTGCGGCACTGGCGAGCGCCAGCCGCAGCAGTTCACGGCGATCGGAGGCGGGCAAGGCGGTCGTCGGTGGCTCGTGAGGCATGGCAGCGCGGGGGATGAGACGCAGGGGTGCAGTGCGGTGCGGCCGGCCCGCAGTCCGCAGTCCTCAGGATAGCCCGCGCGGGCGTCTGGTGCGTTGTTCTCCATAATGAGGGCAGCGCAACGCCGTCGGCGGCGGCGGCCCGCGACGATGGCGCCGGGTCGACAACGCCGGGTCGGGGCGCAGAGAGGGCAGGCACACGGAATGCGGCGCGCGGAAATGGAACAGCGGGGACAGGAGCAGGCGTGGCCGGCGCGCGGAACGGGCGCCCGCAAAGTCGCGCTCGCGGCCGCGTTCACGGTTCTGCTGCATCTGCTCGCCCTGGTCGCCTTCATCCGTGGCCTCGAGCTCGGACCGCAGCTCGACTTCGCGCCGCGCGCGCCGCTTCAGGTCAGTCTGATCCGCCCCGAAGCGGTCGCCGAGCCGGTGCCCCGTCCGCCGCAGGCGCCGCCGCCCCGTCCCAGCCGTCCTGCCGCCCCCGTGCGGCCATCGCCGCCGCGAGCCGCTGCGCCTGCGCCGCCCGCAGAGGCAGCGGCTGCGCCGCTCCCGGTGTCGGGCGCGGAGGGCATCACGCAGCCCGAGCCGATCGCGTCGGCCGCGGAACCGCCGCCCGCCGTCGACGAGCCGCCCGCCGACGCGCCGTCCGAACCCCGGGTCGCCGACGGCCCGCCGGGCGATCCGGGTGTGCTGGCACGCCTCGAACCCCCGGCGCCGGACAAGGCGGATCCGGGCGCGCGCCAGGCGCTCTACGGCGTGGCGCTGGGTGCGCCCGTGCCCGGGCGCAGCCGCTTCCAGGTTTATTTCGGCGAATACGCCGACAACCATCCGGTGGCGACGATGGAATACACCCTCGAAACCGACGGCGAGCGGTATCGGATGACCAGCGAGGCGCGCGCCCAGGGGCTTACCTCCCTGCTGTATTCGGGCGCGATCACGCAGCGCAGTCGCGGGCGCCTGGGCCCCGACGGCCTGATGCCCGAGCACTTCGTCGAGCAGCGCGGCAAGCGGCCTGAACGCTGGTCGGCCATCGACTACACCAGCGCGCAGGTGAGTTTTTCGGGCGGGCAGCGGGTGCCGCTGCAGCCGGGCAGCCAGGATCGGCTGTCGATGCTGCTGCAGCTCGGGCTGATCCTGCGGGCGCAGCCGCAACGGCTGGCCGCCGGGCAGAGCATCACCATTCCGGAGCTCGGCTCGCGGTCGATCGATGCGGCCGTCTTCGGCAGTGAAGGCAACGAGGTGCTCGAGACACCGTCGGGCCCGCTGCAGACGGTCCACCTGGTGCGTCGCGACGGCGATCCGGCGCGCGATCCGAAGGTCGACGTCTGGCTCGGGTACGATCATCACTTCAAGCCGGTGCGCATCCGCCTGACCGATGTCGGCGGCCGGGTGCTCGACCAGCTGCTCGTGCCGTGACGGCCGGGCAGGGCCGGTCCGCCCTCGAGCGGCCTGGTGCCACAGACTTCCCCCAACGCCCGTTTTGCGAAAGCCACCTTGCCGCATGAGCAGCGACGACACCCGACCCGACCACGGCGACGACTCCGGCACGCCGCCTCCCCTGCAACTGGCCCTGGTGCCGGTCACCCCGTTTTCGCAGAACTGCTCGCTGCTGGTGTGCACGCGCACCGGACGGGCGGCCGCGTTCGATCCGGGCGGTGATCTCGATCGCATCGACGAAGCGCTCGCACGTCTGGGCGCCAAGCTCGAGAAGGTCTTCCTGACCCACGGCCACATCGACCATTGCGGCCAGTCGGCCGAGTTCGCGCGCCGCCACGGCGTGCCGCTCGAGGGGCCGCATCGCGAGGACAAGTTCTGGATCGACCAGCTGCCCGAACAAGGCAAGCGGTTCGGCTTCGCCGCACTGGCCGCTTTCGAGCCCGACCGCTGGCTCGACGACGGTGACACCGTGCAGTTCGGCGACCAGACCCTGCAGGTGATCCACACCCCGGGCCACACCCCGGGACATGTGGTGTTCTTCCACGAAGGGGCGCGCCTGGCGATCGTCGGGGATGTGCTCTTTCAGGGATCGATCGGGCGGACCGATTTCCCACGGGGCAACCATGCCACGCTGATCGACTCGATCACCCGCAAGCTGTGGCCACTGGGGGAGGATGTGTCCTTCGTGCCCGGCCACGGGCCGATGAGCAGCTTCGGCGACGAGCGCCGCCACAACAGTTTCGTCGCCGACGACGTCCTGGGCTGATGCCGTCGAGGGCGCCTGGTGGCGGCCGGACCGAACCGGATGCCGCCTTGGCGTCACCCGGTTCCGTACTCGGTGCACGGGCCGTTCAGCCGCCCTTGGCGCGTGTGTCCTTCAGCGACACGCTCCGATTGAAGACCAGCCGATCGGGCTGGCTGTCGCGCCGGTCCGGCACGAAATAACCGTGGCGCTCGAACTGAAATGCCGTGCCGGGTTCGATCGCCTGGACGGTGGGTTCGACCCAGGCCTGGATCACCCGCTTGGAATCCGCGTTCAGGCTGGCCAGGTAGTCGCGCCCGCCGGCGTCCGGCTGCGGCTCGGTAAACAGCCGCTCGTACAGGCGGACCTCGGCAGGCAGCGCATGCGCGGCGGAAATCCAGTGCAGGTTGCCCTTGACCTTGTAGGTGTCGGCGCCGGGCGTGCCGGAACGTGAGTCGGGCATCACCTCGGCCATGACCGTGGTGACACGGCCCTGCGCGTCGGCTTCGTAGCCTGTGCACCTGATGACGAAGGCGTGACGCAATCTCACTTGGTTGCCGGGGAACAGACGGAAGAATCCCTTGGGCGGCTCGACCGCGAAGTCCTCGCGTTCGATCCAGAGTTCGCGTGTGAAGACGAATTCACGCTTGCCCAATTCCGGCCGCTGCGGGTGGAACGGCGCGCTGCAGGTTTCGCCCTCATCGTTCGGATAGTTGGTGATCAGCAGCCGCAGTGGATCGAGCACCGCGACCGAACGCGAGGCACGGGCCTCGAGGTCATCGCGCAGCGTCTGCTCGAGCACGCCCATGTCGATCCAGGTGTCAGCCCGCGACACGCCGATCCGTTCACAAAACAGCTGGATCGACTGGGGCGTGTAGCCGCGGCGGCGCAGCCCGACGATGGTCGGCATGCGCGGATCGTCCCATCCGTCGACCCGGCCGTTGGTCACCAGTTCCTGAAGCCTTCGCTTGCTGGTGATGGTGTAGGTGAGATTGAGCCGGGCGAATTCGATCTGCTGGGGCAGCGGGCGCTGGAAGAAGCCGCCTTCGGCGAGCCGTTCCAGCAGCCAGTCGTACAGCGGCCGATGGTCCTCGAACTCCAGCGTGCAGATCGAATGGGTGATGTTCTCGAGCGCATCCGAGATGGGATGCGCGAAGTCGTACATCGGGTAGATGCACCATCGGTTGCCGGTGCGGTGATGCTCGGCGAACCGGATCCGGTAGATGGCCGGATCGCGCAGATTCATGTTCGGCGAGGCCATGTCGATGCGCGCGCGCACGATGTGGCTGCCTTCCGCGTGCTTGCCCTCGCGCATTTCCCGCAGCAGCGCGAGGCTTTCGGCCGCCGGGCGGCTGCGCCAGGGCGAGTCGCGGCCCGGCTCGGTCAGCGTCCCGCGGCCTTCGCGCATCTGCTCGGCGCTTTGCGAGTCGACATAGGCGTGACCCGCGCCGATCAGGTACTCGGCCATCTGGTACAGGCGCTCGAAATAATCGCTGGCGTAGTAGAGGTTCTGTTCGGGCCCGACGGCGCCGGTGTGCTGCCAGTCGAAGCCCAGCCAGCGCACCGCATCGAGGATGGAATCGACGTACTCCTGGTCTTCCTTGACCGGGTTGGTGTCGTCGAAGCGCATGTGGCAATAGCCGTCGTAATCGCGCGCCAGTCCGAAGTTCAGGCAGATCGACTTGGCATGACCGATGTGCAGGTAGCCATTGGGTTCGGGCGGGAATCGGGTGCGGATCCGGGCCGGGTCCAGCGGACCGGCCAGGTGGTCGGCTGCGACGCCGGGGTGCCCCTGCCAGCGCCGCTGCGCGTACTTGCCCCCGGCCAGGTCGGCTTCGACCTGGTTGCGGATGAAATTGCTGACGGGCGCGGGAACCTTGTCGGACATGTCAGACGCCGAGCAGCTCGACCTCGAAAAGCAGCGTGGCATTGGGGGGGATGACCCCGCCGGCGCCGCGTGCTCCGTAGCCCAGTTCGGGCGGGATCAGCAGCTGGCGGGTGCCGCCCACCTGCATGCCGGCAACGCCCTCGTCCCAGCCGCGGATGACCTGGCCGGCGCCCAGCGCGAACGAAAAGGGCTGGCCGCGGTCCTTGCTGGAGTCGAACTTCGCGCCGGTGGCGCCGTCCTTCCACAGCCAGCCGGTGTAGTGCACCTTGACCTGCGCGCCGGACTGGGCGGTGGCCCCGGTGCCGGGCGTGGTGTCGTCGTACTGAAGGCCGGAGGGCAGGGTCTGAAAAGCCATCATGAAGCTCCTGGTTGAGAGTCAGCGGTGGTGCGAAGGGACTCGATGCGAGCCCGGTTCACGCCAAAATCCTTGCGGCCCAGCCGCGAGGCCGAGCGCACATGCACGACGCCCGCCGGGGCATCGAGCAGCAGTTCGAGGTCGTCGACGAAGCGCAGCACGCGGGTCTCGCATTCGGCGCGCAGATACGTGTCGTTGGCTTCGATGATCCGCACACCCGGGATCTGGCCGACCCGTTCGCGCAATCGTGCGAACGCGGCCTTCGGCTCGCCCTGGATCCGCAGCGGATCGATCCGGTGGGACTGGGTCGTGGCCTGGCTGGAGACGGCGTTCCAGTACTGCTCGCGAACCGGTGCCAGGCGCCCGTCGCGTGCGCCAAGGTTGGCGGGCGCCTGACTGCGCAGCAGGCCCACCTGGCCAGCCACGATGAGCAGGGCCGGCAAAAGAAAAAGAATCAGCGCGAGAGCGGTCATGATGCGTTTCACCTGTTAAGGGCGCGGCGCTGCCACAGCGTCATGGCCATCCCGCCCAGACCGGCCAGAGTGACCCAGGCGGCGATCATCCAGCCCAGGAACGGCACTACGCCGACCAGCAGCAGCACCACCAGGGCGGCCGCAAGCCAGCCCAGCAGGACCAGGCGCGACCCCGGCGAGCGGGCGCCCAGCAAGCGGCGGGTCCGGGCGGCCACTGACCACACGCCGGTCAGGTAACCGACGAGGATCAGCACCGGATAAACGGCCAGCACGGCCGCCCCGAGCGGAATGCCCACGATCGTCAGGATCGCCAGCCCGGCCGCCACGGGGGTCGTGACGGTCAGGGCCAGGCCCAGGCCGAAAGCTGCCAGGGGTTCGGACGCCGCGCGGTCGGCCGCCGCCATGGTGAAGCCCGGAAAAGCCGACAGCATCGCGGCACCGAAGGCGAACAGCCCCATCGACCAGAGCACGCTGCCCAGCAGGCCCCAGCTCATCCCCGCGACGCCGTTGCGATCGCGGGCCGCCCGGTCGTCCTCACCCGGCTTCTCGCGGGCGATCCGCGTGATCTGGCCCGCAACCACGACGCCCGGCGCCTGCTTGAGCTCATTGGGACTGGTGTACGACAGCGCGCCGTCGATGCGCGCGCCGGCCAGCAGCTCGATCTCCTCGGCCACCAGCCGCACCTTGCCGCTGACCGGGCCTGCGATGCTGATCTGCTGGGCATAGACGGTGAGCTCACCGCCGACCGTGCCCCGGATGTCGACCGAACGGCCCGCGATCAGGGCGTCGCCGCTGACCCGCGACTGCCGTTCCAGCGAGATCTCGACGCCGCCGATGACCGCATCGCCACCGATCTGGCCGTCGACCAGGACCTTGCCCGCCAGAGTGCGCAGATCGCCGCCCACCGGGGCGCGCACTTCGACCGTGCCACCGAGCATCAGCGCATCTCCCTGGACCTGCGCATCGACCACCACCCGCGACCCGGCGGCGTGAAAGTCGCCTTCCAGCGGGTCGCCGCTGCGCACCGTGCGCCCGGCCCGATACACGTTGTGCCTGCCATACGAGGCAACCCCGTCGCGCCGGGTCGCGGACTCGGCGGCCGATTCAGCCGCGGCGCTGCCGGCCGCCGAAAACTGCGCGAGCGCCGGCGCCGGCACGCCCAGGCCGGTTGCGATCAGCAGCGCCCACAGGCAGGTCGCGAACGGTCCCGCCAGGCGGGTACGCGCGAGAGGATGAACTCGCTCGGGCATGGGCCGGCTCAGGTCCCCGCTTTGCGCAATCGGCGAATCAGGCTGGAGGTGTCGTGTCGCCCCCCACCGGCCGTCTGCACGTCACTGTAGAACTGATCGATCAGTGCCGTGGCGGGCAGTGGCGCACCATTGCGCCTGGCTTCATCCAGGCACAGCCCGAGGTCCTTGCGCATCCAGTCGACCGCGAAACCGAAGTCGAACTTGTTCTCGACCATGGTCTTGCCGCGATTGTCCATCTGCCAGCTCTGCGCGGCTCCCTTGCCGATGACGTCGAGCACCAGTTTCATGTCCAGTCCGGCCGCCAGCCCGAAGTTCACGCCTTCGGACAAGCCCTGCAGCAGTCCGGCGATGCAGATCTGATTGACCATCTTGGCGAGTTGTCCGGCACCCGGCGCGCCGATCAGCGTGAAGGCCCGTGAAAATGCCATGGCGACCGGCCTGACCCGCTCGAAGACCGGGCCATCGCCGCCGACCATCACGGTCAGCAGGCCGTTGACCGCGCCTGCCTGGCCGCCCGACACGGGCGCATCGAGAAAGTCGAGTCCATGGCGGCGGGCCGCCTGATAGAGCTCGCGCGCGACTTCGGCCGAGGCGGTGGTGTGGTCGACGAACACGGCGCCCGGCTTCATGCCGGCGAATGCGCCGTGCTCGCCCAGCACGATCGAGCGCAGGTCGTCGTCGTTGCCGACGCAGGCGAACACGATGTCGGCGTCATGGGCGGCCTGGCGCGGCGTGGCACCCGAGCGACCTGAGTATTCGGCGGCCCACTGATCGGCCTTGGCGGCGGTGCGGTTGAAGACGGTCACGTCATGGCCGGCGCGGCGCAGGTGGCCGGCCATCGGATAGCCCATCACACCCAGGCCCAGGAAGGCGACCTTGGCAGGGGCGACGGCGTCGTAAGTTCGTTGATTCATGGGTTCGCTCTGTGGACGGGCCGAACGGAACCCGAATTCTAGTCGCTTCGCGGGCCGGTCGGCCCGAACAGCCGTGTCAGGCCGCGGCCGGCGCGCCGTAGCGGACTCGTTCGACCGTGGCGCCCAGCGCCTGCAAGGCCAGCGGCAGGCTGTCCTCGCCGACCAGATGCAGCGCGCCGACCAGCGCGAAAATATCGCCCGGCGTGCGCATGGCCTCCAGCAGCCGGCGCGCCATCCGCTCGTCGCGTTCGCCGAACATGCGCCGGCGCAGCCCGAGCAGGCGCTGGCCGTCGCCGAAGGAATGGGCCTTCAAGGTGGCCAGGCGCGTGTCATCGCCGCGGCGCCAGGCATCGACGATGTGCTGGAGCGGCCGATCCCACTGGCGGATGCGCCGGAAGCGGTCGGCGAGCTGGGCGGCCTGCTCGGTGTCGCTGCCACCCGTGAGAGCCTCGATCTGCTCGTCGAGCGCTTCGAGCTCGATGATCGGGCGTTGCGCCTCTCGTGCCCGGCCCAGGAAATGCGCATCGAGCCCCAAGGCGGGCTGGGCGCCCATCCGGTTGTCGTCTTCGCTGACGAGCAGCATCGACAGGGCCCAGGGGCGCAGGCGCAGGCGGCTTTGCCATTCATAACTGCCCATGCCGAAATGGTGGCGCAGTGCGGTCAGCGTGGGCTCGTCGATGAAGTGATCGAGGCTCTTCCCATCAGGCAGCAGAGCACGGGCCCGGAAGGCCTCGCGCAGGCGATCCCAGTTCTGGCTGGTGTTGATCTCGCAGGCCAGCCGCCGGCTGGACTGCCATGCCTGCTCGACCGCATCGGGCAGCGGGTAAAAGCGAGCCAGCCCGATGTGGATGCTGCCGAACAGCCAGGCACAGGTCGGCGATGAATCGGCGCGGACCCGGAACAGCGATGGCTGGTAGTCGACGAAGGGCAGGCTGCGATAGGCGCATCCCGGCAGGCTCGCGCCACCGGCCATTGCCAGCAGCGCACGGGCGGCACGGCGGCGGCCAGGCAGTGTCATGGCAGGACGCTCGCGCAATGCCGGGGCGATCGGTGCCGGGCGCGGCGCTTTCGCTCAGAAGGCGGCCGCATGACCGTCGCGCCGGCTGTCGCTGGCCGCCGCATAACCGTCTTCCATGTCGTCGGTGAGCCGCCAGATGAACTGGCCGGAACCGAAGTCCATGTAGGAGTCGGTGGTCATTTCGATCTCGTGGCCGCGCTGGCGCAGCGCCTCGATCACCGCGGGTTCCATGGTCGATTCGATGTCGACCCGCAATCCGCGCTGCACCTTCCAGCGCGGCGCGTCGCAGGCGGCCTGGGGGTTCTGACGGTGATCGAGCATGCGGGTGAGGGTCTGCATGTGGCCCTGCGGCTGCATGTTGCCTCCCATCACGCCGTAGCTCATCTGCGGCGCGCCATCCTTCATCAGGAACGCCGGGATGATGGTCTGGAACGGCCGCTTCCCGGGCGCCACGCAGTTGGGATGCGATTCGTCCAGCGAGAAGCAGTAGCCGCGATTCTGCAGCGACACCCCGACGCCCGGCACCACCACACCCGAGCCGAAGCCCATGTAGTTGGACTGGATGAACGAGATCATCATGCCGCTGGCGTCGGCGGCCGTCAGGTAGATCGTGCCACCGGAGGGCGGCATGCCGTGGGCGAAATCGGTCGCGCGGTCCATTGAGATCCGGCGCGCGCGCTGCGCCAGGTAGGCGTCGTCCAGCAGATGGGCGGGCGTGACATCGGTCATGTGGCGGATGTCGGCGACGTACCGATAGACATCGGCGAACGCGGCCTTCATGGCTTCGATCTGCAGATGGCGGGTTTCGACGGAGTCGGGCGGGTACTGCGCCATGTCGAAATTCGACAGGATGCCCAGCGCCATCAGCGCGGCGATGCCCTGGCCGTTGGGCGGAATCTCGTGCAGCGTGAAGCCGCGGTAGTCCTTCTGGATCGTGCCGCACCAGTCGGGCCGGTAGCCCGCCAGATCGGCCAGGCTCATGGAGCCGCCGTTTTCGCGGGCGTGGGCCACCAGGGCCTGGGCGGTCTGGCCTTCATAAAAGTCGCGGCCGCGGGTTTCGGCGATCCGGCGCAGCGTGCGGCCGGCGTCGGCGAAGACGAAGCGCTCGCCCACCGCGGGTGCCCGTCCGCGCGGCATGAAGGCCTGCGCGAACCCGGGCTGGCTGCTCAGCTCGGGCACCTGCGAGGCCCATTTCTGCTGGACGATGCCGGCCACGCCGTGACCGCGCTCGGCCAGTTCGATGGCGGGCGCGAGCAGGTCGGCGAAGGGCAGCTTGCCGAATTTCTCGTGCAGCGCGGCCCAGGCGCTGATCGCGCCGGGCACCGTCACGGTGTCCCAGCCCCGAACCGGGTACTTGCCGCCGTGCTTGCGATTGAAGTAGGCCGTATCCCAGGCGGCAGGCGCCGTGCCCGATGCGTTCAGGCCGTGCAGCTGGCTGCCGTCCCAGAGGATCGCGAAGGCGTCGCTGCCCAGGCCATTGGACACCGGCTCGACGATCGTCAGCGTGGCGGCCGCTGCGATGGCCGCATCGACCGCGCTGCCGCCCGCGGCGAGCATGCGCAGACCGGCCTGTGCGGCCAGCGGTTGCGAGGTGGCCACGACATTGCGCGCGAACACCGGCGAACGATAAGTGGGGTAGCGGGCCTTCCAGTCGAAGGCATACGGCGTGGCGGTCATGGCGGTGCGCTTTCAGCAGCCCAGCTGGCTGGCGAGATCGAGGAAATCGGTGGCGTGGAAATCGAAGGCCGCATCACGGCTGATGTCGACCGTGCGGCCCGACCCGAACTCGAGCGGCCGGGTCACGAAGGCGGTGCGCATGCCATTGCCGGCCGCGGCGCGCAGATCCTCCTTGTGGGCGGCGACCAGCATCGTCTGGGCGGCGGGGAGGTCGAAGACCCGACCCACCCCCAGGTAGGCCTGCGGGTCGGGTTTGTAGTGATGAAAAACTTCAGCCGACAGGATCAGGTCCCAGGGCAGGCCAGCGCGCTTGGCCATGTTGGCCAGCAGGCTCAGGTTGCCGTTGGACAGCGTGCAGATCGTGAATTTGCTCTTCAGGCGCTGCAGTCCGGCGACGGTATCGGGCCACGGGTCCAGGCGATGCCAGACCTTGTTCAGGTGCGCGATGGCGTCCGGCGACAGGCCGGTCACCTGGAACTTGGCCAGCACGGTGTCCAGGATCATGCGGTGCAGGTCGTCGATCTTGGTCCAGCCGAGCTCGCCTTTGCGGACCCGGTCCATCGCCGGGACGTAGCCCTTGCGCCAGGCCGACGCAAAGGCATGGCCATCCAGGCCCAGGCCCATCGCGTTGACTTCGCGCGCGATCGAGCCGTGCCAGTCGACCACGGTGCCGAAGACATCGAAGGCCAAAACCTTGATGTCCGAAATGTTCACTGTCATGAGGGGTCCGTCGGCTTATTCGGGCTTGATGTTGGCGCGTTTGATCACGGCTTTCCAGCTGTCGTGTTCATCGGTGTAAGTGCGCGCGAACTGTTCGGGGGTGCCGCCGGCGCCCTCTGCCCCGGCGCGGTCGAGTCGCTCGACCACATCGGGCGAGCGGGTGATGGCGTTGAGCTCACGGTTCAGGCGGGCGACGATGTCGGGCGGTGTACCGGCCGGTGCGAACATCCCGAACCAGTTGCTGAACTCCAGGCCGGGAATGCCCGACTCGGTGAAGGTCGGCACCGAGGGCAGCGAGCCCGAGCGCTTCGCGCCACTGACCGCCAGCGGGCGTACTTTGCCGGCGCTGATGTGCGGCTGCGCCGAGACGATGCTGTCCATCAGGAAGGCGATCTGCCCGGCGGCCAGGTCGGTGATGACCAGGCCCGTGCCGCGATAGGGAATGTGCACGACGAACAGGCCACCGGCACGCCACTTGAACATCTCGGCCGACAGGTGCGGGTAGGTGCCGATGCCCGAGGACCCGAAGTTGTAGCGGCCCGGGTTCTTGCGCAGCAGCGCGACCAGTTCCTGCACCGTGCGTGCCGGCGAGCCGGCGCCGACCAGCAGCACGCTGGGCGCGTTGGCAATGTGGGCGAGCGGCGCGAAGTCGCGAAACGCGTCGTACGGCATCTTGGGATTGATCGCCGGGCCGATCGAGTGCGTGGAGCTGGTGGCCATCAGCAGCGTGTAACCGTCGGGCGCCGCCTTGGCGACAGCATCGGCGCCGATCGTGCCGCCGGCGCCGGGGCGGTTCTCGACGATCACCTGCTGGCCGAGCGCCGTGCCGAGCTTTTGCGCGATCGTGCGCCCGATGATGTCGGTGGCGCCGCCGGCCGGAAACGGGATCACCAGGCGAACCGGACGGGCCGGCCAGGCTTGGGCGAAGGTGACGGGGGCCGCGGCCCCGAGCGCGCCGGCCATGCCCGCATGCAGCAGTTGACGGCGATGGGCAGCGCGGGCGGGCATGAGCGGCCGTTGAGTGGGTGTCGGGGATAGAGGCATGGCTGCGAGTCTAGCAAACCGTCCGGCAGCCGGTGCGCGGCGCGCGCGATGGCGAGCAGCGGGCTTCAAAAAGGAAAAAGCCCGCACGCGGCGGGCCCTGGAAGACGATGCGCGGCCGGTGGTCCCGGCCGCCTCGATCTCAATCATCCCCGGCGAAGGCTTCTTCACGTTTCTTGGCGATCGCGGGCAGGAACACGATGACCAGCATGATCGCGGCCACGGCCAGCAGCGAGGCCGACAGCGGACGGGTGACGAACACCGACCAGTCGCCGCGCGAGATGGTCATCGCGCGCCGCAGGTACTCTTCCATCAGTTTGCCCAGCACGAAGCCCAGCAGCAGCGGCGCCGGTTCGCACTCGAGCTTCTTGAAGATATAGCCCAGGATCGCGAACGGAATCGTCATGAACACGTCGAACACGTTGTTGTTCAGCGAGTACGAGCCGATGCAGCAGAACAGCAGGATGGCCGGGAACAGCACGCGGTAGGGCACCGTCAGCAGCTTGATCCAGATGCCGATCAGCGGCAGGTTCAGGATCACCAGCATCGCGTTGCCGACCCACATCGAAGCGATCAGGCCCCAGAACAGACTGGGGTTGCTGGTCATCACCTGGGGCCCAGGCTGGATGTTGTGGATCATCATCGCCGCGACCATCAGTGCGAGCACCGGCGTGGTCGGAATGCCCAGCGTGAGCATCGGGATGAACGAGGTCTGGGCGCCGGCGTTGTTGGCCGCTTCCGGACCCGCCACACCTTCGATCGCGCCTTTGCCGAACTCCTCCGGGTGCTTGGAGAGCTTCTTCTCCATCGCGTAGGTGGCGAACGAGGACAGCACCGCACCCCCGCCGGGCAAAATGCCGAGCAGCGAACCCAGCGACGTGCCACGGATGATCGGGAGTATGGAGCGCTTGAACTCCGCCATGGTGGGCAGCAGGCGGCCTACCTTGCTGGTGAAGACTTCGCGGTTTTCTCGCTGTTCGAGATTGGTGATGATTTCGGCGAAGCCGAACATGCCCATCGCGACCACCGCGAACTCGATGCCGTCGGACAGCTCCGGCACGTCGAACGAGAAGCGTGCCACGCCGGAGTTGACGTCGGTGCCGATCATGCCCATCAGCAGACCGAGCACCACCATCGCCAGCGCCTTCCAGATCGAGCCGTTAGCCAGCACCACTGCGGCGATCAGACCCAGCACCATCAGCGAGAAGTACTCGGCCGGCCCGAATTTGAAGGCAACCTCGGCCAGGGGCGGCGCGAAGGCGGCCAGCAAGAAAGTGGCCACTGTGCCGGCGAAGAACGATGCGATCGCTGCGATCGACAGCGCTGCTCCCGCTCGACCTTTGCGGGCCATCTGGTAGCCGTCGAGCACGGTCACCACGGATGACGACTCGCCCGGCAAGTTGACCAGAATGGCGGTGGTGGAACCGCCGTACTGAGCGCCGTAATAGATGCCCGCCAGCATGATGAGCGCGGACGTCGGATCGGACATCTTGTAGGTGGCGGGCAGCAGCATCGCGATCGTCGCCAGCGGGCCGATGCCCGGCAGCACACCGATCAGGGTGCCCAGCAGGACCCCGATGAAACAGTAGAGGAGATTGTCGAGCGAGCCGGCGGTCGCGAAGCCGAGCGCGAGATTGGTGAAGAGTTGGTCCATGGCGTTCGATGTCCGATCCGATTATTTCGTCATGAACTTGGGGAGAAGCGGGAACTGCAATTCGAGTCCTTTGACGAACACGAGGTAGGACATGATCAGCAGCACGACCGCGAAGATCACCGTATCGCGAAGCCGGAACTCATGGCTGGCCATGGAAGTGACGAGAATCAGCACGATCAGCGCCACGACGATGCCCAGCGGTTGCAGCAGTGCGGCGAACAGCGCAACTCCGGAGAGGATGACGATGATTTCGCGCCAGCCGACCTTGGCGACACGGTCTTCGCGTTGCGAGCCGCGGAATGCGCCAAGAGCCATGATCAGGCCCAGGAACGTGCACAGGCCGCCCAGCATCGTAGGAAAGTAGCCCGGGCCCATCTTGGCCGACGAGCCCAGCTGGTATTGCTGCGACAGGATCATGAAAAGGATGCCGAAGCCCCCGAACATGACGCCGGACCACAGATCGTGGTGATTGCGAATCTTCATGCTGATTGTCTCCCCCTCGAAGATGTTCTGATCCGCATTGTTGTAAGTCATGCGTCAGGAGCGCGAAGGATAGCCGGAACCGGGCGCGGGGCCAACTCCGCTCTGATCCTGCGGGGGATGGTGCTTCTCGAAAACTGGCGGAAGGGAGTGGGAGTCGAACCCACCAAAGACGCTCAGCGCCTCACGCCGGATTTGAAGTCCGGGCGCTCCACCGGGAAACGGTTCCCTTCCAGTGCCGACAAAACGCGACGATCCGGACACTAGCACGGCCGATGGGGCCGCGACATCAGGCGATGCAGCGCCGCCGATTGGGCAGGAAACGCGTCACGCCGGCTCGGTCCAGGAACTCGAGCACTTCGATGCTCAGGTTGCGGCCGATGCCCGAGGCATCGCGGTACGCGGCGGCATCGAAGCTGCCGTCGGGCGCGGCCGCAGCAAGCCGCTGCGCCACGGCGGCGAGTTCGTGCAGCGTGTCGGGCAGGAAGTATCGGTTGGCGGCGACCGGCAGCAGATGACCAAGCGCCGCCATGCGGCGAAGGAAGGCGAGCAGCTCGGCGCGCTCCATGCCCAGCGCGGCCGCCAGCTCGCCGGCGATCGGCGGGCGCAGACCGGCATCGCGCAGCATCGCCACGACACGCTCGAGCAGTGCCTGGTCGACGGCGGCCAGCACGGCCCGGTGGTCGGGCAGGCGCAGGCAGATCCCTTCGCGCACCAGACGGCCCTCGGCCGCTTGCGCGGGTTGCCCGCGGCGCCCCCCCCCGCACCCGGGCGGCCGGCGGCTTTCGGAACGCCCGCCCGGCCGGCACGGCACCGGCACGGCCGGCACCGGCGACCTGCGGCGGACCGGACCGGCACCGGCACCGGCACCGGCACCGGCACCGGCACCGGCACCGGCACCGGCAATGCTTTGCGACACGATCGCGCGGGCCGCCTGGATCAGCAGCTGTTCGATCGGCCCGACCTGCTCCGGATGGGCCGCGTGCCAGTCGGCCAGCGCCTGCGCGACCGCGTCCTGCCATTGCTGCCATGCGGCCGCGGACAGTCCGATGACGGCGGATGGTGCGGCGAGCCGATGGACCGCAAGGCCTTCGTGCAGGCGGGCGGCATCGGCCGCGCTCAGGTTCCAGGCGAGATCGAAGCGGTCGAGCTCCAGTCCCGCTGGCGCGAAGGGCAGCAGAGCAGCCAGTGCGCGTTCGGGCGTGGATTCGGACATGGCCGCGAGCACCTGCAGCCGCGGCGCACGCTCCCGCCCGCGGGCCGGTGCGAAGGGATCGATGACCACCCCCCCGCCCAGCGAGCGTTGCGCGGCGGGATCGCGGATCACGAACCGGTCGCCGCGCAGCGCCGAGATCGGCCGCTCGAGCACGAGCTGGGCCAGACAAGTGCCGCCCGGCTCGACCGAGCGCTGGCCGAGCAATGCGATGCGGGCGCCGATCGCAGCCGCACCGATATGGACCTGCACCGGCGTGAAATGCGCCAGCGCGCGCGTCGCGTCGGCCAGCAAGGTGACCTGGGCGTCGAGCCGGTCGGTCGGGGCGTGGGCAGCAGGGGCGACCAGCCACTGGCCCCGTTCGATGTCGGATCGATGCAGGTCGGCCCCGGTCAGATTCAGCGCGCAGCGCTGTCCCGTCCGTGCGGTGTCGGCCGCCTGCTGCTGGGCGTGGATCCCGCGGATT
Organism: Burkholderiaceae bacterium; assembly: GCA_016710525.1. Taxonomy (GTDB): domain Bacteria; phylum Pseudomonadota; class Gammaproteobacteria; order Burkholderiales; family Burkholderiaceae_E; genus Quisquiliibacterium. The sequence continues at coordinate 95,256 of JADJVQ010000019.1, forward strand.
CGAGCCGGGATGCCCTGCGGCGACACGATCAGCGCATCGCCTGTGCGCGCCTGCCCCGACAGCACCACGCCGGTGGCGACGAGCCCGGCGCCGGCGACGGCGAAACAGCGGTCGACGGCCATCCGGAAGTGCCCATCGGCCGCGTCATCGTGGTGCGCCAGCCGCGCCGCCAGGAGCTGGGCGCGCAATTCATCGAGCCCCTCCAGCGAAACCGTGCTGACCGGGTGCATCGGGGCATCGCGAAACCGGGTCGGGGCGAGCAGATCGCGAATCTCGGCCTGCGCCTGCGCCCGGCGCAATGCGGTCACCCGATCGATCTTGGTCAGGACCACCATCGCCCGGCGGGCGCCGAGCAGATCGAGAATGGCCAGGTGTTCGCGTGTCTGGGGCATCGGGCCGTCGTCGGCGGCCACCACCAGCAGCGCCAGATCGATTCGGCTGACGCCGGCCAGCATGTTGCGCACGAACCGGTCGTGACCCGGCACGTCGACGAAGCCGGTGAGCTCGTCGCCGCCGAGATCGATGTACGCGAAGCCCAGATCGATGGTCAGGCCGCGGCGCTTCTCGTCTTCCAGCCGGTCGGTGTCGACGCCGGTGAGCGCGCGCACCAGACTGGTCTTGCCGTGGTCGACATGACCCGCGGTGGCGATGATCATCGGCCGGTCCCGCTCAGGCGTCCGGCCACGCTGGTCCGCCGCTCAGGGCGCGCTGATCGAGCGCACGATCTGCTCGACGGCCTGATCGGCCAGGGCGCGAAGTTCGGCGTCGCTGCGGTCCTGGATGGGATGGGCGACGAACACCATCGCGGGATCGAACCCCAGCGAGCGCGACTGCATCGCCGCCGCCTGCACGAATTCGGTGGATGCAACGCCGACTCCCGGAATGCCACGACTTTCAAGTCCCGCGATGTCATGCATACAGCACGACGTGCAGGACCCTCAGTCGGCCAGGCCTTCGACGACCAGATGGCATTCGGCCGCGATCTTTTGGGCCAGGTCGAGCGGCGCAGGCCGCGTGAAGGTGGGCTTGCGGTACCGCCTGACGGTGACGCCGCGCGCCTGCAGCAATTCATCGAGACGGTCGAGGAACACATTGCCGCGCGCCTTCGAGATGTCGAGCAGGCCGACGGTGAGTCCTTCGAGGCTGGCTGGCCGGCCGAGCCGCGCTCGGGCGGCCGGCGCCCGCTCGGCGGTCGGGTCGAGCAGGATGGCTGCTTCAGTCATGCGACGATCTCCTGGGTGACAGGGGTGGAGCCGACCGCGCCCGAGGCGGCCCAGCCGGCCACGACGGCCGAGAACAGGCCGGCAGTCCCGCCGGCCCTGACGATGAGGATGCCGCCCGGGCGGAACTTCGGCACGCGCGTGCCGGCCAATGACGCCGGCAGGCCTTCGGCGATGCCGCCCGCGCCTGCGATCATCTCGTCGGCCAGCAGTTGCAGCAGGTCGACCAGCTCCTGGAGCAGGCGGGCCTTCGACCAGCCGGCGTCGATGAAGACCCGCGCGTGCTCGGGCGAGACGATCAGCAGCGCGTCGCCCGCCATCGCGAGCTTGGGATGATCGATCACCCGCATGCAGGCGGCAAAGGTGCGCGCCAGCGATTCGGGCGTGCGCGACTTCTGATCGACGATGCCCTGCACCCCCTCGCCGGCGAACAGCGTGACAGTGGAGGCATCGGGCGCGAAGCCGCGCTCGACGTGCAGCGGCGCCCAGCTGCTGTCTTCGGCTTCGGCGAAACAGAAGGTGTACTTGCCAGGCGTGCCCAGCGCCGAGCGGTCGATCTCGCCCGGGCGCCCGCCGCCGACGTTGCGGATCACCAGCTGCAGTGCCCGCCCGATGCTGGCGTTGGCGCGGTTGCCCTGACCCAGCGCGTTGACGCCGGAATTCATGCCGACGGCGCGGCTGACAGGGCCGTTGGCGATCACGACCGCGCCGCAGAACATCGTGGTGCACAACACGCCGTGCATGCCGAATTCGTCGATCAGCGCGGCCTCCACGGCGGCCAGCACCACCGGCATGTATTCGGGCAGGCACCCGGCCATCACCGCATTGATGGCGACCTTCTCGACGGTGCAGGGGGCAAGGTCGGGCGGAATGCTGCCGATGATTTCGTCGGGGGCCCGGCGGGTGCCCGACAGCATGCGCAGCACCCGTTCGGGCGTGGGCGGCACCACGGGCAGTCCGTCGGTCCAGCCGCGCGCGTAGCAGGCCTCGACCGGGTCTTCGGCATCGCCGATCGTGACCTGACGGGCCTTCAGGCGGGTATTGCCGAATCGCAGCGCGAGGGTCTCGGCGATGCCGGGATCGAGGGTTCTGGAGCCGCACCCCGGGCGGATCTCGGGGAGATCGGCGCCCAGGTCGGCAACGCCGGTGATGCGCTGCCAGTCGCTTCGATGCCAGCCGTAGGTCCGTTCGACTTCACGGCCGCCGCTGACGCGGATCAGGGTGGGCACGATCTCGACCTCGAGCCGGTACGAGTGTTCGAGGGTGGCATCGTGAACACTGCCCGCCACGCCGGCGCCGTAGCCCGGATCGTCCTGGCTGTAGACCGTGAGCGAGCCCGCCGGGCCGGCCAGTCGGGCCAGCAGCGGCTCGACCAGCACGCAGGTGGGGCAGTCGCGCTTGGCAATGACGATCAGGCCGTCGGGCAGGGGGCTCATCGAGGGGGTGTCCTGAATGCGGGAAGGCCGGCCGGTGGACCGAGATGCGCGTGCCATCGACGCGCGCCCGTCAGCGAGTCTAACCGCAAAGGCCACCACGTCCGCGCCGTGCAGGTATTGTTCGGACCAGTGCCTTCTGCGGGGAATTCCGATGCATGCGATTCATCATCTGGGCGGCCGCGGCCGCTGCCATGTCTACGATGCCGCCGAGATCGAGTGGCGTGCCAGCGGCAAAGCGGGTGTGCTGCAGCGCACCGTGCGTGCCGATACCGAACATGGGCGCTACCTGGGCCTGATCGGCTTCGAGCCGCTGGTGCGCTCGGGCTGCACCAGCACCGCGGCGTGGCCACCAGTTTTTTCGCCAGTGGCGGACTGACGGACCTGGGCGGCCCGGCCGGCGTCAACCAGGTGGGCATCAACCGCAACGGCTCGACTCACGACGCCATCGCCTACCAGTCGACGCTGCTGGTGGCGCGGCTCGAGGGGCCGGTGGTGTATCCGCCCGACGCCGGACCGCTGAACGACCTGCATGCCGGAGCGACGGCGCAGGCGTTCGCGCCCCCCTCGGTCGGTCACGATGCCAGCGAGAACATCCACATCGACCGAGTGCCGGCGCTGCCCAGTTCGGTGCCGGGGGTGGCGGTGCAGCTGGCCTTCGATTACCAGGGCACGGGCGATGACCACCGGATGTTCCAGTGGTCGATGCGCCCGCGCACGCGCTGGCCCGTCTGGCAGGCGGGCGGTCTGGTCGAGTTCTGGGTGCGGGCCGGCGCGATCGAGATCGATGGCCGTGTGGCGCATGCCAACTGCTTCGTCATCATCGAGCCCGATGCGCAGGTGTCGATGCGATCGGAGTTCGGCGCGCTGGCCATCGGCTGGGCGCAGGGGCGTCCGCTGCCGGTCCAGACCGAAGGCCTGGCCGACGCGTTCGGATATCGCGACTGAGCGGGTGCGCCGGCGTTTCGGCGCGCGAGCGTCCGCCCGACCCTCGAGCGTCTGCCCGGCGCGCGAGCGTCCGCCCTGGTGCGTCAGCCCTTGCGCGAGGCGGCCACCACGGCTTCGACCTTGCCGATCATCGACGGGCTGACGCTCGCCTTCCAGCGTGCGTAGGGGCGACGGCAGGCGATCTGCCACTGTTCCATCTCGGCCGGCGTGGGCACATGCACCTGCACCCCCAGGGCACTGACCTTCTGCACGTCGGTCGCGAAATGCTCGCGCACCATCTTGATCTGCTGGCGGGCGGCATCCTGTGCCGCGTCGCGCACGATCTTCTGGTCGGCCGCCGACCAGCCCGAGAAGATGGGGTTGGCGATCGCGAACAGCAGGATGTCGTTGGAGTAGTTCCACTTGGTGACGAACTTCTGGCCCAGCGTGTTGATCTTGGCCGCCAGGAACACCTCCAGCGGGTTCTCCTGGCCGTCGACCGCGCCCGAGGCCAGCGCCGGCTGCGCGTCGGCCCAGCTCATGGCGGTGGGGTTGGCGCCCATGCCGGACATGATCTCGTTGTACATCGGGCTGGCGACGATGCGGATCTTCAATCCCTTGACATCCTCGGGCTTGATCACCGGCCGCTTGCTGTTGGACAGCTGGCGATAGCCGGTCTCGCCGACGGCCAGCGGCTCGGCGCCGGCCTTGCGGATGACATCGAAGAAATCCTTGGTCATGACCTCGGAGGCGATCGCCGCGTCATAGGCCTTGTGGTCCGGGAACAGGAAGGGCAGGGCCCACATGCCGCATTCCTTGACCGTGCCCGACCAGTTGACCGGGGCGCCGACCAGGATGTCGATGATGCCCTGGCGCATGGCCGAGAACTCGCGGTCCTGCTGGCCCTGCACCAGGCTGGAGCCCGGGTATTGCTTGATGTTGATGCGCCCGCCGGTGCGCTCGCGCACGATGTTGGCGAAGATCTCGGCGCCTTTGCCCCAGGCGAAGGCGGGGCCGACCACCGTCGACATCTTGTACTCGGCCTTGTAGGCCTGCTGGGCGCGCAGCACCATCGGCGCGCCGGCGATCACGGAGCCGGCGACACCGGCCTTCAGAATATTGCGTCGTTGCATGAGAAGTCTCCTCGAGCGGGGGCGCACTTGCCCCCTGTTGTGATTGAGCGGCCCGGCGTCAGTAGCCCATCGATCGGGGCAGCCACAACGCCAGTTCCGGAAAGAACAGCACCAGCAATGCTGCCACGATGAATGAAACCAGCAACCATCCTACCCACGGCACGGTCTCTTCGATGCGCACGTTGGCCAGCCGGCAGGCGACCATTAGGTTCACGGCCATCGGCGGGGTGAACTGGCCGATCGCGATGTTCATGGTCAGCAGCACGCCGAACCACACCGGGTCCCACTTGAAGTGCAGCATCAGCGGATAGAGCAGCGGCAGGAACACCAGGAAGATGGACACGCCGTCCAGGAACATGCCCAGGATCATCATCACCACGAACAGCAGGATCAGCGTGACGGTCGAGCCCAGCCCCAAGTGGGTGACGAAGGCCACGACCGGATCGGCGATGCCCAGCGTGCTGACTGCGTAAGCGAAGATGCCGGCCAGCCCGAGCACCAGCATGATCACCGCGGACGTCTCGGCGGCGTCGACGAAGATGTCGTACAGGTCGCGCACGCCGATCGTGCGGTGCACGATCATGCCGACGAACAGGCCATACACCACCGCGACCACCGCCGCCTCGGTGGGCGTGAACCAGCCGGCGCGCATGCCGCCCAGGATCAGCACGGGCGCGGCCAGACCCCATAACGCGTCGCGCAGCGACGACCAGAAGGGCGGCCGCGGCAATTCGGCCTCGGCCGCGCCCATGCGGTGGCGGCGCGACAGCCAAATGGCCGGCACGATCAGCGCGATGCCGGCCAGCACCCCAGGAATCATGCCGGCGGCAAACAGCGCCGGCACCGACGCGCCGGGCATTGCCACGCTGTAGATGATGAAGGCGATCGACGGCGGAATGAGGATGTCGGTGGCCGCGGCCGCCCCGATCACGCTGGCGGAGAACGCCGGCGGGTAACCGGCGCGCGCCATGGCGGCGATCATGACGCCGCCCACCGCCGCGGCATTGGCGGGGCCCGAGCCCGAGATGCCGCCCAACACCATCGCCACCAGGATGGCCACCACCGGCAGCATGCCGGACGAGCGCCCGACCACCGCGACGGCGAACGTGACCATGCGTTGCGCAACACCGGATCGGTCGAAGATCGAGCCAACCAGCACGAACATCGGCAGCGCCAGCAGCGGGTACTTGGCCACCGAGGCGTGGAAGTTCTGCGGCACGGCCATCAAACCCCACCATTGCGTGTCGCCGTTTGACAGCGCGATGGCCACTGCTCCGCCCAGACCCAGCGCCACGCCGATCGGCACACCGGCCAGCAGCAGCATCGCGAACACCACGAACAGCAGCGTGCCGATCATGGCGGTTCACCGTGCGCGAGCCGGCGGGCCAGTCTGAATGCGCGCCACGCGATGCCGGCCGAGAGCACCGGCAACCAGACCGAATACCACCAGCGCGGCAGGCCCAGCGCCATGGTGGTCTCGCCGAAGTGATACTCGTCCCAGGCGAAGCGGCCCAGCAGCACCGTCATGAATACGAAGAACAGGCTCGTGCCATAGGCGGACAGCAGCGATAGCCGGCGTCTCCGGGCGGCGCTGCCAGTTTCCAGAAAGTACTCGATGCGCAGGTGCCGGTCGCGGCTGGCCGCCGCCGCGGCGCCGGCCATCGTCAGCACAACCATCAGGAAGATCGAGATTTCTTCGGTCTCGGCGAAGCTCTGGTCCGTCAGGTAGCGGACCACCACGTTGATCAGCGTGAGCAGCACCAGTGCGGCCAGCGCAAGCACCGCGACGGCCTCTTCGAATCGCGTGCGCCTGCGGGTCTGCGCCCCGGCCGCCGGTGGGGCTGCCGGGTCCTTCGGGCCGGAGGCACTCACTTGGGGGCCCTGGCGGGCTTGCCGGCGAGCAGCGCACGTGCCGCGTCGGCGATCATCGCCGGCGAAATGCGCGACGCGGCCTCGAGGACGGGAGCGTAACCCACCGGAATGCGCGGCGCGCCGAGCCGGGCGACGCGGCAGCCGAGCTGTTCGGCCGCGGTCGCTGCGACCTCGGCGCCAAAGCCCGCCGCCTGGATCGCCTCATGCACGACCAGCAGGCGCCCGGTGCGCGCCGCCGAGTCGAGCACGGCATCGCGGTCCCAGGGCCACAGCGTGCGCAGGTCGATCACCTCGGCCGACACGCCCTGCCCGGACAGGCCACTGGCCGCCTCGAGGGCCACCTGCGCCATCTTCGACCAGCTCACGATCGTGAGGTCGGTGCCGGCGCGCAGCGTGGCCGATTTGCCCAGCGGCACCACCAGCGTCTCGTCGATGTCGCCGGTCGCGGCCCACAGTTCCTTGTGTTCCATGTAGATGACCGGGTCGCCGCAGACCAGCGCCGCGGTGAGCAGGCTGAAGTTGTCCTGCGCGGTGCCGGGGCAGACCACCACCAGGCCCGGCATGTGCGCGAACCAGGCTTCGAGCGACTGGGAATGCTGCGCCGCCGATGAGCTCCAATGGCCGATCGGCATGCGGGCCACCAGCGGCACTCGGCCCTGGCCGCCGAACATGTAGCGGTTCTTGGCGGCCTGGTTGACGATCTCGTCCATCGCGCACAGGGCGAAGTCGACCACCCGCATCTCGGCCACCGGCACCACGCCGGCCAGCGCCATGCCGACCGCAGCGCCCAGGATGGTGCTCTCGGAGATCGGCGTATCGATGACCCGCTGCGGGCCGAAGCGCTCCAGCAGGCCGTTGTACTGGCCGAAGATGCCGCCCCGGCCGATGTCTTCGCCGAGCGCCACGATGCGCTCGTTGCCGAGCATCGCGAGCTCCAGGGCGCGGGCGGCGGCCTGGGCGTAGGAGAGGCTGCTCAGCGCCATTGGCCGGCTCCGGTTGTCTGGATATCGGTGAATGCGGCGGCCGGATCCGGCCAAGGCGCGGCGCCGGCCAGCGCGACGGCCGCGTCGATTTCGGCCTTCGCCTCGCGGTCGATCGCGTCGAGTTCGCTCGCGATGCCGCCCAGCGAGGCGAAACGTTCGCGCGCCACGAGCAGCGGGTCTTCCTTCAGCGCACGGGCGACTTCGTCGGGGTTGCGATACGTGGCCGGGTCGACCGACACATGGCCCTTGAAGCGATAGGTGATGGCGTGCAGAAGGCGCGGGCCTTCGCCGGCGCGTACCGCCTGCAGCAGCCGCCCGGCGCATTCGTGCACCGCCAGGACATCGTTGCCGTCGACCTGCTCGGCGATCATGCCGACCGAACGCGCGCGCGCGGCGGCGCCTTCGCCGGCCGTCATGGCGTCGGTGCGGGTGGTGGCCGACCAGCGGTTGTCCTCGCACACGAACAGCACCGGCAGGCCATAGACCTTGGCCCAGTTCAGCGATTCGAGGAACGGGCCGCGGTTGATCGCGCCGTCGCCGAAGAAGCAGGCCACGACGGCGTCGCGCCGCTGCAGCTTGAGCGCCTGCGCGGCGCCGACGGCAATCGGCAGGCCGGCGGCCACGACGCCATTGGCGCCCAGCATGCCGACGGAGAAGTCGGCGATGTGCATCGATCCGCCCTTGCCGCCATTGGTGCCGGCGGCGCGACCGAACAGCTCGCACATCATGCGTCCGACGTCGGCGCCTTTGGCCAGCGTGTGGCCGTGACCGCGGTGGGTCGAGGTCAGCAGGTCGGCCGGCACCAGATGGGCGCACACGCCGGCGGCGACCGCCTCCTGGCCGGTGGACAGGTGCAGCGGGCCGCGCACCAGCGCCTGGCCGGTGCCCTTCTGGCCAAACACTTGCACGCCGCCCTGGCTGGCGATTTCAGCCGCGTTCTCGAAGGCGCGGATGCGCGCCATCGTGCGGTACAGGTCGTTCAATGGGGTCAAGGAACTCTCCCGCGGGATCAGGTCGCGTCGCCGTCCGGCTTGCCGGCCGGCCCAACCGCGGCGGCGATCTGCTCGGCGCTGTAGCCCAGCAGATCGGACAGCACGGCGTCGGTATGCTCGCCCAGGCGCGGCGGCGGCAGTCCGTAGCGGATGGGTGTCGCGGACATCTTGATCGGGCTGCCCACCAGCGGCATCGGACCGCTGTCCTCGCGCTCCAGGTCGATCCGCAGCCCGCGTGCCTGCACCTGCGGGTTCTGGAAAACCTGGGCCAGGTCGTTGATCGGGCCGCAGGGCACACCGGCCGCCTCGAGCGCGTCGATCCATTGCTGCTGCGTGCGCCCGGCCACCACCTTGGCCATCAGCGGGATCAGCTGCTCGCGGTTGACGATGCGGTCCTGGACCCGCAGGAAGCGGTTGTCCGTGAACAGTTCCGGGCAGGCGCCGGCCTCGCAGAAGCGCCGGAACTGGTCGTTGTTGCCGACCGCGATGATCACCCAGCCGTCGCTGGCCTTGAAGGTCTGGTAGGGCACCAGGTTGGGGTGCGCATTGCCCCAGCGCCGCGGCGCCTTGCCGCTGACCAGGAAGTTGGTGTTCATGTTGGCCATCATGGCGACCTGGACGTCGAGCAGCGCCATGTCGATGTACTGGCCCTCGCCGGTGCGTTCGCGGTGGAACAGCGCCGCCAGCACGGCCTGGGTCGAGTACATCCCGGTCATCAGGTCGCTGACGGCGACGCCGGCTTTTTGCGGACCGCCGCCCGGCCGGTCGTCGGCCTCGCCGGTGATCGACATCATGCCGCCCATGCCCTGGATGATGAAGTCGTAGCCGGCGCGATGCGCGTACGGACCCGTCTGGCCGAAGCCCGTGACCGAGCAGTACACCAGGCGCGGGTTGACGGCCTTCAGGCTGTCGTAGTCCAGGCCGTACTTCTTCAGCTGGCCGACCTTGTAGTTTTCGAGCACCACGTCGCTGATCCTGGCCAGTTCGCGCACCGCCTGCTGGCCGGCCGGCGTGGCGATGTCGAGCAGGATCGACTTCTTGCCGCGGTTGGCCGCCAGATAGTAGGCAGCGTCGGTGGTGTCGTTGCCCGCCTTGTCCTTCAGGAAGGGCGGGCCCCAGGTCCGGGTGTCGTCGCCCGCGCCTGGGCGTTCCACTTTGATGACTTCGGCGCCCAGGTCCGCAAGATTCTGCGCACACCAGGGGCCGGCCAGGACACGGGTCAGATCGAGGACCCGGATTGCGTCGAGTGCGGTTTTCATGGGGGTGGAACTTACCTCATTTGGCTGACAGCGCGCCCGCACGGCGTTTCGCGAGGCGCGGTGCGGGCTGGACGGCGCCCGGAATACGCCGCGGCCGATCCGCGGCGCGCGGGTCGCGGGTCGTGCCGCTGGAAACCTCCGGTTACACCGCTTACCAGTCGCCTCTGTGACGTAACGGAATCGGGCGCTAAAGTTCGATCCAAGGCGAGCCCGATGGGGTCGTCGCCCGACACGCAGTCCGGCAGCACTCCGTTCATTCATCCACCAAGGACATCGAATCATGACGCTTCGCACCCTTTTCGTCGCCGCCGGACTCTGCCTGGCCGCCGGTTCCGCCTTTGCCCAGAGCACCCCGCGCATCGACACCCGCCAGGCCGACCAGGCCGCCCGCATCGAGCAGGGCAAAGCCAGCGGCGAACTGACCCCCCGCGAGGCGGCCCGCCTGCAGCGCGGGCAGCGCCATGTGCAGGCAATGGAGAATCGTGCCCTGGCCGACGGCAAGGTCACCGGAGCCGAGAAGGCCCGCATCGAGGGTGCCCAGGACGCGCAAAGCGCGCGGATCGCGCGCCAGAAGCACGACCGCCAGCACGACTTCAACCACAACGGCCGCGTCGACCGTCGCCGCTGAGTATTGCCCCGGGGGCGTCCGGCCCCCCGGAATTCCCGTCCTCCTCCTCCGGGTGGCCCGACCGTCACCCGTTCCCAAGGCGCCCTTCGTCGGGCGCCTCCTTTTTTGTGTGTGGGCTTTTTGCGGTGCAACGGACCGCCGGGCAGGGTGTTTCGGTAGAATCGCAAATTCCTTAAAAATCAACGAATTCCAACCGAAATGAAGTCGGCCGAGATCCGCGAGAAGTTCCTCAAGTTCTTCGAGGCCCGAGGCCACACCATTGTGGCCTCCAGTCCTCTGGTTCCCGCGAACGATCCCACGCTGCTGTTCACCAACAGCGGCATGGTTCAGTTCAAGGACGTTTTTCTGGGCAAGGAGCACAGGCCGTACAGGCGCGCCACTTCATCCCAGCGCAGCGTGCGCGCGGGCGGCAAGCACAACGACCTCGAAAACGTGGGCTATACCGCCCGGCATCACACGTTCTTCGAGATGCTCGGCAACTTCTCGTTCGGCGACTATTTCAAGCGCGAGGCGATACGCCACGCCTGGGACCTGCTCACCGGGATCTACCAGCTGCCCCCGGAAAAGCTCTGGGTCACGGTCTACGCCGAAGACGACGAAGCGTTCGACATCTGGGCCACCGAAATCGGCGTGCCTGTCGAGCGCATCGTGCGCATCGGTGACAACAAGGGCGCGCGCTACGCGTCCGACAACTTCTGGCAGATGGCCGACACCGGCCCCTGCGGCCCGTGCTCCGAGATTTTTTACGACCACGGCCCGGAGGTCGAGGGCGGGCCGCCCGGCAGCCCCGGGCAGGACGGCGACCGCTACATCGAGATCTGGAACCTGGTGTTCATGCAGTTCGAGCGCGACGCCGCCGGCACGCTCACGCCGCTGCCCAAGCCCTGCGTCGACACCGGCATGGGCCTGGAGCGCCTGGCCGCGGTGCTGCAGCACGTGCACAGCAACTACGAAATCGATCTGTTCCAGGCGCTGATCAAGGCGGCCGCGCGCGAGACCGGCATGACCGACCTTGCGCTGCCCTCGCTGCGGGTCATTGCCGACCACATCCGGGCCTGTGCGTTCCTGATCGTCGACGGCATCATTCCCGGCAACGAGGGGCGCGGCTACGTGCTGCGCCGGATCATCCGGCGGGCGCTTCGCCACGGCTACAAGCTGGGCCAGACCAGACCGTTCTTCCATCGGCTGGTTGACGACCTGGACCAGGCCATGGGCGAGGCCTATCCCGAACTGCGGGCCGTCAAGGGCCGCGTTGCCGAGGTGCTGCTGCAGGAAGAGCAGCGCTTCGGCGAAACGCTCGAACATGGCATGGCCATCCTCGAACAGGCGCTGGCCGGTGGCATCACCACCCTGGACGGCGACACTGCCTTCAAGCTCTACGACACCTTCGGCTTCCCGCTCGACCTCACCGCCGACGTCTGCCGCGAGCGCAACGTGACCGTCGACGAGGCCGGGTTCGAGGTCGCGATGCAGCGCCAGCGCGAGCAGGCGAGGGCCGCCGGCAAGTTCCGCGCCGGTGAAACCTTGTCCTACGAGGGGGCGGTCACCCGTTTCGTCGGCTACGACAGCCTGGCCCACGAGGGCCGCATCACCGCGCTGTATGTGGACGGCGCGGCGGTGCCCGTGGTGGTGGCTGGCCAGGATGCCGTGGTGGTGCTCGACACCACCCCGTTCTACGCCGAGTCCGGCGGTCAGGTCGGCGATGCCGGCTCGCTGGCCAGCGGTGCGGCCCGCTTCGAGGTGCTCGACACCCAGAAGGTTCAGGCCGATGTGTTCGGCCACCATGGCCGTCTGGTCAGCGGCGAGCTCAAGGTCGGCGACGCCGTGCAGGCGCAGGTCGACCTGGCGCGGCGCGCCAGCACCGTGCGCAACCACTCGGCCACCCACCTGATGCACAAGGCGCTGCGCGAGGTGCTGGGCAGCCACGTGCAGCAGAAGGGCTCCCTGGTCGATCCGGACAAGACCCGCTTCGATTTCAGCCACAACTCGGCGCTCAGTGCCGACGAGATCCGCCGGGTCGAATCGATCGTCAACCGCGAGGTGCTGGCCAATGCGGGCACGCGCGCGCAGGTGATGAGCTTCGATGAGGCGGTCAAGGGCGGCGCGATGGCGCTGTTCGGCGAAAAATACGGCGACTCGGTCCGGGTGCTGGACATCGGTTCGTCGCGCGAACTGTGCGGCGGCACCCATGTGCAGCGCACCGGCGACATCGGTCTGTTCAAGGTGGTTGCCGAGGGCGGCGTGGCCGCCGGCATCCGCCGCATCGAAGCCGTCACCGGCGAAAACGCGGTGTCCTGGGCGCAGCAGGTTGCCGGTCAGCTGAGCGAAGCCGCGGCCACCCTGAAGGCCACGCCGGGCGAACTGAGCGCCCGGATCGGCCAGGTGCTCGAGCAGGTGCGCACGCTCGACCGCGAGCTGGCGCGCCTGAAGTCCAAGCTGGCCTCGTCGCAGGGCGACGATCTCGCCGCGCAGGCGGTCGATGTCGCCGGCATCAAGGTGCTGGCTGCCACGCTCGAAGGGGCCGACGCCAAGACGCTGCGCGAGACCATGGACAAGCTCAAGGACAAGCTCAAGACGGCGGCGATCGTGCTCTCGACGGTGGAGGGCGGCAAGGTCACCCTGATCGCCGGGGTCACGGCGGACGCCACCGGCCGGGTCAAGGCGGGCGAGCTGGTCAATTTCGTCGCCCAGCAGGTGGGCGGCAAGGGTGGCGGGCGGCCCGACATGGCGCAGGCCGGGGGCACCGATCCCTCGCAGCTGCCCAAGGCACTGGCCGGTGTCGCAGCCTGGGTGACGCAGCGCGTCGGCGCGTGATCGGGGGCAACCCCGGCAGTGGCGATCGGCTGCCGTCGCTGTTCCCGGTCATCTGCCTGTCGGTGATCAGCCACACGGCGTTCACCGCCAGCCGGATGACGGTGTCGTTGGCCGCCATCCAGATGAAGGCGCCCACGGTGACGGTGGGCCTGCTGCTGTCGCTTTACGCGCTGCTGCCGATGCTGCTGTCGGTCAGCGCGGGGCGCTGGATCGACCGGGTCGGCACCCGCGTCCCGATGCTGCTGGGCTCGCTGATGCTGGGCGCCGGCTTCATGCTGCCCACGTTCTGGCTGGCGCTGCCGGCCCTGTTCGGCAACAGCCTGCTGGTGGGGACCGGCTACATGCTGTTCCACCTGTGCATCCAGAAGCTGACCGGCGAGCTGGCCGAGGGCGCCGAGCGCATGCGCAATTTCGGCTTTCTGGCGGTCGGATTCTCGGTGTCGGCGTTCTGCGGGCCGATCATCGCCGGCAACCTGATCGATCATGCCGGGGCCGGCGTCTCGTTCGGCGCTGCGTTCGCGGCGTCGACGGTGCTGATCGTCGTCGCGTTCGTGCTGCTGCAATGGCGCTGGACCTTCACCGGGCGCAGCGTGCTGCAGCCCGGCCAGCAGGCTTCCAGCGGGCGGCTGCTCGATCTGCTGCAGACTCCCGAGCTGCGCCGCCTGTACGTGGCGGTGGTGATGACATCGACCGCCTGGGATGTGTACATGTTCCTGGTGCCGATCCAGGGCTCGCGCATCGGCCTGACGGCCAGCCAGATCGGGGTGGTCATGGCGTCCTTCTCCGTGGCCACCTTCGTGGTCCGGATGGCGCTGCCGGTGATCGCCCGCCACTTCACCGAATGGCAGCTGATCGGGGCGGTGCAGCTGGTGGCGTCGGGGGTCTATCTGACGGTGCCGCTGGTCAACAGCCACTACGGCATGATCGCGCTGTCCTTCGTGCTGGGCCTCGGACTGGGGGTCGGGCAGCCGACGGTGATGACGATCCTGCACCAGGTGAGCCCGCCCGGGCGGGTCGGCGAAGCGGTGGGCCTGCGCATGACCTTGGTCAACGGCACGCAGACGGTGCTGCCGACCGCTTTCGGCGGCATCGGCAGCCTGCTGAGCCTGTTCCTGTCCGGTGCGCTCGCCTACGCACCGATCTATTGGGCGGTGGCGGCCATGCTGGGGGCCGGCGGCTTCAGCGCGGTCAGGCACCGCAGTCCGCGGGACAGCGGATAAACTCGCGGATCCTGGCGCAGCCGTGGCGGCTCCCGGCGCATGACCAGACCCGCGCTCTCATCCATCGCATCGGAAATTCACATGAGCTCCACGCCTGACCTGCCCACCGTCGATCGCGAGGTCGACGCCCGCGGCCTGAACTGTCCGCTGCCCATCCTGCGTGCCAAGAAGGCCCTGTCCGACCTGACCAGCGGGCAAGTGCTGAAGGTGGTCTCGACCGATCCCGGCTCCAAGCGCGATTTCGCCGCCTTCGCCAAGCAGACCGGCAATGCGCTGGTCGCGGTCGAAGAGAGCGCCAGCGAGTGGGCTTATTACCTGAAGCGCCGTTGAGGAGACCGCAGATGAACTTCGTTTTCGATTTCAAGGGCCGCACCGCGCTGGTGACCGGCGGGGTCTCGGGCATCGGCGGCGCGGCCAGCCGGGCCTTTCGCGCGGCCGGCGCCAACGTGATCGCCTGCGGGCTGACCGATGCCGAACTGGCCGCGGCCCGCGATGACCCGGCCTTTGCCGGCATCGATGTGCGCGCGCTCGATGTCTCCGACAAGGCAGCGGTCGATGCGCTGGTCGGCGGATTGCCGGCGCTCGACTTCGTGGTCAACAGCGCCGGGGTCATCCGGCGCGAAGCGGAGCACGACCCCGAGGTATTCGACCAGGTGCTCGACGTCAATGTGTCCGGGGGCATGCGGGTCAGCTCCGCCGCCCGGCCGCTGCTGGCGCGCAGCAAGGGCGCGATCGTCTTCATCGGCTCGGTGATGTCGTTTTTCGGCGGCCCCCGCCAGCCGGCCTATTCGGCCTCCAAGGGCGCGGTGCGCAACCTGACGATGTCGCTGGCCTGCGCCTATGCGCCCGACGGCATCCGCGTCAATGCGGTGGCGCCGGGCTGGGTGGTCACGCAGCTGTCGCGCGGCGCCCGCGAAGACGCGACCCGCAACGCCCAGATCATGTCGCGGGTACCGATGGGCCGCTGGGCGGAGCCGGTCGAGATTGCCGATCCGATCCTGTTCCTGTGTTCGGACGCCGCCCGATACATGACCGGCACCGTCATGCCGGTCGATGGCGGCTACATGAGCGTGGGCTGACGCAGCGCCGCCGCGGCGCCAGCAGGGCGGGGGGCGCCATGCCGGCGCCTGCCGCGCGCGGCGCACCGGGCATCGCGCCGGTCGCGCCGCGGATCTGCGCTCAGCTTACTTGAGCGGGTCGAAGACCTGGCTCTTGGCCAGCGAGGCACACAGCGGCGGAACGATGCTGCCGTGATAGGTGCTCAGATCCGGCGCGGCGGCCACCTGGGCGTCGATCACGGGCTTGAACTGAGGAACCTGCTCGACATCGATCGGCGTCACCTGCACGCCCTGGGTGGCGAAGTAGGTCACCGCGCTGACCATGTTCTTCACCGGCACGACCGGGTCGCGCGACCCCATGCACAAGGCGGTACGCGAGGTCGGCTTGAAGTCGAGCAGGTCGTTTTCGGCCGTGCGCTTGCGCGCGGGGTAGTTCGGATCGGCCTTGAACTTGGCGATGAACGTGTCGGTCAGCAGCCCGCCCGCGCCGCTCATTTTCAGCGGCAGCTTGCCCTGCGTGAACAGTTCGGTGAAGCCCAGCGTTCCCGGAATCAGACTCTCGATGCCATTGACCCAGGGCGCCTGGAACAGTTCGCTGGCGTTGGCGTAGAGGTCGCCATAGGTCTTCTGGAAGCCGACGAAGATCATCGGCGTGAAGACCGTTGCGCCCTGTCCCGGATTGTCGATGCCGTCCAGGAAGGTTTGCGACAACGCATAGGGACCGGCCATCGGGACCGACGCGGTCACGGTGAATTCGCGGGTGTATTCCTTCTCGAGCGCGCGCTGGGTCGACATCGCGGCGTGGCCGCCCTGCGAGTAACCGGCCAGGAACAGCTTGCCGCTCAGCGCGACCCCTTTGTCGGTGACCATTTTCTTGGCGGCGCGCAGGGCGTCGATGCTGACCACGGCGGTGTTGCTGGCCTGCAGGTAGGGGTGGTAGTTCACGGTCGAACCCGAATAGCCGTGATAGTCGGGCATCACCACGACGTAACCCTGGGCGGCGAACATCGCCAGCTGCAGGCCCATCTCGGCGTTGGCCGGATCCGACATGCTGAAGTTCTTCAGCACCGTGGTGCCGTGGTGGTAGACCAGGATCGGGAAGGGCCCGGTGCAGCCCGAGGGGATCAGCACGCCGGCGCTGGCTTCGGCGTCGTTGTCCTGCGGGTCGCGGGTGTCGTAGATCAGCCGATTGACCGAGACGTCGCATCGCGCGGCGGCGCCGATCAGCTGAGCGAAGCCGGGCTGCGCGGCGACGCTGGCATCGATCGCGGCCTTGGGCAGCGCGGCGGTCTGGGTGGTCGATGTCACCGCGCCGCGGTCGTTGTGATCACTGCCGCTGCCGCAGGCGGCCAGGACGGCGGCCAATGCGACAAGGGATGCAAGCCGGACGGGCTGCGAAACGCGCTTCATGGTGGTCTCCTGGTGGATCGGGACGCGCTTGTCGACTCGCCGGGCAGGATTCGACACCCCCCTTTGCCCGCGAAGGCGGGCCCACACAATCGTGGGCGGGATCTCGGGCGCGGGGCCTCCGTACCGCCCCAGCTACCGTCCGCTCAACCCAGCTTGGCCCGCTGTTCGCGCAGCTTGGCCAGCGTGCCCTCGAAGGCGGCCACCCTTTCGCGTTCCTGGGCGACCACCGCGGCCGGCGCCCGTTCGACGAAGCTGGCGTTGCCCAGCTTGGCCTGCGCGCGGATCACTTCGCCCTCGATGCGCGCGATCTCCTTGCCCACCCGTTCGCGCTCGGCCGCAAGGTCGATCTCGACTTCGAGCATCAGCCGGTTGCTGCCGACGATCTGGACCGGCGCATGCGACTGCGGCAGTTCGGCCACCACCTGCACTTCGGCCAGGCGCGCCAGCGATTTCAGGTACGGCGCGCAGGACTGCAGCAGCGCCGTTTCGCCGGTCGCGATCAGCGGCAGCTTTTGCGAAGGCGCGATGTTCATTTCGCCGCGCAGCGCCCGGCAGGCATCGATCATGGCCTTCAATGATCCGACCCAGGCCTCGGCCCGTTCGTCGATGCGGTCCGAGTCGCTGCGCGGATAGGCCTGCGAAACCAGGCTGAAGCGCTGGTCGGCGATTGCGCCTTCGAGGGCTTCGCCGCTCAGGGTCTGCACGCCGCGTTCGCCGTAGCGATGGGCCAGCGGAGCCACCTTCTGCCAGAGTTCTTCGGTGATGAACGGGATGATCGGGTGGGCCAGGCGCAGCACGGTCTCGAGGGTGCGCAGCAGCGTGCGCCGCGTGCCGCGCTGCACGGCTTCATCGGGTCCGGACAGCTGGACTTTGGCCAGTTCCAGGTACCAGTCGCAGAACTCGTTCCAGACGAACTCGTAGACGGCGCGCGCGGCCAGGTCGAACCGGTAGTCGGCGAAGTGGCGCTCGACCTCGGCCTCGACGCGCTGCAGCGTGGAGGTCAGCCAGCGGTCCAGCTGCGTGAAGTGCATGTAGCCGCCGGGCACGCACTGGTCGGCGCTGTGCGGCGCGAAGCCGTTGTCGCGGCCCTCGCAGTTCATCAGCACGAAGCGCGTGGCGTTCCAGAGCTTGTTGCAGAAGTTGCGGTAGCCCTCGCATCGACCCAGGTCGAAGTTGATGTTGCGCCCGGGCGTGCCCAGCGAGGCGAAGGTGAAGCGCAGCGCGTCGGCGCCGAAGGCCGGAATGCCCTGCGGGTACTCGCGCCGGGTGCGCTTGGCGATGGTCTCGGCCTGCTTCGGGTTCATCAGGCCGGTGGTGCGCTTGGCCACCAGGGTGTCGAGGTCGACCCCGTCGATCAGGTCGATCGGATCCAGTGTGTTGCCCTTGCTCTTGGACATCTTCTGGCCTTCGGCGTCACGCACCAGCGCGTGCACGTAGACCTGGCGAAATGGCACCTGGTCGGTGAACGCCACGGTCATCATGACCATGCGCGCCACCCAGAAGAAGATGATGTCGAAGCCGGTGACCAGCACCGACGAGGGCAGGAACTGCGCCAGTTGCGGCTGCAGGTTCGGGCGCCCGTTGCGGAACACCTCGCTGGGGTCGACCAGGGTCGAGAAGGGCACCAGGGCCGACGAGAACCAGGTGTCGAGCACGTCGGCATCGCGCACCAGCGCCCCGTTCCAGCCGGCCGCCGCGGCCTGCGCGCGCGCGGCCTCTTCGGTGCGGGCGACGAAGACGCTGCCGTCGTGCAGGGCCTCGCCGTCGGGTCCGGCCTTGTACCAGGCGGGAATCTGGTGGCCCCACCAGAGCTGCCGCGAAATGCACCAGTCCTGGATGTTGTTCAGCCAGTGGTCGTAGGTGCTGCGCCAGTTCTCGGGCACGAAGGTGATCGAGCCGTCGGCCACGACATCCAGCGACTTCTGGGCAATGCTCTTGCCGCCCAGCGCAGAGTCGGCCGGAGATGCCTTGCTCATGGCCACGAACCACTGGTCGGTGAGCATCGGTTCGATGATCGCGTTGGTGCGGTCGCCGCGCGGCACGGTCAGCTTGTGCGGCTTGGTCGCGGCCAGCAGGCCCAGCTGCTCGAGATCGGCGACCACGCGGCGCCGGGCGGATTCGCGGTCCAGGCCGCGATAGCGGGCGGGCACGTTTTCGTTGAAGCAGGCCTCGAGCGTGAACACGTTGATCAGCGGCAGCTGATGCCGCTGGCCGACCGCGTAGTCGTTGAAGTCATGGGCCGGGGTCACTTTGACCACGCCGGTCCCGAATGCTCGGTCGACGTAGTCGTCGGCGATGATCGGGATCTCGCGCCAGCCGGCGCCGATGTCGGCGCTGTCGCCGGTCAGCGGCAGGCGCACCGTCTTGCCCAGCAGGTGGGTGTATCGCTCATCTTCGGGGTGGACCATCACCGCGGTGTCGCCGAGCATGGTCTCGGGCCGGGTGGTGGCCACGGTGAGATGGCCGCTGCCGTCGGCCAGCGGGTAGCGGATCTCCCACAGATGGCCTTCTTCTTCCTCGCTCACCACCTCGAGGTCCGACACCGCGGTCAGCAGTTTGGGATCCCAGTTCACCAGCCGTTTGCCGCGGTAGATCAGGCCTTGCTCGAACAGGCCGACGAACACCTCCTTGACGACCTCCGAGAGCGCCGGATCCATCGTGAAATACTCGAGCGACCAGTCGGTCGAGGCGCCCATCCGGCGCATCTGGCGGGTGATCGTCGAGCCGGATTCCTGCTTCCATTCCCAGACCCGTTCGACGAACTTGTCGCGGCCGAGATCGTGGCGGGTGAGCTTTTGCGCGTCGAGCTGGCGCTCGACCACGATCTGGGTCGCGATGCCGGCGTGATCGGTGCCCGGCAGCCACAGCGTGTTGTCGCCGCGCATCCGGTGGTATCGCGTCAGCGCGTCCATCAGGGTCTGGTTGAACGCGTGGCCCATGTGCAGCGTGCCGGTGACATTGGGCGGGGGCAACTGGATGCTGAACGCCGGGGCGTTCGGCCGGGCGCCCGCGGTGAACAGCCCTCGGGACTCCCAGGCGGCATACCAGCGGGCCTCGATGTCTTTGGGCTCGAAACTCTTGGCCAGGGTGCCTGCGGCGGCGGTATCGGGTGCTGTCATGGTGTTCGATTCAGGGAAGCGGGCTGCGGGGGGCGGGCGGCGAGTCGGGTTGCAGGCTGCGCGCGTGCAGCAGGGTCAGCTCCTCGGTCACGGCGCGGGCGACCAGGTCGCGCACCAGGTGCGAGAAGACATCATGCAGGTCCTGCGCGAGCTGCGCGCCGGCACGCTGCAGCAGGTTGGTGAGCATGCTGTCCAGCGACGCGTCGAGCATCGGCCCGGCGTGCAGCAGC
>JADJVQ010000020.1 GCA_016710525.1 Burkholderiaceae bacterium
ACCCAGAACACACGACCGATCGGAGACACGCGAATGACCCTTTCCATGACCCGCCGCAAACTCATCGCGGCACTGCCGGCCGCCGCTGGCGCCACGCTCGTGCCGTTCGGCAAGGCCAGCGCCCAGGCGGGCGCCTGGCCCAGCAAGACCGTGCGCATCCTGGTGGCCTTCGCGCCCGGCGGCCTGACCGACGCCTACGCGCGCCTGTATGCCGAGCAGTTCACCGCGCGCTACGGCGTGACCGCGGTGGTCGAGAACCGGCCGGGTGCCGGCGGCAACATCGCCATCGAGGCACTGGTGAAGTCGCCGGCCGACGGCCACACGCTGCTGTTCAGCACGACCGGCGCCGTCTGGCAGAACCGGGTGCTCTACCGCAAGCTGCCCTTCGATCTGGCCAAGGACATCACGCCGGTGGTCATCTATCCGTCCGGCGGGCTGGTGATGGCCGTGTCCGAGAAGGTGCCGGCGCGCAACTATGCGGAGTTCGTCGAGTGGGCGCGCAAGAACCCCGTGGTGATGGGCTCGTACTCGCCGGCATCGTTCCCGCACATGATGGCCGAGCAGATGAACAAGGACCACGGCCTGAAGATCGAGACCGTGCACTACAAGGGCGAATCGCCGATGTGGCTGGACATGGCTTCCGGCGCGACCCAGGTGGCGGTCGGCAGCTACCAGGCCTATGCCACGGTGCAGGCGCGCGGGGTTCGGGCGATCGGCGTCACCAACCAATTGCGCATCCCGAAGCTGCCCGACGTGCCGACCCTGGTCGAACAAGGCAACAAGAGCGAACTGGTCAACCTGGTGGGTGGCCTGCCCATGACCGCACCTGCCGGCACTCCGGAAGACATCCTGCGCAAGCTGGCGGCGGTGGCGGTCGATGGCACCGACGCGCCCAAGTACAAGGCGCTGCGCGACTCCTTTGCGATCGCCGACAAGGTGGTGGGCCTGGAAGAAACACGCCGCATCTGGCGCGAGGTCGCGCCGAAGTGGATCAGCCAGGCCGAGGCGCTGGGCGTCAAGCTCGACTAGTCGCGATGGCCGCCCGCGCCAGGGCGGGCGGCCAGCCGCCGGATCGGCTCACAGCCAGTCCATCTCCCGACGCAGGCCGGCCTCGAAGCGGACGATGTCGGCCTCGTACCCCAAGGTCAGGCTGACCTCGTCCACGCCCTTGAGCAGGCAGTCCTTGCGGAAAGAGTCGATCTCGAACCCATCGGAGCTGCCATCGGGCCCGGTGACCGTCTGGTGCTCCAGATCGACGGTCAGTTCGCTGCCCGGCCTGGCGCGCAGCGCGGCTCGCAGTGCCTCGACCCGCTCGGCAGGCAGCCGGATCGGGAGCACGCCGTTCTGGAAGCAGTTGTTGAAGAAGATGTCGCCGAAGCTGGGCGCGATGAACGCCCGGTAACCGTTGTCGACCATCACGCTGACCGCGTTCTCGCGCGACGAGCCGCAGGCGAAGTTGCGGTCGGCCACGATGATCTTCGCCTGCGCGTAGGCCGGCTGATTGAGCACGAAGTCGGGTCGTGGCGCGCCTGCGCTGTCGTAGCGCAGGTCGTGAAACATCGCGCCGACCTGCTGCGCGCGCGGGCGGCCCAGGAAACGTGCCGGGATGATCTGGTCGGTGTCGACATTGGCCTGGTCGATCGGGACTGCGGCCGCCGTCAGGGTGGTGAAGGGTTCCATGGATGTCCTTTCAGGCCAGCAGGCGGCGCACGTCGGTGAACCGGCCGGTGACGGCAGCGGCGGCGGCCATGGCGGGGCTGACCAGATGGGTGCGCACCCCGCGGCCCTGGCGGCCGACGAAGTTGCGGTTCGAGGTCGAGGCGATGCGCTGGCCGGGCAGGCCGGTGTCGCCGTTCATGCCCACGCACATCGAGCAGCCCGGCTCTCGCCATTCGAAGCCGGCCTCGCGAAAGACCTTGTCCAGGCCTTCGGCCTCGGCCTGGCGCTTGACCAGTCCCGAACCCGCCACCACCCAGCTCGGCACCACCGCCTTGCGGCCGCGCACCACGCGGGCGGCCGAGCGCAGATCCTCGATGCGGCTGTTGGTGCAGGAGCCGATGAAGACCCGGTCCACCGCGACCTGGTCCATCGGGGTGCCGGGCTTGAGGTCCATATAGGCCAGCGAGCCGATCATGGCGTCGCGTTTGGTGGCGTCGGGTGCGCTGGCGGGGTCCGGCACACGATCCAGGATCGACACCGCGTCCTCGGGGCTGGTGCCCCAGGTGAGCATCGGGGCGATCTGCGCCGCATCGAGGCTGACCTCGCGGTCGAAGCGGCAGGCGGCATCGCTGGGCAGGGTGCGCCAATAGGCCAGCGCGCGATCCCAGGCCGCACCGGCCGGGGCCAGCGGCCGTCCGTGCAGATACGCGTAGGTGGTGTCATCGGGCGCGACCATGCCGGCGCGCGCGCCCGCTTCGATCGACATGTTGCACACCGTGAGGCGGCCCTCGATCGACAGGGCCCGGATGGTGCTGCCGGCGTATTCGATCACATGGCCCACGCCGCCGGCCGCGCCAATGCGCGCGATGATGGCGAGGATCACATCCTTGGCGCCCACGCCGGGGCCCAGCGTGCCGTCGACGTTCACCCGCATCGATCGCGGTTTGCGCTGCCAAAGGCACTGAGTGGCCATGACGTGCGTGACCTCGGAGGAGCCGATGCCGAAGGCGAGCGCGCCGAGCGCGCCATGGGTGGCCGTGTGGGAGTCGCCGCAGACCAGCGTGACGCCGGGCTGGGTGATGCCTTGTTCCGGACCCACCACGTGCGCGATGCCCTGGCGCTCATCGCCGAGGTAGAACAGCGTGACTCCGCTTGCCTTGGTGTTCTCCTGGATCTGCTCGACGAGGCGGCGATGCTGGGGGTCGGGAATGTCGGCGGTGGTTTTTCCGGCCGTCGAGTTGTAGTGGTCCGGCGTGGCGAAGGCCAGGTCGGGGCGGCGCACGGTCTGGCCGCGCTGGCGCAGCCGGGCGAAGCCCGCCGCCGATCCGTCGTGCATCAGGTGCCGGTCGACATACAGCAGGTGGTAACCGTCGCCGCGATCGACGACCACATGCCGTTGCCAGATCTTGTCGAACAGGGTTCTTGCGTCACTCATCGGTCATTCCTCCTGGTGCCACTACTTGGCCGTGACCGCCGGCGCGACCGGGTCGGTCAGCGGATCGCGGAACGCCGTGCGTCGGGCATCCCAGTCGGCCGCGCCGAACCGCGCGAAGGTCTTGGCCGGCGACGAGTCGCCCTTGGGCGGCGGGTACTTGCCCATGCGCTTCACGTCTTCGAGCAGCTGGTCGCACACCGAGATGATGCCGCCCAGCAGCAGCCCCGGCAGGATCGCGATCTTGTAGCCCATGGCCTGGGCATCGGCCAGCACGATGTCGGGCGTCTTGCCGCCGCGCACGACGTTGAGCAGGCAGGCGCCATTGACCCGCTGGGGCACCAGCGCGATTTCTTCCATCGTCTGCGGCGCCTCGACGAAGGCCACATCGGCACCGTTGGCCAGCGCGAGATTGGCGCGCATGATCGCCTCGTCCAGACCGAGCATCGCCCGGGAATCGGTGCGCGCGATGATGCAGAAGTCGCGTGTACGCCGGGCCGCGGCGGCGGCGCGGATCTTGGCGATGTAGTCCTCGCGGCTGACCACTTCCTTGTTGTCGAGATGGCCGCATTTCTTCGGGAATGCCTGGTCCTCGATGTGGATTGCCGCCACGCCGGCCCGTTCGAATTCCTGGACGGTACGAAACACGTTCAGCTCGTTGCCGTAGCCGGTGTCGGCGTCGCTGATCAGCGGGATCGAGATCGAGTTCACGATCCGGGTGGCGTTGGCCACCATTTCGGTCATCGTGAGCAGTCCGTAGTCCGGGTAGCCCAAGGTGGCCGAGGTGCCGGCGCCGGTCATGTAGGCGGCCGGGAATCCGGCCCGGTCGATCGCGCGGCCGGTGATGCCGTCGATGGCCCCCGGGGCGATGACCATCTTGCCGCTGGCCAGCAGCGATCGGAATTGGGCGGCTTGTGACATGTCTGGTTCCTTGGAGGCGGTGGTGGCGGATGCCAGGGGCAGTGGCGGCGGGGCGGCGCGAGAGGCGAATGGATGGCCGATGGTCTGAGGTTTCATCGACGGCCTGCTTCGGGTGAAGGTCGAG
Organism: Burkholderiaceae bacterium; assembly: GCA_016710525.1. Lineage (GTDB taxonomy): Bacteria > Pseudomonadota > Gammaproteobacteria > Burkholderiales > Burkholderiaceae_E > Quisquiliibacterium. Next base: position 4,137 of record JADJVQ010000020.1, read on the forward strand.
GCCAGCGGCGGGCGGACCCCGCGCCTGGCGATCGAGGCGATGGTAGAGGAGGGTGGCCCGGCCTTGTCAATCGCGGCGCCCAGCAATTGGAGTCCGGACCGCGCGGGGCGCCGGCCCGGGCAGGCGACGGTTCGAGAACCGACATTGCGAACGGGTCTGCCGGGTGGGGCGCGATATAGTCGATGTGCCGACGAAGGAGCCCACCTTGACCTATCCGATCATCTCCGCCGATTCGCACATCACCGAAGCGCCCGACACGTACCTGGCGAATATCGACCGGGCCTGGCGCGACAAGGCGCCGCGCATCGTCTCGACCGACAAGGGCGACGTGTTCCAGATCGACGGCATGGCCAAGCCCATCCACCTCGGGCTGGTGGCGGCCGCGGGCAAGCCGCCCGAGTCGATCACGACCACCGGCGCCCGGTTCAGCGACCTGCACCGGGGCGGCTGGGATCCCGACGCGCGCATGGCCGACCAGGTGCGCGACGGAGTGGCCGCCGAGATCATCTACCCCACGGTGGGCATGCTGCTGTGCAACCACCCCAGCTACGACTACCAGAAGGCCTGCTTCGACGCCTACAACCGCTGGATCGCGGCGTACTGCGATCGCCACCCTGCGCGCCTGCTGGGGTGCGGGCAGTCAGCCGGCCGTTCGCCGGCCGAAATGATCGAGGACTTCAAGGCGATCAAGGCGCTGGGTCTGCGCGGCGTGATGATGCCGGGCAATCCGGCGCTCGAGGATTACGACTCCAGAATTTATGACCCGGTGTGGGAAGCGGCCATCGATCTCGGCCTGCCGCTGTCGTTCCACATCCTCACCACGCGCGATACGGCCCCCACCCGCGGACCGCGCATCAACGGCTTCCTGTCGATCATCCGCGGCAATCAGGACATCATGGGCACCCTGATCTTCGGTGGCGTGTTCCAGCGTCATCCGTCGCTGCGCGTGGTGTGTGTCGAAGCCGACGCGGGCTGGGTGCCGCATTACCTGTACCGGATGGATCACGCCTACAAGCGCCACCACAACTGGCTCGCGCCGGGCGTGAAGCTCGAGCGCCTGCCCAGCGAGTACTTCATGGAACACATCTACACCACCTTCCAGGACGACTGGGTGGCGTTCCGATCGGTGGACCAGATGAACTGGCGCCGACTGATGTGGGCCAACGATTTTCCGCACTCGGACTCGACCTGGCCGTGGTCCCAGCAGATGCTGGCCGAGCAGGCGGGGGCATTGAAGCCCGAACAGCGCCAGGGCATCTTGTGCGGCAATGTCGCCGATCTCTACAAGATCGACCTGGCCACGCTGCAAGCGGCGTAGTCATGGCGGTGCTGCTGCACGTCACCGACCTGCATCTCACCGGCGACGGGTCGCAACCGTACGGGCTGTGCCCCCGCGAGCGGCTCGAACGATTCGTGGCGCGGGTCAACGACGAATTCGCCTACGCCGACGCGGTGGTCTGCACCGGCGACCTGACGCATGCCGCGCAGCCGGCTTCGTACGACGAACTGCAGGCCTGCATCGCCCGCTCGAGCGTGCCCTGGCAGATCACCATCGGCAACCATGATTCGCGGCCGATGTTTCTAGAGCGATTCGCCGCCCACGGGCAGGGCGGCTTTGCGCAGTCGTATCTAAAATTGGCCGGTGTCGACCTTTGCCTGCTCGACACCCACCTGGAAGATTCGTCCGGCGGCACGATCTGCGAGGCGCGGCTGGCCTGGCTGAATGAGCGTCTGGCCGATGCCACCCAGCCGGTGGCATTGTTCATGCACCACCATCCCAGTCCGCTGGGCATTCGCGCGGTCGATGCCATCGCGCTGCAGCGCGCCGACGAACTCGCCGCCGTTCTGGCCCCGCATCGCCACAGGCTGCTGTTCATCGGGCACGGACACACCCACCGCACCAGCTTCGGCCAATGGCAGGGCATTCCCGTCATCGGGCAGCGCAGCCTGGTGCATCAGGCCTCGCTGGGGCTTCGTCGAAGCGTCCGTCTGGTCACCGGCACACCGGCGTTCTCGGTCATCGAGATCGACGCCGGGGCATTCCGGGTCCACCACGAAGACCTCGACCTCGGTCCCGTGCTGGAGCGTGCGGCGCACTGATTCCGCGCGGCTTCAGCTGTCGAGCCGGATGTTCGCCTTGCGGATGATGTCGCCCCACTTGACCAGGTCGGCCTGCATCTGATCGCCGATCTGTGCCGGGGTCCAGGCGCCAACCTCCTCGAGGCCTACCTTGCGCAGGGTGGCCGACACTTCCGGGTCTTCGATGGTCGACTTGTAAGCGGCGCGCAGTTTCTCGAGTATCGCCGGCGGCACGCCTGCTGGCGCAACGAAGCAGCTCCAGGGCTTTTCATCGAAACCCGCCAGCCCCTGTTCGGCGATGGCAGGCACGTCGGGCAGTGCGGACGAGCGCTTGGCACTGGACACACCCAAGGGTCGCAGGCGTCCGGTGGCGATGTGCTGCAGCACCGGAGTGATGGTGGAAACCGCGAGGTCGACCTGTCCGCCGACCAGGTCGGCCACATATTGAACCGCGCCCTTGTAGGGCACATGGGTCAATGAAATACCGGCCCTGTTGCTGAAGAACTCTCCGATCAGGTGATGGGGCGAGCCGACGCCGGCGCTGGCGATGGTGACCTTTCCCGGGTTGGCCTTGGCATGCGCGATGAGTTCCGGGATGTTGCGCACAGGCAGGTTGGGGTTGGCGATCAGCAGCATCGGACCGACGCCCAGCAGACCGACCGGTGTGAACGACTTGATCGGGTCATAGTTGATCTTGCGCATGTTCGGCACATAGGCGAAGGCCGTGCTGTCGATCATGAAGATCGTATAGCCGTCGGCGGGCGACCGTGCGGCCGCATCGGCACCGATGGTCGTGCTGCCGCCGGGTTTGTAGTCGAAGACCACCGGCTGCCCCAGCACCTTTTCAAGCTTGGCCGCCACGGTACGGCCCCAGGCATCGGCGCCGCCGCCGGCCGGGTAAGGGATGATCATCTTCACCGGCTTGTCGGGATAGGCTTGCGCGCTGGCGCCCCCGTGAAAGCCGCCGATGGTGAAGCTGGCGCCAGCCAGCTTGAGCAGGTCGCGTCGCGTCAGTGAGCTGCGTTCCGGATGATTCATGATGGTGGTCTCCGCGGTCGGTTCTTATCAATGTTCGAGCACCAGCGCGAGGGCCGCCGGGGTCGGGTGAAAACTCAGAGCACGCCGTCGCGCCGCAGCGCGGCGATCTCGTCGGCCGAGTATCCCAGTTCGGCCAGCACGTCATCGGTGTCGGCACCGACGGGCGCCAGTGAACGCTCCAGTCGTCCCGGCGTGCGCGACAAGGTCGCCGTGGGCGCCAGCACACGGACTTCGCCGCGGGTATCGTGGGTGACCGTGGCCGCCATGCGGCCATGGATGACCTGCGGGTCGCTGAAGACCTGATCCATGGTGTAGATCGGGCCGCAGGGCACTCCGGCGGCGTTGAGCCGTTCGATCCAGTCGGCACTGGTACGCGTCTTGAACACCTCGCCCAGGATCGCGTTGAGCGCCACGCGGTTGCGCGAACGGTCGGCACTCTTGCCGAAGCGCGAATCGCCCGCCAGTTCGGGCCTGGCGATCACGTCACACAACTTCAGCCACATCGCCTCGCCGCCGGCGCCCAGGTTCACATGGCCGTCGCTCGTCGCGTAGGCGGAGGTCGGCATGCCGGTGGGATGGTCGTTGCCGACCTGTGGCGGCACTTCGCCATCGACCAGGAAGCGTGCCGCCTGGAAATCCATCAGCCCCAGACCCGACTGCAGCAGCGAGGACTGCACCCACTGGCCCCGTCCGCTGCGCTGGCGTTCGTGCAGCGCCGTCATCACGCCCAGCGCCGCATAGAGGCCGGTGGCCACGTCGATGACCGCGGCGCCCACGCGCATCGGGCCTTCGCCCGGCTTTCCGGTGACCGACATCATTCCGGACATGCCCTGCGCAATCTGGTCGAAGCCCGGCCGTTCGCGGTACGGACCGTCCTGGCCAAAGCCCGAGATGCTGGCCAGGATGATGCGCGGGTTGATCGCTGCCAGGCTGTCGTAGTCGATGCCCAGGCGCTCCTTCACATCGGGCCGGTAGTTCTCGACCAGCACGTCGGCCGAGCGCACCAGCCGATGCAGCACCTCCTTGGCGCCGGGCGCTTTCAGGTCGAGCGTGATCTGGCGCTTGTTGCGGTGCAGGTTGAGCATGTCGGCGCCGTCGCGCGCGCCGGTCATCATCTCGGTGCGCCCCGACTGCGGAGGCGGCTCGATCCGGATCACATCGGCGCCAAAATCGGCGAACTGCTTGACGCAGGTGGGACCCGAGCGCACCTGCGCCAGGTCGATGATGCGAAGGCCTTCGAAAGCGCCCCCAGGGGTGGGTCTGAACATCGGAAACCTCAGCTGTCGATGGTGATCTTGGCCTGGCGAATGACATCGCCCCATTTGGCGAGCTCGGAACGCATCAGTTCCGAGATCTTGTCCACCGGTACCGCGCCGACCTCTTCGACGCCGGCATTGCGCAGCGCGGTCACGATTTCCGGATCTTCGAGCGTGCTGCGAAGCGCCGCGCGCAGCCGAGCCTGCGCTTCGGCCGGAATGCCGGCCGGCGCCACGAACAGGCTCCAGGGCTTTTCGTCGAATCCGGCAACACCTTGTTCGGCAATGGTGGGCACGTCGGGAATGACCGAGGCGCGCCTGGCGCTGGTGACGCCGATCGCGCGCAGCTTGCCGCTTTGCAGGTGGGGAATCGCCGGGTGCACGGTGGAGACGGCCAGATCCACCTGGCCGCCGATCAGGTCGGGAATGTACTGCACCGCCCCCTTGTAGGGCACGTGGTTCATCGTGATGCCGGTGCGCAGCTTGAAGAATTCGCCAAACAGGTGGTGCGACGACCCCACGCCAGCGCTGGCACAGTTCAGCTTGCCCGGGTTGGCCTTCGCGTAGGCGACCAGTTCGGGCACATTCTTGGCCGGCACCTTCGGATTGGCGACCAGCAGCATCGGTGTCACGCCCAGAGATCCCAAGGGCACGAACGAGGCGAGCGGATCGTAGGGGACCTTGCGCAGATTGGGCATGTACGCGAAGGCCGAACTCGACATCTGGTGAATCGTGTAGCCGTCGGCCGGTGCGCGGGCCGTGGCCTCGGCTCCGATGATCGTGGTGGCGCCGGGCTTGTAGTCGAACACGATCGGCTGTCCCAGCAGCTTCTCCAGCTTGCTGGCCACGATGCGCGCCCACTGGTCGGCGCCCCCGCCGGGTGGAAACGGAATGATCATCCGGATCGGCTTGTCGGGGAAAGTCTGGGCATCGACACGGCCGGCCAGCGTGAGGACGGCAGTGCCTGCGCCCAGGCCCAGTAGGGTGCGTCGCGTGGCGCTCATGGAAGGGTCTCCTGCGAAATGACGGGTGCCGGCGGGCGTCTTCAGCGTCCCTGGAAGACCGGCGTGCGCTTCTCCATGAACGCCCGGCGGCCTTCGATGAAGTCTTCGCTCGCGTAGGCCCGCTGGGTTGCCTGTTCGATGCGTCGGGCGTCGATCTGCGGGCCGGCCCGCAGGATCTCGTCGATGGCGATCTTGACCGAGGCCATGGTGAGCGGCGCGTTGGCTGCCAGGACCGCGCACTCGGCCCGCACGGCGGTCTCGAGTTCGCCCTTGGCCACGACCCGGCTGACGTAGCCCATGCGCAATGCGTCCTGGGCGGTGAAGCGGCGCCCGGTCAGAAAGATCTCGCGGGCATTGGGGCCGCCCACCGTGTCGACCAGCTTCTTGATGCCTGGCCAGCGGTAGCCGATGCCCAGTCGCGCGGCCGGGATGCCGAAACGCATGGTGTCGTCGGCGATGCGCAGGTCGCAGTTCAAGGTGATGGCCACGCCACCGCCCAGCGTCCAACCCTGCAGCATCGCGATCGTCGGCTTGCCGCAGTCCGCGATCTTCATCATGCCGGTGTTGCCCATGGCCTCGTAGCGCTGGTTCGCCTCGACGGTATCGCGCACCTGGTCGAACTGGGAGATGTCGGCGCCCGACACGAAGGCCTGGTCGCCCGCGCCGCGCAGCACGATCACGCGGACCTGCGGATTGGCCTCCAGTGCGTCGACAGCGGCAGGAATCGCCTCCCACATCGCGACCGACATCGCGTTGTGCCGGCCGGGGTTGTCGAACACGATCCAGCCGATTGGACCGTCGATCTGGGTGTGCACGCGGCCGAGGGATTGAGTCATGGCAGATCCGAAAGTGAGTGGGCCGGGTGACCGTAGCCCGATCGGAGGGGGTTGGCAATTGCCTGAGGGCCTATCTGGAATACGGGCGCTCCGGGGATGGTCGCTGGCTTTGGTACAGTCGGTCAGTCGCCCCGCGCCTGGGCCAACACCTTTCCGAATGGTCCCGATGACAACGCCCAAAGCCGATATCCACCCGCAGTGCATGAAGGTGCTCGACGATTTCATGGCGGCCCTGAACGCCTACGATGCCGCCGGCATGGACCGGGCGATGCACTTTCCGCACGTGCGCATCGCGCGCGGCGAGATCAAGGTCTACCCGCAGGCGGGCAGCAACCCGATGGACCTGTTCGACAAGCTGAAGGCCGAAGACCGGTGGTCGCACAGCGAGTGGGTGCGGCGCGACCTGGTCCAGTTCAACGACGTCAAGGCGCACTACGCGCTGTCGTACACGCGGTTTCGCGACGACGGCTCGGTGATCGGCGTGTACGAGTCGCTGTATGTGCTCACGCGCGACGAGCAGGGCTGGGGCATCCTGGCACGATCGAGCTTCGGGCCCTGAACGCGCCGCCCGTTGCGCGGGACTCGGAGCCCCGAGCTCCGGACGCCGTGACTTGCGCTCAGCGGCCGGTCTGCACCACCCCCGCGGCCAGCAGCGCGTCGATCTGCTCCTGGCTGCGGCCCATCCGTTCACGCAGCCACCATTCGGTGTGCTCGCCCAGGGTGGGCGGCGCCTGCTCGTAGGTGACCGGTGTGCCCTGCAGGCGCATCGGGCTGGCGATGGTCGACACGGTGCCGCCGGCGGTGCGCGGGATATCCACGCGCAGCCCGCGATGGATCACCTGCGGGTTCTCGAACACCTGCCGGTAGTTGTTGATCGGGCCGCAGGGCACGTCATTGGCCTCGAGCCGGGCGATCCAGTCGGCGGTGGTGCGGGTCGCCATCGTGTTGCACAGGTCGGGCACCAGTTCGTCGCGCCCGACGATGCGCCCGGTCACCTTGCGCCAGCGTTCCTCCTGGGCCAGGTCGGGCCGGCCGATGGCGTCGCAATAGCGCTGCCACTGCACGTCGTTGCCGACGGCCACCACCATCTGGCCGTCGGCGGTGCCGAAGACCTGATAGGGCACCAGCGTGGCATGGGCATTGCCGAAGCGGCCCGGCACCTTGCCGCTGGCGAAGTAGCCGGTGATCTGGTTGCCGCCGAGCGCGACGATGCAGTCGAGCAGGGCCATGTCGATGTACTGGCCCCGTCCGGACTGGCTGCGATGGTTCAGTGCGGCGAGGATGGCCACCGATGCGTACATGCCGGTCAGCACGTCGGCGATCGCGATGCCCACTTTCTGCGGGCCGCCGCCGGGCAGGCGATCGGCCTCGCCGGTGACGCTCATCAGCCCGCCCATGCCCTGGAACACGAAGTCGTAGCCGGGCTTGTGCGAGAACGGCCCATCCTGGCCATAACCGGTGATCGAGCAGTACACCAGACCCGGGTTGATCGCCGACAGCGTGGCGTAGTCCAGGCCGTAACGGGCCAGGTCACCGACCTTGTAGTTCTCGATCAGCACGTCGCACTGCGCGGCCAGCTCGCGAATCAGCGCCTGGCCGGCGGGCTTGGCGATGTCGACCGCGACCGACTTCTTGCCGCGATTGGCGGCGGCGAAATAGGTCGAGTCGGTCGTGTCCGTGCCGCCTTCGCCCTTGACCCAGGGGGGACCCCAGCCGCGGGTGTCGTCACCGGCGCCGGGACGCTCGATCTTGATGACCTCGGCGCCCAGGTCGGCGAGGTTCTGCGTGCACCAGGGGCCGGCCAGCACGCGCGACAGGTCGAGCACCCGGATGTGCGAAAGCGATTGAGGGGTCATGTGCGCACCACGCTCCACGAGGGCCGCTGATTGAGGGTCTCGGCATCGAAGCCGGCCAGTTTCTTGTACTGCGCCTCGACCGCCTTCAGTTCTTCCTTGGCGGCGCCGTGCGCGTCCTGGCGCACCAGCGCGCTGATCCGGGCCATCACATCGCCGGCCTGGCGCCGATTGGCCAGTTGCACCGAACTGGCCACCGGGCGCCGCTCGGCCTCGTAGGCGGCCAGCGCTTCGTCGATATTGCCGGGATGGGTGGCCAGGCTCCAGGCCAGCACACGCGCATCGAGGATTGCCTGCGAGGCGCCGTTCGAGCCGAACGGGTACATCGCGTGCGCGGCGTCGCCCAGCAGCGCGACCCGGCCGAACACCCAGCGCGGCAGCGGGTCGAAGTCGGCCATCGGATACTCCCAGGCCATCTGCGAGCCGGCGATCATCGCCGGCACGTCGAGCCAGTCGAATGTCCAGTCGTGCACGTGAGTGGCCACCTGGCGCGGATCGAGCTCGCGGTTCCAGTTGCCCAGCTCGCCCGCTTCGCCCGGCACCGGGCGCACCAGCAGCCAGTTGATCACGTCGGGGCCGATCGGATAAACGACCACCCGCAGGTGCTCGTCGCCGATGATGACCATCGAGGTGCCGCTCAGGAACGGCGCGTGCTGCGTCGTGCCGCGATACATCATCCAGCCGTTGGTGGCCAGCGGCCCCTGGTCGGGATAGACGATGGCGCGTGCCGCCGAACGGATGCCGTCGGCGGCCACCAGCAGGTCGCCCTGATGGACTTGCGAGTGGCCGTCGCGATCGCTGACTCTTGCGCGCACGCCATCGGGCAAGCCATTGCGGGCCTCATCGCGCACACCGTCGTGCGGCACGACACCCTGCTCGAAACCGGTGACGCGACGGCTGGTCTTCACCGACCCTTCGCCCAGCCGTTGGGTCAGGGCCTCGTACAGCACCTGCTGCAGTCGCCCGCGATGGATCGAGTACTGCGGCCAGCGATACCCGGCGGCAAGGCCGCGAGTCTCGGCCCAGATCAGCTTGCCGCGGCGGTCGTAGTACGCGAGCTCGGAGGTCGGGATGCCGATGCGCGCCAGCTCGTCGCCCAGGCCGAGCTCGGTCAGCTCGCGCACCGCGTGGGGCGGCAGGTTGACGCCCACGCCCAATTGGCGGATTTCGGCGGCGGCCTCGAACACCTGCAGATCGGTCTGGCCGGCCGCGTGAAGGCTCAAGGCGGTGGTGAGACCGCCGATGCCGCCTCCGGCGATCAGGGTCTTCATGGCGGGTTCCTCGGGGCTTGGCGCATGGTCGGCTCAGTCCAGCTTGACGTTGGCGGCGGTGATGACCTTGCCCCACTTGATGATCTCGGCATCGACGAAGCGGGTGAACTCCGGCTGCGGCAGTGCGCCAGGGTCGGCGCCCTGTTCGGCGAACTGGCCGCGGATTTTTGCGGACTTCAGCACGTCGAGCACGTCCGCGTTCAGCCGCGCGGCCAGCGCGGGCGCCATCTTGCCCGGTGCATAAAGGCCGAACCAGGCGGTGGCTTCGAAGCCCTTCACGCCGGCCTCGTCCAGGTGGGAATGTCCGGTGCGGCCGGCGCGCGCTTCAGTGTGGTGACACCCAGGGCGCGCAGCGCCGGCACGCACCGCTGGATCACGCCAGGCAGCGAGTCGAACATCATCGGTCGACCGCCAGCAGTCTCGCGGCGCCGCGCCTTGGGGGGTGTGCAGCGCTTCGATGCCGGTGCTGAACTTGAACAGCTCGCCGGCCAGGTGATTGGCGCCGCCGATGCCGGTCGAGCCGAAGCTCAGGGTGCCGGGCTTGTCCTTCGCGTACTTGATCAGTTCCTGCACGCTGCTGACCGGCAGCGCAGGATTCACCAGCAGCACGTTGGGCACGGAGGCGATCAGCGCGATCGGCGTGAAGTCGGCGCGGGTGCCGGAGCCTTGTACGGCCCGTTATCACGATGGGTGGCGGTCAGCATCAGTGGCCGCGGGCCGACTGCACCAGCATCTCGGAGCCGATCGTGCCGCTGGCCCCGCCCTTGTTGTCGACGATGACCGGCTGGCCCCAGCGGGCGGCGAGTTCGGCCGAGATCTGGCGCGCCAGGATGTCGGTGGTGCCGCCGGCCGGGAACGGCACGATGATGCGCACCGGCCGCGCGGGAAACGCCTGCGCAAAGGCCGTCGCGGCAGCCATGCAGGTCACGACGGCAAGCGTCAACCGGGCCAGCATCTTCATGCTGCGATCTCCGCCGGGAATTCGACCATCGCCTCGCCATGCGCGACCAGTTCGCCGCGCTGATTGCGAACCGCCACGTCCAGCGTCATCCACTGGCTCTTGCCGGTGGGCCGCTTGGCGGTGACCACGGCGCTGGCGGTGATCGTGTCGCCCGGCTTGACCGGTGCCTTCCATCGGGTTTCGAGCCGGCGGTGCACGCCCCCCAGCGGATACAACCAGTCGGTCAGCATCTTGCTGATCACGCCGAAGTTGTTCATGCCGTGCATGATGATGCCGCCGAAGGTCGTCTTGCCGAAGCTGTTCTTCATGTAGTCGTCGTCAAGGTGCAGCGGGTTGTAGTCCAGCGAGGCGTCGCAGAACTCGCGGATCGATTCGCGCGTGGGCGAAAAGGGCACACCTTCGATGCGGGTGCCGGTCTCGATGGTGTCGAATGCAGCGTTCATGGTGTGCTCCTCAGGCCGGGCGGATGGTTTGACCGCGGCCCGAACAGATGACCTGGTTGTGCTGGTTGAAGAAGACGTTGTCGTGCACGACGAACAGCCGGTCCTTGCGGATGAACTTGTCCAGCGCGCGCGCCTCGAGCCGGATCACGTCGCCGGGCCGCGCCGGGATGTTGTAGCTCCAGGACTGGCCGGCGTTGACCGTGCCGGGGCTGCGCATCCAATCATCTGCCGGCGTGCAGGCGAACATCAGCAGGATGTGGATGGCGGGCGGTGCGATCAGGCCCTTGTAGGGCGAGCGCTTTGCATAGTCCTCGTCGAAATACAGCGGATGCAGGTCGCCCACGACGCGGCAGTACTTCTGGATGGCCTCCAGCGTCAGCGTGTACGGAATGGTCTTGCGCGGTTCGCCCGGGATGATCTCGTCCCACACCTTGCGCAGCTGCGCGTCTTTCCAGAAGTCGGTCTCGAATGCCGGTTCGTTTTGCACGTGGGTTTCTCCAATCGGCGTCAATGTGGCTACAATGACCGCCTGGCGGTTATAGTTAACCGCTTGATGGTCAGGCTGAGGCATTGTTGAATTCGACACCGGCCTTGTCAAGCGCAGGGATCGTTTCTGATGGCAACCCCCGAAAGCGAATCCTTCGTTCGGACTTTCGCCCGCGGCCTGACCGTGATCGAGGTGATGGGCAAGTCGCGACCGGCCTGCAACATCGCCGAGATCGCCGAGGCGGCGGCGCTGCCGCGCAGCGTGGTGCGCCGCCTGCTGATGACCCTCACCGAACTGGGTTTCACGCGCACGGACGGCAAGCACTACTGGCTCACGCCCAAGGTGCTGCGGCTCGGCCTGTCGTACCTGTACACACTGCCGTACTGGCGCCAGGCGCAGCTGGCCCTGGAGGAACTGTGTGCCGACATCGGCCAGTCCTGCGCCATCTCGGTGCTGGACGAGGAAGACATCGTTTATGTCGTGCGCCTGCACACCCGACGCATCCTGGCCATCAGTCCCAGCCTGGGCAGCCGGCTGCCGGCGCATGCCGTGTCGATGGGCCGGGTGCTGCTGGCCGGGCTGGACGAATCGGCCCTGGCGGCCTATCTGGCCAACGCCACGCTGAAGAAGCTCACCCGCACCACGCTGGTCGATCGTGCGCTGCTGGGTCTGGAGATCGCCCGGGTGCGCGAGCAGGGATGGGCCTGGATCGACGGTGAGCTCGACGAATCGATCTGCGGGCTGGCCGTGCCGGTGCGCGATCCTGACGGCCGGACGGTGGCGGCGATCAACGTCAGCCTGCCCGCGGGCGCCTTCGATCAGGCCGGCGCACTGGCGCAGTTCCTGCTGCCCTTGCGGCGGACCGCCTCGCGAATCCGCGCGGCCTACACCTGAGTGATGGACTGAGAGCGCGCTGCCGCGCGCGCGACGGGCCGGATGACCCGAACACGGGCTGCGCCGGCCTGGGTTGCCGGCAGCTTCCTAGGGACTCGAGCGTTGGCGCAGCCGCTCGCCTGCTGGCACGCCCAGCTGCGGATGCATGCGCCCGGCCACCAGCCAGGCCGCCAGCAGCCCGATGCCGCCCGCCGCGAAGACCGCGGCCAGCGGCCCGACCTGAAGCACGAGCCAGACGATGCCTGGGGTGATGATGTTGGCGACATCGCGGAAGGTCGAGTACACCGCCGACATTTCATTGCGCTCGGAGGGCTTGACCGACATCAGGAAGGGCAGGCCGCCGCAGATGTCCAGCAGGACCAGGAAATAGGCGCCCAGCAGCAGCAGCGCGATGCTCGCCCAGGGCCAGGCGGACAGCGCGGCGGCCGCGACGAAGCAGCCGCCCGAGCACAGGAAGCCGGTGCGCACGGCCGCGCGCAGCGAGCGGGTCTGCATCCAGCGCAGCATCAGCGGCGCGAAGAACAGTCCCATCGAAGCCAACGAGGCCGCCATGCCGCCGATGCGCTCGCTCAGGTTGCTTTCGATGGCGAAGATGCCCACGTAGACCAGGTAGACCGCCCAGCCGCACGAACGCATGACGGCCAGGAACCACCCGCCCACCAGCCGTGGCTGGGCCGCGAATCGGCGCAGGTAACGCAAGGGATTGGATGAGGCTGTGCCGACCCGCGAGGCCAGGCGGGTACTGCCCATGCCCATCCACCAGATCGAGAACAGCATCGCGAGCGCGGCGGTGGCGACGATGGCAAACGGCGCGCCGTGCCAGAAGCCCAGCAGCCAGACACCCAGAAAAGGGCCCACTGCCCAGCCGGTGCCGGCGTAGAACAGCCGCAGCGTCTCGAGGCGGCCCAATTCCCCCTTGGCCACATAGTCGAGCACGTTGGCGTTGTAGCAGACGAAGGCGATCGCGGTGCCCAGCGCCGTGCACATCAGGGCCAGTGCGACAGCCTTGCCGCCCACCATGCCGAATCCGGCGGCCATCAGATACAGCAGCACGCCCAGCGAATGCACGTAGCGGCGCGGGACATGGCGGGTGAGCAGCGGCACTGCCAGCACCATCGCGAGCGACAGGATGCCGACCGCAAAATAGATCTTCGACACGACGACCGCATCGCCCCAGGCGCGGTAGAGCGTCAGCGGATACACCGACAGCGTGACGCCGCGCGCGATCGCCTCGAAGCCGCCAATGGCGGCGAAGGTGCGAACGGTGGGTTTGTGCGCGGCCTCGGTCATCGGCGGGGGCGCGCGAGTGGGATGCGGTGCATGAACGGCTGGGCGAAAGTCAATCCGACTCGGGTGAGCGCTTCGCGCGGCGGGCGCGAGGCAGCGGGGAGATTACCGGATGACCCGAACACTCGAAGGCAGCAAGGGATTGTTCTGGGCATAGGACGATCCAGGAATTCGCAATGAGGCACGTCGATGGACTTTGGTGCGATGGACACTGGCCGCACGCCCGAGCAGCATGCTGGAACCTGGCCGCTTGGAAGCGCACCATGACCGAGTCCACGTTCTGCAAGTTGGGAATTGCGATGCTCCTGCCGCTGCTCCTGATGCTTGGGAGCTGCGCCACCCCCGATCGCGCTGCCACGTTCGCCAGCAAGGCCGGGGCAGAACAAAGGATCACCCTGCCTGGCCCCGGCCTGACGCTCAGCGGTGTCTTGTTCCCGCCGGCCGGTGCCAGGCGCGCCCGGCATCCTGCGATCGTGCTGCTTCACGGTTGCAGCGGCATGCTCGACGCGCGCGGGCGGCTCTCCAGCAATCAGCGGGCCTGGGCCGAACGTTTTGCGCAGTGGGGATTCGTCGCGCTGACCCTGGACAGTTTCAGTCCGCGGGGCGCCGGATCGATCTGTCCGATCCCCAGTGCCGAGCGCCCCGCCAGACCCTGGGAGGACCGTACTGCCGATGCCTATGCTGCGCTGGCGTGGCTTGTGCGACGATCTGATGTCGACCCTCAGCGGATCTTCGTCGCCGGCTGGTCGCACGGCGGCTCGACGGTGATGGGCGTGGTTCGGCCCGAAGCGCCCGGACGTCTGGCGGACGGCCCGCGCTTCAGGGCGGCCATCGCGTTCTACCCTGGGTGCCCGCGGCCTCCCGCCTTGAACAACTACCGCCCGACCATGCCTTTGCTCATCCTGCATGGCGAAGCCGACGACTGGGTGCCGGCCGCGCCCTGCGTCGATCTCGCGCGGCATTTCGCTGACACGCCCTTCATCGTGAGGACGCTCCTTTACCCGGGGGCCCATCACGGCTTCGATGCCCCGAGCAACCGGCTCGTGTTCCTGCCTGATGTCTACAACCCTCGGGCGCCAGACGGGCGCGGCGCCCACGCCGGGGGCCATGAGCCGTCTCGGGCACATGCCGTCCAGGAGACCCGGGCGTACCTCAGCGGCTTCCTGAGCATCCCGCTGCCCGGCCCGGCCCGCTGAGCGCGTCGCCGTGCTCCTGACGTGGCATGCCGCAGGGCCGCCGCGCCTTGCGGTTATGCTGAGCGCAGGCGTTGACGAAATCCGGCAAAAGGCTGGACAGAACAGGGATTGATCATGCGCATTGCAGTGATGGGGTCGGGTGGCCTGGGCGGCTATTTCGGCGCGCGCCTGGCCCGGGGCGGGGCGGACGTGCACTTTGTCGCCCGGGGCTCGCACCTGAGGGCCATGCGCGAACATGGCCTGCGCGTCGAGGGTCCCGAGCCCATGCATCTCGCGCAGGTGAATGCCACCGACGATCCCGCCTCGGTGGGTGAGGTCGACCTGGTGATGCTGTGCGTGAAGCTATGGGACACCGAGGCCGCGCTGGCGCAGATCGTCCCGATGATCGGGCCGGACACCTGCGTGGTCTCGTTCCAGAACGGCGTGCTCAAGGACCAGATGCTGCGCAGCGCCATCGATGCGTCGCAACTGATGGGTGGCGTGGGCTACATCGCCGCGACCATCGACCGTCCGGGCGTGATCCGCCAGACCGGCCCGATGCAGCGGCTGGTTTTCGGCGAGTTCGACGGGACACGGTCGCCGCGCGGCCAGGCCTTCCTGGCAGCCTGCCTGGCCGGCGGAATCCAGGCCGAGCTCTCTGCCGACATCGTGCGCGAGATCTGGCAGAAGTATGTTTTCCTGGTCGGGCTGTCCGGCACGACGAGCACCATCCGCAAACCCATCGGACCGATCAGGGACCATCCGCAGACCCGGGCCCTGCTGCTCGATCTGATGCGCGAGGTGGTGGCCGTGGGCCGCGCGCATGGGGTCGACCTGGCGCGCGATTACGCCGAAGTGCGGCTGCAGCTGGCCGACAACGTCGCCTACGACATGACCTCGTCGATGCACCACGACCTCGAGCGCGGCAACCCGCTCGAAGTGCGCTGGCTTGCCGGCGGGGTGGTGGAACTGGGCGCGCTCAAGGGCGTGCCCACGCCCTTGAACCGGGCAATCGCCGCGATCCTGGCGCTGCACGCGAAGGGAAACCGGAGCTGATACCCGCGCCGGCGGACCTCAGGCCGGCTTGCCGGTGATCGAGCCCGCGCCGCGCAAGGTGCTCGAGGCGCGCCCCTGGCGCCGCGCGTACCAGCCTGGCCGCGAGGCCGCGGGACGGGCGCCGAATGCGCTCTGGCATTCGGCCTCGATCCCCATCAGCAGTTCGGCCAGAAATCCGACGACTGCCTGAACCATCGGATCGCGCCGCGCTTCGGGTCGATACAACACGCTGTACGGTGGCGCGTCCTGGCTGGTCCAGTCGGGCATCACCGCCTGCAGGTCGCCGTTCTTGACGTGCGGCCACACCGAGATGTCCGAGAAGCGGCCCACTCCGTGGCCACCGAGCACGGCCTGGAGCACGTAGTCGCGGCTCTCGCTGACCAGCCAGCCCCGCACGGCGACCTCTTCGGTCTCCGATCCGCGCTGATGCCGCCAGAGATCCAGCACGGTCCCTTCGGGCGAGCGGACGAGCAGGCATTGATGGGCGAGCAGGTCCTTGGGACGGGTGGGGATGCCGTGGCGCTGCCAGTAGTCCGGCGTCGCGCAGAGGATCAGGCGGCTTTGCGCCATCCGTCGCTGCACCAGGCTGACGCTGCCCGGCCAGCCGAGGGCCAGCAGGATGTCGAGTCCCTGGATCTGGCCATCGGTGATGGTGAGGCGGTCGATCGCCCGCAAGTCGATCTGGATGCCGGGATGGCGCGCGCGAAATTGCGCCAGCGCCGGCACGAGCAGCAGCCGGGTGGCCAGACCTGGCGCGCCAACGATCAGGGTTCGCTCGCGAGGCCCGCCGGAGTCGGCCACCAGCTGATCGGCATCGGCCAATTGCCTGACCAGCGGCAGGCAGGCTTCCAGGTAGGCCTCGCCCCTGGCGGTGAGCTTGAGCCCCTGGGTGGAGCGGTCGATCAGGCGGGCGCCCAAGTGGGTCTCCAGCGAGCCGATCAGCTTCGCGATCGACGGCACGCTGACGTCCAGACGCCTCGCGGCGCCGGAGAAGCTGCCTTCCTCGGCAGCCGCGATGAAGTATTCCAGGGCTCTGAGCTTGTCCATGCGCCGCTTCCTTCCTGGCCGTTCGTTTAAGTCAAAAGCTTAAACGAATCTGAATCAGGATCGGCTTTCGTGCATCGGTTCCGCCCTTTAGATTGGCGTCACCCCCGAGATCTGGAGTCCGCACCATGCAAGCTCTCACGACAGCGATTCAACCGGCCGCTCCGGTCACGCAGCGCCGCCTGCGCACGATGCTGCTGGCGTGGGCCTTCACCGGATTCAACAGCCTGCGCATCGTGGCTTACCTGCCCACGCTGCTGTCGATTCAGAACAGTGGCCAGTCCGACCAGCATTCGCTGCTGACCTGGCTCACCTTCCTGGGCGCCAACGCAACCATGGCGCTCTGGCTGGTGGAGCAGAACGCTCATCGGATCAATCGCGCGGCGTTCATCAACGCCGTCAATGCGCTGATGTGTACGGCCATTTGTGTGCTGATCGTCCAGACCCGCTGGTTCTAGCCCGGCCCGCTCGACGGGTCCGATCCCAATCCCCCCGTTCCCAATTTGCAGATGGAGTTCGACATGCGAGTTCTGATCACCGCGTTCCTGTTCGTGATGAGCTTCCTGCCGGCAGCAGCCCCGCCCGCACACGCTCAAGATGCCTACCCCAGCAAGGCCGTGCGCCTGGTGGTGCCCCTGGCCAGCGGCGGCCCGACCGATTTCCTGGCCCGCATGGTGGCGCAACACCTTTCCCGATCGCTGGGACAGCCGGTCGTCGTCGACAACAAGCCGGGCGCCGACGGCGCGATCGGGGCACGCGAGGTCATGTCGGCACCGGCCGATGGCCACACGCTGCTCTTTACGCCCGGTTCGATGCTTGCCGCCCCCTTGCAGGCCAGGCCGCCCGCCTTCGATTGGCTGTCCGAATTTGCGCCGATCGGCAAAGCGGGGCGCCTGAGCTTTTGCCTGGTGGTGCATCCCGATCTTCCCGTCAGGACGGTGGCCGATCTGGTGGCATACGCCCGGGCCAACCCCGACAAGCTGAGCTTTTCGACCGCGACGCTGAGCGAACTGATGGCGGCGTCGCAGTTCATGAAGGCAACTGATACCCGCATGGTCCGTGTGCCGTACAAAGGGGGCACGCAGGCGATGCCGGACCTTCTGGCCGGCCGCATCCAGGTGATGTTCGGTCCGGTCTCGCTGGTCCTGCCGCATGCCAGAAGCGGTGCGGTGCGGGTGCTGGCCACCTTGCTGCCCCAGCGCGGCGCCGCGCTGCCGGATGTGCCGACCCTGGCCGAGGCGGGTGTGGCCGGCGTCTCGGTGCCCACCTGGCAATCGGTCTTCGCGCCGGCCAGGACCCCGCGGCCCGTCGTGGACCGTCTGGCGGGCGAACTCGCCGCCGTCATGTCCAAACCCGAAGTCCGGGCCGAACTCGAACGCCGGGCGATGCTCCCGGAAACCGACTCGCCGCAGGCGCTGGCGATCACCGTGGCGCAGGATCAGGCGGCCTGGACCCGGCTGATTGCCGAATACAAGCTGGGCGCGGAGTGAGCATGCGGGTGCTGTTCTGCGCGTCGGGCAGTCTCGGGCATCTGAGGCCGATGCTGCCGCTGGCGATGGCCTTTCGGCAGGCCGGGCATCGAGTCGCCTGGGCCAGTTCGCCCGATGCGCTGCCCGGCCTTGCCGGCTCGGGGTACGACCTGTTCCCCGTCGGCATCGCGATGGCGGCAGCGCGAGCGCTCTATCGGCAGCGTTGGCCGGAAGCGGCCTCGATGAGCGGACTGCAGCTCAGTACCCACACCTTTCCGCACCTCTTCGGCGGGGTGGTGGCGCCGGCGATGGTCGATGATCTCGGGCGGGTGATCGATCGCTGGATGCCCGACCTGCTGGTCCACGAGCCAGCCGCGCTCGCGGTGCCGCTGATCTGCGCTTCGCGGGGTCTGGTCCATGTGTGCCACGGGTATGGGCTCAGGCCACCGGACGGGCATCTGAGTGGCGCCCTGCGGGAGTTCAGCCGGCAGCAGCCCGGCGTGCGGCAGCTGCCGGCTGACGATGGTGGCATCTACCGACATCGCTACATCGACATCATGCCGCGCCGCCTGCAGGCAGCGTCGCCGCGCGAGCCGGATCGGGTGCTGGCCTTGAGCCCGGCGGCGGCGGGCGGCACCGTCGTGCCGGACTTGCCGGCCGCATGGCATCGTCGACTGGCGCGCAACGTCCGACCGATCCTCTACCTGAGTTTCGGCACGGTCTTCAATCAGGGGCCCGCATTCGAGGTGGCGGCGCGGGCGCTGTCCCGGCTCGATGCCACCGTACAGGCGGCCGATCAGTTCAGAAACGCCGCGGCGCTGGCCGCAGCGGGTGCGGGCCTGGTATTGGGGCCCGAGGACTGCACGGAAGATGCCGTGGCGGGTGCGGCACGCGCGCTGCTGGAAGGCGGCGCGATCCGCCATGCGGCCCGGCAACTGGGCGCGGACATCGCGCAGATGCCGGCCGCCGCCGACGTGGTCCGGGCTTTGCTCGACCATGGAGCGACGCAGGTCAGTCCATCGTGATGCCGGCCTCGCGGGCAACCGCGCGCCAGTTGGCGAAATCACGCTGAACATAGGCTTCGAAAGCCTTGTAGTCCGGTTCGATCAGGTCGACTCCCAGGCCGGCAAAACGCTCGCGCACGGCCGGCCGGGCCAGCGCCTGGCGCAAGGCTGACTGCAGCTTGTCCAGGACCGGCCGGGGCGTGCCGGCGGGCGCGAACAGTCCGGTGAAGGTGATCACCTCGTAATCGGGCAGGCCCATCTCGATCAGGGTCGGCACGTCCGGCTGCTGGGCCGAGCGCTGGCGCGAGGTCACGGCCAGTGCCCGAATGCGGCCTTCCTTGATGTGGGGCAGGGACGCGGTGAGCTGGTCCATCATCGCGTCGACCTGGCCGCCCACCAGGTCGGTGAGCGCCGGGCCGCTGCCTTTGTAGGGAATGTGATTGAGCTTCACGCCGGCCTGGCGGCCCAGCAGTTCGATCGCCAGATGATTGGACGAGCCCGTGCCCGCCGATGCCACCGACACCTGGCCGGGGCGCGCCTGGGCCTGGGTGAGGAACTCCTTGTAGCTGCGGATCGGCACCTTGGCCGAGGCTGTCAGCACGATCGGCACCGAATGGATCGGGCCCACCAGGGCGAAGTCCTTGATCGGGTCGTAGCTGGGATTGCGGGAGAGGGCCGGCGCCACGGTGATCGTGCCGCTGGATCCGAGCAGCAGGGTGTACCCGTCGGCCGCGCCCTTGGCCACCGACGCCGAACCGATCATGCCTCCGGCGCCGGGCCGGTTCTCGATCACCACCGGCTGGCCGAGGATCTCGCTCAGCGCGGGGGCGATCGTGCGGGCCGTGATGTCGACATTCCCTCCGGGCGCCCAGGGCACCATGATTCGAATCGGGCGGGCCGGGAAATCCTGCGCGAGCGCGCTCGCGCCCGGCAGCGCGAGCGCGGCCAGGCCGATCAGGGCGATGCGTCGAGCGCGTCGGGTCATGCGGGTCCTTGAGTGAGGCATCGAGAGTCTCCGGCTTTTTGTTGTGTCGGTCTGGCCGGGTCGTGGCTCGCCTGGGGCACACGCGACGGCAGGCCGTCGCGCGCCATCGCACGACAACGCCGCGGTGGGGGTAGGGTACGCCTGGAAGCACCGGGGGAATACGCGACGCAGGCTGCCGCACCACACGACAACAAGACCGCCGGATCGCCAAGCCCCCTACTTAGGTACGATGGACGGGCCCCGCCGGCGCGATCAGCATGCGTATTCCTGATCCATCCGACCGCGCTGGTCTGCCATCGCGCCACCCGTGATCTCCCACTTTTCAAAAGGAGATTCGCCATGAGCCGCACCTTGCGAATCGGTGACCGGGGCAGCGACGTCCGTGCCGTCCAGGATGTCCTGAACTTTCATATCCGCCGCCTGGCACCCCTGGTTGTCGATGGCCGTTTCGGCACCGAGACCCAGGGCCGTGTCCGGGAATTTCAGCGTGCCAATCGCCTGGCGATCGATGGGGTCGTGGGTTCGCAGACATCGGGCAAATTGTTCGAAAACGAGGTCCAGAGCATGGTGGTGGGGATCATTCCCCGGCTGGTGCTCACCCTGCCGACCCTGGGCGGCGCAACGCCTGCCGGCATCCGTCCGCCCAAGCTGATCCCGCCGCTGGTGCTGCCGGGGCAGCCGGCACCCCCGTCGCCAGTGCCCCTGCCGTTCCCGAACCTGACCCAGTTGCGGCTGCTGCCGGACAGCCGGATTCCGATTCCCGCGCTCAATCAGCGCGGACAACTGCTGCAGCTGTCGCTGACCGTGCCGGCCCGCAATGATCCGCTCGACCCCGCCGTCGTCAGTTTTCGACAGATTGTGCAACTGCTCGAGACCTTGCCCGCCAACTTTCCGTTCCGCACCCAGATCATCGGAGCGGTCCCCGATCCGGTGAAAAAAATCGGCGACATCGATTTCGGCTTCCAGTGGGGCGTCGATCCCGTCTTCGATCTGAAGCAGCTCAGCGGTCCCGCCGAGTTCTCCGTTGGCGCCAAGGCCAACGCCAGCTACACCCTCAAAGTGGTCGACCGGCCCGGACCTGCCGGGCTGAAGCTGGGCTTTTTCGCCAAGGGCGATTTTAAGGGCGAGCTCGACTACACCAGTCCCAAGGCGGAGTCGCGCCCCCTGCTGCAGATCGAAGGATCGATTCTGCTGGGGGTCGATGGGCGATTCTAAATCTCGTTGACGGCATCAAGTGCTTCTACAATCGGTCCCGTCATCCCCTCAGGAAGTGCGGACCCCATGCAGCTGCAACGCCGAGCGACTCTCAAAGCCCTGGCCGCTGGCCCGTTTCTGGCCGCCGCGACCTCGAGCGACGCGCAGAGTCTGCCACCGCTGGACACCGGGTATTCGGCCTGGGACGCCCTGCTGAAAAAGCACGTCCAGTGGCTGCCCGACAACAAGCAGTCGCGCGTCGACTACACCGGTTTCCTGGCCGAGCGCGTCGTTCTGCAGCAGGTGCTGGCCGAATGGACCGCCGTCACGCCGGCGGGCTTCGCGGCGTTCAGCCGCGAGCAGCAGATGGCCTTCCTGATCAATGTCTACAATGGTTTCACGATCGAGCTGATCCTGTCGGCCTATCCGAAGCTCAAATCCATCAAGGACCTCGGTTCGCTGATCCAATCGCCCTGGAAAAAGCGGTTCTTCAGCCTGCTCGGCGAGCCACGCCACCTCGACTGGATCGAGCATGAGCAACTGCGTCCGCGCTACAACGACCCGCGGGTGCATGCGGCGGTGAACTGCGCGAGCATCGGCTGTCCGGCGCTGCGCCCGGAGGCTTTCACCGCGGCACGCCTGGGTGCCCAGCTCGATGATGGGATGCTGCGCTTCATGGCCGACCGCAGCCGCAACCGCTTTGCCGACGGGCGCCTGCAGGTCAGCATGATCTTCAAGTGGTTTCGCGAGGACTTCGAACAGGGACATCAGGGTTTCGGAAAACTGGAAGATGTCATGGTCCGCTATGCCGACGTTCTGTCAGGGATTCCGGCCGAGCGCGACAAGATCCGCAGCAGGCAGGCGGCCATCACGTTCCTGGAGTACGACTGGTCACTGAACGATCTGCGCCGGTAGCGTTCGTCCCCCGTCCCTGTTCGACATGCCGTATTGCGGCGTGTCCCTGTCCTGGTTCCCCTCATGTCCCTGCAAGCCCCGCGGCCTCGGTCCCTGATTCTGTTCAGTTACGACTGGGACCAGATCGCATTCTCGCGGCTGGCCGCGCGCTGGCCGCATGTCAGCGCCGGTTTCGACCTGTTCAGCTTCCCGAGCAATGCGCGCCTGGCGTGGTTCGACATGCAGCGCTTCGTGGCCCTGTGGGCCTGGCGTGCCCGGCGCCAGGGCCTCGAGGCCGTGGTCTCTCATCATGAGCAGTTCGGTGCGCTGGCGGCTGCGCTGCTGGCCGAACGAATGGGCTGGCCCGGAACGCCGGTGAAGGCGGTGCTGGCCTGCCAGCACAAGCTGTACGCCCGAGAAGTGCTAGAGCGCGTGTGCCCGCAGGTCAACCCGAGGTTCAAGCGCCTGGACTGCGCCTATGGCGACAGCGTGCCCGGCGGCCTGTCGTATCCGGCGTTCATCAAACCGGTCAAGGCGGCATTTTCGGTGCTGGCGCGCACGGTGCACAGCCAGGCCGACCTGCAGGCCCACACCCGGTTCGGCGCCTGGGAACTGTGGGTCATCCGGCATCTGGTCGAGCCGTTCGAGCGTGTCGTTCGCGAGCGCCTGCCCGAGGCGGGCACGGCGCACAGCCTGATGCTCGAAGAACCCGTGTGTGCCCCCCAGTACTGTCTGGACGGCTATGTCTTGCAGGGTGAACTGCGGCGCCTGGGTGTGGTCGACGTGGCGATGTACCCGGGCACCCAGGCCTTCATGCGCTTCGATTACCCCAGCCGCCTGCCTGCGGCGGTGATCGAGCGGGCCACCGACGTGGCGCGACGCTTCCTGAGCGCGATCGGCTTCACGCACGGCCTGTTCAACATGGAGTTCTTCCACGATCCGCTCACCGATGCGCTCACCGTCATCGAGTTCAATCCGCGACTGGCTTCGCAGTTTTCCGATCTGTATCGGCGCGTCGACGGCATCGATCTGCACGAGGCGGGCCTGGCGCTCGCCCATGGCGAAGATCCCGCCGCGCTGCCCCGAGTCGCACCGTCCGCGGGGGCCGCGGCGAGCTTCGTCTATCGGCTGTTCGATCCATCCGGAGTCTCCCGTCAGCCGGACGAGTCCCAGCGGCGCGCGTTCGCGCAGGCTTACCCGGATGCTTTGCTGATGGCTTTTCCCAAGTCGGCCGATTCGGTGGCCCGAGACTTCAAGTGGCTGGGCAGCTATCGCTACGGCATCGCGCACCTGGGGGGCGCTGATCCGGACGATCTGCGCAGGCGCTGCGAGGACGCGAGCCGGCTGATCGGCTGGCGAGCTCCCTATGCCGATCTCCACCCCTCGTCAGACCCGCACGCTCCGGCGCAGGCCGAGCGGGCGCCTGTGGAGCCTGCGTTCGATCCCCTGGGTTCGGCACCCGGTTCTTTTCAATCCATTCGCTGACAGGAAACACGCCATGTCCGACTTCCCCGTTGCGCGCCCCCTTGCCCTGATCCTGGTCATGACAAGCCTCACGGGCTGCGGCGCCCTGATCGCACAAAATCCCTCGGGCCGCCTGAGCCCGGTGAATGCGGTCGCCGATGATCCTGAATCGCGCCTGATGCTCAAGGGCGCCGACGTGGTCGCCTATTTCACGCAGCAGCGCTATGTGCAGGGAAGCCCGCAGCACCGCAGCCGTTACGAGGGTGTCGACTTCCGCTTTGCGAGCGCCGAACACAAAGCCCTATTCGACCGGGAGCCGGAAAAATACCTCCCCCAATATGGCGGCTACTGTGCCAACGGCGTGGTGTACGGGATCCCCTGGGGAGGCGATGCCGACGCCTGGAAGATGATCGGGGGCAAGCTGTACATCTTCGGCGGTCGAGGCTCGATGGATGCCTTCATGATCGATCCGCCCAAGCACATCGCCCTGGCCGATCGCTACTGGAAGGACGAAGTGCAGGGCAGCAACAGTTTCGTGCAGCGTGGTCGGCGCCTGGTGTTCAAGGTGCCGCACTACCAGTCCGGCGACGATCTGGCCAGGGCGGTTACCGAGGCCCGGAGCAAGGGCCTGCTGCGCTGAGCGGCGCGCGCGCAGGCCGCCTGCGGGCGCGATCAGGCCTGGATTTCGCGCGCCGTGATCGTGTACTTGAACTGATCGGGCTCGAGCGAGTCGAAGCGGCCTTCGGCATTCTCGGCGTTGGGATACATGAAGAAACCGAGCTTCGGGCCTTTCGAGCCGGGCAGGACCACGTCGTGCGCCGTATTGAAGGCCAGCCAGTTGCCCTCCCAGCCCCCGAAGAGCGCCCGGTTCACCGGTGCCACCACCGGGTGCTCGGTGGTCTTGAGCCACTCCGGGGTTTCGAGGCGCATGACCTTGCCGACATCGGCAGGGTCCATCGCGACCCATCCGTATTTCGCCAGGAACACCTCGGCACGGCAGTGCTGCGCGCGCGCCAGGTTGGCCGGATTGCCCGACAGCTCCTTGTAGCCGAAGGCCGAGGGCACGAGCCGGATGCCGTAGACGTCGCGCGCGGGCACGCCGGCCGATCGGCACAGGCCCACGAACAGCGCATTGATGTCGCCGCACTTGCCGCCCAGATTGCCGGTCTCGAGCATCGCGGCGATGTCGCCCACGCCACAACCGCGCACTTTCGGCTCGCGGTGGGTGTTCGTCACGATCCAGTCGTAGATCTTGCGGGTCTTGTCCAGGTCCGTCGCCGCGCCCTGGGTGATCTCGAGCGCCGTCTTGCGCACGATGCCGTCGGTGGGCATCAGTTCGGTGGCCCGGGTCCACGACTTGAGCACCTGCGGGTCTTCGCGGGCGTCCACCGCGCGGCTCCAGTCGGTGCTGCGGCTCTGGGTCCGAATGCGGCTGGTCAGTTCGACATAGGGCGTACCTTCAGTGCCGTTGAAGACGGCCATCAGCATCTTGGCGCCCTGCTGGCCGTCGGAGGTCAGCTCGGCTTTCGCCGCATTGCTCTTCCAGGTGTTCTCGAGCGACTGCTGGTAGTCGGTATTGATCGAGGGGATCGGCAGCCAGACGCGCGTCGCGCCCTTGCCGGCGGCGACTTCCGCGCGGGTGGTGAATTCGAAGGTGCGCCACTGACCCGGCTGGGGCTTGAACGAGCGTTCCTGCGCGTGCGCCAGGGCGGGCAGGGTGGGCAGTGCAGTGACGCAGGAGGCCTTCAGAAAATCTCGGCGGGAGACGGAGAGCATCAGGAATTCCTTGCAGTGGAGGATGGTGAAAGGGGAATCGGCCGGCCCGAGAAAGACCGGAGCGTGCGCGCAGCCCGGTCCGGGTGCGCCCGGGCGCTGGTGTCGATGACGCGCGATTATGACGGGCGCGGGAAAACCCCGCAGAGCCCTCACAATGCGAACCGGACGCGGTCACGCGGACAGAGTCCGTCGGGTGGACTGCGTTGGTCCTTCCAAGGGGATTGCGAAGTGATTGTCAAATATCGTGTCTTTGTTTGTTCGGGAAAGGCCTGTGCCGAACTCCCGTCAGGCTGGGCTCACCGTCCGGAAGCCTGCGAAGATGTCACGGCGCTCCGGTGGAAAGAAGTTCCGGTAACGGGCGTTGACCATTTCCTGCGCGCTCGCCAGGCAGGCCCCGCGCAACACCTTGCGGCTGCCGAACCAGGGCGCCGAATAGTCCCGATAGGGGTGGGCGACAAATCCCGGGTACGGTTCGAACACGCTGTCGGTCCATTCCCAGACGGCCCCCCAGTGCAGTGCCGGCTGGGTATGGACCGCGCATTCCCATTGCGCCTCGGTCGGCAGCTGCCGACCCGCCCAGCGGCACCATGCGTGGGCATCGGTCCAGCTGACATGAACCGCCGGCGTCTCGAGGTTCAATGTTTCCCAACGGCCGTACGCGCAGCTTTGCCATTGTCCCGAGTGCTGGCGCACGTAAGGCGGCAGGCGATGGCCAGTCTGCTGCACGAACGGCAGATACCGATCCCAGCACACCGGGCGGGCATCGATGTGAAACGCGGCCAGTTCGACGGCGTGCGGTCCGATTTCGTTGTCGAAGGCGAATCCGGGCAGCGGGCTGCCGAGAGTCCAGCGCTGGGCCGGGATGCCGATCGAGACGGCATCCGGCGCGGCCTCGCCGGCGGGCGCGGTCCGGCGGTGCCGCACGAGCTCGCCAGGCAGCGCAATGCCCTGCGACTGCGCCATGTACGCCATGGCTTCGTTGTGCATCTGTTCGTGATAGAGCACGAGTCGCCAGAAATACAGCGCCCGGTCGTCGCCGCCTGCCTCGTTCAGGATGGCCAGCGACTCGGCGAGGACCGCGTCGAGGTAGCGCCTGGTCCGGGCGAGGTCTGGCAGATGCAGCTCCCAGCGCCGTGCATGGGGCACGGCACTGGAGTCGTACAGTGAATCTGCGTCAGGCAGTCGCGAAGGCTTGCGCGGATGGGTCGGGTCGCATTCGGCACCCCGGTCCCGTTGCTCGTTGCGCCCGATCCACCACTCCTGAAACCAGCCGATGTGGCCCAGCTCCCACAGGGGCCGGTTCAGCTCGGGCTCGCAGGGCACGGCCAGATCGGGGCTTGCCCGGGCCCAGGCATCGATCAGGCCCAGGGTGCGCTGGCGGGTGCGTTGCAGGACATCGGCCAGGGCCCTCGGCCCCAGTTGCCGGCCGGCCGCGCCGAGCGGCGCCATGCCGGGTGAGTTTTGGATATTCACGCTGAGATGCCCTTCGTGCCTCGAATTCGGGTGGTGATCGTCAGTCCGGCCCTGGCCGATGCCAACAACGGCAACTGGCAGACCGCGCGCCGCTGGCAGCGTCTGCTGTCCGAGCGCCATTCTGCGCGAATCGTCAAAGACTGGCCGGCGGACCGCCGTGGCGACGATCGCGACGAGCGGGCGGACCAGGTGATGCTCGCCCTGCATGCGCGGCGTTCGGCGTCGGCCATCGACGCGTGGGCGCGCGGCTGCCCGGGTCGTGGCCTCGCGGTGGTGATGACCGGAACCGACCTGTACCGCGACCTGGCGGTCGATGACCGGGTGCGGCTGTCCCTCGCCGCGGCACAGAAGATCGTGGTGCTGCAGCCCGAAGGGCTGGCCGCGCTGCCGCAGGACGTCCGCTGGAAGGCGCAGGCGATCTTCCAGTCCACCGGCGAACGGCGCACCCTGGCCAAGCCGGTGCGGCGCCTGCGGGCGGTGATGGTGGGCCATCTGCGCGACGAGAAGGATCCGCTCACGCTGATGGCGGCGGCACGGCTGGTACGCGACGAGCCGGGCATCGCGATCGATCACATCGGGGCGCCGCTCGACGGCGCGCTGGGCCAGGCCGCCCGCGACACGGCCACCGAGTGCCCGCGCTATCGCTGGCTGGGCGGACTGCCCCACGAGAGCACCCGACGGCACATCCAGCGCGCCCATGTGCTGGTCCACGCCAGCCGGATGGAAGGAGGCGCGCATGTCGTGATGGAAGCGGTCCGCTGCGGCACGCCGGTGCTGGCCTCCCGGATCCCCGGCAACGTCGGCATGCTGGGGGCCGACTACGACGGCTACTTCGAGCCCGGCGACAGCGCCGGTCTGGCCCAGCTGCTGCGCCGTTGCCAGCGCGAGCTGCCCTGGCCCGGATCGTCGGGGTTTCTGGCGCATCTGCAGGCACAATGCGCGCGCCGGGCACCCCTGTTTTCCCCCGATGCCGAGCGCGCGGCGCTGCATCGGCTCGTCGAATCCCTGCGGACTCCCTGAATGCAAGCCTCAGATCAACCTGTATTGCGCGATATCGTCCTGGTGGGCGGAGGGCACAGCCATGTGGGGGTGCTCAAGCGCTTCGGCATGCGCCCGGTGCCAGGGGTTCGGCTGACCCTGGTCTGCACCGATGTGCACACGCCGTATTCGGGCATGCTGCCGGGTTATGTCGCGGGGCACTACGGGTACGACGACGTGCATATCGACCTGGGGCGGCTGGCCGCGTTTGCCGGCGCCCGGCTTTTTCGCGATGAAGTCGTCGGCCTCGATCGTGTCGGGCAGCGCGTGCTGTGCCGCCACCGCCCGGCGGTGCCTTATGACTTCGCCTCGATCAACATCGGCTCGACGCCGCAGGTGGCCGGTGTTCGCGGCGCCGCCGAGCACGCCGTCGCGGTCAAGCCGATCCATCGTTTCAACGAACGCTGGCTGGCGCTGCTCGAGCGCGTCCGGCACCAGCGCGGCGCGATGACGATCGCGCTCGTGGGCGGGGGCGCCGGCGGGGTCGAGCTGGCCCTGGCGATGCAATACCGGCTGCGCCGGGAGATTCAGGCGCTGGGCCGCGATCCGGACGACTTGCACTTTCACCTGTTTACCGACGCCGATCAGGTGCTGCCGACCCACAACGCGGGGGTGCGCCGGCGATTCGAGCAGGTCCTGGCGCGCCGCGGCGTGGCCGTGCATGGCGGTGCCGAGGTGGTCGAGGTGACGGCCGGCAAGCTGAGGACCCGGGACGGGGCCACCCTGGCGGCCGACGAAATCGTCTGGGTCACCCAGGCCGGCGGCGCCCCCTGGCTGGCCGGCACCGGCCTGGCGCTGGACGGCAACGGCTTCATTCAGGTCAACGATGTGCTTCAGTCGGTGACCGATCCCCGCATCTTCGCCGCCGGCGACATCGCCGCGATGATCAACCATCCGCTGGCCAAGGCGGGCGTGTTCGCGGTGCGCCAGGGCCGCCCGCTGGCCGAGAACCTGCGCCGCAGCGTGCTCGGCCTGGCGTTGCGGCCTTATCGCCCGCAAAGCCGCTGGCTGGCCCTGATCAGCACCGGCGACCGGTACGCGGTCGCATCGCGCGGCGTGCTCGGTTTTGCCGGCGCCTGGGTCTGGCGCTGGAAGGACTGGATCGACCAGCGCTTCATGCGCCGCTTCAGCGAGTTTCCCGCCATGTCGAGTTCGGATTCGAGCGCGGCGCCCGTCGGCGCGAGCCCGCTGCCGCTCACCGCGGAAGAGTCGCTCCAGGCAATCTCGGCGATCGCCATGCGGTGCGGCGGTTGCGGGGCGAAGGTCGGAGCCACGGTGCTTTCGCGCGCGCTTGGCGCGCTTGCGCCCATCGAACGCGACGACGTGCTGATCGGCCTGCACTCGCCCGACGATGCGGCGGTGGTGCGCGTGCCCGCCGGCAAGGCCATGGTGCATACAGTGGACTTCTTTCGGGCGTTCATCGACGACCCCTATCTGTTCGGCAAGGTCGCGGCGAATCATGCGCTGGGCGACATCTTCGCCATGGGCGGCGAGGCACAGTCGGCAACCGCCATCGCCACCGTGCCGCCGGGGCTGGAGTCCAAAGTCGAAGATCTGCTGCTGCAGATGATGACCGGCGCTGTCGAAGTGCTCAACGAGGCGGGCTGCGCGCTGGTCGGCGGCCACACGGGCGAGGGCCGCGAACTGGCACTGGGCTTTGCGATCAATGGCCTGATCGACGACAGCCTCGACTCCGTGATGCGCAAGGGCGGCATGCGCGCCGGCGATGTGCTGCTGCTGACCAAGCCGATCGGAACCGGCACCTTGTTCGCCGCCCATGCCCGGCTGGCGGCCAAGGGCCGGTGGATCGATGCGGCCCTGCGCTCGATGGTGGTGTCGAACCGGCAGGGGGCCGCGATCCTGCAAGCCCATGGGGCGACCGCCTGCACCGACCTGACCGGGTTCGGGCTGCTGGGTCACCTGGTCGAAATGACCCGCCCGTCTGGCGTGGATGCCGAACTGCAGCTCTCGGCCCTGCCGCTGCTCGACGGGGCGCTCGAGTCGGTCGCGGCGGGCATCGTGAGCTCGCTGCAGCCCGCCAATGTGCGACTGCGCAGGGCCTTGCGTCATCCGGAGGGGTTTGTCGCACATCCTCGCTATCCGCTGCTGTTCGACCCGCAGACGGCCGGCGGGCTGCTCGCGACAGTGCCGGCTGACCAGGCCCAGGCCTGCGTGATCGCCCTGAAGGCCGGCGGGTACCCTCAGACCGCGGTGATCGGGCGCATCCTGCCGCAGGGCGATGCGCTGGAGCCGATCACATTGTGCGAATGAGCGGGGTGCTTGCGCGCGCGACGACCGCGGTGCTTGCGCGCGCGATGACGATCGATCGCCGATCGCATGGCGCGCGGCGCCTGCGGGCCGCCGGGGCGGCGTTCTGATGAACCACGGTTCGAGGTCCGGCGCAGGTCTGATGGTTCTATCCGCACGCTGGCCGAAACACGTGCTCGGCCTCTGGGCGCTGCTGATGATGGCCTGCGTCGCGGTCATCGCCCTGAAGGCGGGCACCGCCTTTTCCACCGAGGTGCAGCGCGACGACGATTCCGGATCGACCCGCGCGCAGTCATTGATGCGCGAGCGGTTTCCCGATCGCCCGGAGTCCGATCCGTTCAATGAAATCCTGGTCCTGCGCTCGGCCACGCTTACCGTGGACGATGCGCCGTTTCGCGAGCAGGCTCAGGCCATCGCCGACCGGCTGATGGCGCTGGCCGGAGAACCGATCGCCGGCGGCGTCAGTTACTTCCTGACGGCCGATCCATCGCTGGTGTCGGCCGACCGCCACACGACCATCGTTCCCCTGCAGGTGCGCGACCCGATCCGCGACATCGATCGCATCCGCCGTGCGGCAAGCGCCGGCACGGGGTCGTCGGACCTGCAGGTTCACCTGGTCGGCCGCGCCAGCGTGGGCATGGAGTTCAAGACCCTGGCCGAGCAGGACCTCAGGGCCGAACTGAAAATCGGGCTGCCGGTGGCCATGCTGGTGCTGCTGGTGGTGTTTGCCACTGCGGTGGCCGCGCTGTTGCCGCTGATCGTCGGTCTCGCGGCGATCGCCGGGGCGCTGGCGATCGCGGTGCTGGCCGGGCCCCGGGTGCACGCCTATTTCCTGGTCACGAACATGATCGTGATGATGGGGCTGGCGGTCGGGATCGACTATTCGCTGTTCATGCTGTCGCGTTACCGGGAGGAGCGCGCCCGGGGCCTGTCTTCATCCGATGCGCTGGCCGCGAGCGGGCGCACCGCGGGCCGTGCGATCGTGTTCAGCGGCGCGACCGTGGTGCTGGCCCTGCTGGGCCTGCTGATCATTCCCACCAATATCTTCCGCAGCCTCGCCGCGGGCGCGATCCTGGCGGTGGCGGTCTCGATGCTCGCGTCGTTCACCCTGCTGCCGGCGCTGATCGCCCTGCTGGGCGATCGCCTGGACGCGGGTCGGATCCCCTGGCCGCGGTTCGCCACGGGCGGGGCCACCTGGGCTGGCGCCGGGCGTCTTGTGACGCGATGGCCCGTCGCCAGCGTGCTGGTCTGCGTGGCGCTGCTTTCGGGCCTGGCCGTGCCCGCCCTGGGGATGCGGACCGGCTTTTCGGGCATCGAATCATTGCCCGAGCGCGCGGGTGCGCGTCAGGGCTTCCAGCTGCTCGAACGCGAGTTTCGCTCGGGCGCCATTTCGGAGGCCATCGTGGTGATCGATGGCGCGGCGAACTCGGCCCCGGTCACGGCGGCGATCGCGCGCCTGCGGGTTGCCTTGGCGGCGGATCGGGCCTTTGTGCCGGACAAAGCGCGCCTGCAGGTCAATGCCGCGGGCACGCTGGCCGTGCTGACCGTGCCGATGACCGGCGACGCCGAGAGCGAAGCAACCCAGGCCGGGGTCCGGCGCCTGCGCGGCGAACACATCGCCAGCGTCTTCAAGGACGTCTCGGCCCATGTGTTCGTGGCCGGCAATGCGGCCGGCTACATCGATTTTTTCCGGCTGACCGACCGGTACACCCCGATCGTATTCGGCTTCGTGCTGTCGTTGAGCTTCGTGCTGCTGACCGTGGCGTTCCGCTCGCTGGTCGTCCCGCTGAAGGCGATCCTGCTGAACCTGCTGTCGGTCGCCGCGGCCTACGGGCTGATGGTGCTGGTGTTCCAGCAGGGGGTAGGGGCGGCGCTGTTCGGCTTTCAGCGGGTCGCGCTGATCGAGGCCTGGATTCCGCTCTTCCTGTTCACCATCCTGTATGGCCTGTCGATGGACTATCACGTGTTTCTGCTCAGCCGGATCCGCGAGCGTTTCGAGGCCACCGGCAGCAACGACGAGGCCGTCGCCGCCGGGATGCGCTCGACCACCGGCGTGATCA
Organism: Burkholderiaceae bacterium; assembly: GCA_016710525.1. Lineage (GTDB taxonomy): Bacteria > Pseudomonadota > Gammaproteobacteria > Burkholderiales > Burkholderiaceae_E > Quisquiliibacterium. Next base: position 36,446 of record JADJVQ010000020.1, read on the forward strand.
CCGGTGCGGCGCTGATCATGGTCGCGATCTTCGCGGGGTTTGCCAGCGGCGAACTGGTGATGTTCCAGCAGGTGGGCTTCGGGCTGGCGGTGGCGGTGCTGCTCGATGCGACGCTGGTGCGTTCGGTGCTGGTGCCGGCAGCCATGATCCTGCTGGGCGAGAAGAACTGGTATCTGCCCGGCTGGCTGGCCTGGCTGCCGCGCTGGTGACAGTGGCGCTCAGCCCTTGGGCTTGAAGAAGTCCACCGGTTTCATCAGCCGGCTCTCCTGGACCTCGAGCGCACCGAGCTTGCCGCTTTCGGCAACGTAGGCCAGCCACTCGGGGTCCAGCCACAGGGCCGCGCGCTGGCGCTCGCGCGCACCGGCGTCCTGGTAGGCCCAGATGTGCATGTACTGGTTCACGTTGCCGGTCTCGCCGACCATATAGGCGAAGGGTTCGCCGAGATGGCGCGACTGGGGCGCAAGGCCCATCTGCTTGTACAGCGCCAGGTGGCGGTTGAGCATGCCGGGCTTGCAGGTGTAGGTGCGGACGTCGAATATCACGGGTGTCTCCTCGAAGGGGCAGGTGTGCGCGCGGCACGACCCCGCGAGGATAGCGTGCGCCGGCCGATCAGTCCGGCACCGGCGTGAGCGGCGCGCGTCCCGCAAAAAACGCCGCGAGGTTGTCCAGCACCATCGTGCGCATCGCCTCCTGCGCCTCGTGCGTGTTGCCGCCGATGTGCGGACTGAGCGCCACCTGGGGCAGTTCGAACAGCGCCGGCGTGACACGAGGCTCATGCTCGAACACATCGAGTCCGGCGCCGGCCACGAGGCCCTGCTGCAAGGCGGCCACCAGTGCGGCCTCGTCGATGATCGATCCGCGCGAGATGTTCACCACCACGCCCCCGGCGCCCAACGCCGCCAGCACGTCGTGGTCGATCGCATGATGATTGGACGCATCGGCGCGCGCCGCCACCATCAGCACGTCGGCCCATTGCGCCAGCGAGTGCAGGCTGGGCAGCCAGGGGTAGGGCACATCGGTGCGGGCGCGCCGGTTGTGATAGGCGATCTCCATCTCGAAGGGCGCGGCACGCAGCGCGATCTTGTGGCCGATCGCGCCCAGGCCATAGATGCCCAGCCGGCGCCCGGTGAGACCGCGAACCGGGGGCAGACGCCGCCCCGCGGTCCCCTGGAAATGTCCGGCCTGCAGGAAACTGCGCGCGCCGTCGAGATTGCGTACGCTGCTGATCATCAGCCCCATCGCGAGGTCGGCCACGCTGGCCGCATTGGCGCCGGGGCTGTGCGTCACTTCGATGCCGCGATGCCGGGCCGCTGCCACCGGCATGCCCTCGTAGCCGCTGCCCACGCAGGCGAGCAGCCCCAGCGCCGGAAACCGGGAAAGCGACGCCTCCGGAATCACCAGCGAACCCATGGTCACGATCGCGCGCACCCGGGCGGCGTCGGCTGACGGCAGGGCACTGGCGGCGGGTTCGAAGGGCTGGGTCAGCGGGCCCAGGGTTTCGTAGCGCTCGGCCAGCGCGGCCCGAAAGGCGGGTTGGACGTTGGTGGCCAGCAGGACAGTGTCGGTCATGGGTCTGTGGTTCGAATGAGCGTGAGCCCCGTGCGGCGCGACGAGGGTGAGCGAGGATCGTCGAGCGTTCGGTAACGCTTCAAACCGATGGCCTGCGGCATTGCACGGCCCGGCTGTTCGCGCCTTAGAATCCGCTGTGCCCGACCGTTTCGTCCGATATCTTGCCCTGTTTGCGCGTTTTGTCGCGCTCGCCATTGCCATCGGGGCAGCCCTGACGGTTTCGAGCGCGCAGGCGGCCGAACCTCTGAAGATCGGCTCCAAGCGATTCACCGAGTCATACATCGTCGGCGAAATCCTCGCGCAGACGGCACGCCAGGCCGGCGTGCCGGCGCGCCATCTGCAAGGGCTCGGCAACACCGCGATCCTCTATGCGGCCCTGCGTCAGGGCAGTATCGATGCCTATCCGGAATACCTCGGCACCATCGCGGCCGAACTGCTCAAGCTGCCGGCACATGACGCCGATCTGGCCACGGTGCATCGGGCGCTGGCCGATCGGGGGCTGGGCGTGGCGGTCCCGCTGGGGTTTTCGAACAGCTATGGGATCGCCGTGTTGCCTGCGGCCGGTGCGGCCCGTACGCCGGGTACGCCGGGTACGCCGGGGGGGACGGGCGGGACGGGGGGGGGGGGGGGGGGGGGGGGGGCGGGAACGCGCGGGGCGCCGCGGGGGCGGGGGGGGCGGGGGGGAACGGGGGGGGGGTACGGCGGGCGCGCCCACCGAGGACCGCGCGCCCCTGGCCCGCATCAGCGACCTGGCGGCCCGCCCGGCGCTGCGGTTCGGCCTGTCGCATGAATTCATCGGACGAGCCGACGGCTGGCCCGGCCTGCGCGAGCGATATGGGCTGCGCCAGACACCGGCGGCTCTCGATCATGGGCTGGCCTATCAGGCGATCGCGGCTGGCCAGGTCGATGTGATCGACGTCTACACCACCGACGCCCAGATCGCGCGGCTGAAGCTGCGCGTGCTGGCGGACGACCGCCGCTACTTTCCGCGCTATGACGCGGTGATCCTGTATCGCCTGGACCTGCCGCAGCGTCATCCGCAGGCCTGGATGGCGCTGCAGGCGCTGGCCGGGCGCATCGACGAGGCGGCCATGCGCGAGATGAACGGACGGGCCGAGATCGATGCCGTGCCGTTCGCCTCGATCGCCGCCGGATTCGTTGCCGGGGCCGCCGCGCCGACCGCGACCCCTGACGCGCCGGCCGGCAGCGGCCGCGCCGGTTTCCTCGAGCGCCTGATGGCGGACGACTTCGCCCGCCTGGCCTGGGAGCATCTTCGGCTCGTGCTGAGCAGCGTCGTGATCGCCGTGCTGATCGGCGTTCCGCTGGGTGTGATCGCCTCTTCGAGCCCGGCGCTCGAGCGCATCGTGCTGGCGGTCACCGGCATCGCCCAGACGATTCCTTCGCTGGCGCTGCTGGCCATGCTGATTCCGCTGGTCGGGCGGATCGGCACGCTGCCGGCGCTGATTGCGCTGGTGACCTATGCGCTGCTGCCCATCGTGCGCAATACCTGCGTCGGGCTGGCCGCAGTGGCGCCGGGGCTGCGCGCCGCGGCCCTGGCCATCGGCCTGACGCCGCGCCAGCGCCTGACCTGCATCGATCTGCCGCTGGCCGCGCCGGTGATCATCGCGGGTGTGAAGACCGCGGCGGTGGTCAGCGTGGGCACCGCGACGATCGCGGCGTTCATCGGAGCCGGCGGGTTCGGGGAGCGCATCAGCGTCGGCCTGGCACTGAACGACCATGCGATGCTGCTGGCCGGTGCGGTGCCTGCCGCGGGACTGGCGGTGCTGACGCAATGGCTCTTCGATGCCCTCGAGCGGTGGTGGCTGCGCGCGCCGACCGGGCGCTGACCGGCGCCGGCCCGGCCCGCGGGTGCATCGACGGAAAGCGGACAGGCGCCAGCGGCGCCCGGTGCGCTGTCGCGCTAGAGTGGGTTCCCGAACACCGCACGGAATGACCCATGAAAGCCTGGCTTGTCGAAGCAATCTCCGATCCGCCCCAGATGAGGCTGGCCGATGTGCCGATGCCCGAACCCTCGGCGGACCATTACCTCGTAAAGGTGGAGGCCACCGGGCTGAACTTCCTGGATACCCTGGTGGTCAAGGGCAAGTACCAGGCCAAGCCGGCGCTGCCGTTTTCACCGGGCGTGGAGGTCGTGGGGTCCATCGTGGCGCCGGCCGACGGCCCGCTGCCCGTGGGCACCCGGGTGGCCGGCGCCTTGCCCAGCGGGCGCTTCGGCGGGTTTGCCGAATACGCGCTGGTGTCCAAGGCCGATGCGGTCGCCCTCGAAGCGAGCATCCCCGCCGGCGCCGCGCTGGCGATGCGCGGCAACTACCCGACCTCGCTCTATTCGTTGCGCGAGGCGGGCCGGCTGGCCGCGGGCGAAACCCTGCTGGTGCATGCGGGCGCGGGGGGCGTGGGCAGCGCGGCGATCCAGATCGGCAAGGTGATGGGTGCACGCGTGATCGCCACCGCGGGCAGCCCGGACAAGCTGCAGCGCTGTCGTGAAATGGGCGCTGACGAAGCGCTCGACTACAGCACGCCGGCCTGGGTCGACGCCGTCCGCCAGCTCGCGCCGAAGGGTGTCGACGTGGTCTACGATCCGGTGGGCGGCGAGTTCGGGATCAACAGCCTGCGCTGCCTGGCATTCGGCGCGCGTTACCTGGTCATCGGCTTTGCCAGTGGCGGACTGACCGCGCTGCCGGCCAACCGGCTGCTGCTGGCCAACGCATCGGCCATCGGCGTGCTGTGGGGCGAGGTGCGCCGGCGCGATCCGGCGCTGAGCGCCCGGCTCACCGAAGAGATCTTCGGCTGGTACCGCGAAGGCCGATTCGCCGAACTGCCGGTGAGTCCGTTTCCGTTCGAGCAGGCCCCGGCAGCGGTGGCGGCCCTGGAAACCCGCAAGACGGTCGGCAAGGTTGTTCTGACGTTCTGACGTTCTGACGGGCTGCGCGCTGAGATCCTGAGGTGCTGCGGCTGCGGCTGCGGCTGCGGCTGACGATGCCGCCGCCGCCGCCGGCGCGTCAGGCACCCTCCAGTGCCAGCAGCCGCCGCTTGGCCTCCAGCCCCCCGGCATACCCTGTCATCGATCCGTCGGCGCCGATGACACGGTGACAGGGCACGATCAGGCTGATCGGGTTGCGGCCATTGGCCGCGCCGACCGCGCGCACGGCCGTCGGATGCCCGATCGCCTGCGCCTGTTGTGCATAGGTGCGGGTCGCGCCATACGGAATACCGGTCAAGGCGGCCCACACCTGCCGCTGAAACAGAGTGCCCTGCGGGGCGATCGGTACCGAAAAGGTCCGCAGCCGCCGGGCGAAGTAGGCGTCGAGCTCGCGCTGCGCGAGGTTCAAGATCGGATGGTCTCGATCATCGCGCCAGGCGGGCGGCACGGCGGGTACGTACTTGCCCTCCCGCACATGCAGCCGGATGAGGGCCGTCTCGTTGGCGACCAGCAGCAGGTCGCCGATCGGCGACGCATGGATCGAATACGCGATCGGCATCGGGACTTGCTGCGCACCCGGCGGGGGCAAACCCGGCTTACCGAAACGCGAGCCCTTCGAAGCGGCCCGACCTGCGCCACTCGTCCAGGTACTTGAAATACGCGGTCGCCCCTGCCGGATAGCCGACATTCAGTCGGGCGGCCGGCCCGGGGTCCTGACCTTCGTTGTTGTAGTAGCCGGGCGTGCAGTCCGGTGACTGGGTCATGCGTCCGACGCTGGTCAGCATCAGCTCGACCCAGGCGCGCTCCGCCGCCTCGGTGACTTCGATCTGCTGGTGGCCTTGGTCACGGGCGTGCGCCACCAGCATCGCGATCGTCCGCGCGGCCTCGGTCAGGTTGTGCGGGACGTTCGAGATGAGATTGGCCCCCTGCGTGGGCTGCACGAAGAACGCGTTCGGAAATCCGTGCACGTGCATGCCGTGCTTGGTGCGCATCCCCTGCGACCAATGTTCGGAGAGGGTGCGCCCGTCGCGGCCGACCGGATCAAAGCCTGCCCGCCGCTGATAGGCCGTGCCGACCTCGAAACCTGACGCGTAGATGATGCAGTCGACCGGGTACTCCTTGCCGGCCACCACGACCCCGGTCGCGGTGATCCGCTCCACGCCCTTGCCGTCGGTGTCGACCAGATGCACCGAGTCGGCATTGAACGACTGCAGGTAGGTGTCGTGAAAGCACGGGCGCTTGCACAGCTGCCGGTACCAGGCCTTGAGCTTGGCGGCGGTCTCGCGCTCGCGCACGATCGCGTCGACCCGCGCGCGGATCTCCTCCATCTTTTCGAAGTCCGCGTCCTCGTAGGCGACCAGCATCTTGGGCACCGTGCGTTCCTGCGGCGCCAGCTTGCGGATCTGCTCGCGGATGCGCCGGGCCAGGTCGGTCCAGCCGTCCTGAACGAGGTCGACCTCGGCATTGCCACCGGCCTGGTTCGCCGTGAAGTTCTCCAGCCAGCGCTGCTGCCATCCGGGCGTGGCAATGCTGGCGAACCAGTCCGGGTCGATCGGCACGTTGTTGCGAACGTCGATCGACGAGGGCGTGCGCTGGAACACGAAAAGGGCTTTGCTGCTGCGCGCCAGGTGCGGCACGCACTGAACCGCCGTGGCGCCCGTGCCGATGATGGCCACGCGCTTGTCGGCCAGCCCGACCAGGGGTGCGCCGAGCGGATCGCCGCCGGTGTACTCATAGTCCCATCGGCTGGTGTGGAACGAGTGCCCCTGAAATGTCTCGATGCCGTGGATGCCCGGCAGCTTGGGAACATGCAGCGGGCCTGTACCCAGGCCGATGTATTGCGCGGTGAACGCGTCGCCCCGATCGGTCTGGATCAGCCAGCGCGAACGGGCGTCGTCCCAGGTGAGCGAGCGCACCTGGGTATGGAACAGCGCATTGTCATAGAGCTTGTACTGCCGGCCGATGCGCTGGCACTGAGCGAGGATCTCCGGCGCATGGGCGTATTTTTCGGAGGGACGATGGCCGGTCTCTTCGAGCAGCGGCATGTAGATCATCGAGGCGGTGTCGCACTGCGCACCGGGGTAGCGGTTCCAGTACCAGGTGCCGCCGAAGTCGCCGCCTTTTTCGACGATGCGCACGTCGCCGATGCCGGCTTCGACGAGCCTCGCTCCGGTTGCCAGGCCGCCGAATCCGCCGCCGATGAAGGCGAAGGTCACGTGATCCGTCTTCGGCTCGCGCTCGACGCGCGGCGTGTACGGATCTTCGAGGTAATGGCCGAACTGACCCTTGACCTCGAGATACTGGGCGTTGCCGTCAGCGCGCAGACGCTTGTTGCGCTCCTCGATGTATTTCTTGCGCAGCGCTTCTTTGTCGATGGCCTGTTGGGTCATGTCTGGGTTCCGGGTGGCGAATTTGCAGATGGCAAATGGTAGTCGCCCGCGCGGGCGCCGCCGGCATTCCCGAGCGAAATCCATGATCGGGAGGGGATGCGGGCGGGCGCCAGCCTTCCAGATTGTCGACGTTTGAGCCCGCCCGCTCGCCGGCCGGAATGCGTACCCCGCTCCGGATCCGGGCAGTCGGTCGAGCCTGTGAGCGGGGATGCGTCTGGTCGGCGCGTGCGGCCGGCCGCGGCATTTCAGCGCTGAGGAGCGCCTCCTCGCGGACCGCCGCCGGCGGGGTCGCCCCATCGGCCCGGGCGAGCGGATTCGCCCGAGTGCCCCCGCGGGGACGGCCCTTGTGGCATCGGACTGGCCTGGCTCGGGCGAACGGGGGACGGATCGGCCTGGCGCATCTGGGGCGCGTAGGACGGGCGCGAGGGGGGTGCATACACCTGGCGACCGGGCGTGCCGTACGCCTGCTGAGCGGGCGGCGCATAAGCGGGCGGCGCGTAGGCAGGCGGCGCGTAGGCCGATGGCGCAGGCGAAGCGGATCGCGTGTTGGGCGGCGCGACGAATCCCGGCGGCCGAATCATCGCATCGCGGTCGACGCGATTGCCCGGATCCCGCCGCTCACCGCGTTCGCCGCGGTCCCCTCGTTCGCCGGCTCGATAGCCCGGTGCCGGACCCTGTGACAGCCCCTGCGTCGGCTGGCCGGCGTATCCGCCCGGCAAAGGCGGGCGGGTCGACCAGGCGCTGTGCGGTCCGGTGACCGCCGACTGAGGCATCACGGTCGAGGCGTGGGGGCCCTGCGCATAGCGGAACGATTGGCCGGGCGAACCGGGAAAGCCCGACGAGCCAGCGCCATTCGACGGGCCACGCACATACCCATGCCCGCGGTTGAGGCTCTGCACATATCCGCCGCTGCTCCGATAGGGCGGATGCCAGGTCTCGCCAGGCGCCAGCGGAAACCAGCCCGCCACAGGGCCGCGCTGGGCGGGCGCGCCGGCCCAGGCCCCGTGCGTGCTGCCAAAAGCGGGCGCAAAACTCACGCGACCGCCGCTTCCATGGAAGCCGACGAGCGCCGGAGCATAGACCGGCCGGCGCACGTACGGACCCGGGACCCATCCCCAGCGGTTGTCGACGGTCACCCATCGGCCGTAGTGGAAGGGTGCGAAGCCCCACGGTGCCTCGTCGACCCAATGCCATCCCCAAGGCGGCATCCAGACCCAGCGTCCGGTGCTGTAAGGCGTCCAGCCAGCCGGCACCGCGTAGGGGTACCAGACCGGACCATAGGAGGGGTCGGTACGCCAGGCGCCCGCGGCGTCGAGCGCATCGGCGCCGGTCATTTCCGGCGACACATAGCGCCACGCCTGCAAACGGTCCTGTTCGCGGTCGCGCTGGGCCGTCCAGTCGTCGAACGGCGTGCGCGACAGTGCACTCAGTCCAATCGGCCGTCCGCTGGCCAGTTCGAACGCGTGCTGCTGACCGGCCGACAGCACCGCGCGGCTGCCGGCGACGTCGATCTCGGCATGGCCCTCGAAAACCTTGGCCTCGAGCACGCCCCGCACCGGGTCGACATCGATGCGGTAGTTCCCGGGCGAGGTCAGCGAGATCACCGCGCCTCGGGAGGCGATCTGCCAGGCCGGATCGGCCGCGGCGCGCAGGCGGATGCCGACCGAACCGCGCGGCACCTCGATGTCGGTGCCGCCATCGTCGAGCCGAAGCAGATTCGCCTGGCTTTCGGCATCCAGGCGCAAGGCCGCACTGCCGACCGTGACCTCGGCCCGGGCGCCGGGTCCGGACAGGAATGCGCTGCGCGAGGTGACCGGCAGATTGAGCTGTGCCGGCTGCCAGGCCTGCCGCGCTTCGTCCCAGGCCTGGACATCGCCAGCGACGACCGACAGGCGCCCGACGCGTTCGGGCGGATCGTCGATGCCTTCGCCTGGCGTTTGCGCGTGCGACACGCTCGCGAGCGCAGCGGTGAGCACAAGGCACAGGGTGAACAGGCAATGAATGACGGGGCGCGATCGCATGCGTCACAGCTTAGGGCCGCCATCGCGCAGCGAATAGGGTGGAAAACCTTTCCGTTGTAACGAGTTGTATCCGATGGCCCGGCGCTTCGGGTCGCCCGATGCGCCTTACACCGTGAGTCGGATGGACAGCCTGGCACCGCGGATCAAGAATCCACGGCATTGCCTCGCGGTCTGCCACAAGGCCCCGTTCGAATTCCCTCTCTGCCGTCCCGGAGGTGAACCGTGCCCGAGATCCGTCCGAATCAGGTGACCCTCGAGGCACGCCGCAAGACGGCGGCCTTGCTCGAAACCAAGCTGAGCCAGCCGATCACGCGGCATGCCTCGTACGCGGCACCCATGCGCCGGCGCGCCACATGCTGTCCGATCTGTTTGCGGTGCTGATCGGCGAGAACATGCTCGACGGGCGTCTGAGCGGCGAGTACTTCGCCGGAAATCTGAACGGCGCAGCCGGGTTCCTGCCCGAGTACCGGGACCGCTACAACCAGATCCAGCACGCCATCGCGGGCGTGATCATCGGTGCCCGCACGGGCCCGTTCGGCTCGGGAACGGTTCTGGTCATGGAAGCCCTCCGGCGCCAGTGGCAGGATTTCGGGCTCTATCTGGCGACTTGCTGGATCGGGGCCTGGATCGACGACGGCAACTATCAGGCGCTGTCCGAGAAATTGCGCCTGGCCGTCTGCGACGCGTCGGTGTCGCCCGCGGGCTGAACCAGCCGGGCGGCCACCGGCGACGAACCGCAGGCGGTCACGCCGTGATCGCCGCCGTGATCTCCGCCGCGGCGCTATGCGCGCCGCAGCAGCCCGCTTACGGCACGAACTTCCAGAGTTCGTTGGTGTGGCGGTAGGGGTCCGAACAATCGCAGATCTCGCCACCGAACAGCCACAGCGCACCGGTCGAATCGATCCATGGCGTGGCGTCCTTGCGCCCGCCTGGCGTATTGGCCGATCCCGATACCCCTTTGACGCCGTAACTCGTGGGTGCATTGCGCAGGTTCGACCCTCCGTACCAGGTCCAGGTGCCAGCCACGGTGCTGAACTTCCAGAGGTCGTTCAGCATGCCGTAAGTTTGTGTGGAATCGAAGCCGAGTCCGCCGAATAGCCAGAGCGCGCCGCTCGAATCGGTCCACGCACTGGCGCTGCCCCGACCGCCGGGCGAATTGCTCGCCAAGCCCTGGCCTTTGATGCCGTAGATGCCAGCTGCCGAACTCTGCGCCGTGCCGGTGACCCAGGTCCAGGTGCCCTGGCCGGGGGTGTACTTCCACAGATCACTCATCAGCCCCACGCCGGCGCTCGAATCGATGCCGCTGCCCCCGAAGAGCCAGAAGTTGCCTGCCGGATCGGTCCAGGCGCGCGCGTTCGTCCGGCCTCCGGGTGTCGTGCTGGAACTGGCGACCCCCTTGGTGCCATAGGTACCCGGCACGTCCGCCGCGTTCGATCCGCCCATCCAGGCCCAGGTGCTGTTGGCCGGATTAAATCGCCAGAGGTCGTTCAGGTGCCCGGAATGGCCCGACGCATCGATGCCGTAGCCGCCCATCAGCCACAGGTTTCCGCCGCTATCGATCCAGGTGGCCGCCTCCTGGCGCGCGCCGGGGAAGTTGTTGACCGACGCGACTCCCTTGGTCCCATAGACACCGCTGACCCCGTTCGCCGTCGAGCCGCTGACCCAGGTCCAGGCGTTGGTGCTCGGGTTGAACTTCCACAGGTCGTTGAGGCTGCCTGACGTTTCCTGGCCGTCATATCCGTAGCCGCCGAACATCCACAGATTGCCAGCCGTGTCGATCCAGCTGCTCGCGTCGTAGCGCCCGCCCGGCACATTCGAGGGTGAGGCCACGCCCTTGGTGCCATACAGCCCGATTTCGAAGTTGCTGTTCGATCCGCTGACCCAGGTCCAGGCGCCGGTGCTGCGGTTGTATTTCCAGAGATCGCTCAGGTAGCCCCAGTTATCGCCCGAGGTCTGCGACGCAGACCATCCAAAGCCGCCGTGCAGCCACAGATTGCCGGCCGAATCGATCCAGGAGGCGCTCTGGCTGCGCGAGCCGGGTGTGTTGTTCGCCGAAGCCGTCCCTTTCACACCGTAGGTGCCGCTCTGGTTGTCGAGGTTCGACCCACCGACCCAGGTCCAGGCGCCTTGAACGCCGAAACTGGCGGTGACGCTCTGACTTGAAGACATCGTCACCACGCAGGTGCCCAGGCCGCCGCAGGCGCCGCTCCAGCCGAGGAAGCTCGAGCCGGGGCCGGGCGTGGCGCTCAGGAACACCGTCGTTCCGAAGGCATAGAGCTCGGTGCAGTCGCTGCCGCACGCGATGCCCGAGGGCGACGATGAAATCGAACCGCTGCCGGTGCCCGAGGTGGAGACGGTGAGCGTGTTCGATGCCAGCGCGAAGTTGGCGGTGACCCCCTTGGCCTGGTCGATGCTCACGACGCAGGTGCCCGTGCCCGTGCAGGGCCCCGTCCAGCCGGCAAAAGTGGAGCCCTGGGCGGGGGTCGCGGTCAGGGTGATCGAGGAGCCGACGACGTACGAAGCCGCGCAGGTCGTGCCGCACGAGATGCCCGCCGGGGCGGACGTGACGGTGCCGCTGCCGGCGCCCAGCTTGGTCACCGTCAAGGTGAAGCTGGCCACGGCGAAATTCGCGGTCAGGCTCTTGTCGGCATTCATCGTGGTGATGCAGGTGCCCAGACCCGAACAGGCGCCGCTCCAGCCGGTGAAGGTGAAGCCCGAGGCCGGCGTGGCCGTCAGGCTCACGCTGGTGGCCGGGGCGAACTGTTCGGCGCAATCGCTGCCGCAGTCGATGCCCGCGGGTGACGACGACACCTGACCGCCCGTGCTGCCCGACACGGTCAGTGTGAAGCCGGCGGGCGCGCTCGTGCCGAAGGCGGCGCTGATGGTTCGATCTCCGCTCAGGGTCAGCTGACACGGCGCGGTGCCGGTGCAGGCGCCGCTGAAGCCCTGAAGACCGCACCCGTGCCGGCCTGTGGGGTGAGCGTCACCGTGGTGCCGAACGGGTAGCAAAGGCCGGCGCCCGACGGACACGAGACCGGCTGCGCGTTGGCCACACTGTTCACCGTGCCGTTGCCCGAGGTGGTGACCACCAGAGCACTGGCCGTCTGCTTGCTCACGCTTTGCGAGAGCTGGCTGGGTTCGTAGGCGCTTTGCCCCGGGGGCGCCACGGCGGCGCCGCTGCTGTCCCGGCCGTTGATGATGCCGTCGCTCAGGTCGCGCGCGAGCTGCTTGGTCATCTCGCGGGCCGGGTTGGCCAGGGTGGGATTGAACTGCGCCGCGCTGCGGGCCAGCGAATTGAGGACTTGCGCGTACTGACCCGCGGAATCGTTGGACAGCTGACGCATCGACTCCAGGCTGAAGACCAGCGAGGGCATGCGGGTGATGTCGGTCACCGCCACGCCGGAACCGGCGAACAGCCCGTTGAAGATGACCCGCATCTTTTCGTTGGCCGCGGTGACCATGGCGGCCGTCACGGGCAGCACACCGCTGCGCCGGATGTCCTCGGCGGCGGCATTGGTCAGGGCGGAGGCGACCATGCCACGTTTCAGGTCGAGCACGTAGGCGCTGATCTTTTCGCCGGCGGGGAAGGGCACCCAGACCTCGGCGTTGCGCAGCGTGGACAGGCCCTCATCGAAGTACTGGGCCTGGGCGTTGCCCAGGTATTCGACCAGGAACGGACCGACGCTGCCGTTGGCGCGCAGTGTCACCAGGCCTTTGGCGTCGGAGACCGCACTGCCCAGCAGCTTGCCGGTGCTGTCGTAGAGCCTGACGTCGGCAAAGCGGATCGCGCCCTCCGAGCCCGCCCCCCCGGCGCCCGAGCCGCCATCGCCGCCACCCGAGCCGCTTCCGCCATCGCCGCCCCCGCCATCGCCGGTTCCCGCCGAACTGGCCAGGTCGCCGGCGAAGCCGCTGACGACGGAGGGCAGCACCACCGAGGAGCTCAATACCGAGAAGGCCGTGCCCTCGGCACGCCAGATTCCGGTGCCGACCGCAAAATCGCGCTCGGGCTCCGAGGAGGTGTACAGGTACGCGCCATTGCCCAGATTGGCCAGCCGGTAGATCGGCACCGCATTGGGGTTCGAGGGCAATGACACCGAGAAGGTCGTGCCTTCGAACCGCATGTCGGGGCGGTTCTGGATGACGAAGTCGCGTTCTTCGGTGTTGGCGGTATAAAAATAGCCGCCATTGCCCAGGTTGGCGAAGCGGTACACCGGCACCGAAGGCTCGGTGGTGGTCTTCAGGAAGGCGACGCCTTCGTACCGGAAATCGGGAAAGTCGGCCAGCACGATGTCGCGCTCGCCGTCGTTGCCGGTATAAAAATAAGCGCCGTTCGAAATCTTGGCGAAGCGGTAGACGAAGCCGTATCCGGGGCCTGGTGCGGGCGGATCGGCCGCCTCGCGAACCTGGGCGCGATCGCCGCCGGCGGCCGCCTTCGGGTCGACGGAAGAATCGGAGCCGCAGCCGGCAAGGAACAGTGCGATGAAGGCGAGCAGCGCCCAGAGCGCGCGGCTGACCGGGTGCGCGGCCTGATGCGGGAGCGGCCGACAGGCCCGGTTGCGCAGTGCTGGCGCAGAACCGGCCGATCCGAAGGGCTCGGCCAATACAGCGGCGCAGCGACGGCAAACTCGGGGGAACAATCGCTCATGGTCGGAATCCGCGCAGGAGGGGATGGGAAGGCGACGCGTCCAGCGGCACTTTACGCTGAGGTGGCGACAAATGGACAGTCCGTCGCGGTGGGGTCGAGACGCCAGGACAACGGAACAGGAGCGGGCAGCGGCCGATTTCCAGCACGCCAGTGCCCTGGCCGCGCCGAGGGTCGTCTACGATGTCGATCCCGCCGCCGCGCACACGGAGACCCAATCCGATGGCTAACGATCCCGTCGACGTCCTGATCATCGGTGCCGGTGCGGCCGGCGCCGCCTTCGCCTGGAGCCTGTCGGACACCCGCATGCGCATCCTGTGCCTGGAGCAGGGCGACTGGATGCATCCGTCGCAGTACCCGAGCACCGGGCGCGACGGCGAACTGCGCCAGATGGGCGAATTCAACTTCAATCCCAACGTGCGCGGCCGCGACACCGACTACCCGGTCAATGGCGAGCACTCGCCGATCGCCATCGCCAACTTCAACGGGGTGGGCGGCGGCACGATCCTGTACGCCGCGCATTTCCCGCGCTTTCATCCGAGCGATTTTAAGGTGAAGAGCTGCGATGGCGTGGCCGACGACTGGCCCATCGATTACCAGACGCTCGAACCGTACTTCGCCGAAAACGACCGGATGATGGGGGTGTCCGGACTGGCTGGCGATCCGGCCTATCCGGACCATCAGCCGCCCCTGCCCCCGGTGCCGCTGGGCAAGTCGGGCGAGACGATGGCGCGCGGTTTCAACGCGCTGGGATGGCACTGGTGGCCCTCGGACAGCGCGGTCGTCACCCGCCCCTACGAGGGCCGCGACCGGTGCCTGAACCTGGGGCCATGCACCAGCGGCTGCGCGCAGGGCGCCAAGGGCAGCACCGACATCACCTACTGGCCCGAGGCCATCCGGCGCGGGGTGCAATTGCGCACGCGCTGCCGCGTTCGCGAGATCACGGTGAACGACGCCGGCATGGCGACCGGCGTCATCTACTACGATGCCCAGGGCGTCGAGCAGTTCCAGGCGGCCGAGGTCGTGGTGGTGGCCTGCAATGGCATCGGCACACCGCGCCTGCTGCTGAACTCGACCTCCAAGCGTTTTCCCAATGGCCTGGCGAACGGCAACGACCAGGTCGGCCGCAACCTGATGCTGCACCCCTATGCCTGGGTGATGGGCACTTTTCCCGAGCGGCTCGATGGCCACTTCGGTCCTTCGGGCTGCTGCATCTGGAGCCAGGAGTTCTACGAGACCGACAAGGCGCGCGGTTTCGTGCGCGGCTACACGATGGAAATCGTGCGCGGCCGCGGCCCGCTGGTCACCGCGCTGAACGGACTGGCCAGCGGCCAGATTCCCTGGGGTGCCGGTTTCCATCAGGCCTATGGCGAACTGTTCGGGCACACCACCGGCATGGTGGTGATCTGCGAAGACCTGCCCGAGGCCCACAACCGCGTCACGCTCGATGATCGCCTGACCGACTCCCATGGGGTGCCGGCGCCCAGGATCCACTACACCCTCAGCGAGAACAGCCTGCGCATGCTCGATCACGCGGTGGCCCGCTCCACCGAAGTGCTGCGGGCGGCCGGCGCAACCGGCGTGCATTTCGAATCGCCCTGGAAGGCCGCCGGCTGGCACAACATGGGCACCGCGCGCATGGGCAGCGATCCGGCCACCTCGGTGGTCGACGCCCGCGGCCGGGCCCACGAAGTGCGCAACCTGTTCGTCATCGACGGCAGCGTGTTCGTCACCTCGGCCGGCGTCAACCCGACCAGCACGATCCAGGCGCTGGCCTTGTACGTGGCCGACCAGATGAAAAAAAACCTCGCCAATCTGTTTGATTGAGGACTGCAGGTCATGACCCATCACACGACCGTCCCCGAGGCGAACCTGGCAGCACCGTTCAGCGAGGCCCAGCGGGCCGCCTTGAACCGGCTGAGCGATCTGATGATCCCGGCTTCGCCCGATGGCCGCATGCCGGCGGCCTCGACCCTGGACCTCTATGGCGAGGTCGGCGTCCTGTCGGTCCGGGATCGTGCCGTGTTCGAGGCGGGACTTGCGCAGATCGAGGCCCGGGCCCATGCGCTGCACGGCGTACCGGTGACGCGCCTCGCCGATGCGGCCGCGATGTCCCTGATCGATGTCCTGCGCGCCGAAGGCTCGGCGTTCATCGCGGTCTTCACCGTGCAGACCGCAGGGCGCTACCTGATGCATGAGACCGTGATGCCGCTGATCGGGCTGCCGCCCCGGCCGCACTGGCCGCAAGGCCACGAGGTCGAAGAGGGCGACTGGTCGCTGATCGACGTGGTACGTCTGCGGCCGAAGTTCTTTCGCGAGGTGTAGCGATGTTCCATACCGTGATCTGCGACGTCCTGGGGATTCGTTACCCCATTCTTCAGGGCGCCATGCAAGGCGGCGGCGGAGTCGAACTGGTCGCCGCGGTCTGCAATGCCGGCGGCCTGGGCGTGCTGCCCACCTACGGCGCGCCCGACCACAAACTGCGTGCCAGCATTGGCGCAGTCCGGGCACTCACCGAGCGTCCGTTCGGCGTGAACATCATGCCGATGGGCCGCGGCATCACCGAGCAGTGCGCGGCAACCTGCATCGAACTGGGGGTTCCGATCGTGACCACCGGGCGCGCCGACCCCGGGCCGGACGTGGTGCGTCGCCTGAAGGCGGCCGGCATCAAGGTCGTGTCGGTCATTCCCACCGTCGAGCACGCGCGGCGCATGGAAGCCGAGGGCGTGGACGCGCTGGTGGCCTCCGGCACCGAGGCCGGTGGCCACGTGGGCAGCGTGGCCACGCTGCCGCTGGTGCCGCAGGTGGTCGATGCGGTCAAGATCCCGGTGCTGGCTGCCGGGGGCATCGGCGACGCGCGCGGCTTCCTGGCGGCGTTCGCGCTGGGCGCGGTCGGCGTGCAGATGGGCACCCGCTTCATGGCCACCGTCGAGTCCGACCTCGATGACGCCGGACGCGCCCGGCTGCTGGCGATGCACGAGACCGACACCATCGTGACCCGCGTGCTGACCGGCGCCACGGTGCGGTGTGTCCGAACGCCGGAGATCGTGGCCTACGAAGAGGCCCTGGCCGCCCATGCACCAGAAGACGAGCTCGCCGAGCTCAAACGGCGCGTGCGTGGCGCCCGATCGGGCGACAGCCAGGCAGGCACCCGGACCTCGGCCGCCGGCCAGATCGGGGGCATGATCCACGACGTGCCGACGGTTGGCGAACTGATCCAGGGCCTGCTGTCCGACGCCAGCCGGCTCGCGCAGACCTTTCCCGGGCTGGCTCAGCGCTGACCTCCCTCCCTTCATCGTCCGCACCCGCCGACCGCAGTTCCTCATCTCAACTAGGAGCGCTTCATGGACAAGCAAGAGCAGTCAAGCACCAGCGTGCCGGTGACCACCGTCCGCTTGCAGGACATCGCCACGGCCTACGGCCAGTCCGCAGCCCTGATGGCGGCGGTCGAAGTGGGCCTTTTCACCGCGGTCAGCGAAGGCGCGGGCACGTACGAAGAAGTCGCCCGGGCCCTGGCGATCCATGTCACCAATGCCGAACGCCTGATGGTGATGCTGTGCGCGATCGGACTGCTGGAAAAATCCGAAGGCCGGCATCGCAATGCCGCCGATGTCGAACGTTTCCTGGTGGCGGGCAAGACCGGCTACATGGGGCCGTGGATCACCTTCACCAAGCCGATGTGGAACGAGTGGGGCAAGCTCGGCGAGCACATCCGCAACACGCAGCTGTCGGTGCTCGGTTCCAACCGCGAGTACACGACGGTCGACGCCCGCCGCTACCACAACGCCACGTATTCGATCGGCCTGGGGGCGGGGCGGCGGTTTTCACGCCAGGTGGATCTGACCGGCCGCCGGCGCATCATGGACATCGGGGGCGGCTCGGGGGCCTATTGCATCGCCGCGGCCAAGGCGTATCCGGGCATTCGCGCGGTCGTGCTGGACGTGCCGGCCGTGTGCGAGGTCGCGCGCGATTTCATCGCCGACAACGGCGTGGCCGACCGGGTGCAGGCTCAAGCCTGCGACTTCACTCAGGACCCGTTCCCGGTCGATTGCGACGTGGCCATCATGGCGTCCAACCTGCCGCTGTACAGCCGCGAGATGATTGCCATGGTGATCAGGAAGGCGCATGACGCGCTGTTGCCCGGCGGGCAGATGCACCTGATCGGCGAGACCACCAATGACGATCGCACCGGCCCGATGGGGCCGGCTTACTGGGGCCTGCGCGAAGCGGTGTCGGATTCGCTGGGACTGGGCCACAGCGAATCCGATGTGATCGGGTATTTCCGATCGGCCGGGTTCGCCGATGTGGCGGTGCATGAATTCATTCCCGGGTCCTTGAGCCGCATCACGGGAACCCGGTCGGCGTGACGGGCGCGGCCGCCGCCCCGGGCCGCCTGCCGGTCGGCCGGCCCGGGCGGCGCCGCGGGCCGGCTGGCCTTACTTCTTCAGCTGCTCTTCGCGATTTGCGGGCGGCAAGTCCAATGTGAACGGCGTGGGCCACTGCAGCGGGGCGTCGACCAGAATGCCCGCCTGCCTGGCGGTGACCACCAGATCCAGTGCCATTCTCAGCACCTGCGTCTGGGTATCGATGTCCCCCGACTTGCCGAAGGTATTGCCCATCGGAAAATTGAGAAACAGACTGCGCGGCGGCTTCACCTTGACGGTGAGGTCGCGGCCGGTGGAAATGCACACGGTCGGAATGCCTGCTGCTTCGACCACTCGGGATACCAAACCCACGGTTTGATGATCCAGGGGTCAAGCCGGCACGGCAACCAGGATGTCGACGCCGTCTTCTTTCAGTTTTTGCGCGAACGCGGGCGCCGCCTGCTCGATGACTTCCCGGCGCTTGTAGATGCGGCCCATGAAGCCGCTCCACAGCCGCGGGGCCACGCCGCCGATTTCGCCGCGCCCGGCCATCTCGCGCAGCCGGTCGATCGCGAAGATGCAGTTGATGTCGCGGTCGGCGTCTTCGTGGTTGTAGTAGCTGTCGTTGATGACGAAGTGCCTGGAGTCGGCCGTCATCTCGATCGCGTCCAGCCGGAAATCGTTGCGGGCCTTCGGGTCGAAGCCGGGCATGCCGATTTTCGAGACGCCACCTGAGGTCAGCATGGTGACGGTGCATTGCGACAGCGGTTTTTCGAGCGCGGTGAGTGGCGCGTCGTCGTTGACCGACCATTCGTAAGGCGGGAAGCCCGCCGCCGAATAGCGCTCGATCAACAGGTCCACGTATCGGATGGGTTCCATCGTGTCTCCCTGAATGAGGAGTCTTGATTGTAGGGCCTGCGGGGGCGCCCTTCCGGAAATCCGCGTTCCGACTTCATCGGCAGGGACGGGGGCGCGGCGCGTTCACCAGGCGCGGCGACAATCGCGGCAACCACTGCCTGTCGGAAAGAGACCTATGAACGTGCTGGACGCCATCCAAAACCGCCGCTCGATTCGCGCCTTCCGCCCGGATCCGGTCCCCAAAGCCACGATCGAGCAGATCCTTCAGATCTCGCAGCGCGCACCCAGCGGCACCAATACCCAGCCGTGGCATGTGTACGTCTGCGCCGGCGCGGTCCGCCAGGCGATCTCCGATGATGTGCTGGCACTGGCGCGTGCTGGCAAAGGGGCGAAATACGAAGATTTCGAGTATTACCCGGCCACCTGGAACGACGTGCACCGCGACCGGCGCCGCGGCGTGGGCTGGTCGCTGTACAGCCTGGTGGGCGTGGCCAAGGGCGATCGCGAAGGCAGCGCCCGTCAGAGCGCGCGCAACTTCCTGTTCTTCGATGCGCCGGTGGGCCTGTTCGTGACGGTGGACCGCTACCTGACGCGCGGCAGCTGGGCCGATGCCGGCATGTACCTGCAGACGATCATGCTGGCGGCCAAGGGCTTCGGGCTGGACACCTGCCCGCAGGCGGCGTGGATCCAGTACCAGGAGCCGGTGTTCAAGCATCTGGGAATCCCGGCCGATCAGAGCCTGGTGTCCGGCATGAGCCTGGGGTTCGCGGACCCGAACGCCATCGAGAACACGCTGATCAGCGAGCGCGAGGCGCTCGAGAATGTCGCGCATTACCGCGGCTTCGACTGAGCTCGTTTCGTTTCAGGCGTCAAAAGCAGCCGCCCTGGCTTCTTCGGTCGTATCTTGCCGCAAAACCAGGAGGAAGCATGAGCATCAAGCAGAGTCTGAAATCAGCGCTCGCAGGTCTGAGCATGATGGTCATTGCGGGCGCCGCTTGCGCGCAGGAATATCCAAGCAAGCCGGTCACCCTGATCATTCCCTGGCCTGCGGGCGGCCCGACCGATGTCACGATGCGAGCCATCGCGGAGGCTGCCGCCAAACATCTCGGCCAACCGATCGTGATCGAGAACAAGGCGGGTGGGGCGGGTACCGTGGGACCCGCCACGATGGCGGCCACGGCCAAGCCGGACGGCTATACGCTGTCGCAAATGCCGATCACCGTGTATCGCCTGCCGCTGATGCAAAAGACCACCTGGAAGGCAGATGACTTCAGCTACGTCATCCATCTGACCGGGTACGTCTTTGCGATGTTCGCCGGCGCCGACACGCCGTTCAAGAAATGGGAAGACGTCGTCGATTACGCGAAGAAGAACCCCGGCAAGGTCACGTATGCCACGCCCGGGGCGGGTAGTTCGCTGCACCTGGGCACCGCCATGGTGGCCGAGAAAGCCGGCATCAAGCTGACCCATGTTCCGTTCAAGGGCGCTGCCGAAGTCAACGCGGCGGTGGCCGGCGGGCACGTGATGCTGGGCTCCAGCGGAACCAGCATCCGGCCGCTGGTCGATGCCGGCAAGGCCCGCTTCCTCAACGTCTGGACCGCGAAGCGTGTCTCGTTCCTGCCCGAGATTCCGACGCTGCAGGACCTGGGCTATCCGTTCGTGATCGATTCCCCCTGGGGCATTGCCGGACCGAAGGGAATGGATCCGAAGGTGGTTGCCAAGATCCACGATGCATTCCAGAAGGCGCTGACCGAGCAGCCGGTGATCGACACGCTGCATCGCTTCGACATGGTCCCGAACTACAAGAACACGGCCGACTACAAGGCCGCCGTGGCCGAGCAGATCAAGATCGAAGAAGAACTGCTCGGCAGGCTCAATCTGCTGAAGAAGCCCTAGTGTCGTGGTTAAAAATTCATTGAAATATTGGTATTCGTCGCCATCTGTCGTGTAGGTATCGATACACGAGGTGGGGGAGCGAAGCCGCAGCTGTGTTAGCTCAAACAGGGACAACTTCAGGCCTGGGCACTGCGTCGAACGGCGCAAGCTTGGCATCACGCTCGCGCATTGTATTGAAGCTGCGCCCAGAGGCCTGACCAATCAAGCGGTGGCCCGCAGCTGCAGATCACGCAGCAGACCGTCTCGAAGTGGCGTCAACGGTTCGTCGTGCAGCGTCTGGACGGACTGCTGGATGCGCCGCGCACAAGCGCCAAAACCATCGATAACGCCAAAGTTCGCGTGGTGTTGCTCGCACGCTGGGTCGGTGCCGCGCAACGCACGCTGTACGCGCCCATGGCCGGCGAATGAAATGTCGCAGACGGCCATCTCCGCATCTGGCGTGCGTTCGGCTTCAGCCGCATCGCCAGGAGACCTTCAAGCTTTCCACCGACCCGCTGTTTGTCGAGAAGGTGCGCGACATCGTGGGGCTGTACCTGGACCCGCCGGTGAGCGATGGTTTTGTGCGTGGACGAAGAAGCCAGATCCAGGCGCTGGACCGCACGGCCACCATCTTGCCCAGACCGAGCACCCCGAGCGGCGCCGCACGACTACATACGCCACGGCACCACGACACTGTTTGCGGCGCTCGACATCGCCACCGGCAGTCATTAGCCAGCCCATCAGCGTCATCGCGCCAGCGGAATTCCTCTCGTTCTGCGCCTACATCATCGAAGCCAATGTTCCGGCCGAGTTGGACGTGCACCGGGACCTACGCCCACAAGCCCCGCAATCCGTGCCTGGTTCGCTCCGTGGCATCCAGTTCAAATCCACTCACGCCAACCTCGGCATCGTGGCTGAACCAAGTTGAACGCTAGTTCTCCACGCTCACTCAAAATATTTGCGCCGCGCCCGCATCGACGACCCATCAGCTCGAGCAGGCGATTCGCCAATACTTGGAAGTCACAATGCCGACTCCAAAACCGTTCGTGTGGACGAAATCTGCCGATGACATTCTGGCGAGCATTCAGAGTTTTGTTTGCGAATTTCTAACTCACGACACTAGCAGGCTGTCGGGCCTTCAGGGCCTTTCGTTGCGCGCTGATCCGGACGCGCCGGCCGTCGTCCGGACAGTCGATGACTGATCGTTCATTGAGCGGCTCGCGGACGCGAGCGCCGGAGGGTTGCTTGTGAAAATCGACAACACCGAACTGTGGAGCGGCCTGTTCGGCCTGGGCTTGAGTCTGTTCGTCGTCTGGGCGGGCCTCGCGCACGAACTCGGCACCATCAACGACCCGGGTTCGGGCTATGTGCTGTTCTACGTCGGGCTGCTGATGACGGTGTTCTCGCTCGTCATCCTGGTGTCGGCGCTCAAGAGCGGCGGGCCGACCTTCGTCTCGCTGTGGCGCAACGTGCGATGGACCAAGCCGCTGATCGCCATCGGGCTGCTGATCGCGTTCACCATTGCATTCGAGACGCTGGGCTTCCTGGTATCGACCATTGCTCTGCTGATCGCGTTGCTGCGGCTCATCGATCCGGTGCCCTGGTGGCGAGCGATCCCGATCGCCATCGCGTCGCCGCTGATCTGCTGGTACGTGCTGCAAAAGCTGCTGCTGATCTCGCTGCCCTCGGGCATGTTCGGTCTGGGCTGAGGGGCGAACATGGACACTCTCAACCTGGTCATGCAGGGCTTCGGCGTTGCGCTGGCGCCGATCAACCTGCTCTATTGTTTTCTTGGCGTGTTCATCGGCACGCTGGTCGGCGTGCTGCCGGGCATCGGCCCGGTCTCCGCCATGTCGCTGCTGATGCCGGTCACGCTTGCCGGCACGCCGGAGTCCGGCATCATCATGATGGCCGGCATCTACTACGGCTCGATGTACGGCGGGTCCACCACTTCCATCCTCGTCAACATTCCCGGCGAGGCCGCCTCGGTCGTCACCTGCATCGATGGCCATGAAATGGCCAAGCGGGGCCGTGCGGGGCCCGCATTGGGCATTGCCGCGCTGGGCTCGTTCATCGCCGGCACCTTCGCGATCGTCATGCTGATGCTGCTGGCGCCGCGGCTGGCCGAGTTCGCCATCGCGTTCGGCCCGGCCGAATACTTCAGCCTGATGGTGCTGGGCCTGGTGATGCTGACTTTCCTCACGCAGGGGTCGATGGCCAAGGCGCTGTTCATGGCATGCCTGGGCGTGGTGCTCGGGCTGGTCGGCCTGGACAGCATCAACGCCCAGCCCCGCCTGACCTTCGACCATGTGCACCTGATCGACGGCATCGGCATCGTGCCGCTCGTCATGGGGCTGTTCGGTGTGGCCGAGGTGCTCTACAACACCGAACAGGCGCTCAAGCGCGAGATCGTCTCGGCCAGGATCAGCAACCTGCTGCCGGGCAAGGAAGACTGGAAGCGCAGCTGGGCGCCAATCGGGCGCGGCTCGATCCTGGGGTTCTTTCTGGGCATCCTGCCGGGTGGCGGCGCGGTAGTTGCGTCGTTCAGCTCCTACGCCATGGAGAAGCGCCTGTCGCGGCACCCCGAGGAGTTCGGCAAGGGGGCGATCGAAGGAGTGGCCGGGCCGGAGGCGGCCAACAACGCCGGGGCGGGCGGGGCGTTCATTCCGCTGATGACGCTGGGTATTCCGCCCAACGTCGTGATGGCGCTGCTGCTGGGCGCATTCATCATCCATGGCCTGCAGCCGGGCCCGCTGATGATCACGCAAAACCCGAAGCTGTTCTGGGGCATCGTCGCCAGCATGTACATCGGCAACTTCATGCTGCTGGTGCTCAATCTGCCGCTGATCGGCATGTGGGTGAAGCTGCTGAAGCTGCCCTACAACGTGCTGTTCCCGCTGATCCTGCTGTTCACGATCATCGGTGTTTACGCCTCGGGCAACAATGTGTTCGACATCTACGTGATGATCTTCTTCGGCGTGTTCGGGTATCTGATGCGCAAGTTCGGCTTCGAGCCGGCGCCGCTGGTGCTCGCCTTCGTGCTCGGGCCTCTGCTCGAGAACAATCTGCGCAAGGCGCTCATCTTGTCGCAGGGCGATCTGGTCACGTTCCTGCAGCGCCCCATTTCCGGTGCCTGCCTGGTGCTGGCCGCCCTGGTCCTGCTCAGCCCCTTGCTGCCGACGCTGCGCAAGAAGCGGGCGATCGTGGCCTTGGACTCCGAAGCATCCTGAACCTCACCCTCGCGGGACCGGTGCGGTCCTCGCGCCGGTCCGGCAATCGTTCGTCGGAGATCAGATGAGCCAGACCGCCGATTTGGATTGGATCGAACCCTACCCAGGCCTGAGCTACCGCGACCGGCTCATGACGGTTGCGGAGCCGGATCAGCAGCGACTGCTCACCTTGTGCGGCATCGATCCCGCCGTGTTCGGCGAGCACATCGACCCGGCGGCATTCATCACCCTGGCAATCCAGGAGGGCGTGCGAAACCGCGTCCATGCCAATGGCACGGTCAACCTCGCGCAGCGCCTGGTGCAGCATCGCCCGCTGACACTGGGCGAACCGCTGACCGTGAGCGGACGGATTCTGGATATGCAGGAAGTGCCGCGTGGCCGGGTGGTGACGAGCGAAACCTGGTTCTCTGGTGCTGACGGCCAGCGGGCGCTGACGACGGGCCGCCTGTCGCTGCGGCCAGGCGCCGCGATGGCCAGCGCGAGCGGCACCGGCGAGAAGGCAGCACCGGTGGTCACCGACGTGAACGCCCTGACCGCGCTCGAGTCGGCCACGCTGACCCCAGAGGGCGTGGCCGCCTACACCGGCCCCGAAAACCCGATCCACTTCGATCCCGACGTCGCGAGACGCAAGGGCTATCGGGCGCCCATCGTCGGGGGTGGCCAGTGTGTGCGTTTTCTGACCGCGGCTCTCTGGCGCCGCTTCGCACCGCGCACGCTGGGCTTGGAAATCTTCTTTCGCCGGCCGGTCTTCTGGGACGACACGGCCACGGTGATGGCCGATGAACGCGAGGGGCGGTGGACGGCGATCTGCCTGGTGGTCAACGGCAAGGTCACGACCGAAGCACGCATCACCGAACTGTCCGCCTGATGCTGGCGGTGAAGTTGGCCCTCTATGCACAGGCAAACCGGACATGAGCAGCTACCAGCACATCAAATACGCGCAGCAGGGCTACCAGTTCGTCCAGTATGAAGTGGCCGACAAGATTGCGCGCATCACGCTGAATCGCCCCGAGCAGGTCAATGTGCAGAGCACCGCGCTGCTCGAAGAGCTCGATCACGCGATCGACGCCGCGGGTGCCGACCCGGCGGTGCGGGTGATCTGCCTGTTCGGCGCGGGCAGACATTTTTCGGCCGGGCACGATCTGGGATCGCCGGAAGAAACCGCGCACCGCGAACAGCATCCGCCGGAAGACGGCACACGCGGCGTGTTCGAGCGCAACTGGCGCCTGTACGTGGACATGCACCTGCGCTGGCGCAATGTGCCCAAGCCGATGATCTGCGCGGTGCAGGGTTACTGCATCTATGGCGGCTGGATGGTCGCCTCGACGGCGGATTTCATCTTCGCGGCCGATGACGCGCTGTTCCTGGGCTCGGCCTTCCAGTACTTCTCGATTCCCTATGACATCCATCACCGGATGGCCAAGGAACTCCTGTTCCAGAGCCGGTTCATCGACGCGCGCCAGGCCAAGGAACTGGGCCTGGTCAATCGGGTGATCGCGCCCGATCGCCTGGTGGCCGAGACGCTCGAGTACGCGGCCGAAGTGGCCAGCAACGATCCCTTCGATCTGCGCGCCACCAAGCTGGCGATCAACCAGGCCCTCGACGCCCAGGGCTTCACCGCGCACATCTACAACGCGCACAGCACCTACATCGTTCGCCGGCTCGGCGCGTCCGACCCAGGCTACGTGCTGCCCAAGCCGGCTAGCGGCAAGCGCCAGCCGATGGTGCAGGTCGCGCTGGAGCGGTATCAGCGGGATCAGCAGCGCAGGCGGGGCGGGGCGGGCGAGCAGGCCGCGCCGTCCGAGCCATCGAAAGACTGAACGGGCAGGTGCGGGCGTCGCGTTACGCCGCTTTGCGTCGCGGCGAGCGGCACACCGCCGACAGTCGATCCCGGTTTATTGCGTCTGATCAAATCCAGCCAGCCCTTTCGACGCCAGAATGATCCGATCGGCGGCATGTCCGCCTGGCGGTGCCGGCCCGGCGATCCGGTCGCGGTACGGTTCCAAACCTCGGGAGGATCATGCCCAAGCTGCTGTTGCCATTCGATGGCTCCGAGAGCGCATTGCGTGCGGTTCGACATGCGATCTCGATCGCGCTTTACTTTGGCGACATTTCGGCGCCCCCGCCGCCCGCCCCCGGCCGCTGCGACGGGATCGTGATGGGAACACGCGCCAAGAGCGACCGGCAGGATCGAGGTCTGGGCCGTGTGCAGGCGGGCGTGGTCGATCTTGTACAGGTGCCGGTCACGTTCGTCCGATAGCCACTCGGCGCGCGCAGCCAGGCGAACCAAGGGCCGGCGAGTTCAGGCTGTCGCGGCGCGGTTGCGAGGCGTACTCTGCCGCGGCCGCGGGCGCGCCCGACCGGCGCGCGCTGCCGATCGCGGGCGACGATGCCCAGGCCAAGCAGGTCGTCACCGGCCTGCTGGATCAGTTCGGGTACGACACGGTCGATGCCGGCCCGCTGGCCGAAGGCTGGCGGTTCCAGCGCGCCAAGCCGGCGTATTGCATCCGGCTGGATATCGAGGGCCTGAAGCATGCGCTGGCCGCGGCGCAGCGCGATGTCGAGGTGCCGCACGGGTCCTGGCGGGCCTGAGCAGACCGTCGATCACGCCGGGGGTGGCAGCCCCGGGGCGGTCGCACAGGCCCGTAACGGGGATCTGCGCCAGGACCGGGCAGAGCCTTAGCCGCCGTCCCGCAGCCCGCGCTGCCAGGTCGAGGGCTGGGTGCCGAAGCCCCGCTTGGCGCGATTGCCCAGCCAGTAGCCGAACTGCGGGGGCACCTGGCGGAACGCACCGTCGATGCCCAGCTTCTGCGCCGCGTCCATCGGCCAGTTCGGATTGTTCATGATCTCGCGGCCTACCGCGATCAGGTCCGCCTTGTGCTCGTGCAGGATCTGTTCGGCCTGATCGCCATGGATGATCAGGCCCACCGCCATCGTCATGATGTCGGCGTGCTGGCGGACGAACTCGGACAGCGGCACCTGATAACCGAACTTGATTTCGGTGCCCAGGATGGGCGCGCGATCGGTGATGCCGCCTGACGAACAATCGACCACATCGACGCCCTTGGTCTTCAGGACACGAGCCAGCGTGGCGCTTTGCTCGGGCCCCCAGCCGAAGTTGTCCTCCACCGACAGGCGGATGAACAGCGGCTTGTGGTCCGGCCAGTGGGCCCGCACCGCTTCGGTGATCTCGATCGCGAAGCGCATCCGATTGGCCTCGGAGCCGCCATATTCGTCGGTGCGCTGATTGGCCAGCGGCGACAGGAACTGATGCACCAGATAGCCGTGCGCGCCATGGATCTCCAGCACTTCGAAGCCGGCTTCGTCGGCCCGCCGAGCCGCCTGGCCCCAGGCCCGCACCAGGTCCTTGACCTCGGGAGTCGTCAGCGCATGCGGCACGCCCCATTTGTCGCTGTGCGCGATCGCGCTTGGCGCCACCGGGGTCCAGGCGTCCCAGTCGTCGATGTCGGGTGTGCGCTCGAGACTGCGGTCGCCTTCCCAGGGACGGCTTGCGCGCGCCTTGCGGCCCGAGTGACCGAGCTGAATGCCGGGCACCGAGTTCTGCTGTTTGATGAACGCCGTGATGCGCTTGAGCGGCTCGACGAACTGGTCGTCCCACAGCCCGAGATCACCGACGGTGCCGCAGCCGCGCCGCTCGACCTTGGTGGACTCGACAATGACCAGACCGGCGCCGCCGGCAGCGAACTTGCCGGCGTTCACGATGTGCCAGTCGGTGGGGAAGCCCTTCACCGCGGAATACTGATGCAGCGGCGGCACGACGATGCGATTGCGCAGCGTGATGCCGCGAAGGGTCAAAGGTGAGAACAGCAGGGAATCGGTCAAATGGGGCTCCTGGGTCATTCGTCGCGATGGCGCGCCTGTTCGGCCATGCCACATTCGCCCGCGCAGGGGCAATCGGTCGGCAGGCTCGACGCGCTGGGGTTCGAGCCTGGGGAAACATCGTCAGGGCGGCGCATGGCCATCTCGGCCAGGGCAGGGGACAGCCTCGCCGCTGGGCCGACGTCTGCCTGCGGCGAATCGGCGGCGACCCCGAGGAGCGCACCCGCCAGCACCAGAACAGAGAATGAAAATCGCGGCATGGCAGCTCCTCCAGGACACGTCACGGCACCGGCCCCACGCAGGGTCCGGCCAGCCGGGCGATCCATCAGCCGCTACTCTTGCGCAACCGGGGCCCGCGCGCAATGCCCGCTGGGTTCCACGCGCCAGGACGGCGGGCGACGCGGGCGTTGCCGGTTCGAAAATCCGGCCATTCGCGATCGCGAGTCCTCCTGGGCCCAAGGCAGGCCGGCGCGTCTGCGAATATGCGATCCGGTGGCCACAGATCAGACAGCCCGCCTGCTGGCGGGTCCAGGACGGAGAACCGATGAACCCTTCGCAGGAACCCAGTTTCGAGGTGCACGATCGGGGCGACAAGCCCTATCTGATGCTGCTCCACGGCGTGATGTCGAGCCGGGCGCAATGGATGGACAACGTCGAGGCGCTGAAGGCAGTCTGCAACCCGGTGGTGGTCGAATTGCTGGGCCACGGCCGTTCGCCGGCGCCCGCTGATCCCGCGTGCTACACGCCGCAGGCCTACGTGGCGTTCTTCGACGCGCTGCGCGAGGAACTGGGCGCGGCGGACTGGTTCGTCTGCGGACAGAGCTTCTCGGCCGGGCTCACGATGCGCTATTGCCTGACCCATCCCGATCGGGTGCGGGGGCAGATCTTCACGAACTCCGTGTCGGCCTTCGCAGCGCCGGACACGCCCGAGCGCCAGGCCGAGCGGGCCGAGTCCGTCGCCAAGCTGCGGCGCCTGGGCCGGGAGGCGCTGCCCGAGCAGCGCTTCTTCCCGCGCAGCAAAGGGCGCCTGCCTGACGCAGTCTATGAGGCGATGCTGGCCGATGCCTACCGGATCGACCCGAATGCGCTGGCCCTGGGCACCGAGATGACGGTGCCCGGATTGTCGATGCGCGATCAGTTCCATCGCACCGCGGTGCCGACGCTGCTGGTCAATGGTGCCTGGGAGAAAGCCTTCCAGCCGGTCGCTCAGTTTGCCGCGGAGCAGTTGCCGGCCATGCAGCGGGTGGATCTGGATGGCGGGCACACGATCAATGCCGAGAATCCGGCCGGGTTCAATCGGGCGGTCTGCGAATTTGTCGTTGCGCACGGCTGAGCGCTGCCCATCCACGGCAGCCTGCACGCCCCGAGTGCCCTGTGCACGCGGCGCTCGCTCAATGCCGGCGCGCGAGCTTTGGCACTTCGCTGAACCACAGCACCCCCCACAGCCATCGGTTCGAGCCTGCCGACCGGAATGCCGAGGCGGTTTGTTCCAGGCCGCTTTGCGAGCGGCCGTCACGGCGCAGGGCCGCCAGCAGGCGGGCGAGCGATTGTTGATTTTCGGGAGGCATTCAGGTTCTATCGCGAGAATGGTGGCGCTGGCCGACCCGCCGTGCGCGCCGTTCCCAATTCCGTGGACGCTCCCGCAGGAGTCATCATGCTCGCGCAGTTTCTGTTGGCCGCATCGCTGGCGTTGTGGGCCGTCTGCGCCTCGGCGCAGCCCGGCTCGAGCGCGTCCTCGGTCGCGACCGGGACGCTCCGAG
Organism: Burkholderiaceae bacterium; assembly: GCA_016710525.1. Lineage (GTDB taxonomy): Bacteria > Pseudomonadota > Gammaproteobacteria > Burkholderiales > Burkholderiaceae_E > Quisquiliibacterium. The sequence continues at coordinate 65,936 of JADJVQ010000020.1, forward strand.
TCGAGTCACTGGTGTTCGAGAAGGCCGCCGGCGAACGGCATCATGCGATCCGCCGCTGGATGCAGTCGCGGGCGCAGGGCTGGCGACACCTGCCCTTGCAGCTGGGCGGCAACTTCCTGGCCGAACACTGGTGCGCGCCCGGCACGGCCGAGCGGCGCTGCACCGGTGGCGCGCCGGCGCGCGGCGATGCGTCGATGTCGCTGGAGACGCTGACCTACGAGAAGTCGTTTCCCGAGGTCTTCGGCAGCATCGTGTCCATCGGCAGCTTTCCCGCGAAGAGCGAGCTGGCGCTTCGGTTCCATCTGGCCATTGATGGGCGACGCATCGTCGGCGACAGCATGACCGCCAATTTTTTCGTGCAGGCGGACGATCGCGAGCCCGAGCGCTTCACCCTGGGCGCGCAGATGAGCCTGTCGCTGATGGGCACCGGATTGTCGGTCGATGCGCCAGGGGGCTGGCGTGGCGCGCTGGCGGCGATGAAGGCGTCGCCGCAATCCTTGCGCCGCTTCGCCGGCACGATGCTCGATGCGCTGGACACGCGGGTCAGCGACGCACTGGCGCGCGGTGAGGTGCGCGGTTTCGACGAAGGCGTTTCTCCTGGCCGCGGCATTGCGCCGCAGCGCCAGCCGCGCCCGCTCAAACCCGACGAGCTGGCAAAACTCAAGGCGACGGTGCAGCAGGAAATCGCGCGCCGGCGCGCGTTCTTCGAGCAGCGGGCGGAGACCTTGCATGCGCTGCTGATCGCGACGGTGCCAGTGGAGCTGCTGTGATCGCCGCCCGGTGGCAGCGCCCTCGGCGTTCTGCAGCCTCTGCCCAGGACGCAACCATGAGGCGATGCGGGCAAACCGATGCCGACGGCGGATCGATCCGACGGTCAAGCGCTGATCCGCTGCGGCACCGAGATGACGGTGCCCGGATTGTCGATGCGCGATCAGTTCCATCGCACCACTGCGCCCACGCTGCCGATCGGCGCTCAACGCAGCGATGCCCCGGGCGCGTTCAACCGTCAGCCCGAGGCACTGGAATTCGGGGCGAGCGCTGCAATGCGTCATCGAGGTCTGTTCGTTGGGGGACACCTGCTCGAAGGAGATGCATGTCAGGATTGCGCGCTCACGGTGACAGGATCCCAAGACATGGTTCAAGCCAGACATGAGTCCGTGCTCGCAACTGTTGTTCGGGGATTGAGTCTTCCGGTCGGTCTGGCGGTGACGCTGGCTGCGGTGATGCCTGCGGCGGCCCAGACTGCGGGCGGAACCCTGCGGACCTACAACAGCTCGAACCCGCCCAGCGCATCGATTCACGAAGAAGCAACCGTCTCCGTGGTGATGCCGTTTTCGGCGGTGTTCAACAACCTGATGATGTACGACCCCTCCAAGGCGAAAAACAGCATGGAGACGATCGTCCCCGAGCTGGCCGAGAGCTGGGCCTGGGACGCCTCACGCACGAAGTTCACCGTCAAGCTGCGCAAGGGCGTCAAGTGGCACGATGGCAAGCCCTTCACCTCGAAGGACGTGCAGTGCACCTGGGACAAGCTGCTCGGCAAGCATGCCGATGCGTTCCGCAAGAATCCGCGCGCGGTCTGGTGGGAAAACGTCAAGGAGGTCACACTCAACGGCGATTTCGAAGCGACTTTCGTGCTCATCAAGCCGCAGGCCTCGCTGCCCGCGCTGATGGCGTCGAACTACACACCGGTCTATCCCTGCCATGTCGCGGCCAAAGACATGCGCACCAAGCCGATCGGCACCGGTCCGTTCAAGTTCGTATCGTTCGAATCGAACAACTCGATCAAGCTCGCGAAGAACACCGAGTACTGGAAGCCCGGACGCCCGTATCTGGACGGAATCACCTACAGCATCATCGGCAACCGCTCCACCCGCACGCTCGCGTTCGCGGCCAATGAGTTCGATCTCACTTTCGTGGCGGACATCACCCCCCCGATGGTGGCCGATGTGCTCGCCAGGTCGCCCAAGGCGGTCTGCCAGACGGTGCCGACCAACGTCAGCTCCAACCTGCTCGTGAATCGCGAGAAGCCGCCCTTCAATGATGCCAATCTGCGCAAGGCGATGACGCTCGCGATCGATCGCAAGGCGATGAACGACATCATCTCGCAGGGCAAGTCCATCGTCTCGGGCCCGCTGCTGGCGCCGCCGGCCGGCGTCTGGGGAATGTCCGGTGAGGCCCTCGCGGCGCTGCCCGGCTACGGCGGCACGCAGGCCGAGCGACTGGCGGCGGCGCGCAAGATCATGAGCAGCCTGGGCTATGGACCCGACAAGCGCCTGAAGATCAAGGTGTCGACGCGCGATTTCCAGGCCTACAAAGATCCGGCGGTGCTGCTGGTCGATCAGCTGAACCAGATCTACTTCGACACCGAACTGGAGATCGTCGAGTCCTCGGTCTGGTATGGCCGGGCTGCGCGCCGGGACTACACGGTCGCGCTCAATCTGACCGGTGCCGGCGTGGACGATCCGGACGTGGTGCTGGTGGAGGGTTACACCTGCGGCTCCGAGCGCAACTACACCAAGTACTGCAATGCGCAGGTCGACAAGCTGATCGATGCACAGTCGCAGGAAGCCGACTTCACCAAGCGCAAGGCGATCGTCGGACAGATCGAGAAGATTCTCGATGAAGACGCCGCGCGCCCGATCATCCTGCACGGCGTGGCTGCAACCTGCTGGCACCCCCAGATGAAGGGTCTGGTGCTGCAACAGAACAGTATCTACAACAATTGGCGCTTCGAAGACGTCTGGCTGGCCAAGTGAAGCGACCGGTGCGGTTTGCATAGCGCGTCCGGAACAATGAGCTTTCTTTTTTCGCAGGCGCTCTTCTGATGGGCGCCTACTTCGTGCGCCGCTCGTTGCTGATGCTGCTGACGCTGTTCGGCATTTCGGTGCTCATCTTCGTGATGCTGCGCCTCGTGCCGGGCAACGTGACCGACATCATCTTCGACTCGGCCGGCTTCGTGAACGAGAAGCAGAAGAAGAGCATCGAGCGCGAGCTCGGCCTGGACAAGCCCATCGTCGTCCAGTACGTCAATTGGATCGGCGGGTTGGCCAAGGGCGATCTCGGCTACGCCTATGTGTCCGAGAAGCCGGCGATCGACGAGATCCTGCCGCGCATTCCGGTCACGGTGAAGCTGGCCACCCTGACGCTGATCTTCTCGGTGCTGTTCGGGGTTCCGCTCGGGGTGATCAGCGCGGTGCGTCAGAACACGACCCTCGACTACGTGCTGCGGGTGATCAGTCTGAGCGGGCTGTCGCTACCGTCGTTCTGGCTGGGCCTGCTGATCCTGATGGCGTTCGTGCATTGGACCGGATGGATCCCGATCTACAAGAGCACACCCGACGCGTTCTGGAAGGAGATCGCGCTGCTCGCAATCCCGGCGGCGGCCGTGGGGTTCCGCAGTTCGGCGCTGATCATGCGCCTGACGCGTTCCTCGATGCTGGAGGTGCTGCGCCAGGATTACATCCGAACCGCGCGCGCCAAAGGCGCCTCGGACACGGTCGTCAACTACGAACACGGTCTGCGCAATGCGATGCTGCCGGTGGTCACCATTGTCGGCGTCGAGGCGGCATTCCTGATCGGCGGGCTGATCGTGACCGAGACGGTGTTCAACATCCCGGGTGTCGCCCGGTTCCTGGTCGAAGCGATCCGCTGGCGCGACTACCCGATCGTGCAGAACCTGGTGATGCTGATTGCGGTGGTCGTGGTGGTGGTGAATTTCGTGGTCGACCTGACCTATGTCGCGCTCGATCCGCGCATCAAGTACGAGAGTTGATCCCATGGCAGCGCTTGATCACGCGGCGGAACTGGACAAGGCAGGCGCCAACATCAGTGGCACGAGAAGCGCAGCGCTGCACCTGGTTCGACGCTATCCGCTGGGGGCAGTCGGGGCGCTCATCGTCTTCCTGTTCGTGGCCCTGGCCGTCTTGGCGGGCGTGATCACCTCGTTTGATCCGCTCACGACCAATTCAAAGGCCGCGCTCGCACCTCCCGGCGCGGTCCACCTGCTGGGCGCCGATTTCATGGGGCGTGACATGTTCGCCCGGATCGTCTACGGCGCACGCATCTCGCTGATGGTGTCGGTCGGCGCCACTGTGCTCGGGTGCCTGGGCGGGGTGATCATCGGCCTGTCGTCCGGGTTTTTCGGCGGCTGGTTCGATCTGATCGCACAGCGCCTCATCGACATCCTGCAATCGCTGCCGTTGCTGGTCATGGCGCTGGTGATGGCGGCCGCGCTCGGTCCGTCGCTGCCCAACACCATCATCGCGATCTCGATCGCGCTGGTGCCCAATGTGGCGCGCGTCGTGCGTTCCAACACGCTGTCATTGCGCGAGCTGCCGTTCGTCGAGGCTTCGCGCGCGGTGGGCATGAGCGAGATCCGCATCGCGATCACCCAGGTGCTGCCGAACACGCTGGCGCCACTGATCGTGCTCGCCACGGCGCAGTTGGGCTCGGCCATCCTGGTCGAGTCCTCGCTGGCTTTCCTGGGTTTGGGCGTGCCCGAACCGCACCCCTCTTGGGGGCGCATGCTGTCGGAGTCGGCCGCCGACTACGTGCGCACCGCGCCCTGGCTGGTCATCTTTCCGGGCCTTGCGATCAGCGCGGTGGTGTTCGGCACCAACCTGCTGGGCGATGCGATCCGCGACATGCTCGATCCACGGCAAGGCACCTAGATGACATCGGATACCGTGGCTTCCGTCGTTCCCGCACCAGCGCCGACTGGCAGTGAGCGGGTGCTCGAGGTCTCGAACCTGCAGACCTGGTTCTACACGCGGGCGGGCCTCGTCAAGGCAGTCGATGGCGTGTCGTTTTCGCTCACGCGCGGTGAGACGCTGGCCATCGTCGGTGAATCGGGCTGTGGCAAGAGCGTGACCTCGCTGTCGCTGATGCGGCTGGTGGCCAATCCACCGGGCCGCATTGTCGGCGGCTCCGTGCACTTGGGCAGCACCGATCTGTTGCGCCTGGACGAAGAGGCGATGCGCGCGGTGCGCGGCAACCGCATCGCGATGATCTTCCAGGAGCCGATGACGTCGCTGAACCCGGTGATGACCATCGGAAGGCAGATCAGCGAATCGCTGATCCTTCACCAGGGCCTGTCGCGGGCCGCGGCGCTGTCCCGCACGGTCGACATGTTGCGCCTGGTCGGCATTCCGGAGCCGGCGCAACGGGTGAAGGAATACCCGCACCATTTGTCGGGCGGCATGCGCCAGCGCGCGATGATCGCGATGGCGCTTGCCTGCAATCCGGAGGTGCTGATCGCCGACGAGCCGACATCGGCGCTCGATGTGACGATCCAGGCGCAAATCCTGGAGGTCATCGCGAAGTTGCGCCGCGAGCTGGGTACCGCGGTAATCCTGATCACCCACGATCTGGGCGTGGTCGCTGAGACCGCCGATCGCGTGATCGTCATGTATGCCGGGCGCAAAGTGGAGGAGGCCAACACCGTGGACCTTTTCGTACGGCCGATGCATCCGTACACGCGAGGGCTGATCAATTCGATTCCGCGCCTGGCGCTTATGCGCGGTGAACAACAAGCGTCGGCTTCGCGGCTGCAGGAAATCCCTGGCATGGTGCCGGCGCTGTCCAAGCTGCCAGAGGGCTGCGCGTTCGCGCCGCGCTGCGCGCTGGCCAGCGATGCCTGTCGTGCGCAATACCCGCCGTATGAAGAAAAGCAGCCGGGGCAGTGGGCCGCGTGCTGGCATTCGGATCAGATCGAGCGCAGCGTCCATGACTGAACAAACGGCTCCCGTTCTGCGCGTCGAAGGACTGACGAAGCACTTCCCTGTGAAGAAAGGGGGTGTTGCGCCGCACCGTTGGCCAGGTTTATGCCGTGGACGGCGTCAGCTTCGAGATCGGCGCCGGCGAAACGCTGGGACTGGTCGGCGAGTCCGGTTGCGGCAAGACCACGGTGGGCCGCACGGTACTGCGTCTCATCGAGCCCACCGCGGGGCGCATCGAGGTCGAAGGCAAGGACATTACCCATCTTGGCCGTTCAGAACTGCGCCCGTTTCGGCGGCAGATGCAGATCATTTTTCAGGATCCATTTTCGTCGCTGAATCCGCGCACGCGGGCGGGCGACATCGTCGCCGAGCCCTTGCGCATTCACGGCGTGCACTCCAAGGAGGAGCGGCGCGAGCGGGTGGCGCAGCTGTTCGGCCGGGTCGGGCTGCGTGCGGCTCAGATGGATGCGTTCCCGCACCAGTTCTCGGGCGGGCAGCGCCAGCGCATCGGCGTGGCGCGTGCGCTGGCGCTCAACCCACGGCTCATCGTCGGTGATGAACCGGTGTCGGCGCTCGATGTGTCCATCCAGGCGCAGGTCATCAATCTGCTGATGGAATTGCAGCGCGATCTGAAGTTGTCGTACCTGTTCATCTCGCACAACCTGGCGGTGGTGGAGCACATCAGCCATCGCGTCGCGGTGATGTACCTCGGGCGCATCGTCGAGTACACCGACAAGGTGTCGCTGTTCCAGCGGCCGCTGCATCCGTACACCGAGGCGCTGCTGAATGCGGTTCCGGTACCGGACCCTCGGGTGCGGCGCGAGAAGCGCGTGGTGCAGGGCGATGTGCCCAGCCCGCTCAATCCGCCGCCCGGCTGCCACTTCCACACGCGATGTCCCTATGCGGAGCCGCGCTGTAAAATCGACTCGCCGCTGTTGCGCGAGGTGGAGGCGGGGCATCAGGTCGCGTGCCACTTGCGCTGACAGGGCCGGCTGATTCAGGAGACCAATCCATGCGAATACTGGCAGGCACGAGCCGAGGGCTCTACCGGATCGACGGGGCCGCCGCTACCCAGGTGCTGGACAAGCCGCTTGTCCGGGAACTGGCCACCATCGGCGATCGACTCTTCGCGGGCAGTTCGCAGGGTTTGTTCGTCTCGGACGACCAGGGCGCGAGCTGGTCCGCGGCGGGGCTGGAGGGCCTGGCGGTGTGGCAGGTGCGCGGCAGCGCCGATGGGCGCGTGCTGTATGCCGGGGTCGAACCGGCCGCGCTCTATCGAAGCGTCGACGGCGGTGCGCACTGGACCGAGATCGAGTCGTTTGCCCGCCAGCCCGAGGCCGCGCAATGGTGCGTGCCGCTGAATCCTCCGCTGCCCGGGCGCGCGCGTGCCATCCTGGTGGACCAGACCAATCCGGACCGGGTCTGGGTCGGCGTTGAGGTAGGAGGCATGCTGCGCTCCGACGATGCCGGCGCAAGCTGGCAACTGAACCGGCCGGGCGACAACCCGGACATCCACATGCTCAGCGCCCATCCCGCAAATCCGGATGTGCTGTTCGTCAGCACCGGTTACGGGCGCTTCGATGGGGTCGCCGAGATGGTCGAAGGCAACGCCGGGGTATTCCGCTCAGACGATGGCGGCGCGAACTGGCGTTACGCCTGGCACGGCATCACTCCCCGGTATTCGCGGCCGATGTGCATCGATCCGCATCCGCCCTACGGCCTGACGGTGGCCAGCGCGCCGACCGCATTTTCGAATCTGCGCGAAGCCGGCGGGGCCCAGGCGATGCTGTTCCGCTCGGACGACGGGGGCGACAGCTGGCGCTCGTTGGGCGACGCCGCGCATTCGCCCTCGGCCGCGAACTTCCATGGATTGGCGCCGGATCCGACCGAACCCGGCGCGGTCATCGTCGGCACCGACAGCGGCGAAGTGTGGCAGGTCAGCGCACAAGGGGCCTGGCGGCGCTGCGCCGACGGACTGCCGACCGTGCTGTCGCTTTGTGCCGGTTGACGCAATGACCGAACCCGCCGCTGAGACGCGCCGAGTGGGGTGCACCGGCCTGACGGGTCGGCGGTAATCCGGGCCAGTCGGCAGCGTACGGCCTGACTGACGCGCTCAGTGCGCGAATTTTGCCAGCAGCACCGGTCCGGCCAGGGCTATCCACGCGCCGGCGAGCATGATCAGCGCCACGAAGACGGCAGCGCTGCCGCAGTCCTTGGCTTTGGCGGCCAGCACATGGAAGTCCGGAGAGGTCATGTCGACCACCGCTTCCAGTCCCGAGTTCAACAGCTCGGTCACCAACACCAGGCCCATGAATCCCAACAGGATGACGGTATCGGTGCGCGGCAACGGCAGCCAGAGCGTCAGCGGGGCCAGCAGCAGGACCAGCACCAGCTCCTGGCGAAAGGCGGCCTCGTCGCGCCAGGCGCTGCGGATGCCCTGCTCGGAATACTGCGCCGCGCGAATGACCCGGACGATGCTCAATGCGGTTGTGGATTTCATGGCGTGTTCTCGGTCGGTCATTGCGCGGCGAGCTGCGGATGTGCCCTTGGAGCGTGCCGGGAAAGACGCCCCGGCACATGGATGAGGCCGATGCTCAGCCAAACCGCCAGACTGAAGTACATCGACATCCAGACCACCTCGGACTGCCAGTCGGCCCAGCGGTGTGTGACGGTCCAGCGGAAGGAAGCGTCGAACAGTCCCTGGGCCAGCGTCAGCGGAACCCGACTGTGCTCGGATTCGGCCAGCCATCGTGTCCAGTACATCGGCACGTCGACCTGGAACATGTAGATCACATAGCCCACGCCGATCGCCGCGGCTGCGGCCATGGCCGGCCGGAGTTCCCGATTGCAGCGCGGCCAGACCATCAGCAGACTGGTCACCTGAGCGGCAGCGCACAAGCCCCAGAGTGTTTCCTCCAGCACGTGGCCGAGGTTGGACGTCGTCAGAACCGCATGCCAGGAGCACAGCTCTGCGGCGACGATCATCGGCATCACGAGGCGGGCGACGCGCAAACCCAATCGGTGGTCGTTGGCCTTGGCGATGCTGTGCATCAGCAGCGCCCATTGCGCGGCAAAGCACAACTCGGCAAAGGTGGCGACCGATCGGCCCACCATGACACTGGACAGCCAGGAATCCACGAGCACCAGACGGCCGACGTCATAGACCGGAAAGGCCGAACGATAGGCGCAGCCCAGCACATAGCCGGCCGACAGCAGGATCTGCAGGCGCATGGCCTGGCGGGCCACGGGATTCAGCGCGAGCGAGCTGCGGCGGGCCAGCGCCACCGATGTGCTCCAGGCCGCGATATTGAAGGCGCTGACGGCGCACAGCATGGCCCACCACACCATCGTCGTGTTGGTCATCGATGTCTCCTCGGGCGCGGCAATCGGTCGGGAGCCGCGGGTTCAGTGTTGCTTCTGGGGAAGGCTGCCAGAGCGCACGGGGGCAGGTTTAGCTGTCGCCTCGAAATGATCTATACAGTATAAATAGTTTATACCATTGTTTTCGAGGCATGCAAGCACTGCGCGGGCGAAGGGCTGGGTCGCCAGTCCGGCGAGCAAGCGGCATCACTGAACGGCCGGGTGTGCTGTCGCCTGCGGTGAAACGGCCAAGCCCGCCGGCGCGCGCCGCGGGGGCAGGCAGGTGAACGTCAATGCCTGTCCCGGTATCCTCGCCCGTGCGCGCAAGTCGTCATCGGACAGTTCCTGCGCCCCATCGTCGCGCCGATAGCGCCCGTCAGCGGCCATCACGAATCGCACGGCCCTGCCGTCGATCACACCCGTCACCACCAGGTCACACTCGGTGGCCTGACCGCCCGTCAGGCGCGATGCGAACGGCGTCCGTGCGCGTGCCCGCAGCAGGTCGATGCGCGGCGCCACTGTCGCGGCGTTGTGCTCGTCCAGGGTGATCTGCTGGCCGACGATGGGCGCCAGGTCGGCGTCGAAGGCGAACAGATAATCTTCGACGTCGCGGCGCTGGGCATCGCCCTGGGCGAAACCGACGAGGCCGCCTTGCGCCGAGTCGAAGATGCGCAGCTGCAGGAACCGGAAGACGGTGTCCACGCTGCCGTCGTGCGAGTAGCCAAAGCCGCGCACCTGCGGCCCCTGGTGGCGGTGGTCGCCATCGAGGGTCTTGGGCTGGCTGGCCACGCCGAACATGCCGACGCGGTCATAGAGCGCGCGCAGCCCGGGAATCTTGAAGGTCTGGGACAAGGTTTCGAAGGCCGACTGGCCGTTGGTGCCGAAGAACCCGTCGGCGGGCGACAGCGTGTGGCAGCCCTCGCAACTGAAACCCAGGCCGGCCACGGGCAACGACAAAGGCAGCGGCGCCTGGTCAGAAAAATGGCCGGCGCCGCGGGGCCGCTGGTCGGGGCCGCAGTCCACCGGTGCGCCGCTGCGGGTGTCCAGGCCGTCGCAGCCCATGAAGAAGCGGCGCCCGCGTGCCTGCGCCGCGGTCAGGCTGTTGTCCAAGGCGCGGATCGGATTGGGTGGCGTGGCGATCGCCAGCGAAAAGTCCGAGAACGCGCGCATGTCCGCGGCGGGCAGCGGGTCGGCCCGGCCGAGCAGCTCCTCGAATGCGCCGATGAAGTTCATGAACGAGACGAATGCATCGAAGGGCGGTCCCACGGACGGGTCGGTGCCGAACACGCCCACGGCGCGGTCGCCCCGCCAGTGCATCGGACCGTGGAAGGCCAGTCCGCGCAGTGTCTGCGTGAGCATCGGGCCTTTGAGCGGGTGCAGCTCGCCGACGTTGCCGGTGCCGTTGACCCTGCTGCCCATGGCAGCCAGGTTGAACTTGATGCTCGAGGGCAGGCTCGTGACCCCGGCATCGGGGTTGCCGAGATCCCAGGCGAGCTGGTCGGTGTGACCGAACACATGGCAGCTCGCGCACGAGGCTTCGCCGTTGGACGAGCTGTGGGTGGCGTCGTACAGGAAACGTCGTCCGTCGGCGATGACAGCTGCCTCCGGGTTGGTCAGCCGCAGATGCTGGCGCTCGCGTCGCGAGCCCAGGTCGATGACCGAGACGCCGTTGTCGAACCGGGTGCTCACATAAAGCCGACCGCGGGGCTCGTCCAGCGCCAGGCCGCTGGGACCGCCGCCGCTCACATTCAGGTAGGCGGCGCTCAGCGCGGCGGGATCGAGATGCCCGTCGGCGAGCGAGGCAGTGGGCAGCACGCCGACCTTGCCGGAGCCGAACGCGGCCACGTACAGCGTGCTGCCATCGGCCGATACCACCATGTCCAGCGGGGTGGCCAGGCTGCGGCCGCGCAGGGCCGCCAGTGCGGGCCGGCGATCGTAGTCCAGGTGCGGGTTCAGATGGCGGGGCACGACCTTGCTGTCGCTCAGCACCGTGATCCGCGCCTCGGCCAGATGCCCCTGCAAGGTCGTTCCTGCGAATCGCCCCGGGCCTTCGAAGCGAAGTTCGTTGCGGGCTTCGGTGTTCGACACATAGACCGCACCCGAGCGCGGATTGACCGCCATGTTGAAGAGGGTGGTTCCCACCTGCGCGAACCGGGCGGTGGTCTCGAGGGTCTGGGCATCGAGCGCGAACACATCGTCATCGGGCAGCTGAAACCGCACCAGCGACGACCAGTCGCGTCCGCGCCCGTCGCGCCAGGCGCCCTGGGCGTCGGCCTTCACGATCACGCCGACTGCGGGCGCCGGCACCCCCGCGCCATTGGCGCCGGGGCCGAGCGCCGAGCCGGGCACGGTCTGGCCGTTCACGGTGCAGGGGGTGTCGTTGTCGAAGCCCTCGCAGGGCAGGTGAGAAGAGATGGCCGTGGTGCGGTTGCCCGAGTGATGTACGGCCGCGTACACCGTGCTTGCATCGGCGCTGGCTGCCAGGGCCCGGGGCGTGTCACCGGGCAGCACGACGATCGCCAGCGGCCGCCCGCCCAGGGTGTCGCCCAGGCGTTCGGCGTCGAACACCCAGACGTCGGCACGGCCCACGCCGGGCGTGGTGAGCTGCGGGTCGCCCGCGCCCGGCACCCCGGCCAGGTCGGGCGAACTGCGCTGCTGGCCGCGGTGCGCGGTGGTGATGAAGGCACGCTGGCGCTGCGGTCCGGCAAAGACGATGTCGCGGGGCTCATCGCCCACCAGCAGGGTCTGGCGCACGCGCGGCGGCGTGCTGGCCACGTCGACCACGCTGACGCTGTCGGACAGGTGGTTGACCACCCAGACCTCGCCGGCATTGCGCACGGCGAGCGCCACCGGGTCCACGCCAACCGGCACCGAGGCTTCGGCACGCAAGCCGTCGTCGTCGACCGTGAGGATGTCCAGGGTGCCGGCGGCCGTATTGGCGACGAACAGCCGCTTGCGGTCTGCCGAAAGGGCCAGCGGGCGAACGGGGCCCGATTCGAAGTGGTAAGTCCTGGTGAGGTCAGGCGCGGCGGCGGCGGGCAGTGGAGCGGGGTCGCTGGCGGAAGCGGAGGGGTCGCGGCTGCAGGCCGCCAGCGCCGACGCCAGCGCGGCCAGCAGGCAGGCACCCAGGACGGCCCTGGTCCGATGGGCAGCGAACGGCTGGCGGACGGGCCGGTTCGAAGTCGGCGCGATCATGGCGTGTGGCTGTGAGGTCATCCTGTCAGGCTATGACCGGGGCCGGGGGGGCGCGATGATCGATGTCAATGCGGTGGACCTGCGACCACCGGGCCTCCAGGTAGCCGCGACGATGCCGCAGGTACTGTTCTGATCGCGGCGGCGGACTACAGCCTGAAACAAAAGAAACCGCCGTAGGCGCGAATCGAAGCACCGCTGCAGCGCGAGCGCGGCAATATCGCGGACTCATGTCCAGGGAGATTCCATGACCGTCGAAACGTCAGCCGGCCTCAGCGCGGCCCATCCGTTCCAGGGCGCCGGCGCGCTGCCGGTGCAGTCGCCGCTGGGTGTGGTGGGCGTGGTGGCGGTGCTCTACACGCTGCTGTTTGGCGCGACCGTCTGGATAGCCTTGAGGGCGGCAGAAACGGGTACGGGCACGATCGACGCCGCGCTGGACATCGCCATCTGCCTTGCGCCGGCGCTGCTCGCGGGGGTATTGGCCCGCACCTCCCAGGCGGATCGACAGCAGTATGTGGCCCGCCTGATGGCCTGCGCGGTCATGTTGCCGCTGCTGCTGCTGATGTGGGCCACTTCGCAGCCGGTGGTGGTGTCGGGCGCGCTCGTCTGGAGTGCGGCCGGTGTCCTGTTCGTGACGCACATCGCGCTGTTCGTGGGGGCCGTGTTCTGGCTCGCCCGCCGTGCCACGGGCATCGAGGCGCAGCCTGGCGCCGCGGTGGTCGGGGCGTCCCTTCTGGGCCAGCGCCTGCAGTCATTGGCCGATGCACAGGTGCCGGCCGATGTCACGCCCGGGCAGGGCGCGGGCGAATGGCTGGTCGAGATGCGGTTCGGCCCCGGGGTGCCGCGTTCGCACCGGGTGCGCCTGCTGATCGACGAACCGGCGCGGCGCGTGCGGGTGCGCGAGCGTCTGGCGGCTCGCGGTGCCGCGCCCCGGGATGCCGACGAAGCCAGCCTGCGCAGCATCGGCGACACCTGGTTCGATCCGAGCCGTCCGCAGGCCCAGCGGGTCAGCGGCATCACACTGCAGGCGTCGATGATCGAGCCGTCTCGCCTGGCCGCGACCTGCCTGGCGCTGGACGGCGGGCGGGTGACATTGCTCGCGCCCGCCGCGGCGGATCTGGACGCGGATGGGGTGGTTTCCGTGCTGGCGGCGCTCGTCACGCGTTCGGGCTATGGATGGCAGCCGGAACTGGGGGCAGCCTGACCATGTCGCGCGCCTTTGCTCTCCTGCTATCGCTGCTCTTGTTGAGCACGCCCCAGGCAGCTGATCTGCCGGAGCCCGGGGTGATGCTGCGTGCCGGCAACTGGGACGGCGACATCGGCACCTACACGGTGCCCATGCCGCTCGAAAAACTGAACCCCGCCAAATGGCCCAACGATCGGTGGCACCGACTGGTCATTGCGAGCGATCGCATCGTGGCAAGCGAGGTCTCGGCACCGGGCCGGCAGCGCCCGCGCTTCCTGGCATCGATCGCCTCCCAGGTCATGGCGCGCAATGCGAACCCATCGCCCGCAACGGCCGCCACTGGCACATCGACCGATGAAAACGTTCTGTTCGTGCGGTTTCCGGGCGCGCGGCTGCGCACCGGCGAGATCCCGCTCTATCAGTTCAAGAACGGGACGGCCCAACTCTCGCCCAAGCTCGATTACCGCTATGCGTTGCGCCTGGGCGATCAGGCCTTCGCCTTCACCGTCAGCAATGGCTTGAAGGGGCGGGGCGGCGCGTCGTATGGCGACGGCGCCCGCTATTCCATCGAGTACGATGGTCAGACCTTCGAGTACAGCCTGCCGGAGTACGGCTGGGACTCCCGCGTGAGCGCCATCGCCGACATCGACGGCGACGGCAAGCCCGACTTCCTGATCTCGGTCGGCGGCAACAACAGCGGGCACGAATACCTGCTGCTGTCATCGCTGGCTCGTCCGGGCCGCAATCCTCCTTCGGCGGCCCTGCACTCGACCGGGTGCTGAACTCGATCCGGTCGGTTCGTTGCCCGTTGTCACGCAAGGCCGCAAGCCGATTCGCGCGTGTCAGGCGGCCGCGCGTGAGACCGGCGTCGCGCGCCGGGTCGTCTTGTCTTGCCCGAACAGATCGAACACCAGGCCACGGAGCCATTGGTGCGCCGGCGATCGATGCACCTTGGCGTGCCAGAACACATTGATCGTCACTTCGGGCAGATCGATCGGGTGCGGACGAAAGGTGAGATCGAATGGCTCGACGAGGCTCTCGGCCAGCCGTTCGGTGACCGTTGCCAGCATGTTCGTGCGTTGAAGGATGTGCCCTACGCTGACGAAATGCGGAATGGTCAGTCGCGTCGTGCGCTCTGCATGGGCGCGGCGAAGCAGATCATCGACCTTGCCGTGCCCGGTCCCGGCCGACACGATGACCAGATGTTCGGCTGCCTGCCAGTCGGCGACCGACAGTCGCTTTCGGTCGAGCGCATGGCCTTTTCTGAAGAGGCAGACGTAGCGCTGGCGGAACAGGCTCCGCTGAAAGAATCCGGCCTTGAGCTGGGGCAGGGGGCCGATCGCAAGGTCGACCTTCCCGGATTCCATTTCGTCGCGCAGATTCGAGTTCGAGGTTCGCACCGTGGCGAGCGATATCCCGGGCGCTTCGATTCTCAGGCGTTCGACCAGCGCGGGCAGGAAGACGATCTCGCCGATGTCGGTCATCGCGATCGTGACCGACCGTTTGACGCGAGCGGGTTCGAAGCGGCTGTGCTGATTCAGGCCGCTGTGGATCATGCCGAGGGCATACCCGATCGGCTCGGCAAGTTGTTCGGCGAACGGAGTCGGCATCATGCCTGCCGGCGTGCGCACGAACAGGTCGTCGCCGAATTTGCGCCTGAGCTTGGCCAGCGTGTTGCTGACCGCCGGCTGGGTCAGCTCGAGATTCTCGGCGACCTTCGAAACACTTCGCTCGACGATCAGCTGCTGGAAGACCACCAGCTGGTTGAGGTCGATGTCCGACAGTTCCATGGCATTTCCCCATCATTTCTGGTGATAGACATCATTCGCAGGATTCTATTTGCTGAACTGCCGTTTGGAGTAATGATCTGCCGGCCCAACAGAAATCACTATGGAAATCCTCGTCCAGCCGCTCAATCGTGTCCTGCGGGTACAGCCCGGCGCCAACCTGCTGAAGGCACTTCAGGACGCCCAGTTCCCGATGTCGTACTCGTGCATGGCGGGCCGCTGTGGGACCTGTCGCTGCCGTGTGCTGGATGGGGAAGTGATGGAGGGAGTCGGCGAGCACCAGCGTGCCGCCGACGGCGAACAGGGTTTCGTGCTGGCGTGCCAGACGTACCTGACCGAACCCTGCACGATCGAGATTCCGGAGCCGGACGAAGTCGTCGTTCACCCGGCTCGAATCGTCAAGGCGAGCGTCGTGGCGATCGGAGACCTGACGCACGACATCAAGCGGCTGGTCTTGCGCCCGGCCAAGCCGATGGACTATTCGCCAGGTCAGTATGTCCAGCTTCAGTTCACGCCGGAGCACGGGCGGCCGTATTCGATGGCGGGGCTCGGTACTGACGGCCTCTTCGAATTTCACGTCCGCCTCGTCCCCGAAGGACGAGTGAGCGGCTACGTGGCTCGAAAGCTCGCTGTCGGTGATTCGGTGAAGGTCAGCGGACCGCTGGGATCAGCCTACCTGCGCCGCAAGCACGAAGGGCCGATGATCTGTGTCGCGGGCGGCACGGGCCTGGCGCCGATCCTGTCGATCGTCCGAGGCGCCATCGCGTTCGGGATGAAGAATCCTATTCACCTGTATGTGGGGGTTCGGTCGGCCCGTGACATCTACGGGCTGGCCTGGCTGGCCGAACTGCAGCAGAGGCACCAGGCATTGACGGTGCACGTGGTCGTCACGTCGGGCGCGGATCCCGCCAGGCACCGGAGCGGCCTCGTGACCGAAGCGATCGAATCCGATCATGGCGATCTCGACGGCTGGCGCGCCTATTTATGCGGATCGCCGCCGATGGTCGAGGCGGCCACCCTGGTCGTGCGGCGAAGAGGCGTTCGTGCGGAGCATGTCTATGCCGACGCGTTTTACACTCTGGCCAGTTGAATTGAATCGAGGAGACAGAATTGAGTGACCACTCTGAGGTCTTTCCCGATCGGGCGATCTGGGAGGGCGATGGAACCCACCGCATTCCGTTCCTCTCGTACACCAGCGATCAGCTGTATCGGATGGAGCTCGAGCGCTTCTTCTACAAGGGGCACTGGTGTTATGTCGGGCTGGAGGCCGAAGTCCCCGATCCCGGGGACTTCAAGCGCACCGCGATTGGCGAGCGCTCGGTGATTCTGGTCCGCGATGCCGAGGGCGAGCTCAATGTCGTGGAGAACGTCTGCGCCCACCGCGGCATGCGCTTTTGTCGCGAACGGCACGGCAACCGCAAGGAGTTCGTGTGCCCCTATCATCAGTGGAGCTACACGCTCGCGGGCGATCTGCAGGGGGTGCCGTTTCGGCGGGGCGTCAAGCAGGACGGCCAGGTGATGGGCGGAATGCCGGCCGACTTCAAGACCTCGGATCATGGCCTGACGAAGCTGAAGGTCGCGACCCGGGGCGGGGTGGTCTTCGCGTCGTTCGACCCGGATGTCGAGTCCTTCGAAGACTTTCTCGGCCCCACCATCCTGGGCTACTTCGACCGTCTCTTCAACGGACGCAAGCTGCGAATTCTTGGGTACAACCGCCAGCGCATCCCGGGTAACTGGAAGCTGATGCAGGAGAACATCAAGGACCCGTACCATCCGGGACTGCTTCATAGCTGGTTCGTGACCTTCGGCCTTTGGCGGGCCGACAACAAGTCGCAACTGCGCATGGACGACAAGCACCGACATGCGGCCATGATTTCCACACGGGGCGCTGCCGGCAAGGCCGACCAGGTGACCCAGGTGGCCAGTTTCAAGGAGCAGATGCAGCTCCATGACGCGAGTTTCATCGACATCGTGCCCGAGCCCTGGTGGGGCGGGCCGACGGCGGTGATGACGACGCTGTTTCCCAGCGTCATTCTCCAGCAGCAGGTCAACAGCGTCTCCACGCGCCACATCCAGCCGAGCGGTCATGGCAGCTTCGATTTCGTCTGGACCCACTTCGGATTCGAAGACGACACCGAAGAGATGACGCAGCGACGGCTGACGCAGGCCAATCTGTTCGGCCCGGCGGGATTCGTGTCCGCGGACGACGGCGAGGTGATCGAGTTCAGCCAGCAGGCGTTCGAGAGCAAGCCGTTTCATCGGGCGCTCGCCGAACTCGGAGGCCGGGGGGTCGAGGACACCGAGCACATGGTCACCGAGACGCTGATCCGAGGCATGTATCGCTACTGGCGTGGCGTCATGGAATCCTGAGGAAAAACGAGCGATGGCGACCGACCTGAACTTCGACGATTGGCTGGCGCTGACCCAGCTCTATGCGGACTATGCAAGTGCGGTGGATTCCGGGCAGTGGGATTTATGGCCCGAGTTCTTCACCGACGACTGCATCTACCGGCTGCAGCCGCGCGAGAACCATGAGCGTGGATTTCCGCTGGCCACGCTTTCGTTTACCAGCAAGGGCATGCTCAAGGACCGGGTCTTCGGGATCCGCGAGACGCTCTTTCATGATCCGTACTACCAGCGGCATGTGGTCGGAACGCCCATCGTGAGGGGCGTGGAAGCAGGGCGGTTTCGCTGCGAAGCGAACTATGCGGTTTTCCGCACCAAGCTGTCGGATGCGTCGACCGTCTTTAATGTCGGCCGGTATCTGGATGTCGTGGTGCGCACGCCGGCCGGCCTGAAGTTCGCCTCGCGCGAATGCATCTACGACTCCGAGATGATCCCCAACTCCATCATCTATCCGATCTGAGGCGCCATGAACACGAACCATTGGATCGATGCCATGCCGGCCGACGAAATCCCTGCCGATGACGTCGTGGGAGTGCTCGTTGGCGGACGCGACATCGCGATCTATGCGGTTGGCAAAGAAATCTATGCGACCGACAATCTTTGCACGCACGGCAATGCACGGCTGTGCGACGGCTTCCTGGACGGTCATGAGATCGAGTGCCCGCTTCATCAGGGCAAGTTCGATGTCCGCGACGGCAAGCCGCTGTGCGCGCCGGTGACCGATCCGATTCGCAGCTACCCGGTCAGGATCGAGGGCGGGCGTTTGTATCTGCAGATCGACTGACGAAATCGGGAAGTGCGGCGCAAATCGAAGTCAGTACCCGGCCGTACGATCGACCACTTCCTTCAGCGGCTTGCCGTCCAGAAACCGGCCCAGGTTTTCGACGAACAGGCGCGCCACGATCTTGTCGCGCTGCGGGTGCGGGCCGCCGATGTGCGGCAGCACCAGGATGCCCTCGGTGCCCCAGAACGGGTGGTCGACGGGCAAGGGTTCCTGGCGAAACACGTCGAGCACCGCGCCGGCGATCTGCTTGTTCGTGACGGCTGCAATCAGGTCGGCGTCGTTGATCAGATGGCCGCGTCCGAAGTTCAGCAGCCAGGCGCCCGGCTTCATCATCGCCAGGCGTTGCGCATTGATGAAGTTGTCGGTCTGCGGCGTGGCGGGCAATAGCAGCAGCACGAAGTCCGACTGCGCCAGCACCTCGGGTGTGCGCTCCGGCGGCAGGACCTCGGCCACATCGGCCATCGGCTCCGGACGGCGCCGGGTGCCGATCACCCGCATGCCCAGCGCGCTGGCCAGGCGAGCCACCTCTTCGCCGATCGCGCCCAGGCCCAGGATGCCCAGCGTCTTGCCGTTCAGCGGCTGCGCCATCTTCGGCACCCACTGCCGGTGCTTCTGATTCTCGAGCGCCGCCGCATAGGGTTTGGCCACGTAGAACAGCGCGCCCAGGATGTTCTCGGGCATCGATTCGCGGTGGGTGCCGCGGGCGCAGGTCAGCATCAGGTTGGCGGGCAGGTCGGGCAGCGCGAACCAGCCTTCGACGCCGGCGGTGAGCGCCTGCGCCCAGCGCAGCTTGGGCATCGCGGGCAGCAGGCCGGGCGGTGCGCCGAAGGCCATCAGCACTTCGCTGCGCGCCATCTGCTCGGGGGAAGGCTTCTCCTTGCGGGGCAGGGTGTCGACCTGGACGCGGCCGGCCAGGCCGGCGGTCTGGATCGCCTCGAGATAAGGGGCAGGGGAGTCGGTCCAGAGGAGCAGGGCGGTAGGGCTGGGCATGGGCGGGCTTCGAGAATGGGCGGGTGCGGGGAGCATAGCCGAGCGGCAGCCGGTCCTGCCAGGCCGCGTCAGGGGGTCAGCAGCCGCCCGGGCAGCGCCCCGGTGAAGGCATCCTGGCGGGCAACCACTTCGCCATTGACCAGGGTCGCCACGTAGCCTTGCGCCGCCTGCACGAGACGGCGCCCGCCGGCGGGCAGATCATGGCTCATCCGGGGCACGTCCAGCGCCATCCGTCCGTGGTCGATGACATTGACGTCCGCGTGGTACCCGACGGCCAATCGTCCTCGGCCCGACAGACCGAAGAACTCGGCCGGTTCGGAGGTGAGCTTGCGGACGGCTTCAGGCACGGCCAGCCGGGGGCCGCGCACGCGGTCGCGGCACCAGTAGGTCAGTGTGCTGGTGGTCGCGCTGGCATCGCAGATGATGCTGCTGTGCGCCCCGGCATCGCCCAGGCCAAGCAGCGAACCTTCGGCCTTCATCATGGCCAGCGCCGGTTCGAGGCTGAATTCCGCATAGTTTCCGCTCGTCATCAGCACGCTGCCGCGGCCCCCGTCCGCCATGAACGCGTCATAGACCAGTTGCGCCGCGGGCCGTCCTTCGCGCTCTGCCTGGACCGACAAGGCTTCTCGCGCTTCAGGCTCGTAGCGGACGGCGCCGCGGATGGCGAACATGCGGGGATACAGCTTCTCGAAGCGCCCGCCATGCTGCCGCGATTCGTCCACCAGCCGTTCGCGCATGGCTGGCCGCGCAAGCTCGACCAGCCGTTCGTCCAGCGGCATCGGCGCCAGATCGAGGTAGCTCGGGCATTTCGCGAACGGGTGGGTGCTGGTCTCCCAGCACAGGATGGCGCCCGTCGGCCGGCCCAGTACCTGCGGGCGGATGTCCAGGCCTTCGGCACGGGCCTGTGCCGTGCGCTCGAGCATCGCGCGCCAGGCATCCGGAAATTCGTTGGTCTGCTTGAGCGTATAGGTCACCCGGCAGCCGGTCTGGCGGGCGACCGTGCAGATCATGTCGAGTTCCTGTTCGGCCAGCGGATAGCGATTGAACTCGGGCGCGATCTGAAGCACGCCCCCGCAGGCGGCCAGCGCGCGGCCGATCGCGAGGTATTCGTCGAGCTGCGCGTGCCGCGTCGGCGCCGAGATGCCGGCGAGCGTCTTCTGGGCATGCAGCCGGGTCGAACCCACACCCACCGCGCCGGCGCGCAGGCATTCGGCGGCCAGTTCCCCGATCCGGTCGATGTCGCTGGCGGTGGCGGCTTCGCCATCGATCGCACGCTGCCCCATCACCCAAAGCCGCAGGCAGGAGTGCGGCACGAGGCTGGCCACGTTCATGTCGAAGCGCCGCCCGGCGATGAACTCGAGGTACTGCGGGTAGCTCTCCCAGTCCCAGGGCAGACCCCGGTCGAGCACGCTGGCCGGGATGTCCTCCACCCCTTCCATCAGCGCGACCACGAAGCCGCGATGCTCGGGCCTGCAGGGCGCGAAGCCCACGCCGCAGTTGCCGATGACGACACTGGTGATGCCGTGCCCGGAGGCGGGTTTGAGCTGATGCTCCCAGGTGACATTGCCATCGAGGTGCGAATGCACATCGACGAAACCGGGCGTCACGAGGCAGCCGCGGGCATCGATGGTCTGCCGTGCCGGGCCGAGCTCGGCGCCGATCGCCACGATGCGATCCGCCCGGATCGCGACATCGGCAGGCTTCGCCTCGCTGCCGGAACCGTCATGGACGGTGCCGCCCTGAATCAGGATGTCGAACATGAGGGTCTCCCGGTGGGCTGGCGACGAAGGACTGGAAATGCGCTCTGCCTCGCATCATGCCTCCCGGCCATTTTTGAAAGGCCATAACCGCATTGGGGTGTTGCCGGCCGCACGCACGTCCCACTTTGTGATGTAGGGTTTTCTCAGACCGATCCGAACAAAAACGGCACAAGGGAGACACGGCATGAATCGAAGCACACTCGCGGGCAATCTGCGCTTGCTGGGCGGCGCGCTGGCACTGGGTCTGGTCGGGCTGTCGGCCCCCTCGGCACAGGCCCAGGCTGAAAAACCCAAATACGGCGGAGCCCTGAGCATCGGCACGAACTCGCCCTCGCTGGCGCCGCTGTCGTGGGATCCGGCCGACTGGAACTACAAGACCGCGCAGGATGCCGGCATGTACTACGACCGCCTTTTCGGCGCCGATTTTTCGAAGTCGAAGGCGCAGGGGGGCCCGTACCTGTTCAAGGCGGATGGCTTCCTGCCCACCGACGCCGTCCGGGGCGATCTGGCCGAATCCTGGAAGTGGCTCGAACCGCCCCTGCGGCTCGAGATCCAGCTTCGCAAAGGGGTGATGTTTCCCGAGAAGGCCGGTGTGATGGCCGCTCGCGAACTGGTCGCGCAGGACGTGGCCTACAGCTTCAACCGGCTGATGGCCAGCCCCAAGCGGACAGCGGATTACCTGGACCACATCCTGCGCATCGAGGCGCCCGAGCGCCACAAGGTGGTGTTCTATTTCAAGCACTTCCACGAGGATTGGGCTGGTCGCTTCGGCTTTGGCACCTACTCGTCCATCTACCCCAAAGAAGTGGTTGACGCCGGCATCGGCGACTGGCGAAAGGCCAATGGCAGCGGGCCCTTCCAGATCGCCGAATACGTCGGCGGCAATTCGCAGAACTATGTGAAGAACCCGCTGTACTGGGGCAAGGAGCGCATCGGCGGCCAGGAATACAACCTGCCCTTTCTGGACCGGGTCAGCATCCGCATCATGAAGGACGAGTCGGCCCGCTATGCGGCGCTGCGCACCGGCAGGCTCGATATCCTGCAGTCCATCACCTGGAGCGCCGCGGAGGAACTGAAGAAGAACGCGCCCCATCTCAAGTGGGCTCGCTGGCTGCAGCATGGCTCCGCCTACATCGCGATGCGCACCGACACCAAGCCGTTCACCGATGTGCGGGTGCGCCGTGCGCTGAACATGGCGGTGAACAAGCAGGAGATCGTCTCCAGCTTCTATGGTGGCAACGCCGAAGTCTTCGCCTATCCGCAGCATCCGGACTACGGCGCGTATTTCGAGCCGCTGTCGTCGATGCCGGAATCGATCAAGGAGCTCTACGTCTACAACCCGGACAAGGCCAAGAAGCTGCTGGCCGAGGCGGGGTACCCGAACGGCTTTACCGTCAAGGCTCACATCTGCGCCTGCGATCCGACGATGATGGATCTGGGCCCGCTGGTGGCCGCCTATCTTCAAAGGGTTGGCGTGAAGATGGTGTTCGAGCCGCTCGAGCAGGGCGCGTTCTTCTCGCTGCTGCGCTCCGGCAAGAACAATCCGGCCATGGCCTTCACCAATTCGCACGGCAGCCCCACCACCACCCTGCGCAAGAACTTCATGCCGGGTCAGTACACCAACAACTCGCAATGGAACGATCCGGCCTTCCAGGACAAGATGCAGGCGATGTACCGGGAACGCGACGAGCCTACGCGCCAGAAGATGATCCGCGAAATGACCCGTGACATCCTCGACAAGGCGCCCTACATCTGGCTGCCGGTGGCCTACACCTATGCCGCCTGGTGGCCCTGGGTCAAGAACTACGACGGCGAAATCTATGGCGGCGGGTTCTGGTGGCAGCCGGTCCATTCGCGGATCTGGATCGATCAGGACCTGAAGAAGAAGATGGGGTTCTG
>JADJVQ010000021.1 GCA_016710525.1 Burkholderiaceae bacterium
TGTGTGTAGGCGCCTACTCCCATGAAGGCCGCATGCCCGATCGACACCTGACCGGTGAACCCGGCCAGCAGCATCAGGCCCAGGCCGGCGATGGAGTAGATCAGCACGAAGCTGATCTGCGCCAGCCAGTACTCCGGAAAGACCCAGGGGGCCACCAGCAGCGCAGCCAGCAGCGCGCCGTACCAGAACCGATGCCCGGCATGCTTGGCCAGCGCGATGTCCTGCTCGTAGGCAGTCTTGAAGAGAAAGCGCATGAATCAGACCTTCTTGCGCAGTTCTCGCCGAACAGCCCGTTCGGCATGAACCAGAGCATCGCCAGAACCACGATGCAGGAGCGGTGTCCTTGAAGCCGTCGGGCAGGTAGAAGCCCGAAAGTGCCTCGACCACGCCGATGATCAGGCCGCCGACGATCGCGCCCGGCAGGCTGCAGCCGAAGCCGCCCACCACCGCCGCCGGGAAGGCCTTCAGGCCGATAAAGCCCATGTTCACATGTACAAAGGTGATTGGGGCCAGCAACAGGCCGGCCAGCGCTGCGACCGCCGAGGCCAGGCCCCAGACCAGCCCGTTCAGGCGCTTGACCGGAATCCCATGTAGTAGCGGCGAGCTGGTTCTGCGAGCTGGCCTGCATCGCGATGCCGATGGTGGGTAGCGGAACATCGCACAGCACCGCACACAGGACGGCGGTGGTGGCGATGATCACGACGTGCTCGATCGACACCACAAGGCCGGCCAGGTTCCAGACCATGTCCTTGTAGGGCACGGGCAGCGTGTGGGTCTCGGTGCCGATGTTCGGGATCATCGTGATGAGACCGCGCACGATGTAGCCGATGCCGATGGTGAGCATGACGATGGTGAACTGCGGTTGTCCGAGGATGGGGCGGATCGTGGTGCGCTCCAAAAGCCAGCCGAATGCCCCCATGGCCAGCACCGCGCTGAGCACGCCGACCCAGAAGGGGAATCCCAGCAGGGTGACCGCGAACAGGCCCATGAAGGCGCCCAGCATCATCAGGTCGCCCTGCACGAAGCTGACGGTTTCTGTCGCCTTGTAGATGAGCACGAAGCCCAGTGCAATCAGGCCGTAGATGCAGCCCTGCGCGATGCCGCTGATGACCAGTTGTAGGAACTGCAAATTAGTCCCGTATCTTGTTGGTTGTCGTATGTGTCTCCAGGGGCGGTAATCTAGCATGAGCGCTTGTCGGAACAAGCACTTCGTGATGCCGGTACGCATAGGGTTTCTCCGGAGGGAATCGATGACGCAGGTGCAGCAGATGACGCAATGGCTGACCCGGCTGGTCCGGGTGGTCAATGAGAACCCGCGGTTGGTGCAGCGCGGCAAACATGTCGATGCGCTGATGCTGCTCGACACGGGCGAAACGCAGCATCTGCTCGATATCCGGCGCGGCCGCATCGAGGCGCTCGGCACCGGGCCCTTCGTGATGCCGCGCTGGGATTTCGCGCTGCGCGCGCCGGTCGACGAATGGCTGGCCTTCTGGCAACCCGTGCCGGCACCCGGCCACCACGACCTGTTCGCGCTGATCAAGCGCCGGGTGCTGCGCGTCGAGGGCGACCTGCATCCCTTCATGTCGAACCTGTTCTACTTCAAGGCGCTGATGGCGGCGCCGCGCGGCGCCCAGCCCTTCGAACTCGACGAGATCGGGGTGACGCGATGAGCGCCCGCTTCGATCCCATCACCGGCCGCTATCTGCGACTGGACATCGATGGCGTGCCGCATCGGGTCTACGTCGAGGAGGCGGGCGAGGGCATCCCGCTGCTGTGCCTGCACACGGCGGGCTCGGACACCCGGCAGTTCCGGGGCGTGATGAACGATGCGCGGGTGCGCGAACGTTTCCGGGTCATCGCATTCGACATGCCCTGGCACGGCAAGTCCTCGCCGCCGGCCGGCTGGCAGAACGACGAATATCGGCTGACCACGCGCGCGTATGTGGCGCAGGTGCTGGCCGTCTGCGAGGCGCTCGAGCTCGATCGGCCGGTGGTGATGGGGTGCTCGATCGGCGGGCGTATCGTTCTGCAGCTGGCGCTCGAACACCCGCTGCGGTTCCGGGCGGCCATCGGCCTGCAATCGGGCGCGCACGTCGATCCGTACTACGACGTGTCGTGGCTGCATCGGCCGGACGTGCATGGCGGGGAGGTCTGCGCCGGAGTGGTCTCGGGGCTGATCGGCCCGGGCGCGCCCGAGGCCGAACGCTGGGAAACCCTGTGGCACTACATGCAGGGGGGCCCCGGCGTGTTCAAGGGCGACCTGTACTTCTACAAGATCGACGGCGACATCCGCGAGCGCATCGCCGCGATCGACACCACGAAGTGCCCGCTGTACCTGCTGTCAGGCGAGTACGACTATTCGTGCACGCCGGCCGAGACCCTGGACGTGGCCCGCCGGGTGAAGGGCGCCCAGGCCACGATCATGAGCGGCCTGGGGCACTTTCCGATGAGCGAAGATCCGCAGCGTTTCCTGTCGCACCTGCATCCGGTGCTCGATCAGATCAGCGGGCGCTGAGCGTCGGGCGGATCAGCGGGTGCCGGCAGTCGTCCGGCGCCCGCTCCGGGCGTCAGTCCAGCTTCACGCCGAGCCGGTCGGCGGTGGCCACCCACTCGGGCGCTTCGGTCTTCCAGATCTTGCGCGCCTCGTCCAGCGTCGGCGGCACGTCCGGCACGCCGAAGCTGTCGTGCACCTGCTTGAGCTTGTCCGAATGGCGAGCCTCGATGATCGCGCCGGACACCTTGCGCAGGATGTCCTCCGGCGTGCCGGCGGGCGCGCACATCGGCATCCAGCCGTTGAGCTTGAACACCGGCTCGTCGAAGCCCAGTTCCTGGAAGGTGGGGATCTCCGGCATGCGCGGCGAACGCCCGCCCCAGGCGGCGATCGGGCGAAGATTGCCGCGCTGGATATGCGCCAGCATCGCCTGGTGGCTGCCCAGCGCCGCGTTGACCTGGCCGCTGGCGATGTCGATCCACATCGGGGTTTCGCCCTTGTAGTGGACGGGTTCGATCTCGACGCCGCGCGTGCGGCCCATCGTGTCGGCGATCATGTGCGGCAGCGAGGCCGGCGAATAGGTGCCGAAGGTCGCCCGGTTCTTGCGCGCGTACTCGACGTATTCCTTGGGGGTCTTCACCGGCAGCTTGTCGTGCACCGCCATCAGCAGCGCGCCGGACGGAAACAGCGTGATCGGCATCAGATCCCGGTCGGGATTGAAGGGCAGCTTGCGATACAGCACGCGCGCGGCCCACACCGTGGTCGAGATCGTCACCAGGAAGGTGTGCCCGTCGGGCGGTGACTTGGCGACCACGTCGGCGGCGATCGTGCCGCTGGCACCGGTGCGGTTTTCGACCACGACCGGCTGGCCGAACTTGCGTGAGATGAAATCGCCGTATTGACGGGCGAAATTATCGGTCAGGCCGCCGGTGGCGGTGCCGACGACGATGCGGATCGGCTTGGACGGCCAGGCGGGCTGACCGATCGCGAAGCGCGGCAGCGCCGCGACGGCCCCGGCCGCGCTCGCCGCGCCCAGGATGCGCCGGCGGCCGATGAGAGGCGATTCGGGTTGCGCGGCGGTCGCGATGGCGGCTGCGACGGGGGGTGTTCGATGCGTCATGACGGACGGCTTCCTGCGGGTTGAATAGCCGTGCATGGTATGCGGGCTTGCGGGCTGTTGCCAAACGGCCTGCCCTCGATCAGGGATTTTATCGCCCATCGAGTTTCACTGATAAAAATCAATGAGAGGGCCATTCAGGCCGGGCGGCGGCCGATGCCCGGCGCACCGGCGCGGCCCCGGATGCCGGACGGCCTGCTGCCATGCGGTCGCCTGCGAGGAACTGCGCCGCGCGGCCTGCTGCTATGCAGTGCCCGGCGAGGAGCCCTGCTGCGCGGCCTGCCGTTCGCGGATCTCGCGCGCGCTGCCCAGCACCACCGGGCACAGGTGCGAGCCGCC
Source organism: Burkholderiaceae bacterium (assembly GCA_016710525.1). Lineage (GTDB taxonomy): Bacteria > Pseudomonadota > Gammaproteobacteria > Burkholderiales > Burkholderiaceae_E > Quisquiliibacterium. The sequence goes on from JADJVQ010000021.1 coordinate 3,948, forward strand.
ATCGATGTCGATCTCGGCGCCATTGATGAAGCCGGCTTCGTCGGTGCACAGGAAGGCCACCAGTGCCGCGATCTCCTCGGGGCGTCCGGCGCGCCGCGCCGGCACCAGCGCCAGCGCGTCGTCGCGCACCAGCGCGGGCATCGCCTGGACCGCGGGGGTGTCGATCAGGCCGGGCAGCACCGCGTTGCAGGTGATGCCGTGGCGGGCGTGCTCCAGGGTGACATTGCGGGTCAGGCCCAGCAGCCCGGCCTTGCTGGCCGAGTAACCCGCCTGGTTGTACAGTCCGCCGCGCGCCGCCATCGACGAGATGTTCACGATGCGGCCCCACCGGCGTTCGACCATGGCGGGCAGCACCGCCTGTAGCAGATTGAAGGGGCCGCTCAGGTTGACCGCCAGTTCGCGCTCCCACCGGGCGGGGTCCATCCGTGTCAGCGGCGCGATGTGGTTGGTGATCCCGGCATTGTTGACCAGGCAGTCGATGGAGCCCAGGCGCGCCTGCAGGGCGGCCACCGCGACGCCGACCTCGCCGGCGTCGGCGATGTCGGCGTGCTCGCATTCGCAGCGTCCGGACGCTGCGCGCACGGCCTGCGCGGTGGCCGCGAGCGACTCGCCGATGTCCAGCAGCGCCAGCGAGGCGCCCTCGGCGGCCAGGCGCAGCGCGATCGCGCGGCCGATGCCGCCGCCCGCGCCGGTGATCAGCGCGACCTTGCCGAGCAGTTTCATCGGGCCACCGGCCGGCCGGTCTGCTTGAGCAGGTGACGGCCCAGCTGCGACAGGTGGACCTGATCGGGCCCGTCGCCGATCCGGATGAATCGCGCGTACACGTAGGCCTCGGCCAGGAAGGTGTCCTGCGACACCCCGGCCGCGCCGAAGACCTGGATGGCGCGATCGATCACCCTGGCGGCCATCGAGGGCACGACGATCTTGGCCGCGCCGATCAGGTCGAGCGCCGCCTTGTTGCCCTCGCGGTCCATCTTGTCGGCCGCCTTCAGGGTGAGCAGGCGCGCCTGCTCGATGTCGCAGAACGAATGCGCGATGTCCTCGCGCACCGAGCCGTGCTCGCCCAGCGCCCGGCCGAAGGCCACCCGTGTGCCGGCCCGTTCGCACATCATCTCCAGGGCGCGCTGCGCGCAGCCGATCAGGCGCATGCAGTGGTGGATGCGTCCCGGCCCGAGGCGGCCCTGCGCGATCTCGAAGCCGCGGCCCTCGCCCAGGATGATGTTGGTGGCGGGCACCCGCACGTTGTCGTAGACGATTTCAGGGTGGCCGCCGGGCGCGTGGTCGTAGCCGAAGGCCTGCATGTCGCGGATGATCCGCACCCCGGGCGTGTCGCGCGGCACCAGGATCATCGACTGCTGGTGATGGGTGGCCGGGTTGTCGGGATCGGTCTTGCCCATGACGATCAGGATCTTGCAGTCCTCGTTCATCGCGCCCGACGTGTACCACTTGCGGCCGTTGATCACATAGTGATCGCCATCGCGCTCGATGCGGCAGCGGATGTTGGTGGCGTCGCTGCTGGCCACCTCGGGCTCGGTCATCGAGAACCCCGAGCGGATCTCGCCGGCCAGCAGGGGCTCGAGCCATTGCCGCTTCTGCTCTTCGTTGGCGTATTGCGAGAGCAGTTCCATGTTGCCGACGTCCGGCGCCGAGCAGTTGAAGACCTCCGGCGCCCACAGCACGCGGCCCATGATCTCCTTGATCGGCGCGTAATCGAGATTGGTGAGACCGGGGCCGTGCGCGCCGGTCAGGAAGAAATTCCACAGGCCCTGCGCGCGTGCCCGCGCCTTGAGCTCCTGCATCAGCGGCGGCGTGCGGTCGCGCGAGACCGTGCTCACCTGCTCGTGATAAAGCTTTTCATTGGGCAGGACATGCTCGCGCATGAACTCGCCGACCCGGCGTTGCAGATCGATCGAGCGGGGGCTGTGCTGGAAGTCCATGGGGGGCTTTCTGAAGGGAAGGCGCCACGCGCCGCGTGACGGTTATCCTATCCCCACTGACCCGCGGCGGCGCCCGTTCAGCCGGGCTGCAGCATCAGGATGCCGTAGCCCGCGATGTATTCCGGAATAGCCCGGTAATAGCGCAGCGCGCAGTGCGACGCGTCGGCGTCGCTCAGGGCGGCGCGCGCGATCAGCCAGGTCTTGGATTCGTGCGCCGACAACCCCGCCTGCTCGGTGATCGACGATTCGCTCATCGCGGTCAGCGTCTCGAGCCGGCCGCTGGTGAGCGCGTCCATCCAGCGGGCATCCCAGGCCGGCGCGAGCGGCTTGATCGCCGGGTCGCCGGCCGCCAGGGCGCGGCCCGCCGCCATCACCCGCTGGGTCTTGATGTCGCGCTCGGCCTGGCTGGGCGTGCTGCGAACGGTGATGCGTTCGCGCACGGCCGGGTCGGGGTGGGCGAGCGTGGGCACCGGCGGCTCATGCGACAGCCCGCCCGATCCGATCACCAGCGTGCGTCCGGCCAGCGTGTCGAGCCAGGCGCCCAGTTCGCGGCCCAGCTGCACGCAGCGCGCCAGGCGCAGGATGCCCGGCTGGGCGAGGGCATTCACGAAGATCGGGATCAGGGGCGGGGTGTCCAGGCCGTTCCAGAGCTGTCCCAGCGACTGCGAGAACCCATGGTCGACGACCATGCGCCGTGAGATCGCGGGATCGAAGCCGTGGTCCATCAGATGTTCGGCGAGCGCCTGCGCTTCGTCGGCGGCCACCCGCAAGGGGCCGGCCGGAGTGCCGTAGTCGCCCACCGACCGGGCCTGGGTGCCGATGCAAAAGACCGGCATCAGCTCGTTGAAGAACCCGTTGTAGTGGTCGGGGCCGATGATCACGACCCGGTCGGGATTCCACGCCGCGACTGCGGTGCGCATCGCCGCGAGCGCAGCGCCCAGTTCGGCCGAGACCTCGGTGGCCACCGGGTTCAGGCCCAGCAGCGGGGTGTGGCTGATGCCGAGGAATGCGCGCCTGCCTGTCATATTGGGTCTCCGGTCGGTATGTCGAACGGCCGCTTACCGGCGTTTGGCGGACGGCCGGGGTGGCGTGAAGGACGGCGCCACGCCCTGGCTCGAGGCGGTCGATTGTCGGGTTCGACCGACCGGACGGCCATCCGGTGCACCCAGTGCACGGCGGCCACCGATCTCGCGCGAGATCCGCTGCGCCAGGGCCTGGAGCAGCGGCAGGTAGCGCGCGCGGATCTCCCTGGCACGGACCGCATCGCGCATCATCACGATGTTGATCGCCCCCAGCGCGCGTTTGCCGTCGAAGATCGGAAGCCCGATCGCGGTCACCCCGGCCTCGCTCAGCCACTCGCCGGTATTCATTCCGTATCCGCGCCGGCGCGTCTGCTGGAGAATGCGATTGACCCGCCGGGTGTCGCGCGCCATCTCGCCGATGTCGTCGGTGCGCTGTCGCAGCTGCGACAGCGTGGCCTCGCGCTCCTCATCCGAACAATAGGCCAGCCAGGCCCGGCCCAGCGACGACACCAGCATCGGGATGCGGATGCCGATCGTGGCGCGATGCTGGGACAGCATGCTGTGCCGATGGGTCGATTCGCGCACGATCATGAAGCCGCCGTCGGGGGTGGCGAGATCGCTCGGCCATGAGATCGCGCGAAGGTGCTCGAGCATGACCGGGGCGGCGATTTCGTCGATCCAGTCGCCGCTGGCGTAACCCTCGGACAATCGGCGCACCTCGAAGGTCAGCGCGTACCCGCCGCTGTCGTCCTTCTGGTGCACCAGCCCCTCGGTCTTCAGTGTTTCCAGCAGGCGCTTGACGGTGGTGCGGTGCATCCCGGTGGCGCGTGCGATCTCGAGAACGCCGCCGATGCCGCCGGCCATCCGGTTCATGGCGCTCAGCACCGCCAGTCCGCGGCTCAATCCGCGGACTTCCTTGTACTGCGCTTTGTCGGGGGCGGGCACGAGGGTCATCGGTTCTAGGCAGGTGCATCCAGTGCACCGAGTGTACAGGGCAGGGGGTGCTCGACAGAATTCGCCGACACCCGACCGGCAATCGCCGATCCCTATTCCGCCGAAGCCGCCGAAGAGGCGGCCCGCCTGCGCCGGGACATCGACTCCTACGGGGCGCTGATCCAGGCCAACATGAACTGATCCGCCATGACGAATCCGCAGACCTTCGACACCGACGTGCTGATCGTCGGCACCGGCCCGATGGGCGCGACGACCGCCCTGGCACTCGCCACTTATGGCGTGCGCACCCAGGTCGTGTCGCGCTTCAACTGGACGGCCGATTCGCCGCGCGCCCACATCACGAACCAGCGCGCGGTGGAAGTGCTGCGCGACTTCGGGATCGAGGACGAGGCCCGGCGCGGCGCGACCCCCTGGGCGCTGATGGGCGATACGCTGTTCACCACCAGCCTGGCAGGCCCCGAGATCGCCCGACTTCGCACCTGGGGCACCGGCGACGAGCGGATCGGCGATTACCTGCAGGGCAGCCCCTGCGGGATGATGGACTTCACGCAGGACAAGATGGAGCCGCTGCTGGTCAAGCACGCGGCGGCGCGCGGCGCCAGCTTTTCGTTCAACACCGAATACCTGGACCATCGCGAGGAGGACGGCGGTGTCACGGTGTCGCTGAAGGATCGGCTGTCCGGGCGCCAGTACACAGTGCGGGCGCGTTACCTGGTGGGGGCCGATGGCGCGCGCTCGAAGGTGATGGAAGACCTCGGGCTGCCGCTCGAGGGGCATCTGGCCCGGGCGGCGACCGCCTATGTGTTCTTTCGCGCCGATCTGTCGCGCTACACCGCGCACCGGCCGAGCATCCTGTATTGGATCGTGACCTCGAACGCGGCCTTCGGCGAGATCGGCATGGGCGTGCTGCGCGCGATCGAGCCCTGGAACCGCTGGATCGCCGGCTGGGGCCTGGACATGAGCAAGGGCGAACCGGATCTGTCGGCCGATGAGGTGACGCGGCGCGTGCGGCTGCTGGTCGGCGACCCCGCGCTCGAGATCGAGATCGACACGACCTCGATCTGGTACGTCAACCAGGCGCACGCACCGGTCTATTCGAAGGGACGGGTGTTCTGCGGCGGCGATGCCGTGCACCGGCATCCGCCGTCCAGCGGCCTGGGGTCGAACACCTGCCTGGGCGACGCGTTCAATCTGGCCTGGAAGCTCGCGTTCGTCGTCAAGGGCCATGCCGGCGAGCAACTGCTCGACTCGTACAGCCTGGAGCGTGCACCGGTCGGCGCGCAGGTCGTCGCGCGGGCCAACCAGTCGCGTCTGGACTATGGACCGCTCAACAAGTGCTTTCGCGATCCGTCGGCCGCGGACCCGGTGGCCAGCGGCCTGGCCCAGCTGTCGGATCCGGGCGCCGAAGGCGCCGCGCGGCGCGCCGCGCTGGCCGACGCGCTGGACCTGAAGCAGTTCGAGTTCAACGCCGAGGGGGTGGAGCTGAACCAGCGCTGCGTGTCGGATGCGGTCGTGCCCGACGCGGATGCGCAGCCTGAAGTCTGGCGGCGCGATCCGCAGCTCTACCTGCAGGCCACGACCCGTCCCGGCGCGAAAATTCCGCACTGTTGGCTGGTGGGCGTCGACGGGCGACGGGTCTCGACGCTGGACCTGGTGGGCAAGGGCCGGTTCTCGCTGGTCACGGGGCTGTCCGGCACGGCATGGACGCAGGCGGCGCAACGGCTGTCGGCGCCCTGGCTTCGCACCGTGGTGGTCGGCACGCCCGGGGCGCAGGACTACTACTACTGCTGGCACAAGCGGCGCGAGGTGGACGAAGCGGGAGCGCTGCTGGTGCGCCCGGACGGGGTGGTCGCGTGGCGCGCGCTGCACGCGGCCCGCGATGCGGCCGATGCCGAGCGCCAGTTGCGCTCGGCACTCGCCCGGATCCTCGATCAGCCCTCGCTGGCCTTGAACTGACCGTTCTCGAGCCGGGCGGGCTTGCGCTGGCCGGCCGGGTCGATCATGAAGCCGCGCGCGTTCTGCCCCTGGTCGGTGAATTCGCCCTCGAAGCGCCCGCCGGCAGCAAAGAAATGCACGCCGGCCCCGCTGGCCGCGCCCTTGTCGAACTGGCCCTCGAGCCGGTCGCCGTTGGGGTAGTGGAAAACGCCCAGCCCGGACATCGCGCCGGCCTGGAATGCGCCGACGTAGCGCGAGCCGTTGGCAAACCGGTACTGACCCTTGCCGGCGGGCACCCCGGCGCTGAATTCGCCTTCGTACTGGCCGCCGTCGGCAAAGGCCATCTGGCCCCGGCCCTGGGGAAGGTCGTTGGCGAATTCGCCCGTGTAGCGGTTGCCTTCAGGGAACACCGCCTTGCCGGAGCCCTGGCGGCGCCCGGCGGCGAAGTTTCCTTCGTACTGGAAGCCGGTCTTCGCGACCAGCTTGCCGGCGCCGGAGAAAACTCCGCCCGCCCAGCCGCCTTCGTAGCGGTCGCCGTTGGCAAAGTCCATCACACCCTGGCCTTCTGGCCGGTCGGCCTTGAAATGGCCGACATACCGGTCGCCATTGGGCCAGCGCTGCTCGCCCTGGCCTTCGCGAACGCCTTGGACGAAGTCGCCGTGGTACTCGCCGGCCGTCTTGCTGATCAGTTTTCCCCGTCCGTGCAGGCGCCCATCGAGCAGATCGCCCTGGAACGTGCTGCCGTCGGACAGCACCTTGGGGGCCGCGGTGGACGGGTCGGCCCGGGGGGTGGCCAGTGCGAGTTGCTGGGCCTGCTGCGCGGGCGCGCTTGCGGGCGCGGGGATGGGCTGTGCGGCAGGAGCGGCCGGGGTGGTTTGCGCGGCCGCCCCGGCGGGGCCGCCGACCGAGCGCACCCCGCCGGTCGCCATGGCCAGTGCGGGCTGTGCCGCGGCAAGGGGCGCAGCGCCAGGTGCGGGCGGGGGAGCGGCTGCGACCGGCGCGGCAATGCCGGTTGATGAGCCGGCGGTGGCAGAGACAGCAGGGGCAGAGACGGCAGGGGCAGCAGCGGCGGGCGGTGCCGCCGCCGGAGCGGAAACTGTCGCCGGCAGGGGGGCCGACGGCGCGGGCACGGGGGCGGCCGAGCCCACGGGAGCCGCCGCGGCAGCAAGACCGGGCGCTGCAGCGGCCGGAGCGCCGGCGGGGCCCGCGGCCCGGGTCGCGGCGGCCTCGGCATTTTGCAGCTGCTGCAGACGGCCGCGGGCGAGCATGGCGAACACGCCGTCGGGGAACTGCTGGATGTAGGCGTCGAACTCCTTCGGGTCGCGACTGTCCTTGATCGACTCCCAGAAGGTCCGTTCGACATTCATCCGGGTGTCGACGCTCGGCGAACTGACGGCCGCCACGGTGACGCCCGGCTGCGCGGCTTCGCCGGCGAACACGATGTCGCCGCGCAGGCTGGACGAATCCCAGGGCACCTGCTGGCCCTTGGTGTCGGCCAGCACGCCCTCGCGCACGCGCTTGAGCGTGAGCTCCACCGGCTGGTTGGCGGTGGTCATATGGCGCAGCAGGTGCTTGGTGAACACACCGTTGCGGCCGGTGCCTTCGCGTGCGACCTGGCCGGGCGCGGTGGCGTAGGCGATCAGCGTGCCGGGCGGCGCGCTCATCTGCGCCAGCCCGACCGACGAAAAGCGCACGGTCGACGAAAAGGGGTTGTCGCGGCAGGCGTCCAGGATCAGCAGGTTGGCGCGGGTACGCGCCCGATCCATGCGCTGCAGCACTTCCGAGACGTCCAGGCTGTAGAAAGTGACGTCGTCTTCCTGCTTCACCTTGGCATCGACCGGAATCAGGTAATTGCGATCCCGAACCTGGATCGCGTGGCCGGCGAAATAGAACAGGGCGACGTCGCCGTCGCGCAATTTTCCGCCGAATTCCTGGATCGCCTGGAACATGCCGTCGCGGGTCGCATTCTCGCGCAGCAGGATTTCGAAGCCGGACTGCTTCAGCGCGGCGGCGACGTCGCGGGCGTCGTTGACGGCGCTGCGCAACTCGTTGCCCGGATAGGCGTTGTTGCCGATCACCAGCGCGTGGCGGGCGGCCCAGGCCGGCGCGGCAAGCGCGGTCAGCGTCAGGAGCAGGGCGCTTACGATCAGCGATCGCGCGCAGGCGGATAACCCGGGAACAATGTGCATGGTGCCTTCAGGATCGGCGGCCCGGGCGGCAGGAGCCGGCCCGGCATTGCCCGGATGGGCGTGATGCGATGGTACGCGAGGAGGCAGCTGCCGTGCAGCGCGCTTTGTCACGTCCGTCGTGCTTTGGCCAGTCCGGCGTGGGACTTATCGCACACGCCGGGCCCACCAGCGGCGCTCGCCGGCGGCGGTCTGCACGGTGCCTTCGAGACGCTCGCCGCGGGCGGTGAAGGTCGCCGCCTGAAGGCCCTGCGTGCCTTCCAGCCGAAACCGGGCCTGCGTGCCGGCCAGGCGTGTGTCCGCGCTCGCCAGCATCGAGCGGCCGCGGCCCGTGTCGGCGCTCGAGCGCCAATGCAGGCCGATGCGCTGGAATTGCTGGACGATCCGGATCTCGAGTTCCGCCTCCGGGCTGCCCTCCACCCGGCCGAGCCAGATGCCGCCAATCATGGCGGGCACCGTCCAGCGATGCATCTGGCTCTCCTTGCGCAAGCCGACCGGTTTGCCCGGAGCGGGCAGCACGAGGCTTCGGTCGGGCAGCCAGTCGGCCATGTCCCAGTCGTGCGAGACGATGCGTGTGCCCGGTGCCAGCGCGAGCAGGCGCGGCCTCAGGGCGAGGTTCACATCGGGCAGCAGATACAGCGTGATGACCGTCGCCTTGCTCAGGTCGGTTTCGAACAGATCCTGGGTCTCGAAACGGGCCAGCGCCGACACGCCGGCCTGGCGCGCGCGATCCCGCGAAAGCTCGACCAGCCGGGGGTCGATCTCCACGCCCAGACCGGGTACCTGGAAACGGGTGGCCGCCCGGATGACCACCCGGCCGTCGCCGCTGCCCAGGTCGAGCAGGATGTCGCCTCGCTTGACTTCGGCGAGATCGAGCATGGCGTCGACGATCACGTCGGGCGTCTGCACATACGGCACTTCCTCGAGGGCCTGCGGGGGGGGCTGCGGCGCGCCGGCGCCCGGCGTCGCAGGCGCCACCTGCGCGGGGCCAGCGCTGCCGGGGCCGGCCCCGCCCGGGCCGGCGCTCAGTGCGCAGCCCGGCAGGCCGGCGGCCAGCGCGAGACCCGCCAGTCCGGTACCGGCCAGCAGCCGGCGTCGATCGGCGCGCATCAGCGCCGCAACCGGGCTTGAAGTCGATCGGCCATCGCTGGCTTGACGGGGTGATGCGGCAGTTGCATGGTCTCTCCGGCGCTCGGGGACGCGCCCCGCAAACCCTCAAGAGTAGCCTGCCCGCGCGAGACCGCCGCCGCACCGTGGCAACATTGTGGCCTTGCGGCCCTCGGGCCGTCCTGAATTCGCCGCCCTGAATCATCCTGTCCGGAGTCACCCATGATCGACACCACCCTCGAAAACTTCCAGGCCGACGTCATCGATGCGTCGATGACGCAGCCGGTGCTGGTCGATTTCTGGGCGCCCTGGTGCGGCCCCTGCAAGTCGCTCACGCCGCTGCTCGAAAAGCTCGAACAGGCCTACCAGGGCCGCTTCAAGCTGGTCAAGGTCAATACCGACGAGCAGCAGGAGCTCGCCGGGCACTTCCGGATCAAGTCGATTCCGACTGTGTACGCGATGGTGGGCGGGCGGCCGGTCGACCAGTTCCAGGGCGCCCTTCCCGAGGGCCAGCTGCGCGAATTCATCGATCGGCTGATGCCCAATCCGGCCGACATCGAGCTCGATGCCGCGATTGCCGCCCTGCAGGCCGGCGACCGCGAAACCGGCGTGGCCCACCTCAAGAAGGCGATCGCGCTGGATCCGGCGGGCGACGAGGCGCGCCTCACCTATGCCCAGGTGCTTCTCGAGGACGACGATGCGGCGGCGGCCCAGGCGCAGCTCGCGGCACTGTCGCCCGTGGCGGCACAGGACCCGCACGCCCAGGCGCTGGCCGCGCGCGTCAAGGTGATGCTCGAAGAGAACCGGCTGCCTGCCACGCCCGAACTGGACGCGCGCATCGCCGCCAACCCGGCCGATCTGCAGGCCCGGCTCGACCTGGCCCAGCACTGCATCGCGCACAAGGCCTGGGAACAGGCGCTCGAGCAACTGCTCGAAGTCGTGCGGATCGACCGCAAGTTCGGCGACGACATCGGGCGCAAGACCATGCTCCAGGTCTTCGATCTGGCCGGTGCGCAACCCCAGCTGGTCGCGGCCTGGCGGCGCAAGCTCAGCTCGGTCCTGTTCTGAGCCGGCGGTTCTGAGAGAATCCGGCCCCATGCTGCCCCACCAGATCCAACAGCTCTGCGCCACCTTTGGCCAGGCTGCCGCCGAACTCATCGCGGCGCGCGCCGCGACGCTCGCCATCGACGCCCCGGCGGTGCCCCCGATCGAGCTCGATCGTCCCAAGCAGGCCGCGCATGGCGATCTCGCCAGCAATCTGGCGATGCAGCTGGCCAAGCCGCTGCGCATGAACCCGCGCCAGGTCGCCGACGACCTGGTCGTGCGGGTGCGCGCCATCGATGCCGCGGTTGCCGACGCCCGGCTGATCGACGCGCTCGAGATCGCGGGTCCGGGGTTCATCAACATCCGGCTGTCGCGCGGCGCCCGGCTGGCGGTGGTGCCGGCCGTCTTCCGCCAGGGCGAGGCCTTCGGGCGCAACGAGGCCGGCGCCGGCCGGCCGGTGCTGGTCGAGTTCGTGTCGGCCAACCCCACCGGGCCCCTGCACGTCGGCCATGGCCGGCAGGGGGCCCTGGGCGACGCGCTGTCGGCGCTGCTCGAGGCCGGCGGCTGGCGGGTGATGCGCGAGTTCTACTACAACGATGCCGGCGCACAGATCGCCAACCTCGCGCTGTCGGTGCAGGCCCGAGCCCGGGGCCTCGCGCCGACCGATGAGCGATTCCCCGCCGATGGCTATCGCGGCGACTACATTGCCGATATCGCGGCTGACTACCTGGCCTGCCGGACGGTATCGGCCCAACGCGTCGAACCGGTGACCGGCACCGGCGACCCCGACGATCTCGAGGCCATCCGCCGTTTTGCGGTGGCCTATCTGCGCAACGAGCAGGACCGCGATCTGCAGGCCTTCGGCGTGCGCTTCGACAACTATTACCTCGAATCGTCGCTGTACAGCGACGGCCGGGTCGAGCAGGCGGTGCAGGGCCTCGTGAAGGCGGGCAAGACCTTCGAGGACGGCGGCGCCCTGTGGCTGCGCACCACCGAGTACGGTGACGACAAGGACCGCGTGATGCGCAAGTCCGAGGGCGGCTACACCTACTTCGTGCCCGATGTCGCCTATCACGTCGCCAAGTGGGAGCGCGGCTTCCACAAGGTCATCAATGTGCAGGGCTCGGACCACCACGGCACCATCGCACGGGTTCGGGCCGGGCTGCAGGCGCTGGACCTCGGCATCCCGGCCGGTTATCCCGACTACGTGCTGCACAAGATGGTCACGGTCATGCGCGGCGGCGAAGAGGTCAAGATCTCCAAGCGGGCGGGCGGCTACGTCACCCTGCGCGACCTGATCGAATGGAGCGGCGGCGCCGACGCGCAGGACGGGGTCGCGCGGGCACCCGAAGACATCGCCCGGCGGGGGCGCGACGCGGTGCGCTTCTTCCTCATTTCGCGCAAGGCCGACAGCGAGTTCGTCTTCGACGTCGATCTCGCGCTCGCCCAGACCGACGAGAACCCGGTCTACTACGTGCAATACGCCCACGCCCGCATCTGCTCGGTGTTCGCCCAGGCCGCCGAGCGCGGCGGGCCGGACGAATCGTCCGTGCTGGCCAGGATGACGGCGGGGTCCGATGCCGGGGCCTTGCTCGCACCCCTGGGTCTGCCGCGGGAGTTTTCGCTGGCGGCTCGTCTGGCCCTGTTTCCCGGCGTCGTCGCCCAGGCGGCCGACGAGCTGGCGCCGCATGCAATCGCCTTCTATCTCAAAGACTTAGCGTCAGAACTTCATAGTTACTATAATGCGGAAAGGTTTCTGGTCGACGACCTGGAGATCCGGTTCGCACGCCTGGCCCTGCTGGCCGCGACCCGGCAGGTCCTGCGCAACGGCCTGGCACTGATTGGTGTGTCCGCTCCGGAAAGGATGTGATGTCGCTTGTTGAACACCGTGGCTTGCGCCGGCAGCGGGGCGGAACCCTGCTCGGATTCATGCTCGGACTGGTGCTCGGCCTGGCGGTTGCGGTGGTGGTGGCGCTGTTCATCACCCGCGCGCCCGTGCCGTTCGTGAACAAGACCGGGCGCACCGATCGCGTGATCGAACCCAAGTCGGTGGCCGACGCGCCAGATCCCAACAAGCCCCTGCAGAGCAAGAGCCGCCCGGCAGCGCCCGTCCCTGCGCCGGCGCCGGCCGCCGCCGAGGAGCCGGCGCCGAAAGGAATCGACTCGCCCGCCGACGCAAAAGCAGCCACGGCCGAAGCGCGCCCGGCCGAGCCCAAGCCCGGCGACGCGCGAATCACCGAAAGCAAGCCCGACCCCACGAAAACACCCGATCCGAAGTCCGCCGACGCCAAGGCCGCGGAGACCAAGGCGGCCGATCCCAGCCGTGAGGAGCGCTCGTCGTTCCTGCTGCAGGCCGGCGCCTTCCGCACCCTGGACGACGCCGAAAGCATGCGCGGCAAGCTCGCGCTGCTCGGCTACGAGGCCCGCGTGCTGAGCGCGGACGTCAACGGACAGACGATGTACCGCGTTCGAGTGGGCCCTTACCCGAAAGTCGATGACGTCAACCAGATCCGTTCGCGGCTGGCCGAAAACGGCATCGAAGCGGCGGTTGTCCGCCAGCGCTGAAGGAGCATAGATTCATGTCCGGTCCCCTGCGTCCCCAGACCCGCCAATTCCTGAAAACCGCCACGGCGGGTGCCGCGTGGTTGGCATTCGCCCCGGCGCAGGCCCAGGGCGGCCCCAAGGAAGGGGTCGAGTACCGCGTCGTGCAGCCCACGCAGCAGACCGATTCCGGCGCCAAGCTCGAGGTGCTCGAATTCTTCTGGTACGGCTGCCCGCACTGCTTTTCGCTCGAGCCCACGCTGCGCGACTGGGTCAAGAAGCTGCCGGCCGATGTGGCCTTCCGCAAGGTGCACGTCGCCCTCGGACCGGCCTGGGAACCCCACCAGCAGCTGTTCTACACCCTCGAATCGCTGGGTAAGAACGCGCTGGACGAAAAGGTGTTCGCGGCCCTGCATGTCGAGCGCATCACGCTGGACAAGCCCGACCGCATGGCCGACTTTCTGGCCAAGCACGGGATCGAGCGCAAGGCCTTTCTCGACACCTACGATTCGTTCGCCGTGCGCACGCGCAAGCAGAAGGCGACCCAGCAGGCACGCGCCTGGGGGCTCGATGGCGTGCCGGCGCTGGCGGTCAACGGCAAGTACTTCACGGCGCCCTCGATGGCCAAGGGCAACGCCCAGTCGCTTCAGGTCGTCGAATACCTGCTCGATCTCGAGCGCAAGGCCCGCAAGTAGCGGGCGGCGCGCGGCGCGGGTGACCATGCGGGTTGTCATCACCGGCGCCTCCAGCGGAATCGGCGAGGCCCTGGCGCTCGAGTACCGCCGGCGCGACCCGCAGGCGGTCATCGGCCTGATCGCCCGCCGCGAGGCATCGCTGGCGCGGGTGGCCAGCGCGCTGGGCGGACCGGTGCACTGCCTGTGCGCGGACGTCGGCGATCGTGCGGCGCTCGCGGCGGTGGCGCAGCGCTTCGTCGATGCGGCCGGTGTGCCCGACATCGTGATCGCCAATGCCGGCATCAGCGGCGGCACCCGCACGGGCGAACCGGGCGATGGGGAAGTCTTCGAGCGCATCGTGCAGACCAACGTGATGGGCCTGGTCGACACCTTCGCGGCCTTCCTGCCCCTGATGCGCGAAGCCCGTGGCGCCCGCCTGGTCGGCATCGCCAGCGTGGCCGGCGTGCGCGGGCTGCCCGGCGCCGGCGGCTACAGCGCCTCGAAAGCCGCGGCCATCGCCTATCTCGAGAGCCTGCGGGTCGAATTGCGCGGCAGCGGGGTTCGGGTCGTGACCATTGCGCCCGGCTTCATCCGCACGCCCATGACCGCCAGCAACCCCTATCCGATGCCCTTTCTGACCGATGTGGACGTGTTCGCGGCGCGTGCCTGCGATGCGATCGCCGCCGGACGTTCGTTCGTCGTGATTCCCTGGCAGATGGCGTGGGTTGCCCGGCTGCTGCGGGTCCTGCCCGACGGCCTGTTCGATCGTGCCTTCGCGCGGGCGCCGCGCAAGGCGCGCGTCGCAACCGGTTCTTCGGAGCCGCGATGAACGCTCTGCCGCTGCGCGATGCGTTGGGGCGGGTTCACCCGCCGGCGGCGCCCGGCTCGCGCATCGTGTCGCTGGTGCCCTCGCTGACCGAACTGCTGTTTGCCCTCGAACTCGGTCCCCAGGTGGTGGGGCGCACCGGGTTTTGCATCCATCCGGCCGATGCGGTGCGGGCCGTGCCCAAGCTGGGCGGTACCAAGGATGTCGATGTCGAGGCCCTGCGCCAGCTGGCGCCCACCCATGTGCTGCTGAACATCGACGAAAACGAGCAACCGCTGTTCGAGCAGATCGAACGGTTCGTGCCGCACGTCGTCGTTACCCACCCCATCGAAGTCGAAGACAATTTCGCGCTGTACGCGCTGCTGGGCACGATGTTCGACCGCCGGGCCCAGGCCGAGGCTCTGGCCGCCGCGCTGCGCGACGAACTGCTGGCCTGCGCGCGCGCCAGCTGGCGCTGGCGGCGGGTGCTCTATCTGATCTGGCGCGATCCCTGGATGACCGTCGGCCAGCAGACCTACATTGCCCGCATGCTCGCCCAGGTCCGTCTGAGTGCCGAGGCGCCGCCGGGCGACGATCGCTACCCGACGCTCGAATTGCCCGGGTTCGATCCCGACCGCTTCGACGCGGTGCTGCTGTCCAGCGAACCCTATCGGTTTGGCGCGCGGCATGTCGCTGAACTCGCCGCGCAGCCCTGGCTGGCCCAGCGTCCCGTCCTGCTGATCGATGGTGAAATGACGTCGTGGTATGGCGCACGGGCAATCGCCGGATTGCGCTATCTGCGCGACTATCGCGACCGCTTCGATCGTGACGGTGCGATGGGTGTTCCGGAGCAGCACCGATGAATCGATGGCGTTCGACCTGTCTGGCCGTCAGCGCCCTGATGCTGGCGGCCTGTGCGGCACCGCCAACGGGCCGTGCGCCGGCGCCGGGCGCCGGGGCGGTGCGGCCCGCCTCGGGCGCTCCGGGCGGCGCATCGGCTCAGGCGTCGGCGGCGCGCCGCGGCGGCTATTACCTCGACGATGGTCCGGGTGAAGCCCCGCCGGTCGACCTGGCCTCGATTCCCGACGCGCTGCCGCGCCTGGAGCCGCTGCACCGCTGGGCCAACCGCCCCTACGTGGTGTTCGATCGCCAATATGTGCCGATGACCCGCCTGGAGCCCTTTCGCGAGCGGGGTGTCGGCTCCTGGTACGGACGCAAGTTCCACGGCCAGCGGACCGCCAGCGGCGAGGTCTACGACATGTATGCGATGACCGCCGCGCACCCCACCCTGCCGATCCCCAGTTATGTCCGGGTCACGCACACCCGCAGCGGGCGCAGCGTGGTGGTGCGGGTCAATGATCGGGGCCCGTTCCTGCATGGCCGGGTGATCGACCTTTCCTGGACGGCCGCCGCCAAGCTGGGTTACGCGCAGGGCGGCAGCGGCGAGGTGGACGTCGAACTGGTCATCGACCCGACCGGGTTTGCCGAAGCGCTGCCTGCCGGCGTGCGCGCCGGGACCGCGGCCGCCCCGCCTCTGGCCCTGCTGGCGATTGCCGACACGCCGCAGCGAATCGTGCCGGCGGCCGGTGGCTTGGCAGCCCCGTTGGCGCCAGCGGTGCCGGCAGCGGCTTCGGCTTCGGCTTCGGCCTCGGCATCGGCCTCACAGGCCGGGGCGGCCGCGGCGGCCCCGGCGGCCCCGACCGCCCCGGGCACGACCGTCCCCGCCGCCGCGGCCGTGACAGCCCCCGGCGCTCCGGGTGCGACCGCCCCGGGCACCGTGGCGCCGGGCGCATCCGGGGCGCAGGCGCCACGCGCCGTCGAGGCCGCGCCTGCCGAACGGCTGGATGTCGAAACGGTCATCGCGCCCAGCCTGCGCCGCCGCGGCCGCCGCCCGTCCCCTCGGCCTCATCGTCTCCGAATCCGTCATCGTCTCCCTCGAACGTCGGCGTCGGCGCCGGCTCGCGTGCCGGACCGGCGAGTGGCTCGGCCGGCCCCGCGGCGGTGGGGCCCTCGGCCGTCGGAGCAGCCCCGGCGGGTGCGGCCCCTTCCGGAGCGTCCGCGCCTGCGTCCTCGACCCTTGCGGCGCCAGCCCGGGCCGGCGTGGCGCCAGGCGCGGTGGCGTCGCCCAGCCCGGTTCTGTACCTGCAGATCGGTGCCTTTGCCCAGCGGGAAAACGCACTGGCTGCCCGGTCGCGGGCCGCGTCCGTTCTGGGCCTGCCGCTGGAGCGCATCCAGCTGCGATCGGGCGAGGGCGCCCTGGTCAAGGTGCTGGCCGGGCCGTATGCCCAGCGTGCCGACGCGCTGGCAGCCGCCGAGAAACTGCGCCAGTCCACCGATCTGCGTCCGGTTCCGGCGCTGCTGCCGCGCTGATCGGGCGCCGCGGCCGCGGCTCGGGTGCGGTCGGCCGTACGTCCGGCAAAGAAGATGGCCGTGCGGCCAGCAGCGCGGAGCCAGCGGCGTGGCGACATTAGCGTGCCGCCAGCAGCGTGGCACCGGCGGCGCGCCTATTTCGGTGCTTCGTCCTGCCCGCGCAAAGCGAGCGCGAGGGCATACAGCGCTTCGCGCGGCGCGCCGCTGATCTCATGGGCCAGCCGGGCGGCCCGCGACGGTGCCAGTTCGGTCAGCAGCAGGCCCAGCAGTCGCTGTGCCGCGGGGTCGAGTTCGGCGGATGTCGCCCCCGGTTCGGCCGCTGGCGTTTCGCTGGGCGCCGGATCGCGTTCTACCGCGACGACGAACTCGCCACGCTTGCGTTCGGGTTTGGCGGCCAGCCACTGAACGGCCTGATCGGCGGGGAGTGCCGCGATCTCTTCGAACACCTTGGTGAGCTCGCGGCCGATGACCAGCAGCCGGTCCGGGCCGAACCGATCGGCCAGGTCGGCCAGCAGTTCGTCGATCCGATGCGGGGCCTCGTAGAAGACGAGCGCCGCGCCGCTCAGCCGCGCCGCCTGTGCCAGCACGGCAAGGCGCTCCCGGCGCGACTTTGCCCGCGCCGGCAGGAATCCTTCGAACAGGATCGGTCCCTCCCGCAGCCCCGCGGCTGACAGCAGCGTCGCCAGGGCGCTCGGCCCCGGGATGGGAATGACCGGAAACCCGGCCGCGCGCACGGCCGCGACCACCTGGGCACCCGGGTCGCTGATAGCCGGCGTGCCGGCATCGGACACCAGCGCCACCGACTGGCCTTCGGCCAGCAGCCCGACGATCTGCTGGGCGGCCGCCTGCTCGTTGTGCGCCCGAGCGCTGATCAGCCGCGCCGCCGAGCCGGCATGGCGCAGCAGCACCCGAGTCACCCGGGTGTCCTCGGCGGCGACGACGTCGACGCCGCACAGGGTCTGGGCAGCCCTCGGACTTAGGTCGGACAGATGACCGATGGGCGTTGCCACTACATACAATCCGGGCGACATGGCCAAGCCTTCCACCTATGTTGCGGTCTCGCCGGCGCAGCGCGCCGGCAGCCTGGCCGAGGCGCAGGCCCTCGATTATCTGCGTTCGCAGGGCCTGCGCCCGATCGCCGCCAATGTGCGGCTGCGCTGCGGCGAAATCGACCTCATCATGGCCGACGGCGATCAATGCGTTTTCGTCGAGGTCCGCCGGCGCACCAGCCCGCGTTACGGCGGCGCCGCCGCCAGCGTCACGCCACGCAAGCAGGCGAGGCTGCGCTCCGCCGCGCAGGCCTGGCTTGCCTGGCGGATGGGGGCGCAGGCCTGGCCGCCGATGCGTTTCGACGTCGTCGCCTTCGAGGGCGATGCGCTCAGCTGGGTGCGCGGCGCGTTCTGAGACCGGCGTACTCGTTATAATCCCAGTCCTATGAGCCTCATCGCGCGGATCTCACGCCATTTCGAAGACAGCGCCCAGCTCAAGCTGGCCTGCGTCGAGCGCATGGCCGGCCCGATCGCCCAGGCGGTTGAAGTCGCAGTGGCTGCCCTTGCGGCCGATCGCAAGATCATGGCCTGCGGCAATGGCGGCTCGGCCGCCGACGCGCAGCATCTGGCGGCCGAACTCGTCGGGCGCTTCGAGCGCGAGCGTCCCGAGCTGGCCGCCATCGCACTCACCACCGACTCCTCCATCCTGACCGCGGTCGCCAACGATTACGGCTACGACGAAGTCTTCGCACGCCAGGTCAGGGCCCTTGGCCAGACGGGCGACGTCCTGGTGGCCATCTCCACCAGCGGCGATTCGCCCAATGTGCTGGCCGCCGCCCGGGCGGCGCAATCGCGCTCGATGCCGGTCATTGCCCTGACCGGCAAAGGCGGTGGCAAGCTCGGCGCCCTGATGGGCGCCGGCGATGTGCACTTGTGCGTGCCGCACGAGCGCACCATGAGAATCCAGGAAGTCCATCTGCTGATCGTGCATTGCCTGTGCGACGGTATCGATGCCGCGCTGCTGGGCGACGCCTGACCCCCTGCAAAGGGCCGCCGGCGCGAACCCGCCGCAGTCCTTCACAGGGCCCGAGCCCCCGCCGCCAGTCCTGGCGGTCCTACCGGAAAAGACCCACACCATGAACCGACAATCCGCATCGAGCCGCCGTCGCCCCGGCGCCCGCCCCGTGGCCGCCCCGCTGGCGCGCCTGACGATCCTGGTCGCCGCCCTGGGTGCCAGCGTGTGGCTGACGGCCTGTGTGCCGCTGGCCGTCACCGGTGTCGCGGTGGGTGCCATGGCGGCCACCGACCGGCGCACGCTGGGCGCCCAGACCGACGATCAGGCGATCGAACTGAAGGCCCTGGGCCAGGTCCGCGACATGGTCGCCCAGACCGGTGGCGTCTCGATCACCAGCTACAACCGCAAGGTGCTGCTCACCGGGCAGGTGAGCGACCAAGAGACCAAATCCAAGGTCGAGAAGGTCGTTGCCGCCTTGCCCAATGTCCGCGGTGTGCAGAACGAACTGCAGATCGCCGGGCGCGTCGGCCTGGGCACGTCCACCAACGACGCGGCGCTCACCGCGCGCGTGAAGGCGGCGATGATCGAAGACAGGGACCTCAATTCCCAGACGATCAAGATCGTCACCGAAGCCGGCGTGGTCTACCTGATGGGGATCGTCAGCCGTAACGAAGGCGACCGTGCCGCGCGGGTGGCGAGCCGGGTTTCGGGCGTGATGCGGGTGGTGACGGTGTTCGAATACTCCGGCGGCTGAACCCGCCGGCCCGCGCCTTGCAGGAAGTTCGTATGCATATTGCATGTATGCATACGAGTTGGCAAAATGCCGCATGACTTCCGATACGACATTCCAAGGCCCGGTTCTGGTGGTCGGCGCGGGCATCGGCGGCATGGCCGCCGCGCTGGCGCTGGCGCAATCCGGATTCGCAGTCGATCTGTTCGAGCAGGCCGCGCAGATCGGCGAGATCGGCGCCGGCATCCAGCTCGGTCCCAATGCCTTCGCCGCGGCCGATGCCCTGGGCTGCGGTCCGCGCGCCCGGGCGCTGGCGGTCTACAACGAAGAGCTGGTGATGATGGACGCGGTCGACGGCGCCGAGGTGGCCCGGATGCCGGTCGGCGAGGACTTCCGCCAGCGCTTCGGCAACCCCTACGCGGTCATCCACCGGGCCGACATCCACCAGGCGATCTACGAGGCGGTGCGCAACCAGCCGGGTGTGCGGCTGCATCCGGGTACCCGGGTGGCGCGGGTCGAACTCGAAGACGCCGGGGTCGCCCTGATCGATGGCGAAGGACGCAGCCACCGCGGCCTGGCGCTGATCGGGGCCGACGGCGTGCGCTCGGTGGTGCGCGAGCGGCTGCTGGGTGACGCGCCCAGGGTGTCGGGCCACGTGGTCTACCGGGCCGTCGTGCCGCGCGAGGACATGCCGCCCGACCTGCGCTGGAATGCGGCCGCGCTCTGGGCCGGTCCGGACTGCCACCTGGTGCATTACCCGCTGCGCGGCGGCGAGCAGTACAACCTGGTCGTCACCTTTCACAGCCGCGAGCCGGAAGAATGGTCGGTGCGCGAAGGCTCGCGCGACGAAGTGCTGTCGTACTTCCAGGGCATCGCGGCGCGGCCGCGTCAGCTGCTCGACAAGCCCACGTCGTGGCGGCGCTGGGCGACGGCCGACCGCCATCCGGCCGCACGCTGGGGCGAGGGGCGCGCGACGCTGCTGGGCGATGCCGCCCACCCGATGCTCCAGTACCTCGCGCAGGGGGCCTGCATGGCCCTGGAGGATGCCGTCACGCTGCGCGAAGCCCTTCGGGTCAGCGATGGCCAGCTGGAAGCGGCGTTTCGGCTGTACGAGGACAAGCGCATCGTGCGCACCGCGCGGGTCGTGCTCTCGGCGCGCGAGATGGGGCGGCTGTATCACGCCAAAGGCGTCGAGCGGCTGGTGCGCAACGCGCTGTTCAAGGGCCGCACCCCGCACCAGTACTACGACCGGGTCGAATGGCTGTACGGCTGGACCGTCGGCAATTGCCTGGATTGAACGCTCCCCGCGGCGGCGCGCGCGCGGCCGGGGATCCGTCCGGTGCCGGGCCGGTGCAGGCGATGCCCGGCCACCTCGTGCGGCGCCTGCAGCAGGTTGCCGTGCGCCTGTTCGCCGAGGCGCTCGGCGATGCGCTCACCCCGGTGCAATTCGCCGCGCTGGCGGCGATCGCGGGCGAGCCCGGCATGGACCAGGCGGCGCTGAGCGCGCGCATCGGCTACGACCGTGCCACGATCGGCGGGGTGATCGATCGCCTGCAGCGCCGCGGCCTGCTCGAACGGGTGCCTGATCCAGCCGATCGCCGCCTGAAGCGGGTGCACCTCACCGGTGCGGGGCAGCAGCTGCTGGCCGCCAGCCTGCCGGTCGTGGCCGACGTGCAGCGGCAGCTGCTCGGGCCCCTGACCGAGCGCGAGCAGGCGAGCTTCGAGCGGATCTGCCGCAAGCTGCTGGATCGTCATCACGGTTGAGCCCGACCCCCGGGGCCCGCCGGTCGGAGTGTGGCCGCCGGCGAGCCGCTGACTTGCGGGTTCTGTGACAAAAGTCCTCCTGCCCCTCGCGGCGTTCACAGTCTGCAACTTTAGTTGGATAGGCTCGCCGACATGGCCCGTCTACACTCTGCTCTCCTTTCGACGGCCAGAGCGACATGATCATCGACACCCCTCCCAGCTTGACCGACAGCACGCCGGCAGCCGCCGCTGTGCGGGTCGAATCCGGGGGGTCGCATTCACCTCGCCAGCGCGCCGGCCTCGGCCGCCCGGTGCTGCTGATGGTGGCCGCCCTGGCGGTGGCTGCGATGGGCCTGGGTGCCTGGTTCCTGATGGACGAACCGCAGCTCGAGCCCCGGGCGGCGCCGCCGGTCGAGTTCCAGACCGCCCTGGGCGAGCGGATCAGCCTGCCGGCGCTGCGCGGGCGGGTGGTGCTGGTGTCGTTCTGGGGTGAAACCTGCCCCCAGTGCGAGCGCCAGATGCCCGCGATCGTGCAGATGCAGCAGCAATGGCTGGCCCAGGGCCTGGTGACGATCGCCGTGGCCACGCCCGATCTGTCGGCGCGCAAGGTGCTCGAGTTTGCGAGCCGTCATGCCCTGCCGCACGCCGGCGGAGTCGATCCGACCAGCGAGATCGCCCGCCAGCTCGGCCCGATTCATGTGCTGCCCACCCATGTCGTCATCGACCGTCAGGGCATGATCGTGCAGCGGCTCGCGGGTGATGTGCCCACCGCCCGCCTCGAGGGCCGGATCAGCGAAGCGCTCGCAGGCGGCTGACCCTGCCCCCCGCCCGGGTCAGGGCGCCCAGCCGCCCGAGAACGAGATCGCCTGGCCGGCGAAAAAATTGACCTCCGACGATGCCAGGAAGACCGCGAACAGCGCGTCTTCGTGCGCCGTGCCGAGCCGGCTGGCGGGCACCTCGCGGCGCAGCCGTTCCTGGAAAGCCGGCATCGCCTGGACTTCCGGGCCGTAATACATCGGGTTCTCGATGAAATTCTGGGCAATCAGATTGACCTGCACGTTGCTGGCCGCGACCTCGACACCCACCGCCCGCACGTAGGAGGCCTGGGCGCCGCGGGCCGCCGCGTAGCTGGAGGTGCGCTTCTGGCCGCGCAGCGCCGTGGCGCTGCCCATCACGACGATCTTGCCGGCGCGCCGCTCGAGCATCTGGGGCAGGGCGCCCCGGCACAGCCCGGGCAGCGGGTCGACGATGTGCGCGAACACATGGCGGAACTCCTCGTCGGTCACATCGGCCGCGCGGGTCGAGGGGGCCGGCACCCCGAGGTTGGCGATCACCACGTCGACCTGTCCGGCCGCGCGCACCGCGGCTTCGCCGGCGGCCCCGCCATCCATGGCGCGGGTGTCGCCGATCACCTGGGCGCCGTGGGCGGCGAACACCTCGCACAGCACCGGGCCCATGAACTCGTTGGCCATGGTGATGAGGACCCGTTTGCCGGCCAGGCTGTCGCCGATTCTGCTCATGGTGAACTCCTTCAAAGGTGGCCCGCGGCCGTCGTTCGTCAGCCTGCAAGTATCGCATCGGGCGCCTGGCAAACGGGTCCGGAGTGCCCCGGGCCTGTGGCAGACTCGTGGCATGCCCAAGAAGCCCGCCCTGAGCCCGGCGTCCGCCGGTCCGGCACCCGTGCCGATCTACCTGATCTCTCCGTCCAGCGCGGTGCCGCCCGATGCGCCGATGGACGCCAGCCTCGCCCGGATGCGTGCGGCCGGCTTCGAGCCGGTGCTCGATCCGGGCGCGCTGCGCACGGCCCAGCGCTTTGCCGGCAGCGATGCGCAGCGGGCCGGCGCGTTCGCCCGCGCGGCCGCCCAGCCGGCGCAGGCGGTGATGATCACGCGCGGCGGCTACGGCCTGACGCGGCTGCTGCCCAGCCTGGACTTCCGTGCGCTGGCGCGGGCCCGCAAGGCCTGGATCGGATACTCCGATTTCACCGCCTTCCAGCTGGCGATGCTGGCGCGCGCCCGCGCGGTCACCTGGGCCGGGCCTGCGCTGCTGGACGATTTCGCCACCGAGGGCGATGCGCCCGCCGACGAAACCACCGTCGGCGCGCTGCACGACGCGCTGGCCGGCCGGCTCGAGATCGTCGGCTTTCGGGCTTCCGGTCCGGCCGGGGTCGATGTGCGCGGCACCCTGTGGGGCGGCAACCTGACCGTGTTGTGCAGCCTGATCGGCACACCGTGGTTCCCCCGGGTGAAGGGCGGCATCCTGTTCCTGGAGGATGTCGGCGAGCATCCGTACCGGATCGAGCGCATGCTCACCCAGCTGCTGCATGCCGGCGTGCTCGATGCCCAGGGCGCGGTGCTGATCGGCCACGTCAACCGCTATCGGCTGGTCGAGCGCGATGCCGGATTCGACATGCCGGGGGTGATCCGGCGGCTGCGCACGCTCACCAAGACCCCGATCATCACCGGTCTGCCCATGGGCCACGCAAGCCCCAAGCTCACCCTGCCTCATGGCGCGACGGTGGGCCTGGCGACCGAGGGGCGCACCGCCTACCTGGTGCTGGACGAACACGACCACTGACCGGCCCGGCCTTGCGCCCGGACTGCTTGCTCGAGAACCGGATCCGCCCACCCGAGACGCGACACCATGACCCTTCCCGCACCGCTCTGGCAACCGTCCGCCGGCCGCATCGACAAGGCCGGCATCACCCGTCTGCAGCGCTGGCTCGCCGCCGAACGCGGCCGCCGTTTCGACAGCTACGAAGCGCTGTGGCAGTGGTCGGTCGACGATCTCGAAGGCTTCTGGGGTGCGATCTGGGACTTCTGCGGCGTGAAGTCGCACAGCCCCTACAGCCGGGTGCTGGCCGAGCGCGAGATGCCGCATGCGAAGTGGTTCCCGGGCGCCACGCTGAACTACGCCGAGCACATGCTCGCGCACGCCCGCCGGCCCGATGCCGGCACCCGCCTGGCGCTGGTTTTTCAGTCGGAGCTGTGCGCGCGCACACCAATCACCTGGGCGCAGCTCGCGGCCACGACCGGGGCGCTGACCGCCACGCTGTCCGGCCTGGGCGTGGCGCAGGGCGACCGGGTGGTCGGCTATCTGCCCAACATTCCCGAGGCGCTCGCCTCGCTGCTGGCGGTCGCGAGCATGGGCGCGATCTGGTCCGGCAGTTCGCCCGACATGGGACCGGTCAGTGTGCTCGACCGGTTCCGCCAGATCGAGCCGAAGGTGCTGATCGCGGTGGACGGTTACCGCTATGGCGGCAAGGACTTCGATCGCCGCGACACCCTGCTCGAGCTGGTCGCGCAGCTGCCTTCGGTGCAGACGGTGGTGCTGGTGTCCTCTCTGGACCCGGCCGCCACGATGGCGGCGATCGAGCCCGCCGGCCAGGCCGGCCGCCGGGTGGCGGTGGTGCCCTGGGCGCAGGCGGTGGCCACGCCGGCGGCGCCGGTCTTCAGGGCCGTGCCCTTCGATCATCCGCTGTGGATCGTCTATTCATCGGGCACCACCGGCATGCCCAAGCCGATCGTGCACGGCCACGGCGGCACCGTCATCGAGAACCTGAAGGTGGGCACCTGCCATTTCGACATCGGCGAAGACGACCGCTTCTTCTGGTTCTCGTCGACCAACTGGGTCATGTGGAACCTGTGGGCGTCGACCCTGATGCTGGGCTGCACCGCGATCCAGTTCGATGGCAACCCCGGCTACCCCGACCTCACCACGCTGTGGCGGCTGGCCGAAACCGAACGCGCCACCTTCTTCGGCGTGAGCCCGGCCTTCATCACGCTGAACATGAAAAACGGCCTGTCGCCGCGCGCGCAGTTCGACCTGTCGAGCATCCGCAGCCTGGGCTGCACCGGCTCGCCGCTGACCGACGAGGCCTACCAGTGGGTCTACCAGCATGTCGGGGCCGACCTGATGCTCGGTTCGATCTCCGGTGGCACCGATCCGGGCACGGCGTTCCTGACCTGCTGCCCGACCCTGCCGGTGCGCGCCGGCGAGATGCAGTGCCGCGGCCTGGGCGTCGGCCTGTATGCGTTCGACGACAACGGCCAGCCGGTGATGGATGCCGTGGGCGAGCTGGTCTGCACCACGCCGATGCCCTCGATGCCGCTCTACTTCTGGAACGACGAGGGCGGACGCCGCTACTTCGAGAGCTACTTCGACACTTTCCCCGGGCCACCCAACGTCTGGCGGCACGGCGACTGGCTGAAGCTCATCCAGAGGCCCGAATCGGTCACCGGCATCGTCTACGGCCGCTCCGACTCGACCATCAACCGGCACGGCATCCGCATGGGCACCAGCGAGCTGTATCGGGTGGTGGAGGAGTTCGACGAGGTGCTCGACTCGCTGGTGATCGACCTCGAGTACCTGGGGCGCGAGTCGTACATGGTGCTGTTCGTGGTGCTGCGCGAGCCCGGCGCCGAAGTCCCGCCGGCGCTGGGCCAGGCGCTGCTCCAGGCGATCCGCACCAAGCTCTCGGCACGTCATGTCCCCAATGATGTGGTCGCCGTGCCCGAGGTGCCGCGCACCATCTCCGGCAAGAAGCTGGAGGTGCCGATCAAGCGCATCCTGCTCGGCCAGCCGGTCGAACGATCGGTGAACAAGGACTCGATGGCCAACCCGGGCGTCATCGACTGGTTCGTCGCCTTCGCGCGGGCGCGCGGCGCGCCGCCGGCCTGATGCCTGCCGAGGATCCCGGTCTCGACACAAGCCGCAGGCTCGCCGATCATGAAGCGCTGTGAGCCCGGCCCGAGCCGGTCCGATGCTTCCCCGCCATGGACACCATGACTGCCCTGACCACTCTCTCGCTGGGCGGCGCCCTGGACACCGCGATCCGGCGCTACCGCGCGGCCAATCCGATCAGCGAAGGCCTGCAGGCCCGCGCCGCCGAGGTGATGCCCGGCGGCAATACGCGCAGCGTGCTGTTCTACCCGCCGTTTCCGCTGTACATGGCGAGCGGCGCAGGCTGCCGGCTGCGCGATGTCGACGGCCACGACTATCTCGATGCGCTGGGCGAATTCACCGCGGGCCTGTTCGGCCATTCCGATCCGGTCATCCGCCGCGCCATCGATGCCGCGCTGGATCGTGGCCTGAACCTGTCTTCGCACACGCCGGGGGAGGCCGCGCTGGCGCACGAGATCCGGCGGCGTTTCCCGGCGATGGAACTGCTGCGCTTCGCCAATTCGGGCACCGAAGCCAACCTGCTGGCGCTGGCGGCCGCCACCACCCACACCGGCCGGCGCAAGGTGATGGTGTTCGAGGGCGCCTATCACGGAGGGGTGCTCACCTTCGGTGCGGGATCGGCGTCGGTGAACGTGCCGCATGAATTCGTGCGGGTCGCCTACAACGACCTGGCGGCGGCCCGCGACGCGGTCAGGCGTCATGGCCCCGAACTCGCGGCCATCCTGGTCGAGCCGATGCTGGGCTCGGGCGGCTGCATCCCGGGCACACCCGAATTCCTGCATGGCCTGCGGGCGCTGGCCGACGAGTGCGGCGCGCTGCTGGTGCTCGACGAGGTGATGACCTCGCGCCTGTCGATCGGCGGACGCCAGGCGCTGCTGGGCCTGGCGCCCGACCTCACCACGCTGGGCAAGTACTTCGGTGGCGGGATGTCGATCGGGGTGTTCGGCGGCCGTGCCGAGCTCATCGCCCGCTTCGATCCGCGCCGCGCCGACGCGCTGGGCCACGCCGGCACTTTCAACAACAACGTGCTGACGATGGCCGCGGGACTGGCCGGACTCACCGACGTGCTGACCGAACCGGCGCTGACGGCGGTGAACCAGCGCGGCGAGCGCCTGCGCGAGCGGCTCAATGCGCTGTTCGCCGAGCGTTGCGTGGCGCTGCAGGCCAGCGGCCTGGGGTCGCTGATGACCTTGCACGCCAGCGACCGCCCGTTGCGCTGCGCGGCGGATCTGGCGGGCATCGATCCCCGCGTCAAGGAGCTGATCTTCTTCGATCTGCTCGAACGGGGCATCTGGATGGCCCGGCGTGGCTTCATGGCCTTGTCGCTGCCATTCGGCGATGCTCAAGTCGACGAGCTGGTGGCCGCGATGGCCGATGTGGTCGATGCGCGGCGCGAGCTGCTGCCAGGCCGGCGCTCATGACCGGGGGTTGCGAGGCCCCCGGCTTGCCGGTGCTGGCGTCGCGGGGACGCCGATGACGACCGGGGCCGAGCCCATGCACCGCGCGCTGGTGCAGTGCGAGATTCAGCAAGGCGTGGCCACGGTCACCTTGAACAATCCCCCGGTCAATGTGGTGACGGTCGGTCTGACCGCGGCCCTGGGCGACGTGCTCGACGCCCTGCACCGCGACACCGAGGTGCGCGCCGTCGTGCTGACGGGCGCCGGCGGCAAGGCGTTTTGCGCCGGCTCGGACATCCATGAGTTCCATGGCCTGATGGCCCCCGGCCAGGTCGTGCCGCGCAAGCTGCGCCGCCAGAACGAGGTGTACTTCCAGCTCGACCGGTTCGCCAAGCCCACGGTGGCCGCGGTGAGCGGCCTTGCCTATGGCGGCGGCCTGGAAATCGCCGTGTGCTGCGACCTGATCGTCGCCGATGACCGCGCCCGGTTCGCGCTGCCCGAGATCGCGCTCGGGGTGTTCCCCAGCAGCGGCGGGCCGATGCGGGTGACCCGTCGAATCGGCGAAGGGCGCGCCAAGGAAATGATGCTGCTGGGCGAGCCGATCGACGCGGCCACGGCGCTGGCCTGGGGCCTGGTCAATCGTGTGGTGCCGGCCGGTGGCGCGCTGACGGCCGCCCGGTCGATCGCTGCGCGGCTGGCCCAGCGCGCGCCGCAGGCGATGGCGCTGTGCAAGCAGGCCATCGGCCTCGGCTTCGACTATTCTCTGGACGATGCGATGGCGAAGTCCTTCGAGCTGAGCGATCGGGCCTTCAGTTCGGCCGAATGCCGCGAAGGCGTGCGCGCGTTCTTTGCCAAGGAAACACCGCGCTTCGGCGCACCCGAATTCAAAGGAGATTGAAATGGTCAGACGGGCAGCGATTGTGGCGCCGGTGCGCACCGGCATCGGCGCGTTCGGCGGCGGCCTGCGGGGCGTGTCGGTCGAGGAACTCGGCGCCACCGTGGCGCGCGCGGTGGTGGCGCGCACCGGCATCGATCCGGCGCTGATCGAGGACGTGGTGTTCTCGCAGTCGTATGCCAACAGCGAGACGCCCTGCGTGGGCCGCTGGATCGCGCTGCAGGCCGGCTTTCCGGTGGATGTGCCCGGCATGCAGCTGGATCGGCGCTGCGGGGGCGGGGTGCAGGCGGTCGCCACCGCGGCAATGATGGTGCAAAGCGGCGCGGCCGATGTGGTGATGGCCGGCGGCATCGAGAGCATGAGCAACATCGAGTACTACACCACCGGCATGCGCTGGGGCTCGCGCTCCGGATCGGTGACGATGCACGACCGGCTGGACCGCGGCCGCGAGCGCTCGCAGCCCGAGTCCCGCTTCGGGCGCATCTCCGGCATGATCGAAACCGCCGAGAATCTCGCCAAGGAGTACAACATCAGCCGCGAAGAGGCCGATGCCTTCTCGCTGCGCAGCCATCAGCGCGCCGCGGCCGCGTGGGCCTCGGGCCGCTTCAACGACGAGGTCGTGCCGGTGCCGGTGCCCCAGCGCAAGGGCGACCCGGTCCTGTTCGCCAAGGACGAAGGCATCCGCCCCGACACCACGCTCGAATCGCTGGCAGCGCTGCGCCCGGTGATGAAGGGCGGCACGGTCACGGCCGGCAATGCCAGCCAGCAGAACGATGCCGCGGCCTGCTGCCTGGTGGTGGCCGAAGACAAGCTGGCCTCGCTGGGCTTGAAGCCGATGGGTTTCCTGCACGGCTGGGCGGTTGCCGGCTGCGAGCCGGGCATCATGGGCATCGGGCCCGTGCCGGCGGTGCGCAAGCTGTTCAAGAAGACCGGCCTTTCGTTCAACGACATCGGCCTGGTCGAGCTGAATGAGGCTTTCGCGTGCCAGGCCCTGTCGGTGCTCAAGGGGTGGGACTGGAACGATCCCGACCGGCTCAACGTCAATGGATCGGGCATCTCGCTGGGCCATCCGGTGGGCGCCACCGGGGCGCGCATCATGACCACGCTGCTCTACGAGATGCAGCGCCGCCAGTCGCGCTATGGGCTGGAGACCATGTGCATCGGGGGCGGGCAGGGCATCGCAGCGATATTCGAGCGGGCATGACGGCGCCGGCCACCCGGCCGGCGCACACACGAGGAGACACACCGTGTATAAAAAAATACTGTTGGCGTACGACGGCTCCGCGCCGGGACAGCGAGCGCTGCTCGACTGCGAAGAGATCGGGCAGTGGAGCCAGTCGGAACTTTTCCTGATCGCGGTGATGCCCTCGCCGATTGCCCCGATCGGCGGCGAATCCTGGGACTACAGTCCGGCCGACGACGGGGCCGAACGCGCCCGATACCAGAGCACGCTCGATGCCGGCATCAAGCGGCTTCGCGAAGCAGGCCTGCGCTCCAATGGCGAAGTGGTCGCGGGCAACTCGGTCGACGAGATCGTCCGGGTGGCGCGCAGCATCAAGGCCGACCTGATCGTCGTGGGCCACAAGCACCTGGACAGCTGGGCCGAGCGCTGGTGGCGCGGATCGATCTCCAAGTCGCTGATCGAACACGCGCCCTGTTCGGTGCTGGTGGTCATCACCACCTGAGCGGGCGGCCCGGGCGCAGCCGCACCCGCCGGGGTCAGACCAGCGCGCGCGTCGCCGGTCCCAGCAGGGCGAACTGCTCCGGGTCGTGTCCGTACAGCACCCGGGTGCCGCTCTGCTCGCCCAGCGCGCGCAGCCGGCGCATCGAATCGAGCATCTGCGGCCCGTCCCACACCACGTTGGGCAGCAGTTCGCGCGCCATGTGCTCGCCCGAGTAGCAGGCGTCGGCCGTCAGCACGAAGCGCGAATCGCGCGCCACCTGGACCATCAGCGACTGGTGGCCGGCGGTATGGCCGGGCGTGGGCATCAGCAGCACCGAACCGTCGCCGAACACATCGTGTTCGCCATCGATCAGCTGGTAGTTCAGCGGCAGATCCCACAGGCGTGCGTCGTACCGGCTGCCGGGCGCCTGCGCGGCCATCATCTCGGCGCGCTGGACGAGAAAGGTGGCTTTCGGGAACAGGCTGTTGCAGCCGCAGTGGTCGAAGTGCAGGTGCGAGTTCACGACCCAGGTGATGTCGTCGGGCGCGAGGCCCAGCAGGGCGAGCTGGTCGACGGGGTTCTCGTCGATGGCGCCGGCCAGCCGATAGGTGCTGGCGATGCGTTTGCCCAGCTTGCCCGCCGGGTCGGATGCGGCGTCGCAGGCGATGCCGGTGTCGAACAGCAGATTGCCCTTGGGGTGGCGGATCAGCCAGCCCGGCACCGGCACGGTGGTCGGGGTGCCGGGCGCGGCATCCGGAAAGAACACGCTGCGATCGAAGGCCAGTCGGCCGCAGCACAGGGCATGGAGGTCGGGCATCGGGTGTCTCCGGACAGGTCTTGGGGCGGGTGATCAATACGACCGGGGCAGGCCCAGGACGTGCTCGGCAACATAGGCAAGGATCAGGTTGGTCGAGACGGGCGCGGTGCGCTGCACGCGGGCCTCGCGCCATTTGCGCTCGATGTCGTACTCGCGGGCATAGGCGAAGCCGCCGTGGGTCTGCATGCAGGCTTCGCCGGCTTCCCAGGCGGCCTCGGCGCTGAGCAGCTTCGAGAGGTTGGCTTCTTCACCGCAGGGCCGGCCGGCCTGGAACATCGCGGCGGCCTTGCGCAGCATCAGCTCGGCCGCCAGCATCTGCGCGTACGCCTTGGCGATCGGGAACTGGATGCCCTGGTTCTGGCCGATCGGCCGGTCGAACACCCGGCGCTCGTTGGCGTACTTCACGGATGTGCGGGTGAACCACTTGGCGTCGCCGATCGACTCATGGGACACCAGGATGCGTTCGGCGTTCATGCCGTCCAGGATGTACCGGAAGCCCTTGCCCTCTTCGCCGATCAGGCTCGAGGCCGGGATGCGCAGGTTGTCGAAGAACACCTCGGTGGTGTTGTGGTTGACCATCGCCTTGATCGGCCGGATCGTCATGCCATTGCCCACTGCCTGGCGCATGTCGACCAGGAACACCGACAGGCCATCGGTCTTGCGCTTGACCTGGTCGACCGGCGTGGTGCGGGCCAGCAGCATCATCAGGTCCGAATACAGCGCGCGCGAGGTCCAGATCTTCTGGCCGTTGACGACGTAGCTGTCGCCGTCGCGCACCGCGCGGGTCTTCAGCTTGGTGGTGTCGGTGCCGGTGGTGGGCTCGGTCACCCCGAACGCCTGCAGGCGCAGCCGCCCGGCGGCGATCTCGGGCAGGTACTGGTACTTCTGCTCGGGGCTGCCGTGGCGCAGCACGGTGCCCATCGTGTACATCTGCGCATGCGCGGCGCCGGCGCTGCCGCCGCTGGCGTGCACCTCCTCGAGAATCACGCCGGCGGCGCGCAGCGGCAGGCCCGCGCCGCCGTACTCTTCGGGGATCAGCGCGGCCAGGAAGCCGGCGTCGGTCATCGCCTGCACGAAGGCCGACGGGTAGGCCGATTCTTCGTCGAGCTGGCGCCAGTAGGCGCCCGGGTAGTCGGCGCAGATGCGCCGCACGCTCTCGCGGATCTCGGGGAAATCTTCGTCCAGCGGGATGCCGAGCGCGGCGGAGTTGTCGGAGGAGGTCATCGGGAGTCCTTGTCGGATCGGTCGGCCGGCGTCTTCAGCGGCCTTTGAAATCGGGTTTGCGCTTCTCGTTGAACGCACGCACGCCCTCGTGGCGGTCTTCGGACACGACCAGCCGGTTGTAGGCCTCGATCTCGAAGCGATAGCCGGTGGCCAGGTCGGTCTGCAGGCCGTAGTGGATCGAGCGCTTGGCCTGGCGGATCGACATCGGCGCATTGGCCGCGATGTCGCGGGCCGCGACCAGGGCGTCGTCCAGCACCTGTCCGGGTTCGCTCAGGTGGTTGATCAGGCCCCAGCCCAGCGCCTGCTCGGCACTGAAGGCCTGCGCGCGCATGATCAGTTCCTTGGCGCGCCGTTCGCCGACCGCGCGCGCCAGCGTCTGGGTGCCACCGCCGCCGGGCATGATGCCCAGGCGCACTTCGCTCAGCGCGAAGCGGGCGCTGCGGACCGCGTAGATGAAGTCGCAGGCCAGCGCATTCTCGAGTCCGCCGCCGTAGGCATGGCCATTGACTGCCGCGATCACCGGCACCGGACATTCGACCAGCGCCACGAAGGCGCGCTCGAAGATCTCGTGCTGGGCCCGCCAGGTCTCCTCGGTCATGCCATTGCGCTGCTTCAGGTCGCCGCCGGCGCAGAATGCGCGATCGCCGGCGCCGGTCAGCACCACGCAGCGCAGGCCCTGCGCGCTGGCGGTCAGCCGGGTCCACAGGTCGAGCGTGTCGATGCCCATCTGGGTGTTGATCGCATTGAGCACGTCCGGGCGATTCAAGGTGACGACCAGGATGTGGTCGTCCACGCGCGACAGCGCGAGGGTCTCGTAGTCGGGCAGGGTCATGGGAGAGGCTTGTCCGGGTTGATCGGGAGGTCGAGGGCGGCTGTGCCCGCCGGCATCGCTGCGGTCATGCGCTGCGCAGCCTGGCCAGGCGCAGCAGCAGGATCGCCGCCAGCGGCAGCACGAAGCCCAGCACGATGGTGGTGGCCAGCAGGTCGCCCAGCTGGCTGTAGTCGGCCGCCACCTTGACCGTGCGGGTGACCGGGTCCTTCACTTCGCGGGTGACCACGAAGATCTGGTTCAGGTACTTGGTGCCCAGCTGCGAGGCCGACAGCGCGAGATTGGTGAACGACGCCATGACCGCGAAGTAGGTGGCCTTCAGCTTGTCGGGCGCCGAATTGGCGATCCACGCCAGCATCGGCACCATCGCGACCTGGCCCAGCGGGGATTCGATCGCGGTGTCGACCAGGGCGATGAAGC
The DNA here is from genome assembly GCA_016710525.1 of Burkholderiaceae bacterium. GTDB lineage: Bacteria > Pseudomonadota > Gammaproteobacteria > Burkholderiales > Burkholderiaceae_E > Quisquiliibacterium. The sequence continues at coordinate 36,929 of JADJVQ010000021.1, forward strand.
GGGCATCGACGACGCCCCCGGTGTGGGCGGCGGTCCAGAGATGCAGGCCATGCACCATGCCCAGGATCGGCAGCGCCAGCACGGTGCCGACCACCGTCAGCACGCCCACCACGTGGTAGATCGAGCGCTCGGCCATGAATCGGCGAAACACGAACAGACCGGCCAGCGTCAGTACGCTGCCGATCAGCGAGAGCTCGGACAGGAACTGCTGATCGAAGCCCAGCTGGTCGATCATCCACCAGGTCGAGCCCGCGCCCGGGCCGGGCAGCGCCCGGAACACGAAAATGACCACCGCGGTGCCGACCAGCGTGGTGCGTGCCGACGGCTCGAGTTCGCGGACCAGCCGCCACATCAGCACCAGGATCACCGTCACCGAGGCGAAGAACACCAGCTCCTGGCCGAAGGGCAGCCCGCCCATGCCGACCGCCAGCGACACGGCCGCGAACACCAGCCCGCCGCCCAGCACCCACCAGTTGACCGGTGGCCGTTCGGCATGCGCCTCCAGGCGGCGCGCGATCTCGGCGGCCGCCACGCCCTGCGCCTTCAGCCGGCTGCGCGTGCGGGCGCGCAGCACGCTGGCCAGCAGCACGCCCAGCACCGAGATGACGGGGATCAGCAGGGCCATTTCGTACACGGTCACGTAGGTCGCCACCCGCGCCTGTTCGGTCAGGTTCTGCACGCCGCGCAGCATCAGCACGTTGACGCCGGAGACCAGCAGACCCCCGCCGATGATCGCGACCCGGCCCAGCGTCTGCATCGTGGTGTGCATCGCCCGGCGCAATTCGTCGGCCAGCGGCGCGCCGTTGTCGTCCGTGTGCGGCACGGCCTCGACCGTCATCGCATCGGCGACCACGTCCTGCATCACATAGCCGATCGGCGCCAGCAGCGCCGAGGTCACGTACCAGAGTTCGACCGAGGCGTAGCGGCGCATCGCCGCCGGGTCGGCCAGCAGGCCGATCATGATGGTCAGGCTCGTGGCCACCAGTGCGGCGCCCAGCCAGACCAGCAGGGCCTTGCGCGACCACATCAGGTCGACCAGATGGCCCAGCGGCATCTTCAGCGCCCACGGCAGGCCGGCCCAGAAGCCCAGCGCGGCCAGGAACTCGGCCGACAGGCCCAGATACTCCTTGACGAAGAAAGTGCCGACGATCGCCGTCAGGCCCGAAATGCCGGCGGCCAGATACACCATCAGCGGCGGCAGGTAGGACCAGCGCAGCTGGCTCATCAGGCTGACACGGCGCGGGCGCGCCGGCAGCGATTCGGTGGAGGTCGCCATGCCCGGGGTCGCCATCGTTATTGCAGCTTCACGCCGGCGGCGCTGATCAGCCGGCCGCGCTGTTCGTATTCCTTGCGCACCATGGCCGCGAAGTCGGCCGGCGACAGGGTCGCCACGATCAGGCCGCCGGCGTCCAGCTTGGGCTGCACCTCGGGGTCACGCAGCGCCTTGACCAGTTCTTCGTTCAGGCGCCGGGCGATTGCCTCGGGCACCCCGGCCGGCGCGAAGAAGCCCAGCCAGGAGTTCATCTCGAACCCCGGCAGGGTTTCGGCGAAGGTCGGCACCTCGGGCAGGCCCGCGTAGCGGGTGGCCTGGGTGACCGCGATCGCGCGCAGCTTGCCGCTGCGGATGTGCGGCAGCACCGTGATCAGGCTGGAGAACACCATCGGGATCTGTCCGCCCAGGACATCGGTGACGGCTTGCGCGCCGCCCTTGTAGGGCACGTGCAGGAAGGGCACGCCGCTCACCTGCCTGAGCAGTTCGCCCGCCAGGTGATGCGGCGAACCCGATCCGGAACTGCCGTAGGCGATCTTGTCGGGATTGGCCCGGCCGTAGTCGACCAGTTCGCGCAGCGTGCGGGCCGGCACGGCCGGATTGACCACCAGCACGATCGGATTCAGCGCGGCCAGTGTGAGCGGCGTGAAATCCCGGATCGGATGAAAGCTCGGGGTGGCGGTCAGGTGCATGTTGGCGGCATGCGTGGCGTCGGTGCCCAGCATGAACGTGTAGCCGTCGCCGGCCTGCTTGGCGACGTGTTCGGTGCCGATGTTGCCGCTCGCCCCGGCCCGGTTGTCGACCACGACGGGCTGCCCCATGCTCTGGGCCATCTTTTGCGCCACGCTGCGCGCCAGCGCGTCGGACGAGGCGCCTGGCGGATACGCGACCACCAGCCGCAGTGCCTTGTTCGGATAGTCCTGGGCGAGCACCAGCGGGGTCGATGCCCACGAAACCAGTGCCACCAGCAGCGGGGCAAACAGCTTGATCATCGGGTCTCCGATGCCCCCGGGACCAGGCCAGGCGGGCGAGTGTTGGGTCTTGGCGCAACCGTGCGCTCGGACAATGCCGGCGCTTCGCGCGCCCTCGTCCGAGGCCCGACGACACTAGGGGCAAACGCCGCATCGCGTCAACTCGCCCCATGCCGCGCGCCGGCGGGGACCGGGGGAATCGATCCGGCCGCCGCCCGGGGATAATCGGGCACGATCCACTTTCGAGCTCACGCCGCAGTGCGGCACCGCGGGGGCAATGCACGCGATATGATCCGCGCGCGACTGTCCGACTGCCGGTGGTGCTGGCGGCTCGATCGACGGATGTGACCCTTTTTTCCTGATACACCGACAAGACCGATATTGGAGATAGCAAGATGCAATGGGATCAATTCAATCGGCGGGCGGCCCGCTGCCTGCCGCTGCGCGCACTGACCGCGGCCGTCTGCCTGGCGTTCTCGGCCAGCCTCGTCAGCCCGGTCGCCCAGGCGCAGGGCGCGGCCCCGAAGATCACGCCGAAGATTTCCGACGGTGTCATCAAGATCGGCCTGCTCAATGACATGAACAGCCTGTACGCCGATCTGACCGGCGTGGGCACGGTCGAGGCGGTCAAGCTGGCCGTCGAGGACTTCGGCGGCAAGGTCCACGGCTTCCCGATCGAGATCGTCTTTGCCGACCACCAGAACAAGGCCGATCTGGCCGCTGCCAAGGCCCGCGAGTGGTTCGATTCGCAGAAGGTCGACATGCTCGGCGACGTCGGCGCATCGGCAACCGCGCTGGCAGCCTCCGAGGTCGCCAAGCAGCGCAACAAGATCGCGCTGCTGTCGGGTCCGGGCACCAGCGCCCTCACCAACGACAAGTGCAATGCGGTCACGGTGCACTACGCCTGGGATACCTATGCGCTGGCAGCGGTGGTCGGGCGCGGTGTGGTCAAGGGCGGCGGCGACACCTGGTTCTTCCTGACGGCCGACTATGCGTTCGGGCAGGCGCTCGAGAAGGACACCGCGGACGTGGTCAAGGCCGAGGGCGGCAAGATCCTGGGCTCGGTTCGCCATCCGTTGAACACGGCCGATTTCTCCTCGTTCCTGCTGCAGGCTCAGGCCTCCAAGGCCAAGATCATCGGCCTGGCGAATGCCGGCGGCGACGTGGTCAACGCGATCAAGGGCGCCAACGAGTTCGGCATCACCAAGAACCAGAAGCTGGCCGGTCTGCTGCTGTTCATCAACGACGTGCACTCGCTGGGCCTGGGCGTGACCCAGGGCATGCAGCTGGCCTCGGCCTTCTACTGGGACATGAACGACGAGACCCGCAAGTGGTCGCGCCGCTTCTTCGAGAAGACGAAGAAGATGCCCAACATGCTGCAGGCGGGCGCCTATTCGTCGACCATGCACTACCTGAAGGCGGTCAAGGCCACCGGCACCGACGACACCGATGTCGTCAACAAGTGGATCCGTTCCAACCCGATCAACGACATGTTCGTGAAGAACGGCAAGATCCGCGAAGACGGCCGGATGATGCGCGAGATGTACCTGTTCGAAGTCAAGAAGCCGTCGGAGTCCAAGTATCCCTGGGACTACTTCACCTTGAAGGCGACCATCCCGGCCGAGCAGGCGTTCCGCCCGCTCAGCCAGAGCGTCTGCCCCCTGGTCAAGAAGTAAAGCGAGTTAGTGCAGGGCGGCGCCAGGGCCTGACGGCCCGACCGGCGCCGGGCCTGCCCAAGCGGGACGCCCGGGGGGGGGGGGGGGCCTGAGTCGGACTAGCCTGAGCCGGACTAGCCTGAGTCAGGCGCGCCTGGGTCGGATGTTCCGGCCGGTCGCCCAGGATCGCGGCGAGCGCGCCGACCATCCGCCCGACGGTGGCGATGTCTCCGCCCGGCCGATACGAGATGCCCAGCCGCACGACCACCAGGTCCAGGCTCGGCACGATCACGATGAACTGTCCGAGGTAACCGCGCGCGAAGTAGGCGTCGGCGGGCGCCCCCGGCATGCCCCAGCGGCCCGGCAGCGGATGCGGCGCATCGGTGTGGTTCAGCCAGAAGCCGCTGCCGTAACCGGCGTCCAGCGTGGGCGTGCGCGCGGCGGCCACCCACCCCGGCGGCAGGACCCGGCGCGTGCCGGCAAGCCCGTCGTTCAGATAGAGCAGCCCGAAGCGGGCCCAGTCTCGGGCGCTCGCCAGGAACAGATTCGAGCCCTGGGGCGTGCCGGTGCTGTCGAAGGTCATCACCGCATGGCGCATGCCGGTCGGCCCGAACAGTTCGCGCTGCGCAAGCGCCAGCACGTCGGCGGCGCGTCCGCCGGCCGCGTCGCGCAACAGGCGCGAGAGCACGGTGTAGCCGAGGTTGCTGTAGCCCCATTGTTCGTTCGGCCGGGCCACCGCCGGCACCGACAGCGCATAGGCGGCGGGATCCGGCTCGTCGAACCAGTGCCGGGTCGCCTCGTCCCAGCCGCCACTGCGTTCGTCCCAGCGCAGCCCGCTGGCCATGGCCAGCAGGTGGTTGGGGGTGATGCCCGCCCGCGGATCATCCGGCGCCTGCCAGGCCGGCACCGGCACCGGGCGGTCAGGGTCGAGACGGTGCTGGCGCGCCAGCACGCCGATCAGCGCGTGGGTGACCGACTTGCTGATGGAATGGCCGGGCAATGGCGTGTCCGGTCCGACATCGGGCGCGTAACGTTCCGCAAGCAGGCGGCCGCGGTGCACCACCACGACGGCCTGCGTCCGCCGGCGGGCGCCCGCGTCGGGTTCGACGAAGGCGTCGTCGATCGCCCGGCGCAGCCGTTCGTCCCCGGTTTGCACGATCCCGGCCGCGGCGAGTGTCGGGAAAGGGTCGTTTGACCTGGGGTCGGTCGTTGCAGGGACGGCCGCTGCGGGGCGAGCTGGGGGCACGGCTGGTGGCCGACGCGGGCCCGGCCGACGCGGGCTTGGCCGACGCCGGGCCGGCCACCTGCCCCATGGCGTCTCCCGGCTCGCCGCCGAAATCCACCGCGCAACCCTGGTCCTCCCGATAGATCGCCTTCCGATAGGCCATTCCAGCGATGTCAGTACTGACTTCGCGAGCGGACGGGTCGACCCGATAGCGCAGTCCCCAGGCGATCAGGCTCATTCCCGGCGCCGGGCGAACCTCATCGCGATAGGCGGCATCCGGGTCCAGGCCGGACACGAAGGCGGCCGTGCACAAGGTCTGGCTGGTCGACGCGCTGGCGATGCGCACCGCGCGAAACGGGGCGAAATCGGCGCACCCGGCCTGCAGGGCCGCGATCAGCGCGGCTGCGGCAAGCGTGGTGGCGCGGCCCGGTGCGCGGCCCGGGCGCGGTGCGCCCGGATCTTTCGATCGGTATCGCAGGAGGTACGGCAGGCGGTACGGCAGCAGGGCGGTGACAGGGGTCGGCATGGCAGGCGCTCCAGAAGGTCGAGGGCGGATCGGATGCATTCAGGATCGCGCCATGTCCTTCGCCGGGCTCGCCGGAACCCGAAATCGGCTAGCCGTTTCCGGAATCGGCCTGATGTTTTCGCCGGAACTCGGTCGGGGTCAGGCCGGTGCGGCTCTTGAACGCCCGATTGAAGGGCCCGATCGACTGGAATCCCGCGTCCAGCGCGATGGTCAGCACCGGCCGCCCGGACTGGCCCGGATCGGCCAGGGCAGTCATGGCCTCGGCCAGCCGGTACTGATTCACGTAGGCGCTGAAATTGCGATGTCCCAGATGCTGGTTGATCAGGCGCCGCAGCCGATACTCGGGCACCGCCAGCCGGCTGGCCAGCCGGGTGATGCTGAGGTCTTCGTCCCGATAGGCGCGCTCCTCGCCCATCAGCTGCGCCAGGCGCTCGGCCAGGCGCGCCTGGAGCGGATCGGCGCGATCGGCCGGGTCCGGATGGCCGGGGGACTGGGCATGCTCAGGGGCGGGGTCTGTGGTGGAGTCCAGGGCGTCAAGCGGGACGGGAAGCGGCGTGAGGGCGGCGCCCTGCGCCCAGGCCGCTTCACCCGGGCTGTCGGGCGCCGCCGCGGCGCCGGCCACCGGCGCCGTGAGCCAGAGCTCGGACGGCCCCAGGCGCAGCAGCCGCCACGCGATCGTGGCGACGACCGCCGTCAGGGCCAGCATGTCGAACAGGCTGGGGGTGGCCGAGAATCGCCCGTCGTCGGTCCCCAGGACCCGTGCCAGCGCACTGGCGAGCAGGTAGCCGGTCCCCCCGAGCACGATGAACGCGCGCAGCCGACGGCGCTGCTCGACCAGGTCGCCCCGCCACTGCGTGACGGTGGCGGCCATCACCAGGGCGCCGAACAGCAGCGGGCTGGCGGCCAGCACGATTCCGATCACCGGTCCCCAGGCCGCACGCAGCGGTCCGGGGGGCAGGCCGCAGGCCAGGCCACCGAGCGCGGCGAGCACCAGCCAGGCCATCACCGGCGGCGCCCGCAGCCGGAAGTCGTCGTCGAGCAGCGAACGCGCGAAGACCCAGAACAGCACCGGATTGCCGTTGGCGATCGCCATCATCGGCACCTGCAGTGCCAGCGGCAGCGCGCTCGGAAATCCCGGGGCCGTGGTGACCGCGTAGTCGCACAAGCCCAGGGCGAGCAGGCAGCCGGCGCGTGCGGCCGGCAAGGGGCCGCGTTCGCGCCAGAAGGTCACCGCCAGCAGCGCCAGCAGGGCGATCAGCGCACCGCGCAGGGCGGCGTCGAGCAGCGGAAAAGGGCTGTCGCCGGGCAAGAGTCGGGTTCGGTCGGGCGATGGGGTGTCCGATGTTACCGGGCCGGCCAGAATGGATCACAATCCTGCTGGTCGAACCTCCCCGACCTCTTGAAGGAGACACCATGGAAGACGTCGTTATCGTTGCTGCCGCCCGCACCGCGGTCGGCAAGTTTGGCGGAACCCTTGCCAAGACCACCGCCACCGAGCTCGGCGCCGCGGTGGTCACCGACCTGCTCAAGCGCGCCAGGCTGAGCGGCGAGCAGATCAGCGAGGTGATCCTGGGCCAGGTGCTGCAGGCGGGCGCGGGCCAGAACCCCGCGCGCCAGACCGTCATCCGGGCCGGCCTGCCCAATCATGTGCCGGCGATGACGATCAACAAGGTCTGCGGATCGGGCCTGAAGGCGGTGATGCTGGCGGTGCAGGCAATCCGCGACGGCGATGCCGAGATCGTGATCGCCGGTGGCCAGGAAAGCATGAGCATGGCGCCCCACGTGCTGCCCGGATCGCGCGACGGCGCACGCATGGGCGACTGGAAACTGGTCGATTCGATGATCGTCGATGGCCTGTGGGACGTCTTCAACCAGTACCACATGGGCATTACCGCCGAGAACGTCGCCAAACAATACGGCATCGGCCGCGAGGCGCAGGACGCGCTGGCGCTGGCCTCGCAGCAGAAGGCCGCGGCGGCGCAGGATGCCGGCCGCTTCAAGGACGAGATCGTGCCGTTCAGCATCGCCCAGAAGAAGGGCGATCCGGTCGTTTTTTCGGCCGACGAGTTCATCAACCGCAAGTCCAGCGCCGAGGGCCTGGCGGGCCTGCGCCCGGCATTCGACAAGGCGGGCAGCGTCACCGCGGGCAACGCCTCGGGCCTGAACGACGGCGCCGCCGGCGTGGTGGTGATGACGGCCAAGAAGGCCAGCCAGCTGGGCCTGACCCCGCTGGCGCGGATCGCCTCCTACGCCTCGGCGGGGCTCGATCCGGCCACGATGGGCATGGGCCCGGTGCCGGCCAGCCAGCGCGCGCTGCAGCGGGCCGGCTGGAAGGCGGCCGATCTCGACCTGCTGGAAATCAACGAAGCCTTCGCGGCGCAGGCCTGCGCGGTGCACCAGGAAATGGGCTGGGACACCAGCAAGGTGAACGTCAACGGCGGCGCGATCGCCATCGGCCACCCGATCGGCGCGTCCGGCTGCCGCATCCTCGTGACCCTGCTGCACGAGATGCAGCGGCGCAACGCCAAGAAGGGCATCGCGTCGCTGTGCATCGGCGGCGGGATGGGCGTGGCACTGACGGTCGAGCGCTGACAGCGGCCGGGGCGGGGCGCCAGGTCGCTGACCTGCGCGCCGCCAGCGGCCCAGTCGCCCCGGTCGGCCCGGTCGCTCCGGTCGGCCCGGTCGGCTCAAGCGGCCCGGTCTGCCCAGGCGCCCCGGTCTGCCCAGGCGCCCCGGGGCGGTGCCTCAGGCGGGCAGTTCGTAGCCGATCGCGGCTTCGGCCTGGAGGGTCTTTTGCACCGCCGGGCGCGCCATCATCCGGTCGAGATGGGCATACAGGTTCGGGAAGTTTTCCCGCGGCGGGTGCAGCGACCCGCTGAATCGCCAGAACAGCCGGAACAGATGGATGTCCGCGATGCTGTAATTGTCGAGCACCCACGGCCGCTCACCCAGGCGCTGGTCGGCTCCTGCGTACACCTCCAGGGCGTGCGCCAGACCCAGCCGGCGCGCCGGATGCAGGGTCGAAGCGAGATACGACATCCAGGAAATCGCGCGGGCCTGCGCCTCGATGTCGTCGTCCGGCCAGAGTCCGGCCTGCGGGTGCCGGCGCGCCAGGTAGTACAGGATGGCGGCGGTTTCGGTCAGTGGCCTGCCGTCGATCAGCAGCGTCGGTACCTTGCCCAGCGGATTGACCGCCAGGAACGCCGGTTCACGGGTCTCGCCCTTGGCGAACGACAGCGGGCGGGCCTCGAAGGGCACCCCGATCTCATGCAGCGCGATGTGCACCGCCATCGAACTCGAGCCGGGCGCGAAATAGAAGGTCAGCATGCCGATCCGGATCAGTTCGAGGCTGCGGGCGCAGCCGGCGCTGTGGGCACGGAGGAAGCCGCCGGCCTTTGCGCCTGGGTTTCCACCCAGGCGCTCAAGTCGTCCAGCAGCGCCGCCAGCGCCCGGCCGGTGGCGTCGAATGCCGCCGCGGCGGTTTCGTGCTCGGCCGGGGCCGACCGCTCGAAGCTGCGGCGCGCGATCAGCGAGCGGGTTCGCCACTGCACCAGTTCGGCCACCACGGCGATCCGTGCCTGTCCGGGCGAGGTCGACACGTCGTGGTAAAGGTGCTCGAGGGTGAGGTTGAGCATCAGCTCGCCGCGCACGCCTGCCGTGCTCTGAGCCACCGAGGCGAAGCGGCCGCGTGCCGCCAGGCGGCGCTCGACCAGCCAGCCGATGCGCCTGGCGGGCCGGTCGGTCCAGCCGGCGAACTGATAGTGGGCGCGGCTGCCGGCATCGCGGCCGTAGGCGAGCATTGTGCTTTCGTCGAAGCCGGAGGCCTGCACAGGCGCCACCAGCAGGCCGCGTTCGATGCGCGGCAGGCCTGCCGGCGGTGCCGTGCCGATGCCGCGATCGTCGAGCACATACTGGATCAGAACCGGTGAGTCGTCACCACTGATCGACACGCAGCCGGCGGCCAGCGCCAGGGCGCCCGCGGGGATGGCCCGCAGCAGCGCGCCGGCCCGTGTTGGCCGACTGCGGCGGCCGGACTGGCCCGGGCGCGGGCGCCAGGGCCGGGTCCATGAACGATGCCGTGCGTGGCTCATTTGACCTGTTCCCCGGGGCCGAGCTGCCGTTTGCCCGGACCGAGCAGCGCGGCGCGCGGGTCCTGCAGCCGGTCCAGCGTGCGCCCGAGCAGTTCGGTACCGGCGCGCAGCTGTTGTGCGGTGGCGCGCAGTTCGAGCAGCCCGACATCGGTGGCGTCGTCGGTGCGCCGGACCAGTGCGCCGACATCGCGCTCGAGCGTGCGGGTGGCCGAGGCCAGGTCGCGCGTCGCATTGCGCAGCGTTTCCAGGGTGACCCGGGTGTCTTTGAGGGTGGCTTCGGCTTCCTGGACCAGCGGGCCGGCCTGAGCGCCGAGTTTTCCCGTCACGCTGGCAATGGTGTCGCTGGTCTTGCCGAAGGACTGCGCGGCGCCGGTGAGCGCCTGGGCGGTTGTCGTCAGCGCGGCGGCGGTGCGGTCGACCGTGTCGAGCCGGCGGTTCAGGCCCACGGCGAGGTCGCGTACACCCGCCAGCATGTCGGCAAAGGCCTTGCGGTTGTCCGCATCGAGCAGCTCGTCGACCTTCTTGAGCGAGGATTCCGCCGTGATCACCAGGCTGTTGGCCGTGCGCGCGATCTGCTCGAGGCCGGAGGTGCCTTCGGCAATCACCGGGTCCTCGCCGTTGGCGCCCGGAGCGAGTTCGGGTCCCGGCGTGCCCGGAGTTTCGAGGTTGATCCGGGCGATGCCGGTCACCAGGTTGCGGGCGACGACCGCCGAGGTGTTGGTGCTGACCGGCGTGCGCCGCGCGACGCGGATGCGCACATTGACCCGGTTGATGTTGCCGCGCTCGATCGAAAACGTGTCGACGCGCCCGACCTTGATGCCCTGCATGTTGACGTCGCCGCCCACCTGCAGCCCCTCGAGCGACTGGTGCTCGAAGTGGATGGTGTAGAAGCGGAATTCGGCGGCGACACCGGCCCGCGACAGCCACACGGCCGCCAGTGCCGACGCGACGATCAGCACGAGCACCACGCTGCCCACCAGCGTGTAGCGGGCTTCAGGCTCCATGGCCTCCCCCGTTTGGCCGCTGTGACGCGGGACGCGCCCTCAGGTCGCCCGCCGCATAGGTGGCGCGCACCGAGAAGTACGACTGGATCCAGGCATCGTCGACCGAGGTCACCTCGTCCAGCGTGCCGTCGGCGACGACCTTGCCCTGGCCGAGCACGATGATGCGTTCGGCGATCGAGAGCAGGGTGTCGAGGTCATGCGTGACGATCAAGACGGTGATTCCCAGGTCGTGGCAGAGGAACTGAAGCAGCCGATCGAAGGCCCGTGCGGTGATCGGATCCAGGCCCGAGGTGGGTTCGTCGAGAAACAGCACCTCGGGCTCGAGCGCAAGCGCCCGTGCGATGGCAGCGCGCTTGCGCATGCCGCCCGACAGTTCGCTGGGCATCTTGGCGCCCACCTCGGCCGGCAGGCCCGCCAGCGACAGCCGCAGATCGACCAGCGGCCCCAGCAGATCGGCCGGCACATCGGCATGCTCCAGCAGGGGCGTGGCGACATTGGCAGCGACATCGAGCGACGAAAACAGCGCGCCATCCTGGAACATCATACCGAAGCGCCGGCGCATCGCCGTCAGCGCCGGCGCATCGCTGGCCCAGACGTCGGTGCCGAGCAGGCGCACCCGCCCCGCATTGGGGCGCTGCAGCCCGATCACCTCGCGCAGCAGCACCGACTTGCCGGTGCCGCTGCCCCCGATCAGCGCGACCAGTTCGCCGCGGCGGATCGTCAGGCTCACGCCGTTGTGCACGACCTGCGAGCCGAACCGGGTCACGACCGAATCGATCTCGATGACCGGCGGGGCACCGGCGGGCACACGCGGCACGCTCACCAGTCCAGCTCCTGGAACAGCACCGCGAAGAACGCATCGAGCAGGATCACGGCGACGATGCTCTGCACCACCGTGGACGTGGTGTGGATGCCGATCGCCCGGGTGTCCCGGCTGACCGTCATGCCCATCGAACAGCCGATCACCGCGATCAGCAGGGCGAAGACCGGCGCCTTGCCCAGTCCGATCAGGTAGTGGCGGGCGGCCAGCGAATCCTGCAGCCGGTCGATGAAGGTGGTCGGCGTGATGTCCAGCATCAGGCTGCAGACCACGGCCGCGCCCGCCAGGCCGAGCACGCTGCCCACGAAGACGAGCACCGGCAGGGCGATCACCAGCCCGATCACCCGCGGCACCACCAGCACCTGCTCGGGCGACAGTCCCAGCGTGCGGATCGCGTCGATTTCTTCGGTCAGCTTCATCGTGCCCAGCTGGGCCGTGAACGCCGCCCCGGATCGCCCGGCGATCACGGTGGCCACCAGCAGCGGCGAGAATTCGCGCACCATGCCCAGCGCGACCCCGTCGACCACGAAGATGTTGGCGCCGTACTGGGCGGCCTGCAGGCCGAGCAGATAGGCCACGACCACGCCGATCAGGAACATCACCAGCGACACGACCGGGATGGCGGTGACGCAGGTCTGGCCCAGCTGCGCCAGCAGTTCGCGCCGGCGCAGCGAACCCGGAGAGCGGATGAGCGAGGCCAGCGCGACGAGGGTGAGGCCCAGGAAGCCGACGTGCGTGACCGCCAGCCGGCCCAGTTCGACCAGATGGGCGCCGAACGAGGCGATCAGAGGGCGCACCGGCTTTGGAGGCCGTGTGCCGATCCCGCCCAGGCGCTCGCGCACCACGTCGACGATGCGCTGATGGCGCGCGTCGAAGCCGCGCAATTGCAACGAGGCGGGATCCGCGCCCGACTGCACGACGCGGCGCAGGAACAGCAGCGCCCCCGCGGTGTCGAGCGAGGTCAGCGCGGCGCCCTCGACCACCAGCGCGCGCGGGCCGATCCGCGCAAGGTCGCATTGCGCCAGCGCGCCCGACAGCCGGGTGAGCGCGTCGAGCCGCCAATCGCCCGACAGGTGGAGCACCGCAGCGGTGTCGGTCAATTCGAGGCGGCAGGCGGACGCGAGCGGGTCCAACGGATAGCTGGCCGAGTAGGTAGGGTTATCAATACTAACGACAATTGACGGTGAGACCATTTCGGCGCCCAGCGGCGGCGGCATCGTTGACGGCATGGGCCGCCTGGAGTCCGGCGCAAGCCTGTCCATGGGATGGCCTTGCACAACCGGATGGGGCGTGCAGCCGATGTCGATGCTTTCCTGTGAGGAAAACCCGTGAACGCTGACTCGAGGCTCGCCGACTCCGCCAGCGCCGCCGCGCCGGACGCCTCGGGCACCACGGTCGCCTGCGACTCGCTGTGGTACCGCGACGCGGTCATCTACGAACTCCACATCAAGGCTTTCGCCGATTCCAACGGCGATGGCATCGGCGATTTTCGCGGCCTGTCCCAGCATCTCGACCATGTGCAGGCGCTGGGCGTCGATACGATCTGGCTGCTGCCCTTCTACCCGTCACCGCAGCGCGACGATGGCTACGACGTCGCCCGCTACGACGAAGTGGATGAAAGCTACGGCACGCTGGACGATTTCCGCGCGTTCATGCGCGAAGCGCACCGCCGCGGCCTGCGTGTGATCACCGAACTGGTCGTCAACCACACCTCCGACCAGCACGCCTGGTTCCAGGCGGCGCGCCATGCGCCCAGGGGCTCGCCGGAGCGCAACTTCTACGTCTGGAGCGACGACAACACGCGGTATTCAGGCACGCGCATCATCTTCTCCGACACCGAAAAATCCAACTGGACCTGGGACGAGGTGGCGCAGCAGTACTTCTGGCACCGCTTCTTCAGCCACCAGCCCGACCTCAACTTCGACAACCCGGCCGTGCTCGACGCGGTGCTGAAGACGATGGAGTTCTGGCTCGAAATGGGCGTGGACGGGTTCCGGCTCGACGCGATCCCGTACCTGATCGAACGCGACGGCACCCGCAACGAAAATCTGCGCGAGACGCACGAGGTCATCAAGGCCATTCGGGCCCATGTCGAGGCCCGGTACCCGGGCCGACTGCTGCTGGCCGAGGCCAACATGTGGCCCGAAGACGTGCGCGAGTATTTCGGCGATGGCGATGAATGCCAGATGGCTTATCACTTCCCGCTGATGCCGCGCATGTACATGGCGATCGCACAGGAAGACCGACACCCGATCGTCGAGATCCTGGCGCAGACGCCCGAGATCCCCGCCAGCTGCCAGTGGGCGATCTTCCTGCGCAATCACGACGAGCTGACGCTCGAGATGGTGACGAGCAAGGAGCGCGACTACATGTACCGCATGTACGCCGCCGATGCGCGTGCGCGAATCAATCAGGGCATCCGCCGGCGCCTGGCGCCCCTGCTCGAGAACGACCGCGCCCGCATCGAACTGATGAACGGGCTGCTGCTGTCGATGCCGGGCACGCCGGTGCTGTATTACGGCGACGAGATCGGCATGGGCGACAACATCCTCCTGGGCGACCGCGATGGCGTGCGCACGCCGATGCAGTGGACCAGCGAGCGCAACGGCGGCTTCTCGTGCGCCGACCCGCAGCGCCTGTATCTGCCGCCGATCCAGGACCCGATCTACGGATTCGAGGCGCTCAATGTCGAAGCACAGGCCCGGGAGCCCTCATCATTGATGAACTGGACCAGGCGCCTGCTCGCCGTGCGCAGCACGACGCGGGCCTTCGGCCGCGGCCGCTTCACGATGCTGCATCCCGGCAACCGCAAGGTGCTGGCTTATGTGCGCGAGCATGACGACGACGTGATCCTGTGCGTGTTCAACGTCAGCCGTGTCGCGCAGCCGGTCGAGCTCGCGCTCGAAGCCTACAAGGGTCGCGTGCCCGTCGAAATGATGGGGCGCAGCCCGTTCCCGCCGATCGGCAGTCTGCCCTACCCGCTGACGCTGCCGGCCTACGGTTTCTTCTGGTT
>JADJVQ010000022.1 GCA_016710525.1 Burkholderiaceae bacterium
GCTGCGCGGCCTGGCGGCCATGGAATGGGTCATCAACAGATTTCTCAGCCGGCGGCGCGGGCCGAACTCAAAATCTTCCAGGTCGCTGATGATCACCTCGGCGGCGGGCAGTGCTCGAGCAGCGGTGACTCTGCGGTGGTCACGCATTACCCGCCAACCTTCCGAGCTCATCTCGGCCAAAAACTGGGCTGCGCTCCAAAGCAGGTCGGGTTCGGCGCCCAGCGCCACCTTCGACGTTGCCGGGAAGTGGAAGTGGCCATCGAGCATCGCGTCGACCACCCGGCATGCGCTGAAGTGGCGGATTTTCGCTGGCACGGGCCGGCCCGACAGCAAGGCCAGTTGCTCAATTTTCAGCGTTTCGCCTGCGGTCAGGGGCTGGGTCAAAGTTGGTCGAACAGCGGTAGTGAACGGGCACACCATACCGGGTCCTGCAGCGCCAGCGCTGCCGTGCGCATCTGTTCGCCGATCGCCAGCGCATGCATTGCACCGCCCAGCTCCTTCAGGTCGGCCAGGCGCGTGCCGCCCACCAGCGGTGCCCAACCACCGCCCCCGGATATGGCCATCCAAAGAGAATCGTATATGTCCGGCACGAACACCGGGTCCAGCCTGACGGCCTCGATCAGTTCGTAAGCAGCTCGTCGATGTCGCCTGGCCGTGGTGGCTGCCTGGCAGCACCGCCACCCGCCGTCGCCGTCGCGGCGCGGCGGCATCCGCGCGCGGCACTCCGTCTGGATCAGCGCTGTCACGGCAATGCGCCCAGCTGTTCCGTGGAAGGCGCTGACATAGTCGGCGTCGAGACACAGACGATCCTGGTATCGGCCAGCTCCGGATGCTTCTGGCGGGTCGTTCGCAATGTAGCCTGATCACATCGTCGCCCTTGGTCTCGGTCAGGCCGGGTCGAGCACAGCGCGATGGCGATGTCGGACGATTGCGCGCTGACGGATGTTCAGCAGTGCCTTAAGCGACGTTGTCGTAGCCGCCCATGATCGTGGTGGCTCTTCGTTCGTATGGCGGCGGTCTGCGCAGCGGGGATCGCCTCCGGAAGTGGCGCACCAGCGGTCACAGCCCGAACGAGGTGCAGCCCCTGCGAGCCATGCATCACCGGCATGCACGAGGCCAGCCCCATGAACGCGAAGGCCGCGCCCAGCGGCTGGCTCACTCTTCAGCGGGTTGACCGCGCAGGCCTTCTTGGGTCCTCGACGACGAGCGCCATGATCAGGCCCTCCAGCGCGAGCAGCAGTCGCGGGTTTCCCAGGGCGCGGGTGTGGCACCCTGTTCCCACCGGGTTGAACGGCGCAGCGCCTTGTCGATCTCGGCGATCATCGTGACCATGCCTTCGTAGCCGGCGAAGGCGTGGTGGCGTTCCCAGTTGATGTCCATCCAGGCATGCCGGCCTTCAGCGCCACGAACTGGCTGCGCGCGCCGCTCAACATTGATGTCGGCGCGCGCCTCGCTGGCGCCAGCATGCGCGTACATCTCGCGCGCGAAGTCAACTATGGCGTCGATCATGTGCGCGTCATCGCCCATGATCTCCTTGATCTTTTCCTTGTCTTCCTTGGAGCTCTTCTTGACGCTGGTGCCCACCACACCGAGTCCGGCCTCCTGCTGCGCCGACACCACCGACCAGCTCTTCACCCCACCGGTGATCAGCAGCACCTTCTTGCCGGTGAGGCGCCGCTTCGAAGGCGCGGATCCCCCTCCCAGGCGCGGGCTTCCTCAACGCCACCAGGGCTTCGGTGCGGTGGGGCCGGCTGGTCGCGCCGCGCACTTTGCGGGCCCAGCAGCCGCGCGATCTCGCGCAGCGTGGTGCTCGTGTCGCTTGATGCAGTGGGAGGAACGAACCCCCTCGAAGTACGGAATGCCCCAGCGCGACTGCCATCTTGTGTAAAATGGTGATCATCGACTTGGAGCACACCACCGTTGGCGCGTGCCCAGTGCGCGCCGGCCGTCATGCAGCGGCCGTCGCCCGAGATGCAGCTCTCGCACGCGCACGCCCAGCGCGTCCAACAGCGGCTTGACCTGCCAGAGTTCGCCCGACAGGTAGTATTCGCCAATGATGTTGATGTCGTAGGGCGTGGTCACCGTCGGCTCGACGGTGCCGATTACATGGTCGAGCAGCGCCTCGGCGCCCAGCTTGTTGCCCAGGTTCTTCGGGCCCGCGAAGCCCGGCGCATCGACCGGGATCACCGGTTTGCCGAACTTCTCGCTGGCCCGCTGGCACACCGCCTCGATGTCGTCGCCGATCATCGCGGTCACGCAGGTCTGGTAGACGAAGATCGCCGGCGGGTCGGTCTTGTCGATGATTTCGCGGATCGCCTTGAACAGGCGTTTCTCGGCGCCGTAGATGACGTCGAACTCGTTGATGTCGGTGGTGTAGCCGGTGCGGTAGGTCTGCGGGCCCGACGAAGCGCTGTGCCGGTTGTCCCAGCTAGCGGCCCTCGCAGGCGATCGGGCCGTGCACCAGGTGCGCCACGTCGACGATCGGCTGCGGCGCGATCTTGGCGCCGTCGAAAGCGCAGCCGCCGGCCGCCGCGCCGGGGTTCAGCTGCTTGGTGCAGCCCTTCTTGCGTTCTTTCTCGGATTTGGCCTGGTTGATGTCGCAGCCGGGTTCATCGAACACTTCGGCGATCTTGGCTTGCAGCGATGCGGACATGGCGGGCCTCCCGTGACGGACAAGGCTCTCCATGCACGATCGGTGCCAGCTCGCTGCGAGCGAAGAAACTCCCTACGAATCAGCGACTTGCCGCCCGCGCGCGCCAGTGCGCAAACGCCCGCACGGTTGGCGGGTTTGCGACAAAGGCGACGCCGGGGCTTAGCCCCGCCTCAGGTCCGCCGGCGCCACTGCAGGGCGATGACCACTGCCATCAGCGCGAGGCCGGTCAGGTCGGCCCAGGCCTTGGGGTACACCAGCAGCAGCCCGGCCGCCAGCAGCATCACCTGTTCCAGCCGAGAGGTGCGTTCGATCAGCCAGCCCTGGAAGCCGCCCGCCAGCGCGACGATGCCGGCGGCCGCGGTGAGCGACACCATTGCGATCGACCCCAATCGGCGCTGGCCAGCGCCTTGACGGATCCCATCAGCAGCAAGCCCTGGCCAGCCGGATCGAGCACGATCACGAACGGCACCAGGAAGGCCGGCATCGTGTATTTCCAGCTCTGCAGCGTGGTCTTGCAGGGGTCCCGCCGGTGATGGCCGCCGCGGCGAATGGTGACAACGCGGTGGGTGGAGAGACCTCGGACAGCACGGCGTAGTAGAAGATGAACATGTGCGCCGCGAAGTCGGGCACGCCCAGTTTGATCAGTGCCGGTGCGGCGATCACCGCGCAGATGATGTAGCTGGCCGTCACCGGCACCGCCAGGCCAACGATCCACACCACCAGCGACGTGAAGACCGCGGTCAGCAGCAGCGAGCCACCGGCGTACTCGAGGATGATCGACGAAAACTTCAGTCCCAGCCCGGTGAGTGTCACGACGCCCACGATCAGGCCCGCGCCAGCGCAGGTGGTGCCCACATTGAGCATGCCGACCGAGCCGCCTTCCATGGCGCGCACCACGCCCGAACTCATCAACGCCTTGAACGGTCCGCGCGGATCGCTGAACAAATTGCGCGGCAGCAGTGCGCAGTCGCGGTGCAGGAAACTGGTCAGGAACGACAGCACCGTGGCCCAAAATACCGACAGGATCGGCGAGTAGCCGAGCAGCATGAAGACGATGATCGAGATCAGCGAGAGGAAGTGGAAACCAGTACTCGCGGGTGAGTTCCCAGACACCGGCCACCTTCTCGAAGGTGACGTCACGCATGCCGTATTTGCGGGCATCGATCTCGACCATCAGGAACAGCGCCAGGTAGAACAGGATGGTCGGGATCACCGCCATCAGCAGCACGTCGAGATACGAGATCTTCAGGAACTCGGCGATCAGGAAAGCCGCCGCGCCCAGCACCGGCGGCGAAATGATGGCGCCCAGCCCGCCCGCGGCCAGCAGGCCGCCGGCCGCGTTTTTTTCGTACCCGACCTTGGCCAGCATCGGGTAGGCCACCGAGCCCAGCGTGACGGTGGTGGCCACCCCCGAGCCCGACGGTCCGCCCAGAAGAAAGGAAGCCAGCACCACCGTGCGGCCCGCGCCGGTGGGCTTGCCGCCCATTGCCGAGAACGAGAAGTCGATGAAGAACTTGCCGGCGTTCGAGTACTGCAGAAACGCACCGAAGATGGTGAACAGGATGATCAGCGACGACGACACATCGATGGCCGAGCCGAAGATGCCCTCGAGCGTCATGTACATGTGGCCGACCAGCCGCCCCACTTCGTAACCCTTGTGGGTCCAGGGCGCGGGCAGCCAGGGGCCGGCAAATGCGTACGCGATGAACAGGCTGGTGATGATCGGCATCACCCAGCCGTTGGAGCGGCGCATGGCCTCCATGATCAGCAGGATCAGCGCCACACCGAACGCGATGTCCAGCGTCTCGGGTGAGGTGTTGCGGTCGGTGAAGTCGTCGCCACCCATCAGCATGTAGACGACCACGGTCACCGACAGCGCCGCCAGCAGCCAGTCCCACCACATCACCCGGTTGCGAAACCGCCGGGCGATGGGAAAGCACAGGAACGAGACGAACAGCACCATCGCCATGCACCGGGCGCAGGGTCTGGTCGGCACGATGCCGTAGGCGGCGTACAGATGGAACACCGACATCAACACCGCGGCCAGCGTGACGAACAGCCCCAGCGCACCGGCCGGATGGTTGGCCGCCCCCTCTTTCTTCCTCGATGAAGGACTCGGCCTCTTCAGGGCCTCGTCGCGGACCGCGCCCTCGGCCATCAGTTGATCTTGATGCCGCGTTCGGCGAAGTACTTGACGGCGCCCGGGTGGTACGGAATCGGCGAGGCCGCGGCCTTCTGGTTCTCGAGCTTGAAGTTGGCCGCCTCCTTATGAACCGCGATCAGGTCGTCGCGCTTCTCGAACACGGTCTTGACGATCGCGTAGGCTTCCTTCTCGGACATCGATTCATGGGCAACCAGGATGTTCCAGACGGTGGCCTGCTTGTTGTCGACGTCCATGCCTTGTTAGACGGACTTGGGGATCGTGTCCTCGATGTAGAGAGCTGGCCGTACTTCTGGTTCATCTTGGCCACCACTTCCGCGTGGTCGATCATGTGGATCTTGGTGCCGGGTGTGTTGGCCAGGTCGGTGACCGCGGCTGTCGGCAGGCCGCCCACCCAGAAGAAGGCGTCGATCTTGCGGTCCTTGAGTGCGTTTACCGACTCCGGCCACGCCCAGGCGCTCACGCTTCATGTCCTTGTCCTTGTCCAGGCCGGCGGCTTCGATGACCCGGAAGGCCATGACTTCGGTGGCGCTGCCCGGCGAACCGGTGGACACCCGCTTGCCCTTCAGGTCGGCCATCGACTTGATGCCAGTGCTCTCGATGGTGGCCACGTGCATGCGGTTGGGGTAGAGCACCATCAGCGTCTTCAGGGGCACCTTGTTGCCCTTGAACTTGTCCACGCCCTGCTGCGCGTCCTGCGCAGCGTCGGCCATGGTGAAGGCGATGTAGGGCTTGCCGGAGGCGACCAGCTTGAGGTTGTCGACCGAGCCGCCGGTGACTTCGGCGGTGGCCTGCATGCCGGGCACGTACTTGGAGAGCGCCGCGGCCAGTCCTCCGCCCAAGGGGTAGTAGACCCCGCCGGTGCCGCCGGTGGCGATGGACAGGTTCTGGGCGAGGGCGCCGGCGCTGAGCAGCGCGGCTGCGGCGGCGAGGGCGCAGCGTACTTGAATTGCCTTGAGCATGAAGTCTCCTTGCGTTGTCGAACCGGGCCTGTGTACGGCCCGTGGGGGGCCAGTCTATTGAAGACGGGGCGGCGCGGTCAAACCGGTCCCCGGCGTGTCACAAACGCGCGCGGCGATCTGCGCCCCAGCCGGGCGAGGGCTTATGGTTGGCGGATGAATGCCGACACTCACTCCAGCCCTGACAACCCCGCGCCCTTGAAGGGCATGCGGGTGATCGACCTCACCACCGTCCTGTTCGGACCGTATGCCAGCCAGTATCTGGGCGACTACGGCGCCGATGTGATCAAAGTGGAGACCCCGGCCGGGGATTCGCCCCGGCGCACAGGTCAGTCCGTGCTGCCCGATCTGGCGGCCGGATTCATTTCGGTGAACCGCAACAAGCGCTCGATCGTGCTCGACCTGAAGACGGCGCCCGCCCGCGAGGCCTTGATGCGCCTGGTCGACAGCGCCGACGTGCTGATGCACAACATCCGCCCGCAGAAGCTCGCCGCGATCGGACTGGACCCGGCGCAGGTCCTCGCGCGCAATCCGCGTCTGGTCTACGCCAGCCTGAACGGTTTTCCGAGGCCGGCCCGCATGGCGGCCAGCCTGCCTACGACGACATCATCCAGGGCACGGCGGGTTGTCGGACCTGATGGGCCGCCAGACTGGCGAGGTGCGTTTCCTGCCGACGGTGGCCGCCGACAAGACCTGCGCGATGGTGGCCGTTCACGCCATCCTGGCCGCGCTGCTGGAACGCGAGCGCACCGGCGTGGCGCGCCAGGTCGAGGTCTCGATGTTCGAAACCATGGTGGGCTTCACGATGGTCGAGCACCTGGGCGGACGCAGTTTCGAGCCGGCCAACGGGCCCACCGGCTATTCGCGGGCGCTGGCGCCGTCGCGGCGGCCGTATCGCACCAGCGACGGCTACCTGAGCGTGCTGCCCTACACCGACACCCACTGGGCACGGTTCTTCGAAGAAGTGGGCCGGCCTGAACTCCTTCGCGATGAGCGATTCGCCACGATGCAGGCGCGCACAGTCAACATCGAGGTGCTCTACGCAATGACCGGCGGCTTCATCGCCGAACGCAGCACCGCGCAGTGGCTGGAGGCTTGCGCGCGCATCGACATTCCGCATGGGCCTGTCATCAGCCTGGACGATCTGATCGTCGATGAGCACCTGCGCGCAGTGGGTTTTTTCGCGGAAGTGCCCGCCGGCGACGGCGTGTCGACGATGCGCCTGCCCGGCAACGGCGTGCGCTTCGATGGCCGCACCCGCGAAGTGCGCCGCTCGCCGCCGCGCCTGGGCGAGCACACCCGCAGCCTGCTGCTGGAGGCCGGTTACAGCGCGCAGGCCATCGATGCTCTGGTCGCTTCGGGAGCGGCGCGGGAGTTCAGCGCCAGCGGCACGCAGGCAGAGATCACCGCCGA
The DNA here is from genome assembly GCA_016710525.1 of Burkholderiaceae bacterium. Classification (GTDB taxonomy): domain Bacteria; phylum Pseudomonadota; class Gammaproteobacteria; order Burkholderiales; family Burkholderiaceae_E; genus Quisquiliibacterium. Next base: position 7,187 of record JADJVQ010000022.1, read on the forward strand.
TGCGGCGGTGACCCGCGCCCGCAACGTGAAATCGGAGTAGCCGATGGCCATCAACCCCGCCTGGTTCGCGCCCGATCTGTATTGGGAAGACCTGTCGGTCGGTGCGCAGTGGCGCACCCAGGCTCGCACGATCACCGAGCCCGATCTGGTGTCTTGGATCAACCTCACCTGGCTCACCGAGGAGCTCTTCACCAATCTGCATGATCGGGGCGACTCGGCGATCGAAGGACGCTTCGTACCCGGCGCATTGGTGTTCGCGTTTGCCGAAGCGCTGACTCTGGGGGCCGTGAGGATCAAGGGCCTGGCCTTCCTGCGCTCCGAGATCGACGTCCGGCGCGCCACCTTCGTCGGCGACACCATCCACGTGGAATCCACCGTGTCGGCGCTGCGCGCGACCTCCAAGCCCGACCGTGCCACTGCCGAGACCCGCAACGAGGTGATGAATCAGCGCGGCGAGATTGTCATCGCCTACAACGCGCTGCGCATGATCCGGCGCCGCGCAGCCGCGTCCTGAGCGATCCGCGCCGGGCGCCACGCTCGTCGCACGGATTCACGACAGCCTGCATATTGTCAATGGCTTGACATTGGCACCCGGGGGCAGGGTCTACCATTTTCTGTTGCTGGTGCAAGTGTCGCTTGCACGTATCGGCCACAGGAAGAAACATGACCCAAGCCACCCTGACACCTGAGCAAGAGGCTGCACCGAGCCTGGATGATCGTTATACCAAGACCGCGGGCACTGTGTTCCTGTCCGGCAATCAGGCACTGGTGCGTCTGCCCATCCAGCAGCGCCTGCTCGATCAGGCCGCGGGATTGAACACCGGCGGTTATGTGTCGGGTTATCGCGGTTCCCCTCTTGGCCGCTACGACATGGAGCTTTGGGCTGCGGCAAGATACCTGGAGCCCCTGAACGTCCGTTTTCAGTCGGGCGTGAATGAAGATATGGCGGCCACCGCCATCTGGGGCACCCAGAACGTCGGCCTGCTGCCAGGTGCCCGGGTCGAAGGCGTGTTCGGGATCTGGTACGGCAAGGGCCCGGGCGTGGACCGTTGTGGCGATGTGTTCAAGCACGCCAATCTGGCAGGGACATCGCCCAAGGGTGGAGTGCTGGTGCTGGCGGGTGATGACCACGGTGCGAAGTCATCCACGACGGCACATCAGAGCGAGCCCGCACTGATGGCGGCGGGGCAGCCATCCTCGCGCCCAGCAGCGTGCAGGAGATCCTGGACTTCGGCATCCACGGCATTGCCATGAGCCGATTCACGGGCTGTTGGGTCAGCCTGAAGCTTGCCACCGATGTCGTCGAAAGCGCATCGACCATCGATGTCGACCCTGGCCGCTTCAAGATGGTCTTGCCACCGCGCCGCTGATCCCAGGAGGCGTTTCATTGCGGATCGCCGATCGCCCTCAGCTGCAGGAACCCCGCCTGATCGCCGCGAAGTTGCCGCTGGCGGTGGCTCTATGCCCGCGCAAACGGATTGAACCGCATCACCCACGACGCGCCCGATGCCCGCGTTATCGTCACGGCTGGCAAAGCCTTTGCTGACACCTTGCAGGCGCTGATCGAACTGGGATTGACGCCTGAGCGCTGTGCCGCTGCCGGCATCCGAATCCTGAAGCTGGGCATGACCTTCCTGACCCCGAGGTGGTCGTGAAGTTCGCCCAGGGCCTGCAAGCCATTCTGGTCATCGAGGAAAGCGGCCGCTGATCGAACAGCAGATGAAGGCTGCGCTCCACGAGGCCGCGCTGACCAATCCACCGAAGATCATCGGCAAGCCTGCCTTGCCCTCATTCGGAGAACTGGCACCCAATATCGTCGCGCATGCCATTGCCAGGCTGTTGGGCAAAGACGAAATGGCACACGCCATTGCGCTCCCACCGGCACCCCAATTCGACGCCCAAGGTCAGCTGGTGCTCGGACCGATGCGCATGCCCACCTTCTGTTCGGGCTGCCCGCACAACACCTCGACTAAGTTGCCGGACGGCAGCCGCGCGCTGGCCGGAATCGGCTGCCACACGATTGCCATGCTCTCCGACCCGCGCACCATGACGGTGTCGCACATGGGGGGCGAGGGCATGTTGTGGGCCGGGCAGGCGCCGTTCACCGACGAAAAACACGTGTTTGCCAACATGGGCGACGGCACCTATTTTCATTCGGGCCTGTTGGCCATCCGGGCTGCGATCGCGAGCAAGGTCAATATCACCTACAAGCTGCTGGTCAATGGGTTCGTCTCCATGACCGGTGGCCAGCCGGTCGACGGCGAGATCACCGTGCCGATGCTGATTCAGCAGTTGAAGGCTGAAGGCGTCCGGCACATCGTGGTCACCACGGAAGACCTCGATCGCGTGCGTGCGCTGGGACTGCCATCCGACGTGCCGGTGCACCACCGTCGCGATCTGGACCGGGTGCAGCGCGAACTGCGCGAGATGGCCGGCTGCACCGTGCTGATCCATGACCAGGCCTGCGCGACCGAGCGTCGCCGACTGCGCAAGCGTGGCCAGTGGGCCGATCCCAAGGTTCGCACCTTCATCCATCCCGAGATTTGCGAAGGCTGCGGCGACTGCGGCAGCAGGAGCAACTGCTTGTCGATCGAGCCGTTCGAGACGCCACTGGGCCGCAAGCGCCGAATCAACCAGAGCAGCTGCAACAAGGACTACTCCTGCATCGAGGGCTTTTGTCCGAGCCTCGTCACGGTCCACGGCGCCGAAGCCAAAAGGCCGGTGACCGTCGGGCGCGCACGCCCGGCGCTGGATGAATCCGCCCTGCCATTGCCCGACACCGGCCTGCAGCGCGACTCGTGGGGGGTGCTGATCACCGGCATCGGCGGCACAGGGGTGGTCACGGTCGGCGCGGTCGCGTCGATGGCGGCACCTGGATGGCCTGGCCTGCAGTACCTTGGACATCACGGGTCTGGCTCAGAAGTACGGGAGCGGTGATGACGCACATGCGCATCGCGAAAGATGTGTCGTCCTGACCAGCGCCCGTCTGGCGATGGGCGAGGCCGATGCGGTGGTGGGCTGCGACCTGCTGGTCACGGCGGGTGATGAATCCTTGAGCCGGCTGCGCCCAGGCACGGCGCAACTGGTGGTCAATCGCGAAGAGGTGCCCACCACCGATTTCTCCCGCAACCCGGATTGGGAGTTCGATGCCGGCAACCTGATGGGCCGGCTGAAGGCGGTGGCGGCGAAAGCGCTTCTGAAAGTGATCGACGCCGCCGCGGTGGCCAGGGATATTCTGGGCGACGCGGTGTTTGCCAACATGCCGATGCTGGGCGTGGCCTGGCAGCGCGGCATGATTCCGGTGTCGCTGGCCAGCCTGAAACGTGCCGTCGAGCTCAACGCCGTGCAGGTCGCGCGCAATCTCGATGCC
>JADJVQ010000023.1 GCA_016710525.1 Burkholderiaceae bacterium
ATTCGCGACGGTTCACATCCTTCAGTTCGGCGACATGGTGATTGGCGACCGAGCCGAAAACCACCCGCTTGTACATCCACAACGAATAGGCCGCGCCAAAGACCAGCGTGGTGGTCGCCGCGAACGCGATCCAGAAGTTGAACTGCACGGCGCCCATGATCACCAGGAACTCGCCGACGAAACCCGAGGTGGCCGGCAGGCCGCAGTTGGCCATCGTGAAGAACAGGAACAGCGCGGCGAACAAGGGCATCGTGTTGACCACGCCGCCGTAGTCGGCGATGCGCCGCGAATGCATCCGGTCGTACAGCACGCCGATGCACAGGAACATCGCGCCGGAGATGAACCCGTGCGAGATCATCTGCATGATCGCGCCCTGCACGCCGATCTGGTTGAACATGAAAAAGCCCAGCGTCACGAAGCCCATGTGGGCAATCGACGAATACGCGACCAGCTTCTTCATGTCGGTCTGCACCAGCGCCACCAGGCCGATGTAGACCACCGCCACCAGCGAGAGCGTGATCACGAAGCCGGACAGCGCATGGCTGGCGTCGGGCGCGATCGGCAGCGAGAACCGCAGGAAACCGTAGGCGCCCAGCTTCAGCATGATCGCCGCCAGCACCACCGAGCCGCCGGTGGGCGCCTCGACGTGGGCGTCGGGCAGCCAGGTGTGCACCGGCCACATCGGCACCTTCACCGCGAAGGCCATCATGAACGCGAGGAAGATCAGCACCTGCTCGTTCATCGTCAGCGGCAGCTTGTGCCAGTCGAGGATCGAGAACGAACCCGCCTTCAGGTACAGGAAGATCAGCGCCACCAGCGTGAGCAGCGAGCCGAGCAGCGTGTACAGGAAAAACTTGAATGCCGCGTAAACCCGGTTGGGGCCGCCCCAGATGCCGATGATCACGTACATCGGGATCAGCGTGGCTTCGAAGAACACATAGAACAGCAGGCCATCGAGCGCACTGAACACGCCCACCATCAGGCCCGACAGGATCAGGAACGAGGCCATGTACTGCGCGACGCGGTCTTCGATGACCTCCCAGCCGGCAATCACCACGATGATGGTGATGAATGCGGTCAGCGGCACGAACCACATCGACAGCCCGTCCACCCCCAGGTGGTAGTTGGCGCCGAAACGGTCGATCCAGGGCATCTTCTCGACGAACTGCATCGAGGCCGACGCGCCGTCGAAGCCGCCGATGATCGCGAGCGTGGGCAGGAAACCCAGCAGCGCGCCGATCAGCGCAACGCCCCGCACCACGCCGCGATGGCGGTCGTTGCCGACCGCCAGCAGGAACCCGCCGATCAGGATCGGGATCCAGATCGCGGCACTCAGGAAAGGAAAACCGGAACTCATGGCTAGAGGGGCCCTTATGACTTCGTTCAGTGCTTGACCAGCGGCACGAACCACCACAACAAGACCGCCACCCCGACAATCATTGCGATCGCATAGTGATAGATGAAGCCGGACTGCGCGAGCCTCGCGAGTGACGCGATCCAGCCGGTGAGCTTGGCCGAGCCGTTGACGATCAGGCCATCGATCAGCATCTGATCGCCGATCTTCCAGAAACCCGAACCCAGCAGCCGCGAACCGCCCGCGAAGAACACTTCGTTGAAGCGGTCCATGTAGTACTTGTTCTCGAGCAGCCGGTTGATGCCGCCGGTGGCGTTCTTGATCGCGGTGGGCAATGCCGGGTTGATCATGTAGCAGTAGTAGGCGAAGGCCACCCCGGCCACCGCCAGCCAGAACGGCAGCGTGGTCAGCGCGTGCGTGCCCATCGCCGCCCAGCCATGGAAATGCTTGGCCAGGTCGGCCATCGCCTCGTGGCGGGCATCGACGCTGATCACGCCCTTGAAGAAGTCGCCGAACAGCATCGGTTCGATCGCGACGAGGCCGATCAGCACCGACGGAATCGCCAGCAGCACCAGGGGCAGCGTGACCACCAGGCGCGACTCGTGCGGCTTGTCGTTGGGGCCTAGCCCGTGGTGGTCTTCATGAGCCCCATGGTCGTCGTGCGCACCGTGGTCGTCATGTTTGGCATGCCCATCGGGCTTGCCGTGCGCATCATGCGCGGCAGCCTTCGCCGGTGCCGCATGCGACGCGGCATGTCCATGCCCGGCCTGCATCCACCGCTCCTTGCCGTGGAAAACCAGGAAATACATGCGGAACGAATAGAAGGCCGTCACGAACACGCCCGCCACCACCGCGAAATAGGCGAAGCCGGCGCCCGGCACATGGGCGACCTTCACCGCCTCGATGATCGAGTCCTTGGAGTAGAAGCCCGAGAAGAACGGCGTGCCGATCAGCGCCAGCGAGCCCAGCAGCGAGGTGAGCCAGGTGATGGGCATGTACTTGCGCAGGCCGCCCATGTTGCGGATGTCCTGGTCGTGGTGCATGCCGATGATGACCGAGCCCGCACCCAGGAACAGCAGCGCCTTGAAGAAGGCGTGCGTCATCAGGTGGAAGATCGCGACCGAATAGGCCGAGGCGCCCAGCGCCACCGTCATGTAGCCCAGCTGCGACAGCGTGGAATAGGCCACCACCCGCTTGATGTCGTTCTGGATGATGCCCAGAAAGCCCATGAACAGCGCGGTGATGGCGCCGATGGTGATGACGAAGCCCAGCGCGGTGTCGGACAGTTCGAACAGCGGCGACATGCGCGCCACCATGAAGATGCCCGCGGTCACCATCGTGGCCGCGTGGATCAGCGCCGAAATGGGAGTCGGGCCTTCCATCGAGTCGGGCAGCCACACGTGCAGCGGGAACTGCGCCGACTTGCCCATCGCGCCGATGAACAGGCAGATGCAGGTGACGCTCATCAGCGACCAGTCCATGCCCGGGAACAGCTGGATGGTCTTGCCGGCCAGACCCGGCGCGGCCTTGAACGCCGTGGCGTAGTCCATCGTGCCGAAATAGGCCAGCACCAGGCCGATGCCCAGCGCGAAGCCGAAGTCGCCGACCCGGTTGACCAGGAAGGCCTTCATGTTGGCGTAGATGGCCGTGGGCCGCGTGTACCAGAAGCCGATCAGCAGGTACGACACCAGGCCCACCGCTTCCCAGCCGAAGAACAGCTGCAGGAAGTTGTTGGACATCACCAGCATCATCATCGAGAACGTGAACAGCGAGATGTAGGCGAAGAAGCGCTGGTAGCCGTCGTCTTCTTCCATGTAGCCGATGGTGTAGATGTGCACCATCAGCGACACGAAGGTCACCACGCACATCATGGTCGCGGTGAGCGAGTCGATCAGGAAGCCCACTTCGAGCTTCAGGTCGCCGATCACGGACCACGCGTACAGCGTGCCGTTGAAGGTGTTGCCGGCGAGCACGTCGCGCAGCACCCAGAACGAGGCGCACATCGACACCGCCACGCCCAGGATGGTGACCCAGTGGGCACCGGCACGACCGATGCGCCGGCCGAAGAAACCGGCCACAACCGCACCGAACAGCGGCGCGAACGCCGCAAGCAAATAGGCCGTCTTCATGCGCCCTTCCTATCCCTTGAGCTCGTCGAGGTCCTCGACGTTGATCGTCTCGAGGTTTCGGAAAAGCACCACGAGGATCGCCAGGCCGATCGCGGATTCTGCGGCGGCCACGGTGAGGATGAAGAAAACGAAGATCTGGCCCGCCGCATCGCCGAGGAAATGCGAGAAGGCCACGAAATTCAGGTTGACCGCGAGCAGCATCAGCTCGATGGCCATCAGGATGATGATGACGTTGCGCCGGTTCAGAAAGATGCCGATCACACTGATCGCAAACAGGATGGCACCCAGCACCAGGTAGTGGGCAAGCGTGAGGCTCATTGCGCGGAGTCCTTCGGCGTGGCCGGCATCTTCACGATCCGCACGCGGTCGGCGGCACGCACCCGAACGGCCGCGGAAGGATCGTTGTACTTGGTGTCCTTGCGGCCGCGCAGCGTGAGCGCGATGGCGGCGACGATCGCCACCAGCAAGATGACCGCGGCGATCTCGAACGGGTACACATATTCGGTGTAGAGCAGCGTGCCCAGCGCCTTGGTATTGCTGTAGCCGGCCGGCGTGGGTGGCGCATCGACATCGCGCACCCCCGAGAACACATGCATCAGCACCGCCGCCAGCTCCAGCACCACGACCACACCGACGAACAAGGCCACCGGCAGGTTGCGCCAGAAACCCTGGCGGATCTGGTCGAGGTTGATGTCGAGCATCATCACCACGAACAGGAACAGCACCATCACCGCGCCCACGTAGACCAGCACCAGGGTGATGGCCAGGAACTCGGCTTTGAGCAGCATCCAGATGGCCGCCGCGGTGCAGAAGGTCAGCACCAGGAACAGCGCCGCATGCACCGGATTGCGGGCGGTGACCACGCGCAGTGCGGCCAGCACGGTGATCACGGCGAATACGTAGAAAAGGAAGGTCTTGGGGTCCATGGTCGATCCGGGTGGGGAGTTCGCGGCGGCGGTTCAGCGGAACCGGGCGTCGGCCTCCCGGGCACTGGCGATCTCGCCTTCGTAGCGGTCACCCACGGCCAGCAGCATCTCCTTGGTGAAATAGAGGTCGCCGCGCTTTTCGCCGTGGTATTCGTGGATGTGGGTCTCGACGATGGAGTCGACCGGGCAGGACTCTTCGCAGAAACCGCAGAAGATGCACTTGGTCAGATCGATGTCGTAGCGGGTGGTGCGACGGCTGCCGTCGTCGCGCACCTCGGACTCGATGGTGATGGCCATCGCCGGGCACACGGCCTCGCACAGCTTGCAGGCGATGCAGCGCTCTTCGCCATTGGGATAGCGGCGCAGCGCGTGCAGGCCGCGAAAGCGCGGGGACATCGGGGTTTTCTCTTCCGGGTACTGCAGGGTGATCTTGCGCGCGAAGAAATACTTCCCCGTCAGGCGCATGCCCTTCAGTAGCTCGGTGAGCATGAAGCTCGAGATGAAGTCCTTGACTGCTTGCATGGTGGACCCGTTTCAGTGGCGCAATGGCGACGGCGTGTGCCGCTTACTTCCAGATGTTCCAGGGCGTCTGCATCCAGACCGCCACGACCACCAGCCAGACCAGCGTCACCGGAATGAAGATCTTCCAGCCCAGACGCATGATCTGGTCGTAGCGATAGCGCGGGAACGACGCCCGGAACCAGATGAACATCGAGACCATGATGAATGTCTTGATGCCGAGCCAGATCCATCCCGGGATCCAGTTGAACACGACGGTGTCGATCGGCGGATACCAGCCGCCCAGGAACATGATCGAGGCCATCGCCGAGATCAGGATCATGTTGGCGTATTCGGCCAGGAAGAAGATCGCGAACCCCATGCCCGAGTACTCGACCATGTGTCCGGCGACGATCTCGGATTCGCCCTCGACCACGTCGAACGGATGGCGGTTGGTCTCGGCCACACCCGACACGAAGTACACGACGAAGATCGGCAGCAGCGGCAGCCAGTTCCAGGACAGGAAAGTCAGGCCCATGCCGGCAAAGGTGCCGTGCCCCTGCTTCACCACGATGTCGGTGAAGTTCAGGCTGCCCGACACCATCAGCACGACCACGAGCGAAAAGCCGATGGCCAGTTCGTACGACAGCATCTGCGCCGAGGCGCGCATCGCGGCCAGGAAGGCGTACTTCGAGTTGGACGCCCAGCCGGCGATGATCACGCCGTAGACCTCCAGCGAGGTGATGGCCATCAGGAACAGCAGACCCGCATTGATGTTCGCCAGCGCGAGTTCGGGACCGAAGGGAACCACCGCCCAAGCCGTGAGCGCCGGCATGATCGTCATCACCGGCGCAAGCAGGTAGAGCACCGAGTTGGACTGGCTCGGGACGATGATTTCCTTGAGCATCAGCTTGAAGGCGTCCGCGATCGGCTGCAGCAGCCCGAAGGGACCCACCCGGTTGGGTCCCAGGCGGATGTGCATGAAGCCGATCATCTTGCGTTCCCACAAGGTGAGGTACGCGACGCAGCCCAGCAGCGGCAGCACCACCAGAATGATCTTCACCAGGTTCCACACCACCGGCCAGGCCGGACCCAGCAAGGCCTGTCCGGTCGAGGTGATTTGCAGCAGCAGCCCGTCCATGTTGTGTTCTTCTCCCGGGAACTCAGTCTTTGCGGACCGACACGGCACCGAACATCGATGCCAGGCCTGCGGTGGCGGCGTGGGCTGCAGCCAGCCACACGACACCCGGCGCGACGCCGTCATCGGCGGCCACGGTCACCTTGGCCGCGCCGCTGCCCTGTTCGACACTCACCGCATCGCCCGCCGCCAGGCCGAGCGCGGCCATCGTGTCCGGATGGATGCGGGCCTGCGGCGCACGCGCCTCGCGGGTCAATTGAAGGCTCTCGGCGCGCCGGACCACCGGATCGACCGCGTAGGGCATGACATGCGCCACGCGCTCGAGCTGGCTGCCCGGCAGCGCCGGGGCGGCAACCGTGCCCAGCGCGGCGAAATCGACCGGCGCCGGCTGCGCCAGGCGGGCGGCGACGTCCCCGGCCAGCACCTGATCGCGCACCTGCTCGGAGGTGTCGGCATCGAAGCCGGCCAGGCCCAGCAGATTGCCCAGCACGCGCAATACCTTCCAGGCCGGACGGGTCTCGCCCAGCGGACGCACGACGCCATTGAAGGACTGCACCCGGCCTTCGCAGTTCACGAAACTGCCGGAGGTTTCGCTGAAGGGCGATACCGGCAGCAGGCAGTCGGCCGTGGCGCGCAGTTCCGGCGAATCGAAGGAGGTGAGCGCGATGACCGTGCGGGCCTTGGCCATTGCCGCCGCGGCGACCTGCGGCATGCCGTGGTCGAAACCGGGTTCCAGGCCCAGCAGCACATAGGCCGACAGAGGCTCCTGGACCATCTGGCGGGCGTTCTTGCCGCCCGGGCCGGGAATCGCGCCGGCCAGATAACCGCCGACGCTGTTGGGCCCTTCGCCGAGCACGCCCACCTGGGCTCCGACGGCCTGGCCGATGGCCTGGGCGAGGCGCGCGATGGCGGCATAGCGGTCGCACTGGACCGCGGCATTGCCCAGCCAGATGGCCTTGGCGTCGCCGGCGGACAGAGCGGTGGCAATCGCCTGCGCCGACGCGTCGGGCTCGATGCCCGCCAGCATAGCGGGCACGGCTTCGTTCTTGGCGCGCAGCACCGCGACCAGCACACCGGCCAGCGTCTGGGCCCACGCGCTGGGCGGCACGATGGCGGTGGCCGCCATCGGCATCAGCAGGTCTTCGCGGACCGCGTGGATCATCGACACTCGGGCGCCACGCTTGACGGCGGCGCGCACCCGCGCGGCCAGCAGCGGATGATCCTTGCGCAGGAACGAGCCGACGATCAGCAGCGACTGCAGCGAATCGACCTGAGCCACCGGCATGCCCAGCCAGGGGGCGCCGGCCGGCGCCGCGTCGAGCGCGAAGTCGCGCTGGCGAAGCCGGAAATCGATGTTCTCGGAGCCCAGTCCGCGCATCAGGCGGGCCAGCAGCGACAGCTCTTCCACCGTGGACTGCGGCGCGGCCAGCGCGCCGATCGAGCCCGCGCCGGAGGCCTTCTTCACATCGGCCAGCGCGTGCGAGACGTAGCTCAGCGCGGTCGGCCAGTCGACCGCATGCCATTGCCCGTCCTGCTTGAGCATCGGCTGGCTCAGTCGGTCGGGCGCATTCAGGCCTTCGTACGAAAAGCGGTCGCGATCGGAAATCCAGCAGTCGTTGACCGCCTCGTTTTCGTAGGGCACCACCCGCATGACCTTGTTCGACTTGATCTGCAGGATCACATTGGAGCCGAGCGCGTCGTGCGCCGCCACCGAGCGGCGACGCACCAGTTCCCAGGTGCGCGCGCTGTAGCGAAACGGCTTGCTGGTGAGTGCACCGACCGGGCAGACATCGATCATGTTGCCCGAAAGCTCGGAGTCGACCGAACGGCCGACGAAGCTCATGATCTCGGAGTGTTCGCCGCGCCCGGCCATGCCGAGCTCCATCACGCCGGCGATTTCCTGGCCGAAGCGCACGCATCGGGTGCAATGGATGCAGCGGCTCATTTCTTCGGCCGACACCAGCGGGCCCAGCGGCTTGTGGAAGACCACGCGCTTGGGCTCGTCGTAGTTCGAGGCCGAGCCGCCATAACCGACGGCCAGATCCTGCAGCTGGCACTCGCCACCCTGGTCGCAGATCGGGCAATCGAGCGGGTGATTGATGAGCAGGAACTCCATCACCCCCTTCTGCGCCTTGATCGCGCGCTCGGAGGCGGTCCACACCTTCATGCCGTTGGTGACCGGCGTGGCGCAGGCCGGCAGCGGCTTGGGCGCCTTTTCGACGTCGACCAGGCACATCCGGCAGTTGGCCGCGATGGACAGTTTCTTGTGATAGCAGAAGTGCGGCACATACAGGCCGAGCTTGCCGGCGGCATGCATCACCATGCTGCCTTCGGCCACTTCCACCTTCTTGCCGTCGATTTCGAGTTCAACCATTGCGTTCAAGCGCCCGATCGATGTCCATGGTGTCCATCCGCGTCACACGTAGGCCGGGACCATGCAGGTCTTGTGCTCGACGTGGTAGGCGAATTCATCCCAGTAGTGCTTCAGGAAGGCGCGCACCGGCATGGCCGCCGCGTCGCCCAGCGCGCAGATGGTGCGCCCCTGAATGTTGTCGGCCACCTGGTTCAGGCGATCGAGGTCTTCCATCCGGCCCTCGCCGTGCTCCAGGCGATTGACCATGCGATACAGCCAGCCCGTGCCTTCGCGGCAGGGCGTGCACTGGCCGCAGCTTTCTTCGTAGTAGAAGTAGGACAGGCGCAGCAGGGACTTCACCGCGCAGCGGCTGTCGTCCATGACGATCACCGCGCCCGAGCCGAGCATGCTGCCGGCCTTGGCAATGGAGTCGTAGTCCATGTCGGTGGCCATCATGATGTCGGCCGGCAGAACCGGCATCGACGAGCCGCCCGGGATCACCATCTTGAGCTTGCGGCCCTCGCGCACGCCACCGGCCAGTTCCAGCAGCGTGGCAAACGGCGTGCCCAGCGGCACTTCGAAATTGCCCGGCCGGTTCACGTCGCCCGACACCGAAAACACCTTGGTGCCGCCGTTGTTGGGCCGCCCGCAGGCCAGGTATTGGGCCCCGCCATTGCGGATGATCCAGGGCACCGCGGCGAAGGTTTCGGTGTTGTTGATGGTGGTGGGCTTGCCGTACATGCCGAAGCTGGCCGGGAACGGCGGCTTGAAGCGCGGCTGGCCCTTCTTGCCTTCGAGCGACTCGAGCAGCGCGGTCTCTTCGCCGCAGATGTAGGCGCCGTATCCGTGGAACCCATGCAGCTGGAAGGTGAAGTCCGAGCCCAGGATGTTGTTGCCCAGATAGCCCGCCGCCCTCGCCTCTTCCAGCGCGGCCTCGAAGCGCTGGTAGGTCTCGAAGATTTCGCCGTGGATGTAGTTGTAGCCCACGGTGATGCCCATCGCGTAGGCCGCGATGATCATGCCTTCGATCACGATGTGCGGGTTGTAGCGAAGGATGTCGCGGTCCTTGAAGGTGCCCGGCTCGCCCTCGTCCGAATTGCAGACCAGGTACTTCTGGCCCGGGAACTGGCGCGGCATGAAGCTCCACTTCAGGCCGGTGGGGAAACCGGCGCCGCCGCGCCCGCGCAGCGACGAGGCCTTCATCTCGGCGATCACCTGCTCGGGCGTGATTTTCTCGTCGATGATCTTGCGCAAGGCCTTGTAGCCATCGCGCGACTCGTAGTCGCGCAGATGCCAGCCATCCGGCGAATTCAGGCCGGCCATGATCTGCGGGTTGATGTGCCGGCCGTGGAAACAGGTTTCCACCGCCCGGACATCGGCCAGCGCACTGCGAAAGTCTTGGGCTCCCATGCGTCTTGCCTCAGGCCTTGCCCTTGAGTTCATCGAGGAGCGCGTCGATCTTGTCGGCGCTCATGAAGCTGCACATGCGCTGGTTGTTGACCATCAGCACCGGCGCGTCGCCACAGGCGCCCTGGCACTCGCTCTCCTTGAGCGTGAACAGGCCGTCCGCAGTGGTTTCGTTGTAGTCGACGCCCAGCTTGGCCTTGATGTACTCGCCGGCCTTGGTTCCGTCGCGCAGCGCGCAGGGCAGGCAGGTGCATACCGCCAGCTTGAACTTGCCCACCGGCTGGGTGTCGTACATGTTGTAGAACGTGGCCACCTCGTGGACCGCGATCGGCGCCATGCCCAGCACCCGCGCCACATCCTCGATGACCTCGGGCGAAGTCCAGCCGACCTCCCGCTGCGCGATGGCCAGCGCCGCCATCACGGCAGACTGCTTCTGGTCGGCCGGAAACTTGGCGATTTCGCGGTCGATACTCGCGTACGCCGACTCGGACAACAACCGGATCGTTTGGGGGACGGCACTCATCATGAATTCCAGGGCATGGCGAAGGGAGTCGCGTGGTGGGTCGCGTCGGCGTCAGCGGTCGATTTCGCCGAACACGATGTCCTGCGTGCCGATGATCGTGACGACGTCCGCGATCATGTGGCCGCGCGACATCTCGTCGAGCCCTTGCAGGTGGGCATAACCGGGCGCCCTGATCTTCAGGCGATACGGCTTGTTGGCGCCATCGGACACCAGGTAGATGCCGAACTCGCCCTTCGGGTGCTCGATGCCGGCATAACACTCGCCGGCCGGCACATGGAAACCCTCGGTGAAGAGCTTGAAGTGGTGAATCAGGTCTTCCATGTTGGTCTTCATGCCGACCCGCGCGGGCGGCGAGACCTTGTGGTTGTCGGACATGACCGGGCCCGGATGATTGCGCAGCCACTCGACGCACTGGCGCACGATCCGGTTGCTCTGGCGCATTTCTTCGATGCGCACGAGGTAACGGTCGTAGCAGTCGCCGTTGCGCCCCACCGGAATGTCGAAGTCCATCAGGTCATACACTTCGTAGGGCTGGGTCTTGCGCAGATCCCAGGCCAGGCCGGAACCGCGCACCATCGGGCCGGTGAAGCCCAGCGCCTTGGCGCGCTCGGGCGTGACCACGCCGATGCCCACCAGGCGCTGCTTCCAGATTCGGTTGTCGGTCAGCAGGGTTTCGTATTCGTCGACGCAGCCCGGAAACCGATTGGTGAACGCCTCGATGAAATCGAGCAGCGAGCCCTCGCGGTCGCGGTTGTATTCGCGGATCGAGGCATCGTTGCGCAACTTGGTCTCGCGCAGACGAGGCATCTGCTCGGGCAGGTCGCGATAGACGCCACCGGGCCGGTAGTACGCCGCGTGCATCCGCGCACCCGACACCGCCTCGTAGCAGTCCATCAGGTCCTCGCGTTCGCGGAAGGCGTACAGGAACACCGCCATCGCGCCCACGTCCAGACCATGCGCACCGATCCACAGCAGATGATTCAGGATGCGCGTGATCTCGTCGAACATCACGCGGATGTACTGCGCCCGAAGCGGCACTTCGACCCCGAGCAGCTTCTCGATGGCCATCACATAGGCGTGCTCGTTGCACATCATCGACACGTAGTCGAGGCGGTCCATGTACGGCACGCTCTGCAGGTACGTGCGGGTTTCGGCCAGCTTCTCGGTGCCCCGGTGCAGCAGGCCGATGTGCGGGTCGGCGCGCTGCACGACCTCGCCGTCGAGCTCGAGCACGAGGCGCAGCACGCCGTGCGCAGCCGGATGCTGCGGTCCAAAATTCAGCGTGTAGTTCTTGATTTCAGCCATTCGCACCTCGGATGGCAGCGCGCGCGCTGAATTTCGGAGGCAAGCGCACCGCCTGCCGGCCGGAACTAAAGTTCAATGTGTAGTTCTTGATTTCAGCCATGATGTCAGGCGAAGGGCTCAGCGCCCGGTGCCGTATCCTTCCTCGCGGATCACGCGCGGCACGTTCTCGCGCGGCTCGATGGAAACCGGCTGGTAGACCACCCGCTTTTGCTCCGGGTCGTAGCGCATCTCGACGTAACCGGACACCGGAAAATCCTTGCGGAACGGATGACCGACAAAGCCGTAGTCGGTGAGGATGCGCCGAAGGTCGGTGTGCCCCTCATAGACAATGCCCAGCAGATCGAATGACTCGCGCTCGAACCAGTTGGCGGCCGGCCAGATCTCGGTGAGCGAGGGCATCACCGGATAATCGTCATCCGCACAAAACGCGCGGACGCGCAGGCGCTGGTTGCACTCCACCGAGAGCAGGTGCACGACGGAGGCGAACCGCGACCCCTGGTGCGCACCGTCGCCGTATTCGAGGTAGTCAAGCCCGCAGACATCGATCAGGGTATCGAAGCGCAGCCCCGGCGCGTCGCGCAGCAGCACGGCGACCGCGAGTAGTTCGGCAGGGGCGACTTCGATGGTGATCTCGCCGAGCCGCTCGACCGTCTTGGCGGCGCGCGCGCCCAGCGTCGCGTCCAGCGTGTTCCGTAGCGTTTCTAGTCGGGTCATCGGGATCTCAGCGGGCAATCGTGCTGGTGCGCTTGATCTTGTTCTGCAACTGGATGATTCCGTAGATCAGCGCTTCGGCGGTGGGCGGGCAGCCCGGCACGTAGACATCGACCGGCACGATGCGGTCGCAGCCACGCACCACCGAGTACGAGTAGTGGTAGTAGCCGCCGCCATTGGCGCACGAGCCCATCGACAGCACCCAGCGCGGCTCGGCCATCTGGTCGTAGACCTTGCGCAGGGCGGGCGCCATCTTGTTGCACAGCGTGCCGGCCACGATCATGAGATCGGAGTGCCGCGGACTGGGCCGGAACACCACACCGAACCGGTCGAGGTCGTAGCGTGCGGCGCCTGCGTGCATCATTTCGACGGCACAACAGGCCAGGCCGAATGTCATGGGCCAGAGGGACCCGGTCCGGGTCCAGTTCACCAGTTTGTCGAGCTGGGTGGTGACGAATCCCTCACCCAAGACACCTTCAATGCTCATGCGTGCTGCTCCGAGCCGAAAACGATCGGCACCCGACGGGAGTCATTCCCAATCGAGCGCACCCTTCATCCATTCGTAGACGAATCCGACCACCAGGATGGCCAGGAAAATCATCATGGCCGCGAATCCGAAAAACCCGATCGTGTCGAGCGACACCGCCCACGGAAACAGGAAGGCGATCTCGAGATCGAACAGGATGAACAGGATCGCGACCAGGTAGTAGCGAACGTCGAACTTCATGCGCGCATCTTCGAAGGGCTCGAAGCCGCACTCATACGGCGAAAGCTTTTCGGTATCGGGCCGCGAAGGCCCGAGAAGCTTGCCGATGACCAGAGGTCCGACCCCGACGGCGGTGCCGACAAGGATGAACAGCAGTACCGGCAGATATTGGTCGAGGCTCACAGGATGACCTGATCCGGGAGACATCCGAGCGCGACGCTGATCGGGAAACGTGGCACCTGCGAGGCAGATACCCGGCTCCCGGCTGCATGACCCGCACCCGGGTTGGTTGTTGATGGTGCCGACGGCGAGACTCGAACTCGCACAGCTTTCGCCACTACCCCCTCAAGATAGCGTGTCTACCAATTTCACCACGTCGGCACGCGGAACACGGAAGCGCCCTAAGACACTACCGCCAAGCCCAGTATTCTACTTCGGAATACCGGTCGGTTGGTCGCTTTTTTGCGGCACTGCATCACCGCTTTTCACGGTTGCGGAACCGGCCGGCGCAGCTGCCGGCGCCGGCGCTGCGACGCCAGGCACGCCAGTCGGCGCGCCGGACGCAGGCGCCGCACCGGGCGCCGCCGCACCACCTGGCGCCGGCGCCGATCCGCAGGCTGGCGCAGAACCCGGCAGCGTGGGCACGCCCCCCGTAGATGCCGGCGCCGTACTGGCCGGCTGCTCCATGATGCTCTTGGGCGCGCTCGCCCGGGTATTGGCCAGATAGGACAGCGCCAGCGTGCTGACGAAGAACACGGTCGCCATGCCCGCGGTCAGACGCGACAGGAAATTGGCTGACCCGGTGGCCCCGAACAGGCTGCCCGAGGCGCCCGATCCGAAGGCCGCGCCCATGTCGGCTCCTTTGCCATGCTGCAGCAGGACCAGCACGATCACGCCGATGGCGCTGAGAACCTGGGCGACCAGGACGAACGAATGCAAGATACTCATCGAAACCACCTTACGCGAGCGCCGCCGAACGGCAGATCGCAACGAATTCTTCGGCAACCAGGGACGCCCCGCCGATCAGGCCGCCGTCGATATCGGGCATCACGAACAGGCTGGGCGCGCTGGCCGGCTTGACGCTGCCGCCATACAGGATGCGCACACGCGCCGCATCCGCGCCGGCCTGCGCCAGACGGGAGCGGATGAATACATGGGCCGCCTGGGCCTGTTCGGGCGAGGCGGTACGCCCGGTGCCGATCGCCCAGACGGGCTCGTAGGCCACCACGAACCGGTCGACCCGCACGCCCGAGGTGAATCGCGCCAGTGCGTCGATCTGCGCAGCCAGGACGGACTCGGTCCGATCGGACTCCCGGTCTTCCAGAGTCTCGCCGACGCACACGATCACGCCGATATCCTGGGCCAGGGCCCGCTCGGCCTTGTGGGCGATGAGATCGTCGGTTTCACCCAGCAGGGTGCGCCGCTCGGAGTGACCGACGATGACCCAGCGGCAGCCCAGATCGCGCAGCATCGAGGCCGACACTTCGCCGGTGAAGGCTCCGTTCTCGAACGACGCCACATCCTGGGCACCCCAGGCCATTTCGGTGTCGCCCAGCCAGGCGGAGGCCTGCCCCAGGTACGGGTACGGCGGCGCGATCGCAACCTCGACCTGCGAGAGCAAGGAGCGATCGATGCTGGCCCGCAGGGCGGTGAAAAGATGTTCATTGGCGATCAGATCGCCATTCATCTTCCAGTTGCCGACCACGAAGGGTTTGCGAGTCTTCATGCGCACGGCGGCTTTCTGAGGTAAACCCGCGATTCTAGTGCTTGCATTGCGATCGCGTCAATTCGACGCCGCGATCGGCGCGCACACTATTTCGGGTCGGGTGGATCGGCGTCGGTCGCGCCGGCGGCAGCCGTTTCGCGCCAGGGGGCAGCACGGCCGGATTTCAGGCGCCAGGCCCAGACCACATATCCGGACAATCCATACAGGACGAACAGCGAGAACAGCACCACCGGCGGATCGCTGGACACCAGCACGAAGGCCAGCACCACGCCGATCACGAAGATGAAGGGCACGCTGCGCCGCAGGTTGATGTCCTTGAAACTGTAGAACGGGGCGTTCGAAACCATGGTCACCCCGGCATACACGGTGAACACCCAGGCCACCCAGGCGAGGTCCTTGGGCGATGCCGTGATCCATTTGGTTTCGCGCAGGTCGGTGACGATCCAGATCAGCCCCATCACCATGGCGGCCGCAGCCGGGCTGGGCATGCCCTGGAAGTAACGCTTGTCGACCACGCCGATGTTGGCATTGAAGCGGGCCAGCCGCAGCGCAGCCCCGGCGCAATACACGAACGCGGCCAGCCAGCCCCATTTGCCCAGGCCGCGCAATGTCCATTCGTACATGATCAGCGCTGGCGCGGCGCCGAACGAGACCATGTCGGACAGGCTGTCGTATTGCTCGCCGAAGGCGCTCTGGGTATTGGTCAGCCGCGCCACGCGGCCATCGAGACTGTCCAGCAGCATCGCCAGGAATGTCGCCATCGCGGCATGGTCGAAGCGCGCATTCATCGCCTGGACGATCGCATAGAAGCCGCAGAACAGCGACGCGGTCGTAAACGCGTTGGGCAGCAGGTAGATGCCGCGCGCGCGGCGCGGCGCGGCCTCGCCGGCTGCCACCGGCCGGGCAGCCCGCAGCGCGCGGAATCGACGTCGCTTGGGTTCCATCAATGGGATCAGCGCATGCCGCGCGGCAAACGCCACGGGCGCCGCCCGGCACGACCGGAGCGGCAGTTCATCGCTGGTACGCCCCTTGGCGCAGCCACTTGGTGGCAATCCATTTTTCGCCTTGAACGACCGGAACGCCCGCATGCAGACAGCGCGCGTCGAGCTCGCCGGCCGCATTGAGGTATTCGAAGTACAAGGCGCTGCCGCGGCGCGGCTTCACATCGAGCGAGAGCTCCGGAAAGCGCGTTTCGCCGCCTTCGGTGACGTTGTTCAGATAGATCACGAAGGTGGCGATGCGCTGCCCGCCCGCGCGCATGACCTCGGCGCTGCCGGGATCAGTGGGATCGAAGTAGTCGTGGTGGGCCAGGTACTCATTGCCGGGCTTGTAGTACAGGATCTGCAGCGGCTCGCCGTTTTCGATCGGCAGGCCGGTGAGCGCGGCGATGCGCTGCTCGATGCGGGCCACGATCGCGTTCTCGCCACGCTCGAAATGGGTGCCGGCGCTGGTGCGCACCGCGCTGATCTGGTCGCCGCCGGTTGCACGGTCGACCACCGACGATCGGGTGACCTTGCCGGCCGACAGCGAGATGAGCTTCTCGCATTCCTGTTCGGTGAGCAGGTCCTGGATGAGCGCGACGTTGGGATCGGCCAGCGTGAATCCGATGCCGATCTCGCGGTCGCCGGCCCGGACCGTGCTGTGCGCCGGCAGGCGGATGGGATCGGCCTTGTAGCCGCTCAGCATCTGGGGCGCCTGCTGCTGCACGCGTTCGGTCATCGAACGCACGACCGAGATCGCCACCCGGGCGTAGTGCTCCTGAAAGCCGTTGTCGCGCATGACGCTGAGCATGTCGGCATCGGTGCAGCCGCGCACCACGTTGCCGGCAAGCCAGTCCTGCCACTCGGGCGCCAGACGGGGAATCGGGGGAGGATCAAGTACCGCACTCATGGCGCGAAGTATAGCCTTGCGGGCTGCCCGGCGGCTGGGCCCGGGGGCCCGCCGCCGAGATGCGGCCGGGCGCGCGGGCAGCGCGCGCGCACCGGGCGCCGGCCGATCAGTTGCGGGTCTTGTCGACCAGCTTGTTGGCCTTGATCCAGGGCATCATCGCGCGCAGCTGCTCGCCGACGACCTCGATCTGGTGCTCGCCCATCAGGCGGCGGCGCGACAGCAGCGTCGGCGCGCCCGCGCGGTTCTCGAGGATGAACTGCTTGGCGTACTCGCCGGTCTGGATCGTCTTGAGCGCTTCGCGCATGGCTTCGCGCGTCGCCTCGGTGATCACCTTCGGGCCGGTCACGTACTCGCCGAACTCCGCGTTGTTGGAGATCGAGTAGTTCATGTTGGCGATGCCGCCCTCATAGATGAGGTCGACGATGAGCTTGAGCTCGTGCAGGCACTCGAAGTAGGCCATCTCGGGGGCGTAGCCCGCCTCGACCAGCACCTCGAAACCCATCTTGATCAGCTCGACCGTGCCGCCGCACAGCACCGTCTGCTCGCCGAACAGGTCGGTTTCGGTCTCTTCGCGGAAGTTGGTCTCGATGATGCCGGCGCGCCCGCCACCGATCGCGCAGGCGTACGACAGCGCCATGTCGCGCGCCATCTTGGAGGTGTCCTGATGAATGGCGACCAGCATCGGCACGCCGCCGCCGCCGGCGTAGGTGGAACGCACGGTGTGGCCGGGGGCCTTGGGCGCGATCATCACCACGTCGAGGTCTTCGCGCGGCATCACCTGGCCGTAGTGCACGTTGAAGCCGTGCGCAAACGCCAGCGTGGCGCCCTTCTTGATGTTGGGCTCGATCTCGTCGCGATACGCCGCACCGATGTGCTCGTCGGGCATCAGCATCATGACGAAGTCGGCGCCTTTGACGGCGTCGGCGATCTCGGCGACCTTCAGGCCGGCCTTCTTGACCTTGTCCCACGACGGGCCGCCCTTGCGCACGCCGACGACGACCTTGCCACCCGAATCGTTCAGGTTCTGCGCATGGGCGTGGCCCTGCGAGCCATACCCGATGATCGCGACCTTCTTGCCCTTGATCAGCTTCAGGTCACAGTCTTTGTCGTAGAAAACCTTCATGTTGTTCCTCTCCTCTTGAATGACGATGCGATGGCTCTCAGGCCTTCAATACCCGTTCACCGCGGGCGATGCCCGAGGCGCCGGTACGGACTGTTTCAAGGATCGCCGCGCGATCGAGCGCGTCGATGAATGCATCGAGCTTGGTGCCGTCACCGGTCAGCTCGATCGTGTACGACTTGTCGGTGACGTCGATGACCCGGCCGCGGAAGATGTCGGCCATCCGCTTGATCTCCTCGCGCTCCTTGCCGACCGCGCGCACCTTGATCAGCATCAGCTCGCGCTCGATGTAGGCGCTCTCGGTCAGGTCGACGACCTTGACGACGTCGATCAGCCGGTTCAGGTGCTTGGTGATCTGTTCGATCACGTCGTCCGAACCGGTGGTGACGATGGTCAGACGCGACAGCGACTTGTCTTCGGTCGGCGCGACGGTGAGGGTCTCGATGTTGTAGCCCCGCGCCGAGAACAGACCGACCACACGCGACAGCGCGCCGGGTTCGTTCTCGAGGAGGATCGAAATGATGTGTCTCATTTGGGCCTCCGGCTCACAGGTCTTCAGAAGACAGGATCATTTCGGTCAGACCCTTGCCACCCTGCACCATCGGCCAGACGTTTTCCTTCTGGTCGGTGAGGATGTCGAGGAAGACCAGCCGGTCTTTGTACTTGCCGAAGGCATCGCGCAACGCGGGCTCGACATCCTGCGGATGCTCGACCCGGATACCGATGTGGCCATAGGCCTCGGCCAGCTTGACGAAGTCGGGCAAGGCGTCCATGTAGGACTCTGAATACCGGCTGCCGTACTCGATCTGCTGCCACTGCCGGACCATGCCCAGGTAGCGGTTGTTCAGGTTCACGATCTTCACCGGCAAGTGGTACTGCTTGCAGGTTGAGAGTTCCTGGATGCACATCTGGATCGAGCCCTCGCCGGTGATGCAGGCCACCTGCGCGTCCGGATGCGCCATCTTCACGCCCATCGCGTACGGCAGCCCCACACCCATCGTGCCCAGGCCGCCCGAGTTGATCCAGCGGCGCGGCTTGTCGAACTTGTAGAACTGGGCGGCCCACATCTGGTGCTGGCCCACGTCCGAGGTGATGTACGCGTCACCCTTGGTCACTTCCCAGAGCTTCTCGACCACGAACTGCGGCTTGATCAGATCGGACTTCTTGTCGTAGCGCAGGCAGTCCTTGGTGCGCCACTCGTCGATCTGCTTCCACCAGGCAGCGACCGCAGCCTCGTCGGTGCGCGAACCACTGGCGAACTGCTGTTCAACCAGGCCGATCAGATCGACCAGCGTCTCGCGCACGTCGCCGACGATCGGCACATCGACCTTGACCCGCTTGGAGATGGACGAGGGATCGACGTCGACGTGGATGATCTTGTGCGGGTTCTGGGCAAAGTGCTTGGGATCGCCGATCACGCGGTCGTCGAAGCGCGCGCCGATCGCGATCAGCACGTCGCAGTGCTGCATCGCCATGTTGGCTTCGTAGGTGCCGTGCATGCCGGGCATGCCGACGAACTTGCGGTCGCTGGCGCGGAATCCGCCCAGCCCCATCAGGGTATTGGTGACCGGGAAGCCCAGCAGGTCGACGAATTTGTTCAGTTCCGGCGCCGCATTGGCCAGGATGACCCCCCCACCGGTGTAGATCATGGGGCGCTGGGCCTGCATCAGCAGTTGCAGCGCCTTCTTGATCTGGCCCTGGTGCCCCTTGACCACGGGGTTGTAGGAACGCATCTCGACCGACTTCGGATACTCGAAGCGGCACTTGTCGCGCGTGACATCCTTGGGGATGTCGACCAGCACCGGGCCGGGCCGGCCGGTGGTCGCGATGTGGAAGGCCTTCTTCATCGTCTCGGCGAGGTCCTTGACGCTCTTGACGAGGAAGTTGTGCTTCACGCACGGGCGGGTGATGCCGACCGTGTCGCACTCCTGGAAGGCATCCTGCCCGATCGCGTGCGTGGGCACCTGCCCCGACAGGATGATCATCGGGATCGAGTCCATGTAGGCGGTGGCGATGCCGGTGACCGCGTTGGTCACGCCCGGGCCGCTGGTGACCAGACACACGCCCACCTTCTGGGTTGCACGCGAATACGCGTCGGCGGCATGCACCGCGGCCTGCTCGTGGCGCACCAGAATGTGCTGGAATGTTTCCTGCTTGAAGATGGCGTCGTAGATATAGAGAACCGAGCCACCGGGATAGCCAAAGACATGCTCGACGCCTTCTTCCTGAAGGCATCGAACGACGATTTCTGCACCAGAGAGTTCCATGAAAGAATTCCTTTCAAGATCCAGGGAGCCCGGCCGCCGGCGCCAACGCGAAAGCCAGTGGCTTGTCGCCTCGACACAGACCTTGGAACGGGACCTGCGAGGTTGATCGGGCGCCGGCCGTCTCCCTTGTGGGGAGGGCCAGGGCGTAAATTGCCTCTTCGGCCCGCGGAGGGATGAGTCGCGCGCCGAAAAGACAGCGGCGCCCGGCAACACGAACAGCGGTTGCAGGACGCCGTGGGGATCAGCGGGAGCATACTGCACCGCAGCAGCCGGGGTCAAGAACGCCCCCGTGCCCGCGCGGCTCTGCTAGGATTCGCGATCTGCAAATCACCCGGCTGACCCGCTCCCTCTCTCAATGGCCTCTCGGCAGGAATTGTCGGACTTTCTGGCCTCGGTCGAGCGGCGAGCCTTCAAGCACGCGGTCTACGCCGTGCGAGATGAAGACGCGGCGCTCGATCTTGTCCAGGACAGCATGCTCAAGCTGTCCGAACGCTATGGCGACAAGCCCGCAGCTGAATTCCCGATGCTGTTCCAGCGTATCCTTCAGAACACCATCACCGACCACTTTCGACGGCAGAAAGTTCGAAACACCTGGGTCACGCTTTTTTCGGCGTTCATGCCGGATGATGACGAATCAGGAGAACGTGATCCGCTCGAGACGCTCGACGCCCAGGAGGGCACCGAAAGGGCGCGCAGCGCCGCCGACGAGGTCGAGCGGGCACAGATCATGCGTGCGATCGAAGACGAGATCAAACGGCTGCCGCCGCGTCAACGGGAGGCGTTTCTGATGCGTTACTGGGAAGATATGGATGTGGCAGAAACCGCTGCCGCAATGGGCTGCTCGGAAGGCAGCGTCAAGACGCACTGTTCCCGTGCGACTCACTCGCTAGCGGCTGCGCTGCGGGCGAAGGGAATCACGCTATGAACGAACAGCAGTTTGCACAGGAAATCCGCCGTTCTCTGGACGAGTCCGCCGCTCGTCTGCCTTATCGCGTCAGTCATCGGCTGGAATTGGCCCGCAACGCCGCGCTCGCCCGCCAAAGCACCACCGAGGTGCAGCGCGTGAACGTTCCCGTTGGAGCGCTGGCCGGCGCTGGCGCCTCGAGCGGTTCACCCGAGCACACCGTATGGTGGCGGCTGGCTGTCACGCTGGTCCCTGTCCTGGTCGTCGCGGTCGGGCTGATGGTCATTTCCGTCTGGAACGACACCGAAACGGCCGACGAGATCGCCGAAGTCGATACCGCCGTCCTGACCGATGAGGTGCCCCTGTCGGCCTACACCGACCGCGGGTTCGGCGTTTTCCTTAAAAACAGCCGGCAGTGAGCCCCGTCGCCCGCTCGCTGCGTTCGCACCGCTCGCCGCACCCGGTTCGGGTCCTGGCGGGGCGGATGCTCACGCTGGCCGCAGGGCTGCTCGGGGCCCTGCTGATCTGGAACAGCGCTGCCGCGCAGGCGCTCGACCCCAAGCAGCCGGCCGCCGCCGCGCGGCAAGGCTCGCTGCTGGTGCTGGTCCAGCCCCTGTGGAGCGAACTGAGCGCCTTTCAGCGCGAAACCCTCGCACCGCTCGAACCCAACTGGAACAGCCTGCCGCTGGCCAAGAAGCGCTCCTGGCTGGCCCTGACCGAAAAAATGCCCGGCATGAGCCCCGCCGAGCGCGCCAAGGCGCAGGTCCGCATCCGCGAATGGGCTTCGCTGTCGCCCGAACAACGGCGCATGGCGCGAAACAACTATCGGCTGGCCAAGTCCCTGGACCGCGACGAGCGGGTCGCCACCTGGGAAAGCTATCGCCAGATGACCCCCGAACAGCGTTCGGTCCTGCGCGCCAACGGCTGGACCAGCAATACGGCGGCGCGCCACGCCGGTTCGCCGACCGGTCTGGCCAAGGAAGCGGCCCGACCGATCGCCGTGGTACCGGCGGCGACCCGGCCAGCCCCGGGGTCTTCCAATCCCCGCACCACCGTTCGCAACGCCACGGTGGCCCCGCCGCTTCCCAGCGCCGACTGAGGGGCCTGCTGACCCCTGCGGGCCGGCGCAGCGCCATGATTTCCACGTCACGCCTGGGCACCCCGCCTGTGCCCGCACCCGCGCCGGCCCTGCCCGCCGCCGACCCCTGGCGCCGATTCATGTGTGTCGCCTATGAGGGCGTGATCCTGTTCGGCGTGGTGTTCTTCTTCGCCTACGCGTTCTCGGCACTGACCCAGTACAAGGGCCAGAGCGGAATGCTGCGCAACGTCTTCCAGGCCTTCATGTTCTGTGTGCTGGGGATGTACTTCGTCTGGTTCTGGTCCAAAGGCCGGCGCACCTTGCCCATGAAGACCATGGGGGTGACCCTGGTCGACCAGGCCGGCGCACCGGCGGGCCGTGGCCGTGCCCTGGTGCGCTATCTGGCCGCCAGTGCGGGATGGGCTTTGCCGCTGGCATTGGCGGCTTGGGTGCACCCGGGCACGATCGTGCTGGTCGTGCTGCCTTTCGTGCCCACCTTCTTCGACGCGCAACGGCGCGCGCTGTACGACATCGTCAGCGGCACCCGGCTGGTCGCCGAACCGCGCTGACGGGTCCCGACGCGGCCGGCACCCGTTCGGGCTGCCGGGCGAAGGCCCGCCCGGGCCCTGCGCTTCCTAGAGCCCGTTCTTCACGCAGTCCACGAAGTACTGCTTCTTCTCGTCGATGAGCAGGCCGTGCACGTCGGTCTCGAAGCCCGGAAAGCGCTCGTTGAACGAACGCGCGAACTGCAGGTACTCCACGATCGCGCGGTTGAAGCGCTCGCCCGGAATCAGCAGCGGAATGCCCGGCGGATACGGGGTGACCAGCATCGTGGTGATGCGCCCTTCGAGTTCATCGATCGGCACCCGGTCGACCTTTCGATGGGCCAGGCACTCGAAAGCGTCCGACGGCTTCATCACCGGGACCATGTCGGACAGGTACATCTCGGTCGTGACCCGGGCGACATCGTGCAGCTTGTAATCCTCGTGGATCTGCTGGGCCAGATCGCGCAGCCCCACCCGCTCGTACTGCGGATGCGCCTGCACGAACTCCGGCATCACGCGCCACAGCGGCTGGTTGCCGTCGTAGTCGGCCTTGAACTGCTGCAGTTCGGTCACCAGCGTATTCCAGCGGCCTTTGGTGATGCCGATGGTGAACATCACGAAGAACGAATACAGCCCGGTCTTCTCGACCACCACGCCGTGTTCGGCCAGGTACTTGGTGACGATCGCCGCCGGAATGCCCCAGTCGGAGAACTTGCCGTTGATGTCCAGACCCGGCGTGCAGATGGTCGCCTTGATCGGGTCGAGCATGTTGAAGCCATTGGCCAGCTTGCCGAAGCCGTGCCACTTGTCGCTGGACTTCAGGAACCAGTCCTCGCGCATGCCGATGCCGTTGTCGGCCAGCTGATTGGGACCCCAGACCTGGAACCACCAGTCCTTGCCGAACTCGGCATCGACCTTGCGCATCGCGCGCCGGAAGGCCAGCGACTCGAAGATGGATTCTTCGACCAGGGCCGTACCGCCCGGCGGCTCCATCATGGCCGCCGCGACATCGCAGCTGGCGATGATCGCGTACTGCGGGCTGGTCGACGTGTGCATCAGGAACGCTTCGTTGAAGCGGTACTGGTCGAGCTTGCGGTTCTCGGACTCCTGAACCAGGATCTGCGAGGCCTGCGACAGGCCCGCCAGCAGCTTGTGCGTGGACTGGGTGGCGAACACCATCCCGTCCTTGCTGCGCGGCCGGTTGGGGCCGATCGCATGGAATTCGTGATAGTAGGGATGGAAGACCGCGTGCGGCAGCCAGGCCTCGTCGAAGTGAAGATTTTCGATGTAGTCGCCCAGCTGCGCCTTGATCTTCTCGACGTTGTAGATCACGCCGTCATAGGTGGACTGGGTGATGGTCATCACCCGGGGGCGCACACTCTTGTCCTTGACCAGCGGATTGGCGTCGATCTTGCGCTGGATGCTCGCCACATCGAACTCTTCGATCGGGATCGGGCCGATGATGCCCTGGTGATTGCGCGTGGGCTGCAGGAAGATCGGCACCGTGCCGGTCATCATGATCGCGTGCAGGATCGACTTGTGGCAGTTGCGATCGACCAGCACCACGTCGTCGGTCCCCACCGCGCTGTGCCAGACGATCTTGTTGGACGTCGACGTGCCGTTGGTGACGAAAAACAGATGGTCCGCCGTGAAGATGCGCGCGGCGTTGCGCTCCGATGCGGCCACCGGGCCGGTGTGGTCGAGCAGCTGACCCAACTCGTCGACCGCATTGCAGACATCGGCGCGCAGCATGTTTTCGCCGAAGAACTGATGGAACATCTGGCCCACCGGGCTCTTCAGGAAGGCGACTCCGCCCGAGTGCCCCGGGCAGTGCCATGAATACGAGCCGTCGTTGGCATAGTGGACCAGCGCCTTGAAGAATGGCGGTGCCAGCGAGTTCAGGTAATTGTTCGCCTCGCGGATGATGTAGCGCGCCACGAAGTCCGGGGTGTCCTCGAACATGTGAATGAAGCCGTGCAGCTCCTTCAGGATGTCGTTGGGGATGTGCTGGGAGGTGCGCGTCTCGCCGAACAGGAAGATCGGGATGTCGGCGTTTCGCCGGCGGGTTTCGGCGATGAACTTCTTAAGGTCCTTGATCGCGGCGCTCTCGTCGCCATCCTCGGAGATCTCCTCGTCGTCGATCGACACCACGAATGCCGACGCGCGCGCCGCCTGGTTGGCGACCATCGAGACATCGTTGTAGGTAAATCCGCCGACGACGTCCATGCCCTGGTCTTCGATCGCCTTGGCCAGCGCCCGAATGCCCAGGCCGCTGGAGGACTCCGACTTCCAGTCTTCGTCGATGATCACCACGGGGAATCGGAACTTCATGGCCATGAGATGCCTTCAGGGAAAGAGGGGGTGGCGGTGAGGTGCCGCGAGGTCGGTTCGGTCGGGGAAAATCGCGCGCACATGCCCAGGGGCGCCGGCCAGGCGCGATCGTCGCGCGCAAGTAGATCACAAAACGCCGGAAGGCTCGATGACAGCGACGGCACTGGTCGATTTTCCAGCCTTTCGGCTCGCGGGAATCGCGCAATCGCCCCGATCGGCGCGCGCACGACCACCCATCGGGGTGAGTGACTCGGATGCCTCTGTTGAGTCATGCTGAAAGCTCGTATCACATTGAAAACATGTGATTTTTCAGTGTCTAAAGGTTAACTCCGAGAGCCGCCCCGGAATCCCCGGACATATGATGGATTGCGCATTGCGCCGGTCATGCGCCTGTATTGCCGAGCCAAAAGCTGTACGCGCGCAGCGCTCGGCCCGGTTCGGGGCCGACGATGCCGGCCCGACGCATTCCACACGCCTCGTGAACCGAAAAGGAGCAACTCATGGGTTCGATCAAAGCCTTCATCGCCAGTCAGATCCGTGAAGAAGATGGGGCCGACTCGAACGCCTTCGCGATGCTGCTGGGATCGGTTGCGGCGGCCATCGCGTCGGCCGCCGCGCTGCTCGATGTGAACGGAATCTTCACCTCGATGGGTTCGAAGGTCCTGGCGCTGATCGCGGGGAGCTGATCGGAGCGGTGCGCCCGCGCCCGGTCGGGCGCGGTCAGCCCTTCCGGCGATCGCGGACCCTGCACGCGAAGCGCCGCTCGAATCGCGGATTCGGACTGGCAGGGTCGGCCCAGGGGCCTGAGCGAGACAAAGTGCCTCGGCGGAAACGGGCGGGTCGATCATGCTGGCGGCCGGTCATCCCGATCAGCAGCCGCCCGACATTTCTCATAGACTTGCCAGATGGACATCCTGGTCATCGACGATCACCCGCTGATCGTCCAGGCGATCACAACCGTCATTGGCACGCTGGGGCGCAATGCGGTCGTGCATGCATTGGAGAGCGTGGAGGCCATCGAAACGGCGGCTTTGCCGAACGATCCGCAACTGGTGCTGCTGGACCTCGCACTGCCAGGCGTCAGTGGCCTGCCGGCCCTGGAAGCGGTCTGTCGCCACTATCCGCGCTCTTCGATCGTGATCTTCTCCGCCACCCAGGATGCGGGGACGATCACCGGCGCTCTGCTGGCCGGAGCACGGGGATTCATTCCCAAGACCTCGCGATACCGGGTGCTGGCCGATGCCTTGCAGCTGGTCCTGGACGGGGGCACCTACGTGCCGCCCGACATTCTCGTATCCGACCATCCGGCCGGTGGCATGCCCAGGCTGGAGGACGAGCTCGACGGCGCCCCCGACAAACTCTCTTCGTTGGCGCCGTCCGGGCGCTTTCTCGCCTCGGCTGCCGGCAGCCGGCTGACCGAAAGGCAGCGCGAGATCGCGAGCCTGTTCGCCGATGGCCTGACCACGAAACAGATCAGCCGGCGGCTCGGAATCTCGACGAACACGGTCAAATCGCACGTCGCGGTGATTTTCCGCACGCTGGGGGTCAGCAACCGGGCCCAGGTGGTCGCCCTGACCCATTCGCTTCCGCGCAGTCCCAGCCTGCAATGATCCGCCGGGCGCTGCCGCCAGGGTCGACCCGCCCTCGTCAGCGATCCTTGCCCGCCTTTCGAAACGCGTCTGCCAGCGCCGTATTGCCGGGCGCAGCCGGCCCCTGCCCGCCAGCCGAGTAGGCTCCCGCTCGCGAGGCGCCCGGCGATTTCGGCCCGCGCGGTCCGCGCGAATCGCCGCCGCGAGGCCCGCGCGAATCGCCGCCGCCGGGCCCCGCCCCGCGCGCCGAGGCAGGGCGCACGGCGCCTGCCTCGTCAGTGCGCGGGGTCTTCATGCTCAGTGCGATCCGCTTGCGGGCTTCGTCCACCTCGACCACCCGAACCTTCACCACCTGCCCCGCCCGCACCACTTCGCGCGGATCCTTGACGAATTTGTCCGACAGTTCGGACACATGGACCAGGCCGTCCTGGTGGACCCCGATGTCGACAAAGGCGCCGAAGGCGGCCACATTGGTGACCACTCCCTGCAATTGCATGCCCGGCTGAAGATCCGACAGCTTCTCGACGCCTTCGCGGAACTCGGCGGCAATGAATTCGCCGCGCGGGTCGCGGCCGGGCTTTTCGAGTTCGGCAAGGATGTCGCGCACCGTGGGCTCGCCGAAGCGTTCATCGATGAACTGCGCGGGCTCCAGGCGGCGCAGCACATCGCGGTTGCCGAATACCTCGCCGGGCGCCTTGCCCACCTTTGCCAGGATGCGTTCGACGATTCCGTAGGCTTCGGGGTGCACCGACGAGGCATCGAGGGGATTGCTGCCCGAGCGGATGCGCAGAAAGCCGGCCGCCTGCTCGAAGGCCTTCTCGCCGAAGTAAGGCACTTCGCGCAGCGCGCGGCGCTCGGCAAAGGCCCCGTGCGCGTCGCGGTAGGCGACCAGGCGCTGCGCGACCAGCGAGCTCAGGCCCGATACCCGCGCCAGCAGCGCGGCCGAGGCGGTGTTCACATCGACACCGACCGCGTTCACGCAGTCCTCGACCGCCGCGTCGAGCCGCCTGGCGAGTTCGCGCTGATTGACGTCGTGCTGATATTGCCCCACGCCGATCGACTTCGGGTCGATCTTGACCAGTTCGGCCAGCGGATCCTGCAGCCGCCGTGCAATCGACACCGCGCCACGCAGCGACACGTCCAGGTCAGGAAATTCCTTGGCCGCCAGCTCGCTGGCCGAATACACCGATGCCCCGGCCTCCGACACCACCACCTTGCGCAGGCCCAGTTCGGGATGGCGCTTCTGCAGGTCGGCGGTGAGCTTGTCGGTCTCGCGCGAGGCCGTGCCATTGCCGATCGCGACCAGTTCGACGCGATGGCGCGCGCACATCAGCGCCAGTGTGTGGATCGAGCCCTCCCAGTCGCGGCGCGGCTCGTGCGGGAAGATCGTGCCGGTCTCGACCACCTTGCCGGTGGTATCGACGATCGCCACCTTCACGCCGGTGCGCAGCCCCGGGTCCAGTCCCAGCACGCTGCGCGGGCCCGCGGGCGCCGCCAGCAGAAGGTCCTTGAGGTTGTCGCCGAACACCTTGATGGCCTGCGCTTCGGCGCTCTCGCGCAACCGGCCGAACAGTTCGGTCTCCAGATGCGGCAGCAGTTTCACCCGCCAGGTCCAGCGGCAGACCTCGGCCAGCCAGGGGTGCGCCTTGCGCGCACCGCCGATCGCGTCGGCCAGGCCGACGATGCCGGCCAGGCGCAGCATCGCCGGATGGGGTACGAGTTCGTCGCGCGCCGGCTCCAGGCCCAGGCGCAAGGACAACAGGCTCAACTGACGGCCCCGAAACAACGCCAGCGCCCGGTGCGAGGGCGTGCCGGCTATGGGCTCGGCGTGGTCGAAATAATCGCTGAACTTGACGGCCTCGCCGCGTTTTTCTTCGACCACCTTGCAATGGATCCAGCCCTGCGTCCAAAGCAGATCGCGCAGCGCATCGAGCACGTCGGCGCGTTCGGCGAAGCGTTCCGAGAGGATGTCGCGCGCGCCGTCCAGCGCGGCCTTGGCATCGGCGACAGCGCCCTGCCCCTCGGCGTCCGGTCCGCGCAGAAAAGCCAGCGCCTCGTGCTGCGGATCCAGATCGGGATTGCCCAGCAGCGCGTCGGCCAGCGGCTCGAGACCGGCTTCGCGGGCGATCTGGGCGCGCGTGCGGCGTTTGGGCTTGTAGGGCAGGTAGAGATCCTCCAGCCGCTGTTTGGTCTCGGCGGCATCGATGCTCTGCGCCAGTTCGGCTGTCAGCTTGCCCTGCTCATCGATGCTGGCGACGATCGCCGCGCGGCGCTCCTCGAGCTCGCGCAGATAGACCAGGCGCTCGGCCAGCAGGCGCAACTGGGTGTCGTCCAGCCCGCCGGTGACCTCTTTCCGGTAACGGGCGATGAAGGGCACGGTTGCGCCTTCGTCGAGCAGGCCGACCGCGGCCACCACTTGCGAGCGGGGCACGGCCAGTTCCTGGGCCAGCGAATTCAGGACACGGTGGTCATTGGGCTTTTGATCGGCAGCGGACATCAAGCGGCAGTCGGAACGGGAAAGGCCGCGATTCTGCCACGACCCGTCCGGTCGGCCTGCAAGGCTTGCCTTCGAGGCTCGCCGGCGGCGTCAGTGCACCACCCGATCGAAGATGAAGCGACCATCGCGAAAATCGACCGGCACCACATCCTTGGGCGCGAACTTGCCCTCGAGCACCAGACGCGCCACCGGGTTCTCGATGAACTGCTGGATGGCACGCTTCAGCGGCCTCGCACCGTACACCGGGTCGAAGCCCGCCTTGGCGATCTCGTCGACGGCCGATTCCGTCACCGCCAGCGTCATCTCCTGGGCCGCCAGGCGCTGCTCGAGGATTCGCAGCTGAATCTTCGCGATCGAGGCGATGTGGCGCTGGTCCAGGGCATGGAACACCACGATCTCATCGATCCGGTTGATGAACTCGGGCCGGAACGTGCGCTTGACCTCGCCCATCACCGCGTCCTTGATCAGATCCGGGTCATTGGTCTTGGGGTCCGCCGACAGGCGCTGGATCTCGTGACTGCCGGTGTTCGAGGTCATCACGATCACCGTGTTCTTGAAGTCCACGGTGCGTCCCTGGCCATCGGTCATGCGGCCGTCGTCTAGCACCTGGAGCAGCACGTTGAACACGTCCGGATGCGCCTTCTCGATCTCGTCGAACAGGATCACGCTGTAGGGCTTGCGCCGCACGGCCTCGGTCAGGTACCCGCCCTCTTCATAGCCGACATACCCGGGCGGCGCGCCGATCAGCCGGGCCACCGAGTGCTTCTCCATGAACTCGCTCATGTCGATGCGGATCAGGTGGTCCTGCGAGTCGAACAGGAATGCGGCCAGCGCCTTGCACAGTTCGGTCTTGCCGACCCCGGTGGGGCCCAGGAACAGGAACGAGCCATACGGACGATTGGGATCCGACAGCCCGGAGCGCGAACGGCGGATGGCATCGGCCACCAGCGTCACCGCCTCGTCCTGCCCGACCACCCGTTCGTGGAGCCGGTCTTCCATCTTGAGTAGCTTGTCGCGCTCGCCCTGCAGCATCTTGCTCACCGGAATGCCGGTCGCCCTGGAGACCACTTCGGCAATCTCTTCGGCGCCGACTTGCGTGCGCAGCAGCCGCTGCCTGGCGCCGGCCCCGGCGGCGCCGGGCTGGTTGCGCGCGACTTCGGCATCGTTGGCGGCCTTCAGCCGGCCTTCGAGTTCGGGCAGCTTGCCGTATTGGATTTCGGCGAGCTTGTCGAACTGGCCCTTGCGCTGCAGCTCGGCCATCTGCGCGCGCAGCTTGTCGATCTCGGCCTTGATCAGCGCGCTGCCCTGCACCGCGGCCTTCTCGCCGCGCAGCAGTTCGTCGTAGTCGGCGTATTCCTTGTCCAGGCGCACGATCTCCTGCTCGATCAGGTCCAGGCGCTTGCGCGAAGCCTCGTCGGTCTCGCGCTTGACGGCCTCGCGTTCGATCTTCAGCTGGATCAGCCGGCGGTCGAGCTTGTCCATGACCTCGGGCTTGCTGTCGATCTCCATCTTGATCCGCGCCGCCGCCTCGTCGATCAGGTCGATCGCCTTGTCGGGCAGGAAGCGGTCGGTGATGTAGCGGTTGGACAGCTCGGCCGCGGCGACGATGGCCGGGTCGGTGATCTCGATGCCGTGGTGCAGCTCGTACTTTTCCTGAAGACCGCGCAGGATGGCAATCGTGGCCTCGACGCTGGGCTCGCCGACCAGCACCTTCTGGAAGCGGCGCTCGAGCGCGGCATCCTTTTCGATGTACTTGCGGTATTCGTCCAGCGTGGTGGCGCCGATGCAGTGCAGCTCGCCGCGCGCCAGCGCCGGCTTGAGCATGTTGCCGGCGTCGATCGCACCCTCGGCCTTGCCGGCGCCCACCATGGTGTGCAGCTCGTCGATGAAGACGATGGTCTGGCCCTCGTCCTGCGAGACCTCCTTGAGCACCGATTTCAGGCGCTCCTCGAACTCGCCGCGGTACTTGGCACCGGCCAGCAGCATGGCCATGTCGAGCACCAGCACGCGCTTGTTCTTCAGTGTCTCGGGCACCTCGCCATTGACGATGCGCTGGGCCAGGCCTTCGACGATGGCGGTCTTGCCCACGCCGGGCTCGCCGATCAGCACCGGATTGTTCTTGGTGCGCCGCTGCAGGATCTGGATGGCGCGGCGGATTTCGTCGTCGCGCCCGATCACGGGGTCGAGCTTGCCGGCGCGGGCGCGCTCGGTGAGGTCGATCGTGTATTTCTTGAGCGCTTCGCGCTGGCCCTCGGCCTCGGCACTGCCCACCGGCTGGCCGCCGCGCACGGAATCGATGGCGGACTCGACCGCCTTGCGGTCCAGGCCGGCCTCGCGGGCCAGGCGTCCGGCCTCGCCCTTGTCTTCCGTCAGGGCGAGCAGGAAGAGTTCGGAGGCGATGAACTGGTCACCCCGCTTGCCGGCCTCTTTTTCACACAGGTTGAGCAGGTTGACCAGATCGCGGCCGACCTGGACATCGCCCCCGGTGCCGGACACCTGCGGCAGGCGCTTGATCGCGCCGTCCAGGGCCGTCTTCAGCCCAGGCACCCGCACACCGGCGCGCTCGAGCAGCGCCCGGCCCGAGCCGTCCGGCTGACCGATCAGGGCGCTCAGCAGGTGCACCGGCTCGATGTACTGGTGATCGTTGTTCAGGGCCAGGCTCTGGGCATCGGCCAGGGCCTGCTGAAACTGGGTGGTGAGTTTATCCAGACGCATGGATTCGACACTCGCAGTGGGGTTTGGTTGTGTCAGAGGTAGGGTTACCCCGCTATATTTCAAGTCATGAGCACACTTTTCTCTCCCCTGTCGCTGCGCAGCCTGCGCCTGTCCAACCGCATCGTCATCGCGCCGATGTGCCAATACTCAGCCGTCGATGGCGTCGCCCAGCCCTGGCACACGGTGCACCTGGGCCAGCTGGCGCTGAGCGGCGCCGGTCTGCTGATCGTCGAGGCCACGGCGGTCGAGCCGATCGGCCGGATCACCGCCGGCTGCCTGGGCCTGTACGACGAGCCCACCGAGCAGGCCATGGCCGAACTGGTGCGCACGCTGCGCCAGATCAGCCCGATGCCGCTGGCCATTCAGCTCGGCCACGCCGGGCGCAAGGCCTCCAGCGGCCGCCCCTGGGAGGGCGGGCAGCTGGTGCCGCCCGCCGCGGGCGGCTGGCAGCCGGTGGCGCCGTCTGCCGTGCCGCAACTCGAGCATGAGCCGCCCCCTGTGGCGCTGGACGCAGACGGGCTGGAGCGCCTGTGCCAGCAATTCGTCGACGCTGTTCGGCGGGCCGACCGGGTTGGCTTCGACGCCATCGAAGTCCACTCGGCCCATGGCTACCTGCTCCACCAGTTCCTGAGCCCGATCTCCAATCAGCGCACCGATGACTTCGGCGGCAGCCTCGAGAACCGCATGCGCTTCCCGCTGCGGGTCTTCGCCCAGATGCGGGCCGCCTGGCCCGCCCACAAGCCGATGGGCCTGCGCTTCAGCGCCACCGACTGGATCGAGGGCGGCTGGGATGTCGAGAGCTGCACGGTCTACGCCAAGGCCCTCGAAAAACTGGGCTGCGACTGGCTCGACGTCTCCAGCGGAGGCATCAGCCCGCGCCAGAAAATCACGCTGGGGCCCGGTTACCAGGTGCCGTTCGCGGCCCAGATCAAGCCGTCTGTCGGGATTCCGGTGATGGCAGTGGGCTTGATTACCGATCCGCAGCAGGCCGAAGATATTCTGATCCAAGGAAAAGCCGACCTGGTCGCGCTGGCCCGGGGCTTGCTGCAAGACCCGCGCTGGCCCTGGCGGGCGGCTGCCGCGCTGGGGGCCAGCGTCGAGGCGCCGCGTCAGTATTGGCGCTCGCAGCCGGCCACCCAGAAGGCACTGTTCGGACAAACCACCTTCGGGGCACGATGACCATGGCCACTCCTGTACTGACAATCGCACCCGGTCTGAACGACCGGCTGGAAGGCTCGGACCTGGGTGTCCAGTTCACCTTCGGCGTGACTCGCGCCGGTGACAGCACGGTGCCGGTCAGCGTGGGATTCCGGGTCACCTCGACCCAGGCCTCGGCCAACGACTTCCTGGACAAGGATCTTCAGGTGGCGCTGGACTACCCGGTCGGCACGCTGACGATGGCCGCGGGCGAAACCAGCAAGACCATTTCCGTGGTCGTGTCGAGCGACCGGTTCTTCGAACCCGACGAACGCTTCGACATCACCCTGTTCAATCCGGTCGACGCGGTCCTGGGCACCCAGACGACCTCCAGCGGCATCATCCGCAATGACGATCCGGGCGACGTCCTGCCCGTCTATCGCTTCGCCAAGATCTCCAACGGGGCCTACTTCTTCACCGGCTCGCTGGGCGAACGCAATCAGATCATCGCCAGCTTCCCGGACTTCCGGGCCGAGGGGGTGGGCTTCTTCGCCTATGCCGAGGCCTCGGCCGGTGCGCCGGTGTATCGCTTCGCGAACCTGAACAACGGCGGGTATTTCTTCACCGGCAGCCTAGCCGAGCGCGACGCGACGATCGCCAACTACCCGAACATGCGCTACGAAGGCTCGACCTTTTCGGTCGCCTCATCGACCGCGCCCGGCGCCCAGCCGGTGTATCGCCTCGCCAACCTGACCAACGGGGGCTATCTGTACACCACCGCGGCCGCCGAGCGCGACGCGGCGCTGTCGCTGGGCTTCTGGCGCAATGAAGGCGTTTCGTTCTACGCCCCGGCTCCCTCGGTCGTCACCGATCCTTCGGACGCCAGCCTGGCGTGGACCGAACTTGCGCCCGAGTCGGCCATGACGGCCACGCCCGACTCGCTGTGGGTCTGACTCAGGGAGCGTGAACGAGGCCCTGGGTGCGCGCCGCCTCCCGGCGCAGCCACTCGGGGGTGCCCAGCAGCTGGCGGTTAAAGCCGATCCGCTTGAACCAGTAATGCAGCCCGAGCAGGTCGGTGAACCCCATGCCGCCATGCACCTCAGTGGCGGTCTTGGCCACGAACTTGCCGACTTCGCTGATGTGCGCCTTCAGGTGGCAGGCCACCAGGTGGGACTCCTGAGGCAATTCCGTTAGGGCGTGCCCGGCATACCAGACGAAGGAACGGGTCGGCTCCAGGCTTGCCGCCATTTCGGCGCACAGGTGCTTGACCGCCTGGAACGACCCGATCACCCGGCCGAACTGCTCGCGCTGGTTGGCATAGGCCACCGCCTGATCGATCATGGCCTGCGACGCGCCCAGCGTATCGGCCGACAGCATCGTGCGGCCGATGTCGAGCACGCGCTGGCAGACCGCGGGGCTGGCGCCTGGCAGCGGATCTGCCGCGACCGAGTCGAAGACCAGCTCGCCGATCGGACGGGTGGCATCGATCGTCTGCAGCGGCGTGCGGCGCAGCCCAAGCGCATCGGCCGCCACCAGATGCAGCCCGCCCTGTCCGTCGGCGACCAGATAGGCATCGGCCTGGAAATCCAGCACATACAGGGCACGCCCGTTCAAGCGGCCGCGATCGGCGGTGACGCCGGCATCGCGCCGGGCGCCGCTCAGTTCGGCCAGCGCGGCCCCGACGATGACGCTGCCGTCGGCGATGCGGCCCAGCCATTCGGCCTGCTGGCCGGCGCTGCCTGCCATCAGCAGTGCACTGGGGACCATGGCCGCGTTGGCGGTGAAGGCGACCGGAGTGACGTGGTAGCCCAGTGCTTCGGCAACC
The DNA here is from genome assembly GCA_016710525.1 of Burkholderiaceae bacterium. GTDB lineage: Bacteria > Pseudomonadota > Gammaproteobacteria > Burkholderiales > Burkholderiaceae_E > Quisquiliibacterium. Next base: position 34,675 of record JADJVQ010000023.1, read on the forward strand.
ACGCAGGCGTCCAGCGCCGTCATGCCGATGCCGCCATGCGCCGACGGAATCAGCAGCGCCGACACGCCGAGCTCGGCCAGCCCGGCGACCAGGTCGCGGGCACGGCCTTCGTCGCCGGCGGCAAAGCGCCGCACGCGCTCGAGCGGCGCGCGCTCGCGCAGGTAGTGGTCCAGCGTGTCGCGCAGCAGCGTCTGCTCGGAGGACAGTCCGAATTCCATCAGGCTTCTCCCGCGCGCGGTTCGCGGGGCATGCCCAGCCCCCGTTCGCTGATGATGTTCTTCTGGATCTGGCTGGTCCCCCCGCCGATGATCAGGCCCAGATAGAACATGTGGTGGTGCTGCCAGGATCCCTCGTCGCGCAGATGCGGGTTGGCGCCGAAGGCCAGGCCCTCTTCGCCCATCGCGTCGATGCCCAGGCCCTCGAGCTCGTGGCGCAGTTCGGTCCCCTGCAGCTTGACGACCATGCGGGCCAGGCTCGCGTCCTGGCCCGGGTTCAGCTTGCTCGAGAGCACCCTCAGGTCGTTGTACTGCATGGCCATCACCCGGCCCTGGATGCGCATCAGCCGGTCCAGGTACTGGGAGTTGTCGATCACCCGCTCGCCATCGACGGTCTGGCTGGCCATCAGATCCGTCAGCGCATTCAGGCGGGCCTGCGCGACATTGGGATCGGCCAGCGAGTCGCGCTCGTTCTTCAGGATGACGTTGGCAACCATCCAGCCATCGCCGCGGCGCCCGACGATCTGATCCTTGGGCACCCGCACATCGGTGAAGAACACCTCGTTGAAATTGCGCTTCATGGTCATGTCGACCAGCGGCCGGATCTCGATGCCCGGGGTGTCCATCCGGAACAGCAGGAAGCTGATGCCGCGGTGCTTCGGCGCATCGGGCTCGGTGCGAACCAGGCAGAAGATCCAGTCGGCCAGATGCGCCGTGCTGGTCCAGATCTTCTGGCCATTGATCACCCAGTGATCGCCGTCGAGCACGGCCCGGGTGCGCAGGCTCGCCAGGTCGCTTCCCGCGCCGGGCTCGGAATACCCCTGGCACCAGACGGTATCGCCGCTCAAGGTGGACGCGATGAACTGGCGCTTCTGGGCCTCGGTGCCGACCTCCAGCAGCGTCGGCACCAGCATTGAAATGCCCTGCCCGCCCAGACCGGGGCTGACCCTCGCCAGGGCGAACTCCTCGGCGATGATGCGCGACTTCAGGATGTCCGGCTCGAGGCCCGCGCCACCGTATTGCGCGGGGATGGTGCGCGCGGTGTAGCCATGCTCGATGAGCAGTCGTTGCCAGGCCTTGGACTTCTCGTCCCTCGGGCGGGCGATGGCCGGCGCCAGGTGGCGGTGCGCGGCCAGGAAGGCCTTCACCTCGGCACGGAAGGCCTCGTATTGCGGGCCGATGTTCAGATCCATGGCGGCGTTGCTCCGGTCAGGTTCTCGGGATAACGGTAAAGCGCGGCGACAGCGCCGGCGATCGCGCGACACAGCGCACCGGCCTGCGCACAGTTCATCGGGCCGACACCTCGCCCAGCAGCGCATCGGCCAGCCGGCGCCGGTGATGGGCCGCATCGCCGAAGCTGTACTGCAGCCACAGCGCGCGCCGCAGGAAGAGCTGGGCGTCGCATTCGAAGGTAAAGCCGAAACCGCCATGGAACTGGACCGCCCGGTCACCGGCAAAGGCGAAGGTGTCGCCGGCCTCGACCTTGGCCATGCGCAGCGCCACCAGTGCGTCCTGGCCGTCGGCCAGCTGGGTGGCCGCGTGATAGACGTGCGAGCGGGCCCGCTCCATGCCGACCAGGATGTCGGCGCAGGTGTGCTTGAGCGACTGGTAGCTGCCGATCTTGCGCCCGAAGGTGGTGCGGGTATTCAGGTATTCGACGACCACGTCGAGCACCCCGGCAATGCCGCCGGCCGCCTGCGCGCTGGCCAGCAGCAGCCCGGCGTTGCGCACGGCCTGCAGCGACGCGCGGTGCGGCCGCGCCGGTGATCACCGCCAGGCCGGCACCCGAGGCCATCGAGGTCAGCCGGGCGCGCGCGGGTCTCGTCGATCACGGTCTCGCCGCAGCGCGCGCGCCGGCAGGTCGGCCGCGGGCAGCACCACCAGCGCGGGTGCGCCGGCCAGATTCACCGACACCAGCAGCACATCGGCGACCGCGGCGTCGCAACCAGCGTCTTGGCGCCGCCCAGCTTCACCGAACGCCGTCGCGGCGTGCCGGCCTCGACGTTGGCCAGATCCCAGTCGCCCTCGGGCTCGAGCAGGGCGACCGTGCCGACCGCGCCCTGGCACAGGCGCGGCAGCCATTGCGCCTGCAAGGCATCGTCAGTGCAGGCGAGCAGGGCCTGGATGCACAGCTGCGTGCTGGCGAATGGTGTGGCCAGCAGGTGGCGGCCCATCGGCTCGGCGATGGTCGCCACCTCGGCCAGCGACAGGCCGCTGCCGCCGAAGCGCTCAGGCACCGCGATGCCCGTCCAGCCGAGCGCGACCATCTCGTCCCAGAGGCCGCGCTCGAAGCCGTGTTCGGTGGCGAGCCGGTCGCGGACCGCGCGGATCGGCGATTTTTCGCGGCAGAAACTGACCGCGGTATCGAGCAGCATCGACTGCTCGTCGGTGAATCGAATCAGGGGATTGGGAGCGCTCATGCGGTCAGTCCTTGGGCAGGCCGAGCACGCGCTCGCCGACGATGTTGGCCTGGATCTGGCTCGTGCCCCCGCCGATGGTCGAGGAGAACGAGTTGAAGTACGTGCGCTGCCACTTGCCGCCTTCGACAGCTGCCGCATCCCCGACCCATCGCACCGCGTTGGCGCCCTGCAGCGACAGCGCGAACTGGAACAGCCGGCGCCGGTACTCGGAGGTCCGCAGCTTGGCCGACAGCGGAATGGCGTCCGGGCGTTCGCTGCACAGCGCCGGCACCTGCGCCCGAGCCGCGCACAGCCGATCACCCTGGTCCTCGATCAGGAAGCGCGCGAGCTGGTCGCGCACGAACGGGTCCTCGAGCGCCGGACGACCATCGCGGCGCGACTGCCGGGCCAGTTCGATCACATCGTTGATGCCCAGAGACACCCGCGACAGGCCGCCCGCCTGGCCGCCGGTGGCGCCCCGCTCGAACGTGAGCGTCATCATCGCGATCTTCCAGCCTTCCCCTTCGCGGCCCATCAGGCAGTCGGCCGGCACGCGCGCTTCGTGGAAGAAGGTCTGGGTGAATCCGTATTCGCCGGTCAGCTTCTTGATGGGGCGCACCTCGATCCCCGGCGCCTGCATCGGGATCAGGAAGAACGACAGCCCGCCATAGCGCTTCTCCTGCGGATTGGTGCGTGCCAGCAGGATCATGTACTTGGCGTAGCTGCCCAGACTGGTCCAGATCTTGGAGCCGGTGATCACGTACTCGTCGCCGTCGCGCACCGCGCGGGTCTGGGTGTTGGCCAGGTCCGAGCCCTGATCGGGTTCGGAGAAACCCTGGCACCAGATGTCGTCGGCGTTCAGGATGCCAGGGATGAACCGCTGCTTCTGTGCCTCGGTGCCGATCGCCAGGATCAGCGGCCCGGCCCAGTTCAGTCCGATGGTATTGGGCACGAAGGGGGTCTTCTGGCGCGCCATCTCGGCGTTGACGATGTCCTGGAAGGCCTGCGGGCGTCCGCCCCCGCCATAGGCCTGCGGCCAGGCCATGCCCAGGTAGCCGGCGTCGTAGACCTTGCGCTGCCAGGCGCGCAGGAACTGAAACTGCGGATCGGTGCCCACCTCCATGAAGGATTCGGGCAGCAGGAAGCCGGGATCGGCGGGCTTGTTGGCGCTGAACCAGGCCTGCACCTCGCGCCGGAAGTCGTCGAGTTCATCACTCATGGTTGAGCCTCCCTGCCCACGATCATTTGGACTCGACCCAGGACGGCTTGCGCTTTTCGCGGAACGCCGCCATGCCCTCGGCGGCCTCGGGTGTCATGAACATCCGCCGGCTCCATTGACCGGCCACCGTGAAGGCTTCCGATTCGCTGAGCGTCGGAATGGTGCGCACCAGCTTCTTGCACTCGGCCAGCGCGTTCGGGCCGCCCAGGCGCAGCATGTCGACCTCTTCCTGCACCGCAGCCACAAGCTGATCGGCCGGCACGGCCCGGTGCGCGAACCCCATCGCCACCGCCTGCGTGCCGCTGAAGCGCTCGCCGGTGAGGATGAGTTTCATGCCGTGGTGACGGCCCAGCTTGGGCAGGCAGACCACCGAGATGACCGCCGGGATCACGCCGATGCGAACCTCCGAAAAACTGAACGGGGCATCGTCGACCGTGATCACGATGTCGGCCGCGCCCACCAGGCCCAGCCCACCGGCAAAGGCCGCGCCGTTGACCGCGGCGATCACCGGCTTGTCGCCGTTCATCATCGTTTGCAGGATATCCGGCAGGCCGACTGCCTTGCGGCCTTCGGTGGCGCTGCCCGGCGGGTTCTTGAGGTCGGCGCCGGCGCAAAACGCCGGCCCCGCACCGGTGATCACGATGCAGCGGGCCGCCGGGTCGGCGGTGGCGGCGGCGATGTGATCGGCCAGTTCATTGACCAGCACGGCCGACAGCGCATTGCGGTTGTCGGGCCGGTTCAGCGTGATCCAGGCCGCGCCCTGGCGAACTTCATAGCGGGTGGCTTCGGTGTTGGACATGTCTCAGGCTTTCTTGGGTTTTTCCTCGAAGGTCACCAGCAGCGCGCCGTTGGCGACCTGTTCGCCTACCGCGACCGCCAGGGCCTTGATGACGCCAGCCGCGGGCGCGGTGATCCGGTGCTCCATCTTCATGGCCTCCAGGATCAGCAGCAGCTGGCCCTTGTCGACCGACTGGCCCTGGGCCACTTCGACCGCCAGGACTTTGCCCGGCATCGGCGCCTTCAGTCCGCCGCCCATCTGCGAGCGGTTGGCCGACGGGAAGCGCGGCTGCTCGATCAGTTCGAGGTCGCCGCCCGGGCCCTGCACCAGGTGGCGGGCGCCGAAGGAGGTGACCGAGACGCGCTGGCGCCGGCCGTCGATCGCGAAGTCGATGCCGCGCTCGTCGGCCGTGAAGACCTCGGCCTGGCAATCGCGGCTGCCGATGCGCGCCTCGAAGCGGCCGTCTTGGCGCACCCGGTAGGCCACTTTCAGTTCGCGCTCGCCGGCCAGGAAGCTCACCAGCTGCGGCGGCATGTGCGAGTTGCGATAACCGCCGGTGATCGTGCGCTGCACCCGCGCTGCGGCGCGACGGATGGCCCGGCCATGCAGCGCGACGCCCAGCGCGCAGATTTCCAGTTCGGCGCCATCCGTTTCGCGCTGCGCTGCCGGCGCGATCCGCTCGATGAAGTCGGTGGTGGTGTCGCCCGCCAGGAAGGCCTCGCTGCGCAAGGTGGCGACCAGGAAGTCGCGGTTGTGCACGATGCCCTGGATGCGGGTGCGCTCCAGTGCGCGCGCCAGCCGCGCCGCCGCCTCGCGGCGGGTGGGCGCGTGGGCGATCACCTTGGCGATCATGGGATCGAATTCGATGCCGATCTCGCTGCCGGATTCCACGCCGGAGTCGTAGCGCACGCCGTCTTCGCGAGCCGGTTCCCACACCAGCACGGTGCCCGGCGTGGGCAGGAAGTCCTGCGCGGGGTTTTCGGCGCAGACCCGGGCTTCGATCGCGTGGCCGCCGATCTTGAGATCCGCCTGAGCGTAGCCCAGCGCTTCACCCTCGGCCACCCGGATCTGCTCGCGCACCAGGTCCAGGCCGGTGATCGCCTCGGTGACCGGATGCTCCACCTGCAGTCGGGTGTTGACCTCCAGGAAGAAGAACTCGCGACCGCTGACCAGGAATTCCGCGGTGCCCGCCGAGTAGTAGCCAATGTGGCGAGCCGCCGCCAGCGCGGCCTGGCCCATCGCTTCGCGCAGCCCGGCATCGAGCGCCGGCGAGGGCGCCTCTTCGATGATCTTCTGGTGGCGGCGCTGGATCGAGCACTCGCGCTCGAACAGATGCACCAGGTTGCCATGCCGGTCGCCCAGGATCTGGATCTCGACGTGGCGGGAGTGGCTGAGCCAGCGCTCCAGGAACACGGTGCCGTCACCGAACGAGGCCGCGGCCTCGCGCCGCGCGCCCTCGACGGCCTGCGCGAGTTCGCCGGGCGATTGCACGACCCGCATGCCGCGTCCGCCGCCGCCAGCGGCCGCCTTGATCAGCACCGGATAGCCGATGCGTTGCGCAGCGGCCAGGGCATCGGCCTGCGGCGTGAGCTCGAAGGCCTCCAGCGCGGGCACACCCACTTCCTTGACCACGCGCTTGGCGGCCAGCTTGTCGCCGATGCCGCGGATCGCCGCGGGCGAGGGGCCCACCCAGGTCAGACCGGCATCGATCACCGCCTGCGCGAAGCGGGCGTTTTCAGACAAGAAGCCGTAGCCCGGATGCACCGCATCGGCGCCACTGCGCCGGCAGGCCTCGAGCACCTTGTCGATGTCCAGGTAGGTCTGCGCCGAGCTCTGGCCCTGCAGCGCGATCGCGGTGTCGGCCTCCTGGACGAAGGGTGCGCGGGCATCGCCGTCGGCATAGATCGCCACCGAGCCGATGCCCATGCGATGCGCCGTGCGAAAGATGCGGCGGGCGATCTCGCCGCGATTGGCGACCAGCAGCCGCCGGATGGGTTTGACGCTCACATCCGCCATGTGCCGAACTCCTTGGTGCCCTGGATGGCCTTGTTGTGACAGGCCGAAAGCGCGATGCCCAGCACGGTGCGGGTGTCGCGCGGGTCGATCATGCCGTCGTCGGACACACGCGAAGTGGCGAACAGGCCCTTGGAGCGTTCTTCGGCCCAGAACTCCACCGACTCGACCCGCTTGGCATTGGCTTCCTCGTCGAAGACTTCGCCGCGGCGCTCGGTCGCGGTGCGCTGCACGATGGTCATCACCCCGGCCATCTGCTTGGGTCCCATCACCGCGATCTTGGCGGTGGGCCAGATGAAGTTGAAGCGGGTGCCGAAGGCGCGCCCGCTCATGCCGTAATTGCCGGCGCCGTACGAGGCGCCGACGATGACCGTCAGGTGCGGCACGGTGGAATTGGACACCGCATTGATCATCTTCGAGCCGTTCTTGGTGATGCCCCCCTGCTCGAAGTCGGTGCCGACGATGTAGCCGGTGATGTTGTGCAGGAAGAGCAGCGGCACGTCGATCTGGTTGCACAGCTGGATGAACTGCGCGGCCTTCTCGGACGACTCCGAAAACAGCGCGCCGTTGTTGCCCAGGATGCCGACCGGAAAACCGTGGATCGATGCCCAGCCGGTGACCAGGGTGGGACCGTACAGGGGCTTGAATTCCTCGAAGCGCGAACCGTCGACGATGCGCGCGATCACCTCGCGCATGTCGAAGGGCTGACGCAGGTCGCGCCCCACGATGCCCAGCAGTTCTTCGGGATCGTAGATGGGATCGTCCGGCGGCAGCGTGGGCCCCGGACCCTGCTTGCGCCAGTTCAGGTGGCTCACCACTTCGCGGCACATCCGGATGCCGTCCATCTCGTCTTCGGCCAGGTAGTCGCCCAGGCCGGAGACGGTGCAGTGCATGTCGGCGCCACCCAGGCTTTCTTCGTTGGCGTCTTCGCCAGTGGCCATCTTGACCAGCGGCGGGCCGCCCAGGAACACCTTGGACTGGCCGCGGATGAAGATGTTGTAGTCGCTCATGCCCGGCTGGTAGGCGCCACCGGCGGTGGAGGCTCCGAACACCAGCGAGATGGTGGGGATGCGCAGCTTCGAGAGTTCGGTGATTTCGTAGAACAGGCGCCCGGATTCGGCGAAGTGTCCGGTTTCGCGGCGGATCGCCGCCTCCGGATCGCCGCTGCCCGATTCGCCACGCAGGTCCGCGCCAGCGGACTCGACGAACTGGACGTAGGGCATCCGGTTGGTTCGGGCGATTTCCAGCCCGCGCATCAGCTTCTTGCTGTTGAACGCGTTGAAGGCGCCGGCGCGCACCGAGGGGTCGTGCCCCAGGATCACGCACTCGACGCCCTCGATCACGCCGATGCCGACCACGAATCCGGAACCGACGTCGAAGTTGGAACGCCACGCCGCCAGCGGACTGATCTCGAGGAACGGCGAATCGGGGTCCAGCACCAGCGAAATCCGCTCGCGCAGCGGCATCTTGCCGCGCGCGCGCAGGCGGGCGAGGGTTTCTTCGCCGCCGCCGCGCGCCGCCTGCGCCAGCAGCTTGTCGAGCTCCTCGAGCGTCTCGAGCATCTGCGAACGGTTCTGCGAAAAGGCGTCGGAGCGCAGGTCGAGTTTCGTTTCGATCACGGGCATCGGGGGCTCCCGGGGTTGTCAGCCGCGCAGCAGGGCATCGTTGTCCTTCCAAGGGGAGATCTGGCCGGCGTACACCTGCGGGCCTTTGCGGAAATGGGCCGCTTCGTCGAGGGTTTCGATGAACGGCATGTCGATGGGATACAGCGCCGCGCCGCGCGGGCGCGGTCCGGACTTGGACACATGGCCCCACAGCGGGTGCCCCACCACCTCTTCGGCGACGGCCACCGCATCGATCAGCTTGCCCAGGTCGTAGCCGGTCTGCACCCCCATCTCGTGGCACAGATCGACGAAGTCTTCGGTGGGCACATGGCCGGCCGAGCGGCCGTTGCCCGAATACGGGCAGCCGCCCATGCCGCCCAGGCAGGTGTCGAATTCGCGCGCGCCGAGTTGCAGCGCCTCGTAGTAGCTGGCCAGCGTGGCGCCGCGCTGATTGTGCAGATGCATGTGGAAATCGGTCACGGCCGGCCAGCGCTCGCGAATGGCGACCATGAACTCGCGCACCAGATGCGGCAGGTTCCAGCCCATCGCCTCCAGGAACGACACCCGGGTCACCGTGATGCCGGCGGCCTGCCACTTGCCGATCATCATCTCCAGGAAGGCCATGCGCTGGGCGTGGCTGAACGGCCCTTCGAAGTTCGAGCCGAAGGGGTTGCCGATCGCCACCGAGGCCTGCTGCGCGCCGGCCGTTTGCGCCGCGGCGATCGTGGCGTCCATCGCGGCGATCTGCTGGGCCTGGGTGCGGTTGTAGTTGCGCCGCGCGAACGAATCGCACATCTCGACGTGGGTGGCCGGCAGCTTGTTCTTGCGGCGCAGGTCGAGCTTGGGGAAGTACCGGTCGGCCCGGTCGCGCCCGGTCTTGTTGAAGACGGCGGCCGTGTAGACGATGCCCGGCTTGGGCACGAAGCGCTCGGCGATCTCGTCGATGCAGGCCATCTGCGGCGTCCACTTGGGATGCGCGAACGAGCCGATCGAGATCAATTTGGCGCCGGTTTCACCGAGCGCATCGAGCAGGCGCAGCTTGGCGTCGACGGAGATGGCCGCGCTCTCGATCTGCAGACCTTCGCGCATCGTGTCGTCGGTGATGGTGACGGAGTCGGGCAATAGGCTCATGGTGGATGACCTGCGAAGGTTGGGGGGAGTGCGCACCGCCGGTGCCGCTCCATTATCGGTCGGCGGCCGCGCCGGCGCGGCCCTGCGCGGGCATTTCCGGAAGCGCCCTTGGCGGTCCGCCAGGCCGGCGACCCCCTGATGCATTCGGATCCGCAGTTCGGGCGGCCGCCGCGCAGGCAGGGGGCCCCCGGGGGGCGGCGGGGCGGCCCGCGGCGGCCCCGGGGCAGCCCCGGCCCGGCCCGGGCGCCCGGGCCCGCGGCCCCGGCGCCGGCCCGGGCGGGGCCCGCCCCCGGCCCCCCCCCCCGCCCGCCGGGCTCGGGCCGCCATTTCGCGCTGCCGCGCGATGCGCTGTCGGTCCCTTCGCGTTTCATTTCGTTGGCCTATGCCTCGGCGGCGCCCCGACGCGCCGCCGCGCTCGCCTTCGAGGCGCGGATCACCCGCCGGCTGGCGCGGGCGGGCGCCGCCGCCTGAGCCGGGCATTCCAATCCATGGCCATCGCCCGGTGGCCGGATCGCCTGCGGAGCGCCACGCGAATAGAATCCCGGTTGCTCTCGGAAATGCGAACCCAATGACCACTGCATCGACTCCCCCTGGCCTGACCTCCATTGCCGCGGTCACCGCGACCCTTGCCTCGGTCGGCTACATCTCGACGCGCGCCATCTCGACCGCCGTCTATCTGGCCCACCACCTGCGCAAGCCCGTGCTGATCGAAGGTCCCGCCGGCGTGGGCAAGACCGACCTGGCCGTGTCGCTGGGCAAGTCGCTGGCCTTCGCGCTGCTGCGCATGCAGTGCTACGAGGGGCTCGACGAAAGCAAGTCGCTGTATGAGTGGAAGTACGGCAAGCAGCTGCTGTACACCCAGATCCTCAAGGAAAAGATCCATCAGCTGATCGGCGCCGAAGACTCGCTCGAGGCATCGTTCCAGAAACTGGCTGGGTTTCAGGACATGTTCTTCTCGCGCGAGTTCCTCGAGCCGCGCCCGCTGCTCAAGGCCATGGAGCAGGAAGGCGGCAGCGTGCTGCTGATCGACGAGATCGACAAATCCGAAGAACAGTTCGAAGCCATGCTGCTCGAGATCCTGGCCGACTACCAGGTGACCATTCCCGAAATCGGCACCATTTCGGCGCAAACGCCGCCGCTGGTCATCCTCACGTCCAACAACACGCGCGAACTGGGCGATGCGCTCAAGCGCCGCTGCCTGCACCTGCACATCGGCTTTCCCGACGCCGAGCGCGAACGCCAGATCGTGCGTTCGCGGGTGCCCGGGGTCTCCGATTCGCTGCTGCGCCAGCTGGTCGCCTTCGTGCAGTCGCTGCGCGAAGAAAACATCCGCAAGCATCCCTCGATCAGCGAGACGGTCGACTGGGCGCGCACCCTCATGCTGATGCACGCCGACGCGCTCGAGCCCGAGATGGTCCAGGACACGCTCAACGTGCTGCTCAAGCGCCAGAGCGACATCGTCGAAATCGACGCCAAGGTCGAACAGCTCACCCGCGATGCCGTGACGGCCGGAGCCGGACCCGACTGATGGAACGCAACCTGACGCGGTTCATCCGCGCACTGCGCTCGGCCGGGGCCGACATCTCGACCGCCGAGGCGATCGATGCGGCGCAGGTCCTGGCGCTGGTCGGCTACCGCGACCGCGAGACCATGAAAACCTCGCTGGGCGTGGCGCTGGCCAAGTCCGAGGAAGAGAAGATCCTCCACGACCAGCTCTTCGATCAGTTCTTTCATGCACCGGCGCCCGCCCAGGCCGCGCCGCGCGACAAGAGCAAGACCGACAGCGAATCCTCCGACGACGATGCCTCCTCGACGGCGCAGGGGGAGCAATCCTCGCCCGGCGGCGAAGGCGAGCAGCAGTCCGGCAAGTCCGGCGGCGGCGGCTCCGACCCGGGCCGCGCCCGCCCCAGCCCGGGCGAGCTGCCCGATCTGCAGGAGCTGGCGGAATCCGGCGACGCCGGGCGCATCGCCACCGCCATCGCCCGTGCCGGCGCCACGGTCAACGTCGACGACATCCGGTTCCAGTCGCAGACGGCGTATTTCGTGCGCCGCATGATGGAGCAGCTCGGCCTGGAGGCCCTGGAAACCCGCATGCTCGCCCGGATGCGCGAGCGCACGCCCGAGGCGCAGGCCGACGTCGAGGCCATGATCGCCGCGCGCAGCAGCATCCAGCGCGAAGTGCGGGCGTATGTCGATCAGCGCTTCGAGCTGTTCGGCCGCTCGGCCACCGACGCCTTCATGAACGAAGTCGCCGCCACCCGCGCCATCGGCGCCCTGAGCGTGCGCGACATGGAACGCATGAAGGCGGTCGTGGCCAAGATGGCCAAGCGCCTAGCCGTGCGCCACGGCCGGCGCCGCCGGGTCGAGAACCGCGGCCAGCTCGACGTGCGGCGCACGCTGCGCGCCAATGCCGGGCACGACGGCGTGCCCTTCGACATCGTCTGGAAGCGCAAGCACAAGGATCGGCCCAAGATCGTCGCGATCTGCGACGTGTCCGGATCGGTGGCCTCGTACGTGCGCTTCCTGCTGCTGTTCCTGTACGCATTGCGCGAGAAGGTGACGGACCTGCGCGCCTTTGCCTTCTCCAACCGCCTGGTCGACATCGGCCGCATCCTCGAGACCCAGAGCTTCGAGTCCGCGATGACCCGCATCATCGACGACGTGGGCAGCGGCAGCACCGACTATGGCCAGGCCCTGGCCGACCTGCAGGCCCAGCACTGGGAGGTCATCGACCGGCGCACCACCATCCTGATGCTGGGCGACGGCCGCTCCAACTATGGCGACCCGCGCCTGGACATCATCGAAGAGGCCACCGACCGGGCCAAGCGGCTGGTCTGGCTGTGCCCCGAGCCGCCCTCGCGCTGGGGCTCGGGCGACAGCTGCATGCTGAAGTACAAGCCGTTCTGCTCGCCCGTGTCGCACTGCGCGACGGCCACCGACCTCGAACAGGCGCTGGACGACATCCTGCTGGCCTACGATTAGCCGCGCCACCCACCACGGAATTCCGCCATGACCCCGAATGCCTCGTTTCAGGACCTGTTCTCGATCAAGGGCAAGGTCGCCCTGGTCACCGGCGGCTCGCGCGGCATCGGCGAAATGATCGCCGCGGGCTTCCTGGCCCAGGGCGCCAAGGTCTACATCTCGTCGCGCAAGGCCGATGCCTGCGAGGCCACCGCGCAGCGCCTGATGCAGGCCTACGGCGGCGAGTGCATCGCGCTGCCGGCCGACCTGTCGCGCATGGAAGGCGTGGGCGGCCTGGCCAAGCGGCTGGCCGAGCGCGAGTCGCAGCTCGACATCCTGGTCAACAATGCCGGTGTCGCCTGGGGGGCGCCCCTGGAAGAATTTCCGGAGGTCGGCTGGGACAAGGTCATGGACACCAACGTGAAGGGCGTGTTCTTCCTGACCCAGCAGGTGCTGCCGCTGCTGCGTGCCGCCGCCGCCGGCCCGAGCCCGGCCCGGGTGATCAACATCGGCTCCATCGACGGCATCAAGACGGCCATCTTCGACACCTTCTCGTACGGCGCCTCGAAGGCAGCGGTGCACCACCTGACCCGCTTCATGGCGGCGCACCTGACCAAAGAGCGCATCTTGTTCAACGCCATCGCACCGGGCCCCTTCCCCACCTGGATGCTGAGCACCGGCGTGGGCTTCGGCGGCGAAACCGACACCGCCGACTGGAGCAGCGTGGGCGCGCGCAACCCGAGCGGACGGGTGGGCACGCCGCAGGACATCGCCGGCCTGGCCACTTTCCTGTGCTCGCGCGCCGGCGAGTTCGTGGTCGGGCAGACGATTGCCTGCGACGGCGGGATCGTCGCGTCGTCCTGAGCTCCCGAGCTGCGCCTATAATCGTTTCATGCGTTTCGCTGTTCGTCGCCCACGATGGCTGGCCGTCTGGCTGGTGGGGGTGCTGCTGTTCGCGCAGCTCGCCGCGGCGGCACACGCCTGCCCGGCCTGGCTCGAGCCGGCCCGTGACGCGATCGCCATGGCCGCGATGCCCGGCTGCGAGCTCGCTGCCGCCGACGCCCCGGCCTCCGACTTTTCGCCGCTGTGCAGGTCACACTGCAGCCCGGATGCGCAATCGTCCAGTCCTGCTCCGTCGGCCGACCTGTCCGCTCACCCCGTCCTGCTGGCCGTGCTCGATTGGACGCCCACGGCGCAGCGCACCGCCCAGCCGGCCGGGCGCATATCGGTCGTCCGTTCGGGCGCCGCCGCCCGGTTCGCCACCGCTGTATTTGAGCCTGCTCGTCCTTCGCAACTAGCGCGCCGCCCGGCCGATCCGTCCCACGGATCCCGCCTGTCGGTCTTGTTCGCTGGCTTTGCTCGAAGGACATCTCATGCATCACCCCAACTTGCGCACGCGCGTCGGCATCGCGCTGCTGGCGCTGTGCCTGCCCGCGCTGCCGATGTCGGCCCGTGCCGCGCTGAGCCTGGACGAGGCCACGCGGCTGGCCCGCGACCACGCCGCTTCGGTGGCCGTGCAACAGCACGCACTGGCAGGCGCCCAGGCGCTGCAGCCGGCCGCAGGCAGCCTGCCCGACCCGCGCCTGACGACCGGCATCGACAACTTCCCGATTGGGGGCCCGGACCGCTTTCGGATGACAGGCGACTTCATGACGATGCAGCGCATCGGCCTGATGCAGGAAGTGCCCAACCGCGCCAAGCGCGAGGCTCGCGTGTCGGCAGCGCAGGCCCGGGTGCGGCGCGAACAGGCACTGCTGGCGGCAGCCGAGCTCGCCGTGCGGCGTGAAGTCATGCTTGCGTGGCTGTCCGCGCACTTCGCCGAGCAGCGGGCGAGCCATCTGGCCGGCCTGGAGCGCGAGAACACGCTGCTGCTGCAGACGGTCGATTCGCGCATTGCGTCCGGCAAGGCCATGCCGGCCGAACGCACGATGGCGCGACAGGAGGCGCTGGCGCTGGCCGACCGACGTGACGACGCGCGTCGCGACGTCGCCCGGGCCCGGGCCGCACTGCGCCGCTGGGTCGGGCCGCGCGGCGATGAACCGCTGGCCGGTGACCCGCCAGCGCCGGCGGTCGAACCCGACGCAGGCGCGCGCCGGATTGCACCGGCACGCCGAGCTGGCGCCCTACGAGGCGATGCAGGCGATGGCGCACGCGGACGCCGGCGAGGCCATGGCCGAACAACGAGGCGACTGGGCCTGGGAGCTGGTCTACAGCCGGCGCGGCTCCCAGTTCGGCGACATGGTGTCGGTGCAGTTCAGTTTCGATCTCCCGTGGCAGAAGGGGCGCCGACAGCAGCCGCAGATCGAGGCTCGCCAGCGTGAAGTCCGACGGATCGAGGCCGAACGCGACGAGACCATGCGCCGCCGCCTCGAAGCGGTGGAAGGTGATCTGGCGCAGCTCGAGGCACTCGACGCGCAACGCGCGCGCCTGCAATTCAGCGGCATGGCACTGGCCGACGAACGCATCGCACTCGCGATGGCCGGCTACCAGGGCGGTCGCAGCGACCTGGCCGCCGTGATCGCGGCCCGTCGCGAAGCCCTGGAGGCACGGCTTCGACTGCTCGAACTGGACACCCTGCGCGCAGCGCTGCGGGTGCGTCTGACTACACTGATCGTGGAGCCCTGACATGGCCGCCGCCCGTTTCATGCTTCCGGTGGCGATGCTCGCCGTCGGGCTCGCGCTGGGCTGGATCGGCGCCACGTGGCGCGCGACACCCGCTCAAGTCACCGGCAGCCGGGGGATCGAGCCGGGGTCCGGGTCCGTCACTTCGCCTGCGTCGGCCCCGGGCAGTTCTCAGGGGGCCAGCGGGAGTGCCACCCACGAGCGCCAGGTGCTCTATTGGTACGACCCGATGGTGCCCGGGCAGAAGTTCGACAAGCCCGGCAAGTCGCCCTTCATGGACATGCAGCTCGTGCCGCGCTACGCCGACGAAGCCGGCCCATCGGCGGACGCCGGCCAGTCGCTGGCGGTTTCGACCCGGGCTCAGCAGGCGCTGGGCATGCGCCTGGCAAGCGTCGAGCGGCGCCAGGTCGGCGAAACGCTCGAGGCTGTCGGCACGCTGCTGCTCAACGAACGCGAGATCAGCATCGTGCAGGCACGCACCGCGGGCTTCGTCGAGCGCACCTACGCGCGCGCCCCGGGCGATGTGGTGGCCGCCGGCGCGCCGCTGGCGGATCTGCTCAATCCCGAGTGGCTGGGTGCGCAGCAGGAATACCTGGCCGTCAGGGCGCTGGGCGACGCGGCACTCACCGAGGCTGCGCGGTCGCGGCTCTCCCTGCTCGGCATGCCGGCGGGGCTGATCGACCGGGTCGATCAGGGTGGCCAGCCGATCGCGCTGCAGACCATCACCGCGCCCACCGGTGGCGTCATCACGGAATTGGCGGTGCGCAATGGCATGACGGTCGCGCCAGGCACAACTCTGGCCCGCATCAACGGCCTGGGCACCGTCTGGCTCGAGGCGGCCGTGCCCGAGGCGCAAGCGGCACCGTGCGACCCGGACAGACCGTCGAGGCGAGCTTCCCCGCGCTGCCCGGCGAACGGGTCAGGGGCCGGGTGGCCACGATTCTGCCGGAGGCCAACCGCGAGACCCGGACGCTGCGGGTGCGCATCGAATTGCCCAACCCACGACAGCGCCTGAGGGCCGGCCTGTTCGCCCAGGTGAGCTTCGGGAGCACCGCCGAGCAGGCATTGATCGTGCCGGCCGAGGCGGTGATTCGCACCGGCCGGCGCGCGATGGTCTATCTGGCCGAACCCGGCGGGCGGTTCCGGCCGCTCGAAATCGAGATCGGTGAGCAGTACGGCGAGCACATCGTCGTGCGCGCCGGTCTGTCGGCCGGCCAGCAGGTGGTCGCCTCGGGCCAGTTCCTGATCGATTCGGAAGCCAGCCTGCAGGGGGTGCTGGCGCGCGGGCCGACACAGCCAGTGACCGGCCCGACACCAGCCAGCGGCGCCCCGCGGCGTGAGAAGATCACCTGCACGGCTTGCCGGCTGAAATGGCCGGGCATGACCATGCCCTCTGTGTGGCCCGGGGGGGCAGCGGTGGGCTTCGCGCCGCACGGCTGGGGCCGCTCGCGAGCGGCCGCGACGACCCGCCGGAGCCGCCCGATGATCGCCCGGCTGATCCAATGGTCCGTGGGCAACCGGTTCCTGGTGCTGCTGGCCAGCCTGATGCTCGCCGCGTGGGGCGTTTACAGCCTGCGGGCGATGCCGATCGACGCGCTGCCGGACCTGTCGGACGTGCAGGTCATCATCCGCACCAGCTACCCCGGCCAGGCGCCGCAGATCGTCGAGAACCAGGTCACCTATCCGCTGGCCACGACCATGCTGTCGGTGCCGGGCGCAAAGACGGTGCGCGGCTTCTCGTTCTTCGGCGACAGCTTCGTCTACGTGCTGTTCGAGGACGGCACCGACCTGTACTGGGCCCGCTCGCGGGTGCTGGAGTACCTGAACCAGGTGCAGGGCCGCCTGCCGGCCAGCGCGCGCACCGCGCTGGGCCCCGATGCCACCGGCGTGGGCTGGATCTTCCAGTACGCGCTGGTCGACCGCACCGGCCGCAACGACCTGTCGCAGCTGCGCACGCTGCAGGACTGGTTCCTGAAGTACGAACTGAAGAGTCTGCCCAACGTCGCCGAGGTCGCCAGCGTGGGCGGCATGGTGCGCCAGTACCAGGTGGTGCTCGACCCGGCGAAGCTGGCCGCCTACGGCGTCACCCACGCCCGCGTGCGCGAGGCGCTGATGGCGGCCAACCAGGAGACCGGCGGCGCGGTGCTCGAACTGGCCGAGGTCGAGTACATGGTGCGGGCCGACGGCTACCTGAAGTCGCTCGCGGATTTTCGGGACATTCCGCTGGCCGCACGCGGCGGCGTGCCGATCCGGCTGGGTGATGTCGCCACGGTCCAGATCGGCCCCGAGATGCGCCGCGGCATCGCCGAGCTCGACGGCGAGGGCGAAGTGGCCGGCGGCGTGGTCATCCTGCGGTCCGGCAAGAATGCCCAGACCACGATCGAAGCGGTCAAGCAGCGGCTGGCCGAGCTGCAAAGCAGCCTGCCCGCAGGGCGTGGAGATCGTCACCACCTACGACCGCAGCGAGCTGATCGAGCGCGCGATCCACAACCTCAGCACGCAAGCTGCTGGAGGAGTTTGCGGTGGTGGCGCTGGTCTGCGCGCTGTTCCTGTGGCACCTGCGCTCGGCGCTGGTGGCGATCATCGCGCTGCCGCTGGGCGTGCTGATGGCCTTCCTCGTGATGCGCCACCAGGGCATCAACGCCAACATCATGTCGCTGGGCGGCATCGCGATCGCCATCGGCGCGATGGTCGATGCGGCGGTGGTGATGATCGAGAACGCCCACAAGCGCCTGGAGGCGTGGCAGCACGCCAACCCGGGCCGCGCGCTGGCCGGCGAAGAGCGCTGGCAGGTGATCACGCGCGCCGCGCAGGAGGTCGGGCCGGCGCTGTTCTTCTCGCTGCTGATCATCACGCTGTCGTTCGTGCCGGTGTTCACGCTGCAGGCGCAGGAGGGGCGGCTGTTCGGCCCGCTGGCCTTCACCAAGACCTACGCGATGGCGGCGGCCGCCGGGCTGTCGGTCACCCTGATCCCGGTGCTGATGGGCTACTGGATCCGCGGCCGCATCCCCGACGAGCAGCGCAACCCGATCACCCGCGGGCTGATCGCGCTGTACCGGCCGGCGCTGGAATGGGTGCTGCGCTGGCCCAAGGCAACGCTGGTGATCGCGCTGCTCGCGCTGGCCACCACCGCCTGGCCGCTGTCGCGCCTGGGCGGCGAATTCCTGCCGCAGATCGACGAAGGCGACCTGCTCTACATGCCCTCGGCGCTGCCCGGATTGTCGGCACAGAAGGCTGGCGAGCTGCTGCAGCTGACCAACCGGATGATCCGCACCGTGCCGGAAGTGGCCGGGGTCTTCGGCAAGGCAGGGCGCGCCGAGACCGCGACCGATCCGGCGCCGCTGGAGATGTTCGAGACCACGGTCCGCCTGAAGCCGCGAGAACAGTGGCGCGCCGGCCTGACACCGGAGCAGCTGGTCGAGGAACTCGATCGCGCGGTCAAGGTGCCGGGCCTGTCGAACCTGTGGGTGCCGCCGATCCGCAACCGCATCGACATGCTGGCCACCGGCATCAAGAGCCCCATCGGCGTGAAGGTGACGGGCGCCGACCTGGCTGCGATCGACCGTGTGGCGGCCCGCATCGAACAGGTCGCCCGCACGGTGCCCGGCGTGTCGTCGGCGCTGGCCGAACGCCTGACCGGCGGCCGCTACGTCGATGTGCGGATCGACCGCGCCGCTGCCGGACGCTACGGACTGAACATCGCCGACGTGCAGTCGGTGATCTCCGGCGCGATCGGCGGCGAGAACGTGACGGAGACCGTCGAGGGCCTGGCGCGCTTTCCGGTCAGCCTGCGCTATCCGCGCGAGTGGCGCGACACGCCAACGCGGCTCACCGCACTGCCGATCCTCACGCCGACCGGCCAGCAGATCACGCTGGGTTCGGTCGCGCGCATCGAGATCAGCGACGGCCCGCCGATGCTCAAGAGCGAAAACGCCCGGCCCTCGGGCTGGGTCTATGTCGACGTGCGCGGACGCGACCTGTCGTCGGTTGCCCGAGACCTGCGACAGGCCGTGACCACCGAAATTGCGCTGGAGCCCGGCGTGAGCGTCGCCTATTCGGGACAGTTCGAGTACCTCGAACGCGCCAATGCGCGGCTGGCGGTGGTGGTGCCGGCCACGCTGCTGATCATCTTCGTGCTGCTCTACCTGACCTTCCGGCGATTCGACGATGCGCTGCTGATCATGGCCACCTTGCCGTTTTCGCTGATCGGCGGCGTGTGGTTCCTGCACCTGATGGGCTATCACCTGTCGGTGGCCACCGGTGTCGGGTTCATCGCGCTGGCGGGCGTCGCGGCGGAGTTCGGCGTAGTGATGCTGCTCTACCTGAAGCACGCGCTGGACGAGCGCCTGGCCGATGGCGTGCCGGCCACACCCGCCCTGCTGCTGGACGCGATCCGCGAAGGCGCGGTGCTGCGGGTCCGTCCGAAGGCCATGACGGTGGCGGTGATCCTGGCGGGTCTGGTGCCGATCGTCTGGGGCAGCGGCACGGGCTCCGAAATCATGAGCCGGATCGCCGCCCCGATGCTGGGCGGCATGGTCACCGCGCCGTTGTTGTCGCTGTTCATCGTGCCGGCGGTGTTCCTGCTGCGCCGGCGCGCAACCGGCGCTGCCACACAAGGCGGGCCGCGCAGCGACCACGCGCCGCGCTGACCGGCGCGGCACGCTGCTCGATCAGGCAACGTACTGTCCGATCAAGCAGCGCACGGTCCGATCAGGCGCTGCGCCGCTCCAGCCGCTCGACCGCCTCGGCCGCCAGCACCAGCGACTGATCGACCCGCAGGCGCAGCGCGTCCAGGTCCACGCCCGCGGTGCTCTTCTTGCCTTCCATGTAGCGCGCGTACACGCCGTGCACGATCGCCGCCGACTTCCAGCGGTTGAAGCCGACGTAATAGTCCAGCCGCGACAGGTCGCGCCCGGTGCGTTCGGCATACCGCTGCGCCATGTAGGCACGCCCCGGGAACCCGGGCACCCCGGTGGCCGCGTCCTCCTTGGTGACGACGGAATCCATCGGGTCGGGCCAGAAATTCAGCGCGTAGGCCAGATCGGCCAGCGGATCGCCCAGCGTCGAGATCTCCCAGTCGACAACCGCCGCGACCGTGCAGTCGGGGCCGACCAGGCAGTTGTGCGGGCCGTAGTCGCCATGCACGATGCGCGCCGGACCCTGGTCGGGCAGGTTGGTGAGGAAGTACTGCTGCAGTGAATGCGCGCGCGGATCGTCGTAGCGGGCCGGCTCGATCGAGGCCATCCACGACCGGTACCAGGTCTTGAGCTGGCGCCCGACGTAGCTGTCCTTCTTGCCCAGGTCGCCCAGGCCCAG
The DNA here is from genome assembly GCA_016710525.1 of Burkholderiaceae bacterium. Classification (GTDB taxonomy): domain Bacteria; phylum Pseudomonadota; class Gammaproteobacteria; order Burkholderiales; family Burkholderiaceae_E; genus Quisquiliibacterium. The sequence continues at coordinate 54,933 of JADJVQ010000023.1, forward strand.
CGCGTCGGGGTCGAGCGAATGCAGGCCCGCCAGCGCGTCGATGAACGAGTCGGTGTAGCGCACGCGCTGGTCCTGCGGCACCCAGCGGTCGGTGTCCGCGGCGTTGTACAGCGGATGCCCGTCGACCCAGCCCATCACGTAGAAGTGGGCGCCGGTCACCGAGGGGTCCTCGCAGAAGCCCAGCGCGGCGGGCACCGGCACCGGCGTGGGCCCCAGCGCGCTGATCAGCGCCCATTCGCGCGCCATGTCGTGCGCCTTGGGCAGCAGTTCGCCCATCGGCGGGCGGCGGATCACCGCCCGCCGGCCGCGCGCGTCCTGCAGCAGGTAGGTGAGGTTGGAATGCCCGCCCTCCAGGCGGGTCCAGGTGAAAGGCGGCTCCAGGCCCGTGACATGGGCCTCGATCCAGGCCTGCACGGCCACCGTGTCGTATCCGGGAATGTTGTCGTTCGTGCTCATGTGCATGCTCTCGGTTGATCGGCCTGAGGGTGCGAACGCGACCGACAGGCGGAACGCCAACCCGGATCGGCCATGCCAACCCGGTGATATTTTGCTTGCGCCCCGCATTGTGCTCACGCCGACCCTCTCCCGGGGCGTGTCGCGGGGCGGCACAGAGTTCATAATCCGCAGATCGGGCACGACCGATGCGATTCCGGATCGCGGCATCTTTCCGTTCTTCGGCGAAGGTGCAAGGATGCCGGCGGCAAACCAGATTCTCGAACACTGAACGAAAGCACAGGAGACCATCATGCGGCAAGCGGTAATCGTTTCTTACGCTCGGACCGGCCTGGCCAAGGCGGGACGCGGCGGCTTCAACAACACCTCGAACATGACCATCCTCGGCCATGCCATCGAGCACGCCGTCAAGCGATCCGGGGTCGATCCGGCCGAAGTCGAAGACGTGATCGCCGGCTGCGTGGCGGCCTCGGGCAACGTGGCACGCGCCGCCGCCCTGCTGGCCGGCCTGCCGGTCACCACCTCGGGCATGACCATGCACCGCGCCTGTTCGTCGGGCCTGAACGCCATTGCGGCCGCGGCGCACCACATCGTCGAAGACGGCCATGACGTGATGGTCGGCTGCGGTGTCGACTCGATCACCTACCAGGGCGGCGGCGGCGGCGGCAAGGACGAGCGCCTGACCGAGCTCTACCCGGCCTTCTGGATGCCGATGATCGACACGGCCGACATCGTCGCCGAGCGCTACAAGGTCAGCCGCGAGTACCAGGACGAATTCTCGCTGCAGTCGCAAAAGCTGATGGCAGCCGCCCAGGCCGCCGGCAAGTTCAAAGACGAGATCATCTCGGTCAAGACCCGCATGAAGGTCGTCGACAAGGCCACCAAGGCCGAGTCGATCGTCGACTACGTGGTCGATCGCGACGAGTGCAACCGTCCCGACACCACGCTGGAAGGCCTGGCCAAGCTCGAGCCGGTCAAGGGCCCGGGCAAGTACATCACCGCCGGTAACGCCAGCCAGCTGTCCGACGGCGCGGCCGCGCTCGTGCTGATGGAAGCCAAGGAAGCCGAGCGCCGCGGCCTGCAGCCGCTGGGCGCGTTCAAGGGCTGGGCGGTGGCCGGATGCCAGCCGGACGAGATGGGCATCGGCCCGGTCTTCGCCATCCCGAAGCTGCTCAAGCGCCACGGCCTGAAGATCGACGACATCGATCTGTGGGAACTGAACGAGGCCTTCGCCTCGCAGTGCCTGTATAGCCGCGACAAGCTGGGCATCGACCCGGCCAAGTACAACGTCAACGGCGGCTCGATCGCCATCGGCCACCCCTTCGGCATGACCGGCGCGCGTCTGTCGGGGCATGTGCTGATGGAAGGCAAGCGCCGCGGCGCCAAGAACGTCGTGGTGTCGATGTGCATCGGCGGCGGCATGGGCGCAGCCGGGCTGTTCGAAGTGTATTGATTCCGCCAACGCGCGGGCTTAGGCCCGCGCCAGCGGCGGGTGCCGGTCGGCCTACCAAGGCGGGTCCGGCACCGGCAATCGGCTCGATGGCCGCGGGGTTCTCGCCCTGCGATCATCGGGCCGATTGTCTTTGGGCGGCCCGTGTCCGCAGGGCCGGGCCGCGCGCCTCGTTCAGCGACCCTTGAACACCGGCTCGCGCTTCTCGACGAAGGCCTTGGTCGCCTCGCGGTGATCTTCGGTCTGCCCGCAGTGCACATGATGGGTCGCCTCCAGATCGAGGCAGTCGTCCACCTCTCCGGCCATCGCGCGGTTCAGGTTCTCCTTCATGTACCGATAGGCGACCGTCGGACCTTTGGCCAGGCGCAGCGCGATCTCGCGGGTTTTCGCGGCCAGCTCCTCCGGCGCGCAGACCCAGTTGGCCAGGCCCAGGCGCAAGGCCTCGTCGGCACTGACCCGATCGGACAGAAAATACATTTCGCGAGCCTTGGCGGAGCCGACCAGCTGAGTCAGGAAGTACGTGCCGCCGTAGTCGCCCGAGAATCCGACCCGCGCGAAAGCCGTGGTCATGATCGCGCTGCTGGCCATGACCCGCATGTCGCAGGCCAGTGCCAGCGACAAGCCGGCGCCCGCCGCGGGACCCGGCAGCGCGGCCAGGGTCGGCTTGGGCATCTTGAACAGCTTGCCGGCGGTGGCGCGCTGGCCCACCCGCTGGCGATGGATCGCGCCGTCGATGGTGTTCTCGCCGACGGTGCCGTCGCCGCGCGCCGCCATGCCCTTGACGTCGCCGCCCGCGCAAAAGCCCTTGCCCGCGCCGGTGAGGACGATGCACTTGACGGCGTTGTCCAGTTCGGCGGCGGCGAGCTGCTCGGCCAGCGCCTGGTTCATCGCCCGGGACATCGCGTTGCGCGCCTCGGGGCGGTTCATGGTCAGCGTGAGCACGCCGTCCTCCAGGCTGGCGAGCAGGTCGGGGGTTCCGGTATCGATCGATTGGGCAGGCATGTCGGTTGTCTCCGTGGTCGGGTGGGAAGCAGTTCTGTCGCCAGTATTACCGGGGCGCCAACTCGCGGTCGAATGAAAATGCGCACCGGCTTCCAGGATTTGCACATCGGGTAGGATGGTTCCCAATCGCCCGGCGCCGACCGCGATCGTCGCTGCGCAGCCCATTCGACGGAGACGACACCATGCAGACCCACCACTGGCCCGCCCAGCAGCGCGTGCACGCCGGCATCGGCGCCCTGGAGGCCGCGTTGCCCAAGGAACTCGACGCCTTCGGCTGGCAGCGCACGCTGCTGATCACCACCAATTCGCTGGTCCGCAGCGGCATGGCCGAGCGCGTGAAGGCCCTGCTGGGCGATCGCTGCGCCGGCATGATCGCCGACATTCCCGCGCATTCGCCGGTCGAGTCGGTCGCGCGCCTGGTGGCGAAGTTTCGAGAATGCAAAGCCGATGGCGTGGTCGCGCTGGGCGGCGGATCGGTGATCGACGCGACCAAGGGCATGCTGGTCGCCCTCGGTGCCGGACTGCAGGCGGGCGACATCACCGGCAAGGCCCTCACCGGGGCCTCGGGCGGGGGCTCGGGCGGGGGCACCAGCGCCTGGGGCACCGACTTCTCGCGCCCGCGCATGATCGCTGTGCCGACCACCCTGTCGGCGGCCGAATTCACCTCGTTCGGCGGCGTCACCGACACCGCGCTGGGCCGCAAGCTGATGGTCGGCCATCCGCTGGCGGTGCCGGTGGTGGTGATCCAGGATCCCGCCTGCACGATGGACACGCCGGCCGAACTCCTGCTGTCGACCGGCGCCCGCTCGGTCGACCATTCGGTCGAAGGGTTCTGCGCGGTCAACGCCACGCCGATCAGCGATGCCACGGCCATCGAAGCCGCGCGCCGCATGTGGAGCGCGCTGCCGCGCATGCACGCCGACGCGACCGATCTGTCGGCGCGAGCCGACGCGCAGGCGGCCGCCTGGCTTTCGATCCAGGGTCGCAGCGGCGGCGTCGCGCACGGCGCCAGCCACGGCATCGGCTACCTGCTCGGGGGCGGCTTCAATGTGCCGCACGGGCTGACCTCCTGCGTGATGCTGCCGGCCGTGCTGCGCTGGAACCGGCCGGTCAACGAGGCTCGCCAGCAGGAATTCTGCGTTCGCGTGGGGCTGGACCCGGCACGCCCGCTGGCCGATCACGTCGAGACGCTGTTCGCATCGGTGGGCCTGGCCACCCGCCTGTCGCAGGTGGGCATCGGGCCGGACAAGTTCGATCGGCTGGCCGGCATGTACGACGGCAGCCCGCCGATTGCGACCAACCCGCGCAAGGTTGGCGGCAAGAGCGACCTGCTCGAGATCATCGCGCTGGCCGCCTGAGCTCCGGAAACCTTGCCATGGCCATCTACGACGCGAAAAAGAGCCTGCCCGGCGGCGAACCCGGACCCTGGGGCGACGCGGTCAGCATCCGCTATGACCAGCGCGACGTGCTGCTCTACGCCGTCGGGATCGGCGCGAGCGACTTGCGCTTCATCTACGAGAAGCACCCCGCGTTCGCGGTGTTTCCGACCTTCCCGATCCGATGGGGCGGTGCCGGCGCACCGATCGACCCGGCCCTCGTGCCGCCCTCGCCCGGCCCGCTGAACATCGACGCCGAACGCCTGATCGAACAGCTGCGCCCGCTGCCGCTGTCGGGCAGCGTGTCGGTCCGTTCGCGGCTGATCGGCGTTCACCCGCGCGGCAAGGGCAACGGCTTCGTCGAAACCGAAAGCACGGTCACCGATGCCGATGGCAACCTCTGCGTGCGCATGGTCAGCGGCTCCTACCGGCGCGGCGTCGAACGGCTGGGCGACATCGAGCCCTTCGAGGGTGCCGGGCAGACGCACTCGGTCCGCATCGACCCGCCCGCTCGCGCACCCGATCTGGTCCTGGAGGCCCGCATCGCCGACAACCAGGCCCACCTGTACCGCCTCTCGGGCGACTACAACCCGTTGCACATCGACCCGGATGCGGCGCGCTTCGGCGGTTTCGAGCGACCGATCCTGCACGGCCTGTGCACCTTCGGGCACTGCGCGCAGCTGCTGCTCGGTGCGCTGGGCGGCGGCGACGCGGCCCGCTTCGGCATGCTCAAGCTGCGCTTCTCATCGCCGGTCTACCCGGGCGATCTGCTGCGCGTGCAGGCCTGGCACGACACGCCGGGACGGGTGATCTTCGAGGCGCGGGTGGGCGAACGCGCGGTCGTCTCGAATGCCTGCTTCGAGATTCGCTGACCAGACCGGCGCAACCTTCCGACGAAAGCCTCTCCATGACCACCGAGACCCAGACCCTGCGCCGCGCGAACCTGTCGATCGACGAGGGCGTGGCCCACTTCCAGATGCGCGACACCGCGTCGCGCAATGCCTTCACGCAGGAACTGAAGGACGACTACGCCGACCTGATCACGCTGATCCGCAAACGCGCCGACATCCGGGCGCTGCTGATCAGCGGCAGCTCGGGTGCCTTCTGCTCGGGCGGCGACCTGAAATCGCTCAGCGGACAGCGCAGTGCCGATGGCACGCCGCTGCGCAACGTCGAGGCGATCCGGGCACGGCTGCGCGACAGTCATCAGTGGTTCGAGGGCCTGTTCAATCTCGAGGTGCCCGTGGTGGCCGCGGTCGATGGCACGGCCTTCGGCGCCGGGTTCTCGCTGGCGCTGGCCGCCGACATCGTCGTCGCCACACCGCGCTCGAGCTTCTGCATGGCCTTCAACCGCATCGGCGCCATCCCGGATCTGGCGGCGCTGTACATGCTGCCCCGCATGATCGGCCTGCGCCGCGCGAAAGAAATCATGATGAGCGCGCGTGTGGTCAGTGCGTCCGAGGCCCACTCTCTGGGGATCGTGCATTCGCTGCACGAGCACGACGCGCTGATGGGTGTGGCGATGGACATGGCGCGACGGTTCACGCAGGGCTCGGCCGAGGCGCTCGCGCTCACCAAGCTGTACTCGAACCAGTCGATGGAATCCGACTACTCGACGATGGCGCGCCTGGAAGGCATGGGCCAGTCGATCTGCCTGACCAGCGACTATTTCTACGACGCGGTCGAACGCTTTATCGAACGCCGGCCCGCCAAGTTCGTCTGGGATCCGCCGGGCGCGGGCACGAAAGCGGCCGCCAACCCGGCCGGATAATCCTGAGCGCCGAAGCCAGTCCTGAGCGCCAAGGACAGGCCTGAGCGCCAGGGACTGTCCTGAGCGCCAGCGACAGTCCCGCACCCGGGAGATGTCCCCGAGCCGCGCTGAACGCCGCGCGCTGAACGCCGCGCCAGCACCCAGCACCCGGGCCGGAACGCAGCCGCTCGATCTCGTCGGCGCTGAAGCCGGCATCGCGCAGCACTTGCCTCCGAATGTTCGCCCAGTTCCGGCGCCTTGCCCGGCGGCACCTTCGTGATGCCGTCGATCTCGAAGGGACTGGACACCGTCAGGCCCGAGCCGTCGGCAAACGGCACCAGCGCCCCGGCGGCGCGCATCTGCTCGTCGCCCGCGATGTCGGCGAGCGTGCCGACCAGCCCGAACGTGATGCCCGCCGCATCGAGGCGGTCGCGCCAGTCGTTCAGGTCGCGCTGCGCGAACTGACGGTCGAGCAGTTCGATCAGTTCGACGTGATGGGTGCGCCGCTGCGGCACCTGCGCGAAACGCGGGTCTTCGCCGAGTTCCGGGCAGCCGAGCGTGTCGAGCAGCGGCAGGAACTGACGCTCGTTCAGGATGATCAGGTTCAGCCAGCGGCCGTCGCGGCACCGGTACAGGTTGGTCAGCGGATTGGGCGACTGTTCGCGCGGCAGGCGCGGCGGAAACACCGTGCCGTTCAGCGCACCCTGGGTCAGCGAGCCATTGGCCCACAGCCCGTTGGCCACCAGCGAGGAGCGCACCAGACCACCGCGGCCGGTGCGTTCGCGCCGGAACAGTGCGGTGGCGATCGCCGCGTACAACGCCATCGCGCTGGGGTGATCGCCCATGCCGGTGACCGAGCGCGAGGGCGGCGCGGTGTGGTCTGCGCGAACCAGATCCATCAGCCCCGAGCGGGCCCAGTAGGCGGTTGAATCGAAGCCGGTCTTGTCGGCCTCCGGGCCACGCTCGCCATAGGCGGTGAACGAGGCGTAGATCAGCCGCGGGTTGAGCGACTCGAGCGACCCATGATCGACCTTCAGGCGCCGGCGCACCGGCAGCGGCAGGTTGGTGATGAACACATCGGCCTCGCGCACCAGCCGGTGCAGCACCGCCAGACCCTCGGCCTGCTTCAGATCGAGCACCAGGCTGCGCTTGTTGCGCCCGTCCAGTTCCCAGAAATAATTGCGCTCGCTGGGCGTGGCCCCGGGCGAGCGGTACAGCTCGCGGAAGGGATCGCCCTCGGGCGGTTCGATCTTCACCACCTGAGCCCCGAAATCCGAAAGGATCGTGGCCGCCGCGGGCGCCGCGATGAAGCTCGCGCAGTCGATGACCTTCAAGCCCGCGAAGGGCAGCTGATCGTGATCGCTCATCGTTCAGGCACCCGCCAGGAAGCGGCGCGGATTGCCGACGAACAGGGTCTGGATGTCGGCCTCGGTGGCGCCGAGCTCGCGCAGTTGCGGGATCACATGGCGATGAATGAACAGGTACTGGTCGGGATTGCTGCGGAAGAAATCATGCTGCTCGGGGATGCTGCCATCGGGCTGCTCGTTGTGGATATGCAGGCAGATGCAGTCGTGAGAGACGCACAGCCGCTCGGTGTAGCCCTCGTCCATCAGCTTCTTCAATGTCAGGGTGCGCATGCGCGGGCTGACCATGCGTCCCGGGTAACGGTCGAAGCCCAGGAAGCAGCCCTGGTCGAGGATCCACTTCAGGTATTCGGTGTCGGTGGTGTCGTTGGAGTGATCGATCTTCACCCGGGTGAGGTCGACCCCTTCCTCGCGGAAGATCTCGATCTGGCGGCGGGCCAGCTGCGTGCCGGGATGCGAGTGCACCATGATCGGCAGGCCGGTCTCGCGATGCGCACGGGCCACCGCGCGCGCCATGGTCTCCAGCGGCGGCGTCACGCCATCGATGTCGGCCGCGCACTTGAGCAGGCCGGCCTTGATGTCGGTGCCGCGAAAGCCTTCCCGCACATCGCGGATGAATTCGCGCGCCATCTGGCTGGCACCCACGCCACGCAAAAATCGCGGCACATCGAGCCACCAGCCGGTGACGTTGATGATGTTCACGCCCGACCCCTTCGAGACCGCCGCGAGCAGCGGCGCGTGGCGGCCGAGGTCGAAGGTCGTGGCATCGATGATCGTGTCGATGCCGGCCTCCTTGGCGCGCTTCAGCGTGGCGATGGCGCGTGCCTCGGGACCGCGCCCAAGCAGGTCCGGATAACTCTGGTACAGACCGCTGGTGCTCACCATCACGTGCTCGTGAACCAGCGTGAAGCCCAGTTGCGCGGGCGATATCGGTCCGAGGACCGTGTTGATCGTGGCTGCCGATGTCATGTCGAGGTCTCCGCTTGTTTTGTCCGGTCCAGGCACATTGCCCGCGTCGTGTTCGCGCAGTTTAGCGGGCTATTGGGCGAAGCAGAGGCGCGCAACGCAAGGCGCAGTCCGGCGTTTCGAAGATTGATCCGATGGATGCAGAACCCGACAGGCAACGCGCCTGCTCGCCGGTTCGTCGAGTAACCTGAGGCGGGCGCGACCGCATCCGGGCCGGCGACCTTACCCTCATCAACGGGAATTCATCATGAGCGAGCAGGCTCCCCTGGACGGGGTACGGGTGATCGACGACAGCCAGGGCCCGATGGCGGGCCTGGCCACGATGATCCTGGCCGACTACGGCGCGCAGGTGACCAAGATCGAACCGCCCACTGGCGATCCCTGGCGCGCGATGGCATCCGCGCCGCTGTGGCTGCGCGGCAAGCGCAGCGTGGTGCTGAGCCCCGATGTTCCGTCCGAGCGCAAGGCGATGCTGGCGCTGGCAGGCCGCGCCGATGTCTGGATCCGCGGGCCGCTTCTGGCGGCCGGCGCGCCTTCCGATGCCGAACTGATGGCGGCCAATCCGCGCCTGGTCGTCGGCTGGGTCAGCGCCTTCGGGCGCAGCGGACCGTATGCCGACTATCCGCCTTACGAGGCGCTGGTCGCGGCCAAAGTGGGCCGCATGCTGCAGTTCCGCGGCCTGCCCTCGCGGACCGGTCCGGTCTATGCGGCCTTGCAGGTCGCCACTCACGCCGCCTCGCAATCGCTGCTGTCGGGCGTGCTGGCGGCGCTGCGCGCCCGCGATCGGGACGGCCTCGGGCAGGTGCTTGAGACCTCGCTGCTGCGCGGGCTGCTGCCCTACGAGATGAACAATGTTCTGGCGGTCCAGGTCAATGCGCAGCGCCGCGCCCGGGGCGAGCCCGAACTGCCCGCGCCGCCCGACCCGGCCCTGGTGATGCCGACCCTGAACTACCACCCGCTGCGCACCCGCGACGGCCGCTGGCTGCAGATGGGCAACCTGCTGCCGCATCTGTTCATGAATTTCGTGCGCGCGATCGGCCTGGCTGACGAACTGGCCGCGCTCGGCGTGTCCGGCCAGCCCGATCTCTGGCCGGAGGACCGTCGCGAGGCGTTCCGCGACCGCCTGCTGATGCGCCTTCAGGACAAGACACTGGACGAATGGCAGGCGATCTTCATCGCCGACGGCGGGGTGGCCTCGCATCCCTATCAGAGCACCCAGCAGGCGCTGGACGATCCGGATGCGATCGCCAACGGCCACTCGATCCCGATGGGCGACACGGGCCGCCAGCTCGGCCTGCTGGCCAAGCTCACGCGCACACCCGGCCGCGCGGGTGCGCAGGCCCCAGCGCTCGGACAGCACACGCGGGCAGTGCTGGCGGAGTTGGCGCACGCGGCGGCAACCCACGCAGGCCCTGCCTCTTCCGACGATGCCGGCGCCAGCGCGAACCTCGCGAGCTCGCCGGCAGACCCGGCACAAGCTGCACAGGCCGCACAGGCCGCACAGGCTGCACCTGCCGCATCGGGCGCACCGGCAAGCACCGCGCGCCCTCCCCGCCCTGCCCCGCTGGCCGGCCTCACCGTGGTCGAGGCCGCGACCATCATCGCGGCGCCCTTCGGCGCCTCGCTGCTGGCCGATCTGGGCGCGCGGGTCATCAAGCTCGAGCCGCTCGAGGGCGATCCCTTCCGCGGCATGGCGCCGGGCCTCGGGGCGGCCCGGGTGAACACCGGCAAGGAATGCATCGGCCTGGATCTGAAGCAGGCGCAGGCCCAGGACGTCGCGCAGCGCCTGGTGGCGCGCGCCGACGTGTTCATCCACAACTATCGGCCCGGCGTGCCGGAACGTCTGGGCCTGGGCTACGAACAACTGGCGGCCCTGAACCCGGGCCTCGTCTATGTGTCGGCCAATGGTTATGGCCCGGCCGGGCCCGGCGCCCTGCGGCCGTCAACCCATCCCATCCCGGGGGCCGCCATGGGCGGCGTGCTGCATCAGATTGGCGGCGCGCCATCGACCGAACCGATGGACCTCGCGCAGCTGCGCGAGACCGCGCGCCGGCTGATGCGGGCAAACGACGTCAATCCCGACCCGAACACCTCGCTGGTCATCTGCTCGGCGGTGCTGCTGGGACTGCAGGCCAGGCACCGCCACCACGTCGGCCAGGCGATTTTCGTCGATATGTTCGGCGCCAATGCCTATGCTAATTTCGATGATTGCCTGCGTTATCCGGACAAGCCGCCGCGCGAATCGCCCGACCGCGAAGGCCATGGGCTGAATCCGCTGTGGCGCCTGTATCGCTGCGCGCAGGGATGGGTCTTCCTGGCGATCGCCAAACAGCGCCGACTGGCAACGAATGCGGCAATGCCTGGGCGACACGATGGCCCATGTGCCGGCGCTGGATTTTGTGGCCGCGCGCCAGGGCGGCGAGCCTGTGGTTGCCGCCCTGCAAGCCATGTTCGAGAGCGACGATGCCGCCCGATGGGAGGCCCGCCTGGCCAGCCGCGGCGTGGGTTGCGTGCAGGCCGATGCGCAGCTGCCCGAACAGTTTTTCGCCACCGATCCGCAGGCGCTGGCCGAACAGCTGCTGCTGCCGGCGCGCCATCCCCAATGGGGCGCGTACCTGCGCCACGGCGCGCAGGTGGTGCTGCATGGCACGCCCGGCGTGTACGCGGGCACGGGGGTGGCCGGCGGCCACACCGGCGCGCTGCTGAGCGAACTGGGCTTCGCCGACGCCGAGCAACAGCGTCTGCGGGCCGCGGCGGCCGTCGCCTGACGGCCGCCTGGCGACGGCCCGGCGACTGCCTGGCGACTGCCTGGCGATGGCCTGGCGACTGCCTGGCGACTGCCTGGCGACTGCCTGGCCACGGCCCGGCGACGGCGGCTTGGCGGCCGCCGACTGAGCGCCCGAGCCTGGAACCCTGACGCTTGCCCGGCGCCGTGCCCCCTGTGCTCAGCGCCCGACGAAGTTCGGCGCCCGCTTGGCCTTGTAGCTGCTCAGCCCCTCGCGGAAGTCCTCGGTGGCCACACAGCGATCCTGTTCCAGATTCGCGGCGGCGAATCCTTCGTCATAAACATCGTCGGCCGCGGTCCAGATCTGCGCCTTCATCGCGGCCAGCGCCCGCGGCGCCGAGTTGGCGGCGATGGCGCGGGCGTACTGCGTGACATGCGGCATCAGCGCGTCGTCATCGAAGACCGCATTCACCACGCCCAGCCGCTCGGCCTCGACGCCGTCGAAGCGGCGGGCGGTGTACAGCAGATCGGCCGCCCGGGCGGTTCCGATCAGCCGCGGCAGCAGCCAGCCCACGCCCTTCTCGGCCGGCACGCCCAGGCGCGCGAAGGTCGCGTTGAACAAGGCCGAACGCGCGGCAAAGCGGATGTCGCAATGCAGCGAAAGAATGAAACCCCAGCCGAAGGCCGCTCCGTTGACCGCCGCGATCGTCGGCTTGCGCGAGGTGATCAGCGCGTTCCAGCCGCCGCTGTAATAGCGCTGCAGGCTGGGGCCGATGTCGTCGCCCCATTGCGGCGGGGGCGGCAGCTCGGCCGGTTCGCTGCGATCGCCGGAGCGGCCGGTGCCGATGATCGACAGATCCATCCCCGCCGAAAATCCCCGGCCCGCACCGGTCACCACGATCACCCGCACGTCGGGATCGGCGGACGCCCGGATCACCGAGTGGAAGAACTGCTCGAGCATCGCCGGGGTGAGCGCATTGAGCTTGTCGGGTCGATTGAAGGTCAGCGTCGCGACACCTGCCTCGAGCGCATACAAGATCGGTGAATCATCAGTCATCGGAAACTCCATTGCGTGCGTTTTTCGTGCCCCCGCAGCGGCGCCGAAGTCTGGCTTGCGGACCAGGCGAAGTGCCGGTGCGCCGGGGGTTGGACTACCATGAGAACACAGCGCCGACACTCAATCGATCGACAGGACGACTTCATGGAATTCGACTTCTCCGCGGAACAGAAGCAGCTCAAGGAACAGGCGCGCCGCTACCTCGCCGACCATTGCGACCGCACCGCGGTCCGCGCGGTGCTCGACGGGCCGCAGCCCTACGACAAAGCGCTATGGAAGGGACTCGGCGAGCTCGGCTATCTGGGCGCTTCCATTCCCGAGGCCTATGGCGGCCTGGGCGCCGGTTACCTCGAGGCCTGCGTGATCGCCGAAGAACTGGGCCGGGCAGTCGCGCCGGTGCCCTTCAGTTCGTCGATTGCCCTTGCCGCCGAATTCCTGATGATCGCCGGCAGCGAAACCCAAAAACAGCAGCACCTGCGCGGCCTGGCCACCGGCGAGTCGATCGGCTGTTTCGCGTATGCCGAGGGCACCGGTCGTGTCACCAGTGCCTCGATCGGAACCATCGCCACTCGCTCGGGCGAGACCGCCCGCCTGAGCGGCACCAAAACGGCGGTGGCCGACGGTGACGTCGCCGATTTCGCGGTGGTCGCGGCCCGCGACAGCGCCGACGCCACCGGGCTGTCGCTGTACCTGGTCGACCTGAAAGGCGCGGGCGTCAGCCGCGCTCCGGTCGCCACCGTCGACCCGACCCGCAGCCACGCACGCATCGAGTTCACCGATGCACCGGCCGAGCTCCTGGGCGCAGCAGGCCAGGGCGCCGCCCTGATCGAGCGCGTGTTCGACCGCGCCGCGGTGCTGATCGCGTTCGAGCAGCTCGGCGGCGCCGATCGCGCGCTCGAGATGGCCCGCGACTATGCGCTGGAGCGTTACGCCTTCGGGCGTCCGATCGGCTCGCTGCAGGCGATCAAGCACATGCTCGCCGACATGTACGTGTCGGCCACGCTGGCACGCTCGAACTGCTACTACGGGGCCTGGGCCCTGTCGACCGAATCGGCCGAGCTGCCCGACGCTGCGGCCACCTCGCGGGTCAGCGCCACCCAGGCCTTCCAGCACTGCGCGCGCAACAACATCCAGGTGCACGGCGGCATGGGCTTCACCTGGGAGTTCGACTGCCACCTGTACTACCGCCGCTCCAACCTGCTGGCGCTGTCGCTGGGCGCGCTCTCCACCTGGGAAGACCGCCTGATCGACTGCCTGCGCGCCCGCCGCGCCGCCTGAACGCCGCCCCAGCGCCCGAACGCACCAAGGACACTGACTGATGAACTTCGACGACACCCCCCAAGAAGCCGCTTTTCGCGCCCAGGCGCGCGCCTGGATCCAGGCCAATGCGCCGCAGGAACTGCGCGCCGAGCTCGAACTGGCCGGCTTCGGCCAGCCGGCGCTGCGCAGCGGCGATGTGCTCAAGGCCGGCAAGGCCTGGCAGAAGAAAAAGCAGCAAGGCGGCTGGGCCTGCCTGCACTGGCCGACCGAATTCGGCGGCCGCGGCGCCACGCCCATCGAACGCGTGATCTGGCAGCAGGAGGAAGGCGTTTTCTCCAAACTGTCGTCGCCCTTCCTGATCGGCCAGGGCATGTGCGGCCCGACGATGATGGCGTTCGCCGCGCAGGAGCACAAACTGCGCTATCTGCCGCCGCTGGCCTCCGGCGACGAAGTCTGGTGCCAGCTGTTCTCCGAGCCGGTGGCCGGATCGGACCTGGCCGGCCTGCGGACTCGCGCCGTGCGCGACGGCGACCACTGGGTGGTCAATGGCCAGAAGATCTGGACCAGCGGCGCGCACTATTCCGACTTCGGCATCCTGCTCACCCGCACCGACCCCGACGTGGCCAAGCACGACGGCCTCACCATGTTCTTCATCGACATGAAGAGCCCGGGCATCGAGATCCGCCCGATCAAGCAGGTCAATGGCCAGTCGGGCTTCAATGAGGTCTACTTCACCGACCTGCGCATCCCCGACGGCCAGCGCCTGGGCGCGGTCGGCCAGGGCTGGAAGGTCTCGCTGACCACGCTGATGAACGAGCGCCTGTCGATCGGCGCGGGCATGCCCACCGGTTTTCCGGAGCTGCTCGACCTGTGCTGCCGCTTCGACACCGGCGACGGCCTGGCTATCGACGATTCGGCGGTGCGCTCCAAGCTGGCCACCTGGGCGGTGCGCACCAGCGGGCTGCGCTACACGGCCTATCGCAGCATCTCGGCGCTGTCCAAGGGCGAGACCCCGGGGCCCGAGAACTCCATCGGCAAGCTGGTCGCCGGCCAGACGCTGCAGGAGATCGCGATGTTCGCGCTCGACCTGCAGGGCCAGGCCGGCGCGCTGATGGATCCGACCATGGTCGAGGCCTCAGGGCGCTTCCAGGCCATGCTGCTGCGCTCGCCGGCCACCCGCATCGAGGGCGGCACCGACGAGATCCTGCGCAACATCATTGCCGAGCGGGTGCTGGGCCTGCCGGCCGACATGCGTGCCGATCGGGGCATGCCGTTCAACAAGATCCCGGCGCGCAAGGCGGGATAGCGGACGCCCGACTGACATCGCGATTGGCGCTGTCTGATAGATAGACAGCGTCAGGTTGAAAATATATACTTTCAATGTATATATTTTGTACAGAGCTAACCGTGACCCAAAAGACTGCGAAGCTTTTCGTCAACGGGGGCAGCCAGGCCGTACGCCTGCCAGCCGAGTTCAGGTTCAACGGCTCGGACGAGGTCTTCATTCGCCGCGATGCAGTCACCGGTGATGTGATCCTGTCGGCCAGGCGAACGACCAGTTCCTGGCGCGACTTCTTCGCGCTGCGTGACCAGGCCGACGTGCCGGCCGACTTCATGGGCGAGCGCCCACTGAATGAACCGCTGAAGCCGAGAGACTCGTTCGAGGAGCGGTGATGCCGCTCTACATGCTCGATACCGACACGGTGAGCTATCTGGTCCGGGGCAAGACGCCAGCCCTCGATGCGCACGTGGCGAGGGTTTCTCCCAGGCACTTGTGCATCTCTGCCGTGACCCGCGGTGAGTTGCTCTACGGCGTCATGCTCAAGGACGGTGCGCGCCGACTCGCCCATCTGATCGACCAGTTCCTGCTCCGGGTGCGGTGCCTGTCATGGGACGAGGCGGCCGCAACGCACTTCGCGTCGATCGCGGCGCAATTGCACCGGACCGGTACGCCGATCGGCAGCATGGACGCGATGATTGCCGGGCATGCCCTGGCTGCGGGTGCCGTGCTCGTCACCAACAATGCCCGCCATTTTTCGCGGGTGTCCGGTCTCATGCTCGACAACTGGTCCCAGGAGCACTGAGCCCCGGCCGCCCCGTGCCGACCGAGGCGAAGGCGCGGGCTCGGACGACGAAGTTCGCGGCCTACACGATCTGAGCGTTCAGCGTTCGTCCTGCGCTCTTCATCGCAGACCGAAGCGACATCGGCCCTCAACCGCCCTGGCGCTGCGCCAGCCGATCGATCCGCTCCTGCATCGGCGGATGCGTCGAAAACAGCGCCATCAGTCCGCTGGGTTGCCCGCTGATGCCCATGGCCTGCAAGGTCTTGGGCATCTCACCGGGCTCCAGCCCGCCCAGCCGCGCCAGCGCATTGATCATCGGCTGCTTGCGCCCCATCAGATCGGCGGCGCCCGCATCGGCGCGAAACTCGCGCTGGCGCGAGAACCAGGCCACGATGATCGCGGCCACGAAGCCCAGCAGGATGTCGAGCACGATCGTGGTGACGTAGTAGCCGATGCCCGGCCCGTCGTTCTGGTTGCGCAGGATCACCTTGTCGACGATGTTGCCGATCACCCGCGACAGGAACACCACGAAGGTATTCATCACGCCCTGGATAAGCGCCATCGTCACCATGTCGCCATTGGCGACGTGGGCCACCTCATGGCCGATCACCGCCTCCACTTCTTCGCGGTTCATCGACTGCAGCAGTCCGGTGGAAACCGCCACCAGCGCCGAGTTCTTGAAAGCGCCGGTGGCAAAGGCATTGGGCGCGCCCTCGTAGATGCCCACCTGCGGCATCGTGAGCCCGGCCTTGTCGGCAAAGCGCTTCACGGTGGCGACCAGCCAGGCATGCGTCGGGTCGCTCGACTCGTTGATCACCTGCACGCCCATGCTCCACTTGGCCATGGGCTTGCTGATCAGCAGCGAAATGATGGCACCGCCAAAACCCATCACCAGCGAAAAGCCGAGCAGCGACGTGAGATTCAGGCCGTTGGCGGTGAGAAAGCGGTTCAGGCCCAGCACATTCACCACCAGGCCCAGCACCAGCATCACACCCAGGTTGGTGAGCACGAACAGCAGGATTCTTTTCATCGGGGATATTCCAGTTGGGGGTCAACAGAGACACCGTAGCGGCGCACTGTATCCCCGATCGCACCGCAGATGCCCATTGCCCTTGACGAGGTCTGCGTCACCGACCTGCGCATCCCCGACAGCCAGCGCCTGGGCGCCGGCCAAGGGCGGCAGACCGGCCGGCACCGACAGCACAGCCACCCGTGCGGATCGGATGCTGCAGATGCCGCATGAGATCAGCCCGGATGGCGCATCAGGTGCTCCGCCAGCGCCGCCCATGCCGGCAGTGAGGTCGGGTCGAGATTGGCATTGGCCGCCAGCGGGTGCGAGGCATAACGCGCAACCACCAGCTCGGCCTTCGGGTTGACGACGATGGCCTGACCGTGGACACCGCGGGCCATGTACATGCCGTCGGCATTCTGGCTGTTCCACCACTGGTGGCGGTAACTCCACCCGGGCAGCAGCGCATAGCCGGCGCGGGCGAACTTGGCCGGGTCGCCGCCGGCACGAATGGCGGCCACGGCAGCGGCCGGCACGAGCTGCCGACCGTTAAACGCGCCTTCGCAGCGCATCATCTCGCCCATGCGGGCCAGGTCGCGCACGGTGGTGCACAGGCCGCCGGCCGCAAACGGCATGCCATGGGGGTCGCAGGTGATGTGGGCGTCGCGCTCGACGCCGAGACCGCTCCAGAGCCGCCGCGACAACAGCGTTTCGATGCGCTCGCCGCTCGCGCGCTGGAACACCCAGGCCAGCACATCGGTGTTCACACTGCGGTAGGTGAAGCCCTCGCCGTGCGTGCCGGCCGGTCCGACGCCCTGCAGGAACGCATACAGCCCGTCGGCGTCGGTATTGTCCGCCGCGCGCGGCGCGAAGCCGCCAGCCCGGGCATAGGCGGCAATGCCTGATTTCGGGTCCGTGTAGACCTCGTTGAAGTCGAGCGCGGTGGTCATATCCATCACCTGACCGAGCGTGGCGTTGCCGAAGCCCGAGCGCGCGAGCTCCGGCACCCAGTGCGCGATCGGGCGCGATTCGTCGAGCACGCGCTCGGCCACCAGCAGCGCGCCCAGCGTGCCGATGAACGATTTCGTGACCGAGAAGGCAATGTGCGGCCGGTGTTCGTCGAGCGCGCCGAAGTAGCGCTCGAGCACGATGCGCCCGCGATGCAGGACCACGATGCCGTCGGTGTAGTTGGCCTTCAGCGACTGCGCGAAGCTGATCGGTCGCGCCGCGCCGATCGGCGTCAGCGCAATATCGTCCAGGTCCTCGCGCAAGGCGCGCGGCAGCACCGCCACCGGCCCGTCGCCGCGCGCGATGTCCAGCGTCGGGTGCAGCTCGCGGATGTGGCTGAACGTCCAGCGCGATTGCGGGAAGCGCCGGCTGTCGCCATTCGCGAATCGGACAACGCGGTCGGCCGGCGGCGGACTGCCGCGCATCCAGCCCCAGCGCTGCGGACAGCTGGCGTCTGCGTCCAGCTCATGGGGCGGGGGCAGGGTGTCGGGCAGTGGGCGTGTCATGGCATGTCCATTCGTCGTTCAAATGGTTGGGAGGGGACGCGATTCCCCGCGGCGCATGCGCGAAAGTCTAACCTTCCGGGCACTCCGGCCTGCGTTATCCTCGGATTTTTCGACCCATCGCCATGTCAAACCCTGTTCCTAACTTGTTCTTCTCTTCCGGC